>JBGPLG010000013.1:0-64762 GCA_041486305.1 Gemmatimonadota bacterium
GAATTGCAAGGCGGGCCGGTGCGGCTCGTGCTCGGCCGAAGTCAACGGGATGCCGAAGCTGATGTGCATGACCCGGCTCAACGAGCTGGACCTGTCGAAGCCGGTGACCGTGGAGCCGATGCGGGCGTTCCCGCACCACAAGGACCTGGTCACCGACGTGAGCTGGAACTTCCGGGTCAAGCCGAAGATCCGGCCCTTCACCCCGCGCAAGCCGGACGCGCCGGACGGTACCTGGCGAATGCAGCAGGAAGACGTGGACCGGGTACAGGAATTCCGGAAGTGCATCGAGTGCTTCCTCTGCCAGGACGTCTGCCACGTCCTCCGGGATCACCACCTGCACGAAGAGTTCATCGGGCCCCGGTTCCTGGTGCACGCGGCCAGCCTCGAGATGCACCCGCTCGATACCCTGGACCGTACCGACGAGCTCCGCAGGGCCCACGGGATCGGCTACTGCAACATCACCAAGTGCTGCACCACGGTCTGCCCCGAGAGCATCCACATCACCGATAACGCGATCATCCCGCTCAAGGAGCGGGTGGTCGATCGCGCCTTCGACCCGCTGGTCAAGCTGCTCGGCCTGTTCAAGGGCAAGCCAACCGAAGCCTGAGGTTCCCTATGCGCTTGCGCCCCCTCGCGGCAATCACCTTGTCGCTGCTCGTGGTTTTCCTCCCTCCTCCCGCCTCCCTGCTCCGTGCGCAGAGCCTGAACGCGCGCGTAGCTGCGGTGATGGCCCGGCCCGAGTTCGGCCACGCATTCTTCGGCGTCGAGTTCTACGATCTCGACGCGAAGAAACCGGTCTACCGTCTGAACGGAGACAAGTTCTTCACCCCGGCGTCGACCACCAAGCTGCTCTCGGTGGGCACGGCGCTCGAGCTGCTCGGCCCCGACTACCGTTTCCATACCCGGGTCTATCGCACCGGGCCGATTGGGGACGATGGAACCCTCGCGGGAGACCTGGTGCTGGTCGCAAGCGGAGATCCCAACCTCTCGGGCCGAGCCCGGAACAACGGCACCCTGGCCTTCAAGGACGAAGATCACTCCTACGCCGGCGAGGCGGTGGAGGGCGATCCGCTGGCCGTGATCCGCGAGCTGGCCGGCCAGGTGGCCGCCAAGGGCGTCAAGCGAGTGAGCGGCCGGGTCTTGGTTGACGCCTCGCTGTTCCAGGGCGGCGACCGCGAGGGCGGTACCGGCGTGGTGATCTCGCCGATCGCGGTCAACGACAACGTGATCGACCTCCTGGTGACGCCGGGGAGCAAGCCCGGGGACCCCGCCACCGTTTCCGTCTCGCCGGCCACCGCCTACCTGCGGCTCACCGCGCGTGCCACCACCATTCCGAAGGACTCGGCCGGCTCCGGCGATTTCACCAGCGACGTAACCAACCCCGACGGCAGCCACACCGTCACGGCGGTGGGCACCATCGAGGCCGGGGCCGGGACCCGGGTGGTGCCCTACGCGGTGCCCGACCCGGTGCGCTTTGCCGAATTCGTGTTCACCGAGGCCCTGCACGAGCGCGGCATCGTGGCGGCCCCGCGGCAGGCTGGCGAGATCGTGGATTTCAGCGCCCTCTCGGCCGCCTACACCGGCCAATCGGTAGTCGCCGAGCACGTCTCGCTTCCGCTCAGCGAAGCGGCCCGGGTCACCCTCAAGGTGAGCCAGAATCTCCACGCCAGCATGATGCCGCGGATCGTCGGCGCGGTGATCGGCAAGAAGGCCGCGCCCCAGGCCGGGTTCGATCTGGAGCGCGAGTGGCTGATGAAGGCGGGGCTCGACGTGAACAGCGCCTCCCAGGGCGACGGCGCCGGGGCCAACGCGCACTACACCCCCGACTTCATCGTGGCGTACCTGGCCTACATGGCGCAGCAGAAGAGCTATCCGGCGTTCTTCGCGGCGCTGCCGGTGCTCGGCAAGGACGGCACCCTGGCGAAGATCCAGGTCGACTCGAAGGCCGCGGGCCTGGTCCACGGGAAGACCGGCACCTTCGGCGAGGACGACCTGCTCAACCGGGGTCAGATGGTCACCGCCAAGGGACTGGCCGGGTATTTCACCCGGCTGGACGGCCACCACTTTGCCTTTGCCGTCTATGTCAACAACGTGTTCGTGAAGCGCGGGGCCGACGTGGGGAAGATCGTGGGGCAGGCGGTGGGGGAGATCGCCGCCGCGGGGTATCTGGCGAAGTAGTCGAGAGGAGGGAGGAGTTCCTCCTCGCTCCTCCCTCCTCCCTACTTTTTCTCTTCTTCTCCGATGCCGGACTTCGAAATGAGTTGGGCCGCCAGCACCGTCTGAATCACCGACACGATGTTGTTCGTCGCCGAGTTGGCGGCGCCGCCCCCCTCGTTCCCGGAAATCGTGACCAGCCGCGCCTTGGCCAGCGCATCCGCGATCACCGGCGCGATGTCGGGGATCATCTCGATCTGGCGGTACTTGAAGTAGTTCTCTCCCCCTTCGCGAATCGCCTCGTTCACCTTCCGGATGCTCTGCGCCGTCGCATCGGCGACGGTGGTGATCCGGATTGCCTCCGCGTCAGCCCGGGCACTGGCCTCGATCCGGACCCGTTCCGCGTCCGCCCGAGCCTGCGCGATCTGGGTCGCGTCCAGCTCCGCGATCCGCTGCAGGCCCACCGCCTCCTGCCGCTTGGCCTCCGCCTGGGCCACCAGCGCCGCGTTCGACGCCTTGGTCTGCTCCAGCTCGCGGTTGGCGTCCGAGATCGCCCGCTCCGCGGCGAGCTGCGCCTCCTTGGCTCGGCGTCCCTGCTGCGCCGTGGCGATGTCGGCATTGGCCTGGGCCTCCGCCGCCGACTGACGCCGCCGAGCCTCCGCGACTTCCGACTGCACCACCTTGATGTTGAGCGAGTTGAACACCAGGCCCAGGTCGGTCAGTTCGCGGGAGCACGCCTTCCGGATGATGATGGCCAGCGGATCGTCTTCCTCGCTCTCGGCGATCGACAGCTCGGTGCCCTCGCTGGTCATTGTGGCGGGCAGCGTCACCTTGACCCGCGGTGCCGTCTTGGCGGAGAAGAGCTGGTCCTGGGTCAGCAGGTTGATGGCGCGGCGCCCCGAGCTCGACAGCAGGTCGGTGATGGTGTTGAGCTGGTCGGATTCCGGCTTGGCGAAGTACCGGTTGGCCGCCGTCTTGATCATGGTATCGGTGTCGCCCACCGACACGATGGCGCTGGCCAGCACCCGGATCTTGATCGGCCGCGGGGTGCCGTTCTCGTCCATGTCCGCGGTCTGGTCGGTGATGTCCAGGTCCACGTTGATCACCTTGCTGGAGATCGTGGTGCCGGTGGTGAACAGTGGCAGCTCCTTGGACTTGCCGGGGCCCCGGTAGATCACGGTGGAGCCCTGCAGCCAGCTCACCAGCCGGATGGTGCCCGCCTGGACATCCCGGAGAAACACCGACACGAGGATCGGCGTAAGCAAGACGACGCCTGCCGCGATTCCCCCGATGACCAGCCACTGACTCATGGAAGTGCCTCCGGCGGGCCCTGGCCCGCAAACGAGACGGTACAGCGGTTGTGCGCGGCGTCGAAATCCTCGATCCGGAGCAGATCGCCCCGGCGGATCCGCCGCGCCTGGGACATCTCCTCCGGCGAGAGCGTGCCAAGGAGCTGAACGACCTGCCCGTCGAGCTCGAGCTTGATCAGCCCCTGGCCCTGGGCGTCAAAATCCATCATGGCCTGGGCCTCCTCCATCACCATGCTCTCGAGCATGGTCGCGGGCCGCGACTCGAACCGGAACAGAAACTTCCAGATCGGCCCCACGATGAACTTCTCGAAGACCACCCCTCCGCCCAGGGCGGCGGCCAGGAGCAGCGGCTCGAAGAGAAACGGGCGGGCCAGCAGACCGGTCGCACCCACACCAACCAGGAAGGTGAACAGGAGTCTCGGGGAGAGAAGGCTGGCGACGCGGGCTGCTCCACTGAACTCGTGCGCGTGCCCGCTGTGCCCGGCGTGACCGGCGTGACCGGCGTGCCCGCCATGCCCGGCGTGACCGACGTGGCCCGCATGCCCGTGTCCGCCGGCGCCATGATGCCCGAGACCGAACAAGGCCATGAACGTCAGGCCGGTGACACCGAGTGCCAGGCAGAATCCGTAGGGGCCCATAGTCGCGGATGAAAGATACTGCGGAGGGGACTCGGCGGGTTCGGGCCGCCTAAACCTTCAGGTGACCGGTGTCGGCGTGCGCAAGCCCGCCTCCACTTCGCGAAAGGCATCGAGCAACCCGTCGATCCGCTGGCCGAGCTGCCGCGCCGCCTCGAGATCGGACGTGAGATCGTTCGGGCTGCCGGCGCCGACCTTGAGCCGGAGCAGGTCGAGCCGGAGATGCTCCATCGCGGCGAGGGTGGAGGCCAGCCGCTCGCCGTCCAGGTCCGCGCCGGACCCGCGCAGGCGCGCGGCCTGCGCCTCCAGCCGTTCCAGCACCCGCGGCACCTCGGAGAACCGGTCCTGCATGGCCCGCGGCATCGCCTCGAACAGCTCGTTGGCCCCGGCGGCGAGCGCCATCTCGGTCGGTTCGTTGCCGACCATACGGCGGCCTTCCTTGCCGCGCGCCCCGGCCATCCAGAGCAGCTTCTTCTCCAGGACTCTCCACCAGAAACGGGACCACCACCCCTTCCTGCCGGGCCGCATCACCCGCGTAAGCACGCCTCGCACCAGCACGATCGGGAAGAGGGTGAACGCCGCGAAAAGAAGGCCGTCGAGCAGGGGGCCGCGCTCGCTGCCGGACCACCAGACCAGCTCGGCGACCCAGGCCCAGAGCAGGAGGCCGGAGACCGCGATCCGCGCGGCCCAGGCGACGGTACGGCGGACGCCGCCGATCTTGACGATCACCTTGACCGGCTCCTCGTCCGCCTCATCGGGCGCCTCCTCGGGCCGCAGCAGCGCCGCCCGCACGTCCGCCATGGTGTACCCCTCGCCCAGCAGCTTCCGGCCCCGGGCCATCAGCTGGCTCCCGCGCAGCGCGAACAGCCCCACCATGACGAACACCGCGTAGACCAGGATGTTCAGGAACAGGACTCCCTGCCAGTTCCTCAAGGCGAGCGACTCCGCGCCCAGCACTAGCACGATGGCGAGGTAGCTGGACACCTCGAGCCGGAGGGTCTTGAGCGCGTCCACGAACCGCGCCACCTGTTCCGGTACCGCGCTTCGATGGGTCAGCATCCCGCCCAGTGTCCCGGCCAGAGTCTCGGCGTCGGGGAAGCGATCGTCCGGCGCCGGAGCGGTGCATTTCTCCACGATCGCCAGCAGCCGGGGCGGCAGGTCGTTGCGGCCCTCGAGGGCGCGCCGCGCGGTTACGCCGAGCGAGTAGACGTCGCTGCGCCGATCCACCGGGCGGCCGGCCTGTTGCTCCGGACTCATGTAGCGGACCGTGCCAACCACCTCACCGGAGCCCGTGCGGGCCTCAGCCGTTTCTACTTGGGCGATGCCGAAGTCGCTCACCAGGGCCCGGCCCCCGGCCCGCTCCAGCAGGATGTTCTCCGGCTTGATGTCCCGGTGGATCACGCCGTGCTGGTGGGCGTAGGCCAGCGCCCAGGCCACCTCCTGGAGCAGGCGAGTCGCCGGCTCGATGGCCAGCGGCCCTCGCCGCGCGATGCGCTCGGCCAGGGTTTCTCCGTCGATGTAGCCCATCACGAACAGCACGAACTCACCGTGCTCTTCGACCGAGTGGATCGGGACGATGTTGGGATGGGAGAGCCGCGCGGCGGTCCGGGCCTCCCGGAGGAAGCGCTCCCGAAGCCTCGGCACGGCGGCCAGCGCCGGGGGCAGCAGCTTGATGGCGACCGGACGATCCAGGCTGAGATCGCGCGCCAGGTACACGATGCCCATCCCGCCGCGCCCCAGCTCCCGCTCCAGCGCGTAGCGCCCGGCGAGGGCGCCCTGAAGCGCCAGAAAGGTGGGAGACGGAGTCCCGTTCATGCTGTAGATTCCCCGGTTGACTTCTAAGTTACGCCGACCTGACGGGATCAACCATGCCGCTGTTTCATCGACCCGCGCTTCCGGTGCTGGTGGTCTTGGCCGCCGCCTGCGGCGGTTCGGCAACCACCGCCGCTCCCGGCTCCGCGACTCCAGTCTCGGCCTATTACCCACCGGCGGGAGATGCCTGGGGCCGCATGCGGCCGGCCCAGGAAGGATTTGATTCGGCCCGCCTCGCCGCCGCCGTCGCGTTCGCGCAAGCCAGCGAGATCGCCTGGTCGATGGACATGAAGGAGCAGCTCGGCACCAACACCGCCCGGGAGCCCTATCCCGATATCCTCGGTCCCTTCAAGGATCGCGGCCACCAGAACGGCATCGTCCTCCGGCACGGCTACATCGTCGCCGAATGGGGCGACACCCGCCGGGTGGACATGACCTTCAGCGTGGCCAAGAGCTATCTGTCGACCGTGGCGGGAGTGGCCTGGGACCGCGGGATGATCGAGGATATCGACCAGCCCGTGGGCAAGACCGTCATCGACGGCGGGTACGGCTCCGCCCACAACGCGCCGATCACCTGGCGCATGCATCTCAACCAGACCTCCGAGTGGGAGGGCAGCCTCTGGGACAAGCCCGATCGCGCCGATCGCCGGAACGGCTACGACCGAACCCTCGGCGCGCCCGGCACGGTGTGGGAATACAACGACGTGCGGGTCAATCGCCTCGCCCTCTCGCTGCTCCGGCTCTGGAAGCGCCCGCTCCGGGAAGTACTCAAGCGGGAAATCATGGATCCCATCGGCGCTTCATCCACCTGGGAATGGCATGGCTACCGCACCTCCATGGTCCGGCAGGGGCGGCGCCAGATCGAGTCGGTCAGCGGAGGCGGCCACTGGGGCGGCGGCGTCTGGGCCAGCACCCGGGACCACGCCCGCCTCGGCTACCTGCTGCTGCGCCGCGGCCGCTGGAAGGACCGGCAACTGCTCTCCGACCGCTGGGTCACCCTGGCCACGACCCCGGCTTCGATTCGCCCGGTGTACGGCTTCCTCTGGTGGCTCAACACCGATCAGAAGCAGTACCCTGCCGCTACGCCGCACTCGTTTTTCGCGCTGGGCGCCGGCGGCAACGTCATCTGGATGGATCCGGAGCACGACATGGTCGTCGTGGTGCGCTGGATGAGCACCGACAAGATCAACGAATTCATGCGGCTGGTGCTCGCGTCGGTCATCGGGCCGGGCCGATGACCTTCCTCAACCTGCACGAGGTGGAGCTGCTCGCCCGGGAACGCCTCTCCGCCCAGACCTTCGACTACTACGCCGGCGGCGCCAACGACGAGGTCACCCTCCGGTCCAACCGGGGCGCGTTCGAGGAGCTGGCCATCCGCTACCGGGTGCTGGTGGACGTGAGCCGGCGGGAGCTCGGCACCACCCTGTTCGGTCGGGCGGTGACCGCGCCCGTGGTGGTGGCCCCCATGGCTTTCCAGCGGCTCGCTCACGCCGACGGCGAGGCGGCCACCGCGCGCGCGGCCGCTTCGCTGGGGATTCCGATGACGGTGAGCACCTTCGCGACCCAGTCGCTCGAGGAGGTGCGCGCCGCCACCAAGGGCCCGCTCTGGTTCCAGCTCTACGTGCACCGGGATCGGGGCATCACCCGGGACCTGGTCGCCCGGGTCGCCGCCGCCGGCTTCGACGCCCTGGTGCTCACGGTAGACGTTCCCGAGATCGGCCGGCGCGAGCGGGACGAGCGGAACGAGTTCCGGCTCTCACCGGAGCTCAGGGTCGCCAACTTCACCCCCACGGCCAGCGCGCCGCTCCAGGGCGAGGCGGACGGCTCCGGGCTGACCAGCTTCATCAACGGGATGCGGGACGCCACGCTCCACTGGAAGGATCTCGAGTGGCTGAGCGAGCTGGCCCGCATGCCGCTGGTGGTGAAGGGGCTGGTGCGCGGGGACGACGCCCGCCGCGCCGTAGATCACGGCGCCGCGGGCCTGGTGGTGAGCAACCACGGCGGCCGCCAGCTCGACACCGCCATCGCGAGCCTGCGGGCGCTGCCCGAGGTGGTTGCCGCGGTGGGCAATCGCACCGTGGTGATGATGGACGGCGGCATCCGGCGCGGCACCGACATCCTCAAGGCCCTCGCGCTCGGCGCCCGCGCCGTGATGGTGGGCCGGCCGGTCCTCTGGGGCCTCGCGGTGGACGGTGAGGCCGGCGCGCGCCGGGTGCTCGAGCTTCTGATCGCGGAGCTGGATCTCGCGATGGCCCTCGCGGGCGCTCCCCGCCTCGCGGACATCACCCGGGATCTCCTCGCGTGAGCTGGGCCCAGCGCTACGATCCGCTGGGCTCGCCGGTATGGTCCACCGTGGTCGCCGCGCTGCCCATCGTGGCGCTGCTCGGCTCGCTCGCCTGGCTCCGCTTGCGGGCCCCGGTCGCGGCCCTGATCGGACTGGCCACCGCGGTCGCCGTGGCCATCCTGGTCATCGGCATGCCGGCCCGCATGGCGCTGGCCGGCGCCGCCCTGGGCGCCGCCTACGGCCTGCTCCCGATCGGATGGATCGTTCTCAACGTCGTCTTTCTCTATCAGATCGTGGAGCGCCGCGGGCTGCTGGACGCGCTCCGCCGCGGCGTGTCCGGTGTCACCGACGATCGCCGGCTGCAACTGCTGCTGGTGGCCTTTTGCTTCGGCGCGTTCATGGAGGGGGCGGCCGGGTTCGGTACGCCGGTGGCCGTCACCGGCGGAATCCTGATCGCCCTCGGCTTCAAGCCGCTCGAAGCCTCGGGGCTCTCGCTCATCGCGAACACCGCGCCGGTGGCGTTCGGCGCCCTGGGCACCCCGATCATCGCGCTGCAGGGCGTCACCGGGCTCGATCTCCGTGCCCTCTCGGCGCAGGTGGGCCACCAGCTCCCGGTATTCTCGGTGATCGTTCCCTTCTGGCTGATGTGGGCCTACGCCGGATGGGGCGGCATGCTGGAGGTCTGGCCGGCCGCGCTGGTGGCGGGTGTGGCCTTCGCCGTGCCGCAGTTCCTGGTGGCGACCTTGCACGGGCCCTGGCTGGTCGACATCGTGGCCGCGGCCTGCTCGATGGCCTGTCTCGTCGCGTTCCTGAAGCTCTGGAAGCCGGCCCCCGCTCCGGCGCACCGGGCGATGACCCTTGCGGGCACGGATCATTCCGAGCCGGGTCCGAACGCCACTCGGACCCAGGCGGGAGTTCCCAATCTCAGTCATCGCGATGCGGCGGCTCCAAATGTCAGTCATCGCGAGGCGGCGGAGCCGCCGAAGCGATCCCTCGCCTGGGCGCCATGGATCATCCTCACCATCCTCGTCTTCGCGTGGGGCACGCCACAGGTCAAGGCCGCGCTCAATGGCCTCTCGGCTCCCAAGGTCCAGGTGGTGGGGCTGCACAACCAGGTGGAGCGCGCGCCCCCGGTCGTGGCGGCGCTCACTCCCGAGCCGGCCGTCTTGACGCTCAACTGGTTGTCGGCCACCGGCACCGCGATCCTGCTCACCGCGCTGGTGACCGCGCTGTTGCTGCGCTACGGGATCCGGGAGCTCGCGATGACGTGGTGGTCCGCGTTCCGCCGGGCCCGCGCGTCGCTGGTCACCATCTCGCTGATGCTGGCGCTGGGGTACCTAACCCGCTACAGCGGCGAGGACGCCATCCTGGGGCTGGCCTTCGCCCACACCGGGCTTCTCTATCCCTTCTTCGGCACCATGCTGGGATGGCTGGGCGTGGCGCTGACCGGGTCGGATACCTCGTCCAATGTGTTGTTCGGAAGCCTGCAGACCATCACGGCGCGGCAGCTTGGCCTCGACCCGGTGCTCATGGCCGCGGCCAATTCCTCCGGCGGCGTGATGGGAAAAATGATCGACGCGCAGAGCATCGTCGTGGCCGGCACGGTAACCCATTACGAGGGGCAGGAAGGAACCATCCTCCGCTACGTGTTCTTCCACAGCGTGGCCCTGGCCTCCCTGGTGGGACTCTGGGTCATGATCCAAGCCTATCTGATCTGAGGCACTCATTGCGCCATCGCGCCTTGCGCCTTAGTCTCCTAGCCTCTTAGCCTCTTAGCCTCTTAGCCTCTTAGCCTCTTAGCCTCTTAGCCTCTTGAATTCACGACTCCTCGCGCTCCTGATCCTCGCCGCCTGTTCCGGCGGCGGCACGCCCACGACCGTGGCCACCCCGCTGGCGACGCCGAAGGTCACCCCCGCCGAAGTGATGACGCTGCTCCGCAGCTTGTCGGATGATTCCCTGCGCGGCCGACTGACCGGCGCCCCGGGGGCGCGCAAGGCGGCCGAGATGATCGCGCGGGAGATGCGGCGCATGGGCCTCGAGCCCGCCGGCGACAGCGGCTACTTCCAGCGCGTGGCGCTCTATCGCGTCACCGATACCGCCGGGCGGGTCCGCGTGCGGGTCGCGCCCGGCTGGGCCGCGCTCGACACCATTCCGCCGGATCGGCGGGTCTGGGCCGTCAACGTGATCGGCCGCCTTCCGGGCAGCGACGCCTCGCTGGCCCGGGAGCACATCCTGGTCGACGCCCACTACGATCACATCGGGGCAGTGGGAGATCCCGGAAACCGGTGTCACGCCGTCGGCGCGGACACCATCTGCAATGGCGCCGATGACGACGCCTCGGGCGTGGTGGCCACCCTCAAGATCGCCCAGGCGTTGCGGGGCGGGGCGCGTCCCCGCCGGACCGTCCTGTTCGCGGCGATGACCGGTGAGGAGCTCGGCCTCCTTGGCGCGCGGTGGTACGTCGAGCATCCGGCGCTCCCGCTCGCCGGGCTGGTGGCCAACCTGGAAATCGAGATGATCGGGAGACCCGATTCCCTCGCCGGCGGACCGGGAAGGGCCTGGCTGACCGGCTACGACAAGTCCACGATGGGGGACATGCTCGCCTCGGCGGGGATTCCGCTGGTGCCGGACCCGCGGCCCGACCAGCAGTTTTTCCAGCGGAGCGACAACTACGCCCTGGCCCAGCGGGGCGTGGTGGCCCACACCCTATCCAGCTTCAATCTCCACGGCGACTACCACCAGGCCACCGACGAAGCCTCGCGCGCCGACGCTACGCACATGGCCGCCGTGATCGATGCGGCGGTGCGCGCCGTTCGCGTCCTGGCGGATGGGCCCCGCGCGGCATGGAAGCCGTCGGGCCGACCCGAGCCGGCCCGGCCGCGCCCCTGATTCAGCTTTTCGGGCCGAGGCTGTTGGGTGTCTTCGAGAGAATGGCGGCCAAGCGCAACGGGTCGATGTTGCCGCCCGAAACGATGCAGCAGATGGTGCCGCCGCCCGCCTTGCCGGACAGCGCCGTCGCGACGGAGACGGCGCCGGCGCCCTCGGCGACGACATGCATCCGCTGCACCAGGGTCCGGATGGCGTCGGCCGTCTCCTCCAGCGAGACCACGGTCACGCCCTCGATCAGGCCCTTCACCATGGGCCACATCTCGGGCAGCAGGCCTGACGCACCGATTCCATCCACGAAGCTGGGCTGATAGGAGATCTGCTGGGGCGATCCCGCCTTCATCGAGGCGCTGAGCGGAGCCGCGGTCTCCACTTCGCACGCGATCACCCGCGCACCCGGGCCGAGGTACTTGAGCGCGCTCGCGATCCCCGAGACCAGCCCTCCGCCGCCGAACGGCACCAGCACTTTCTCGACGTTGGGAAGGTCCTCGATGATCTCGGCGCCGATCGTCGCGTTGCCCGCCATGACCGCAAGGTCGGACACCGGATGAATGAAGCGCCCTTCCATCTTTTCATAGCTCCGCTCCAGCAGGACCCTCCACCACCGGACGAACGGCACCGGCACGATCCGCGCTCCCAGCCGGTCGAGGGCCGCGAGCTTCGCCTCCGGCGCGTGGTCCGGCACGATGGCGGTGAACGGGATGTTCCGGCTCCTGGCGCACCAGGCCAGCCCGAGCGCCATGTTCCCCGCGCTCGCGGTGTAGATCCCCTTGGCGAGCTCGGCCGGAGCGATCATGCCGATCGCGTTCCGGGCCCCCCGGATCTTGAATGACCCGACCGGCTGCAGTGTTTCCAGCTTGAGCCAGATATCGCGAGGCCCCTCGTAGGGAAGCCGCACCAGCGGGGTGCGAATCGCCGAATCCTTGATTCGCTCCCGGGCCTGCCGGATCGCCTCCAGGGGAATTCGATCTGGCATCGTGACCGTCATCGCCGGCGTCCTCCTCGGTGCGGGTTGGTGTGTCGGTGGCGGTGCGGATGCGCCTTGGCGGCGGAATGCTTGAGCAGGGCGGACAGCTCCTCCAGCGAATCGGCGCGCAATAGCGGCTCCCCTCCCCGGACCACACCGAAGCGGAGTGGCCGGTCGAGCGACGGCAGGTCATGCCGAGCGAGACGCCTCGCCTGTCCCTCCCGAAGTCGGAGCCGAACCACGCCGGAACCTCCCGCTACTTCGTACTCCAGCGGCACCGCATCGCCATGCAGCCGTACCATTGACGGCAGGGCGTCGAGGCGGCGCCGATCCGATTCCGGAACCAGTGCTTCCGGGTCCAGGGAGAGCGGCGTGTCCAGAAACTCTTTCCAGGAGCGCACCCCGCCGAGCTGCGTGTTGAGCACCGCCCGGATTGCCGATTCGGACCCGGAATCCAATGTGCCACCGGAGCGGCGCCACCATTCCAGCAGCATGGTGGCCCCGCGGCGGATCCGGTTCTGGTCGGAATGGCCGGTGTCGCCGGCGAGCAGGGCGCCGATCAGCGCCGCGCGGGCGGGTTCGAGCAGGTCGTCGGGGATCCGTCCGCTCAGCGGCTCGATGCCGGTTTCCAGCTGGAAGCCGAAGTACTCCAGCGTTCGCGCCACGGCGAGCTGCTGGTGCTTCCGGGTGCCGGTAACGGTGATCTCCGGGGGTCCCAGCGTCGCGTTGCGTCGCACCAGCTCATAGGAGATCGTGGTGCCCTCGACCGAGGCTCGTGGCACGCCGAACCGATCGGCAAAATATCGAACGTTGCCGGCCACCGCCCCCCAGGTACCCGCCACGGAGGTCTTGGCCACCCGAACCTCCTGGCCGTCGGCGGTGTGCTCGTCGATGACCAGGTCGAACGGCATCACCTTCGCCACCAGCTCGATGAAGGCCTGGCGCAGATCGCGATTGGCGTAAGGCAGGGTCCGCGGCAATGGCAGCTCGAGCGAGCGATACACCGAAGCGGTGCCCATGGCGGCGTCTTCGATCGCCTTGACCAGCACCCCGCGCCGCTGGCCCCAGTCGGCCAGCGCCTCCTCGAAGACGTGACGCGGCAGCCCATAGGCTTCTCCCAGGGACCCGTGCTGGTTCACCGCCTCGGCGTACAGATTGTAGGCCGTCAGGTGATCGCTCCCCTGCACCAGGGCGCCGTGGAGCTCGCGCTCCTCCCGCGTCATCCGGTGCAGGGAGTCGATGTTGGAGCACACCGCCGCGATCGGGATCACGCGCTCGTCCGCCTTCACCAGCAGCTCGGCCCAGGGCCGGTCCACCGGCATCGCCTCCACTTCGCGGCCGTAGTCGGTGAGGCGGCCGCGGGCCACCAGCCCCCGAGTCGTCAGCAGCTCCAGCGCGCGGCGGTAGGCCACCTTGTCGAGCGGTACCGGCAGGTCGAGATCCCGCGCGTCCACCCCGAGCGCGGCGCAGGTCAGCGCTACGCGTTCCGCGTCTCCCGCCAGCTGGAATTCCGGCGGCGTCGGGCGAAGGGATTCGAAGTCGAGCTGCCGGTCCGAGAGGATGGTAACTTCGCCGTTAGGCACCCGCCCATGCACCCGTCCCGCCATCTGCAGGATCTCGTTGGCGCCGAGGTAGAGGCGGTGGAGGACGTTCCGACCGCGATCCACCCGGTTCCCGTATCGCGCGTCGTAGATCACCACCGTGTCGAGACCGGGAATGTTGAGCGCCGACTGCCCTGCCGCGGTCATCGCGAGGAGGAACGGCTTCGGTACCGAACCTTCGAGAAACGGGCGGATCACCCGGATCGGTTCCCCGCCGTGATAGAACGCCGCCGAAAGCTTGGGCCACTGATCACCCAGCTCGGCGGCCAGCCGCTCGACCTCGGCGCGGGTGGGAACGAACACCGCAACGCCGCGACGCTCCTTGATCAGGTGCCGGACGAAACGATCGTCGAGGAATTCTTCCACGTCCTTGGCCACGACGGTCACCTGGGCCCGGAGCTTCGGGTCGAAGGCGCTGGTTTCCAGGATCTCGGCGCTGTTGAGGTACTTCGCGTAAAAGGTCGGGTCGACCGTGGCGGAGAGCCAGATGAACCGGCAGCCGGTGCGCTTTCCCAAAGCCAGGCAGAGCTCCAGCTCGGCGGAGGTCTGGTGGATCTCGTCCACCACCAGGGTGTCCCGATCGCTGATGAGATCGTCCTGGAACCAGCGCCGCGCGATGCCGGTCGTGACGATGACGACGTTCCAGGACGGGGTCTCCGGTGTGGCTTCCCGCTCACGATTGACGACCCCGTAGCGAAGGGTCTCCTGGAGGATGGCCTGCGCAATGGGACGGATGCCGAGTGTCTTTCCCGTCCCGGTGCCAGCCACGATGCCGAACGCTTTGCCGCCCGCCGCCCACTCCCATACCAAGGGGCCATGCTTCCGCTGGAGCAGGGTCTCGATCTCGGTGCCCAGCGCCAACTCGATGGTTTCGCAGGCCGCCCGGGTGGGCGCGATGACGATGATCCGGCCGCGGGGATGTTTGGCTTTCCGGTAGGCGACCGGATCGAGGGGGAGATGGTGGTTGCGGGCCGGGTGCATGGGGTGGGCTAAAGCTAACCCGAAAAACGAACGGCCCCGTCAATTGGCGGGGCCGTCCGACCCAGGCGGGGAGCCGTGGGTCTCATGGTGGGGCCGGGAAAGCGGAGCCAGAGAGGCTCAAAGGAAGGACGGCCCCACCCTTTTCGTGCTTACGGATTGCCGTGGTGACCTCGGCCATTGTCGTGCCCGTTGTCCCGACGGTTGTCCCTGCCATCCCGGTTGTCGCGCCGGTCGTCTCGACCGTCCCGGCGATTGTCGCGCCGGTCGTCCCGTCGGTCTTCACGCCGATTGTTGTTGAAGCGGCGGTCATCGCGCGGGTCATACCGGGGCCGCTCGTACCGCTGGTCATACCGGGGCACCTGATAGCGCGGCTGACTGTACCCATACCCGTACCCCGGGAAATCGTAGCCGTCGTCCTCGAGCCGGTAGTAGCGGCCGTCGCGCTCGAAGAGCCTGATTTCCAGGAGGCCAGGGCGGAACCGGTCGAAGTAGTAGCTGTCGTCGTCCCGATCCCAGAACACCACGACCAGCCGGCTGCCCCGCTGGAACGAGCGCCACCAGTCATCCCGGCGGTAGTCGCGCGACCGCACCCACTCCACCCCCCGAATCGGGCGAGGGCGTCCACCTATGGAGATCCGGCCGGCGATCGGGCCCCCGCCGATGATGATATCCGCGCTGACCCGTTGAGCCTGCGCGGGCATGGCGGTAAAGAGCGGAAGCAGCAGTCCGAGGCCGAGTACTGAATTTCGAGCGTTCACGATGTCCTCCACGAAGAATGCAGCGCCTTCCTGCCCTGACCCCCGAAGCGAGCGCCGTGCCAATTCGTATCTTCTTATGCCGCAACGCAAACGCGTCGGGGCCCGCCCGGGAGTGTCCTCAAGCCGGGACACCCGGAGGGTCGGTTGAGACACCGGCCGACAGCCCGGCTATATTCGGCCCCTTGGCTTTCACCCGTGCGGAAGGCTTCGGTGTCACAGGGATTCAAGGTGTCGGTCTCCAAGGAGTACCTTGGCTTCTCGTCGGCGCACTTCATCACGCTGGCGGGTCACCAGTGCGAGTCCCTCCACGGCCACAATTACAGAGTCGGGCTGACGGTAGAGGGGGGAGTCGACCCGGAGTGCGCCTTCGTGGTGGACTTTGCGGTGCTCAAGCGGATTGTCCGGCCCTACGTCCATGCGGTGGATCACCGGGTGCTGTTACCCACCCTGAATCCCAAACTGGTCCTGACCACCGAAGGCGACCGGATGCTGGTGGAGTACCAGGGAACCCCTCGCTTTGTATTTCCGCTGTCCAACTGCGCCCTGATTCCGATCACCAATACGACGGCGGAAATGATCGCGGAATACCTGGCGCGTCGACTGCGGGACGACCTCCGAGAGGAGGGCCTCCCGCACCTGGATGCGATCGAGGTGGAGGTCGAGGAAAGCGTGGGTCAGGCGGGGTACTTCAGACTGGGGATGAGCGAGTAGCCCTCCTTCCTGCTCGCTGTTCGTTGCTAGCTGACCAACGGCTTCTTGGGTCCCACCAGGCTAGAATCCCGTCCGGGCTGCCAGGTGACCTGCTTCTCGATCAGTGCCGCTACCTCGAAGTCCTTGGTCGTAATTCCACCCGCGCTGTGGGTGGAGAGCGCGACGCCTACGCAAGGCCAGGTGACGGTCAGGTCCGCGTGGTGATCCGCCGCCTCGCAGATGAACCCGATGGCGTTCGCCACCAGCATAGACCCGCGCCAGCCGTCAGTCTTGTAGGTGCGCCGAATCGCCCCGTTTTCGAAGGCCCAGGCCGGTAGCGCCTTGAGCCGCGCCTGGATCTCGGATGGAGCAAGCGCCTGTTCCTTTTCCGGCATGACCCCTCCTAGCCTCTTAGCGTCTGAGCGTCTGAGCGTCTGAGCGTCTAGTCTCCCAGGCTGATCCCCAGATTGCGAGCGGTCATGATGATTCCGCTGTCCAGCGGGACCAGCTTCGGCTGCCCGATGATCTGGATCAGGGGCACTCGGCTCACGGTGGGCGGCGTGTACACGACGCAGGAGCCGAAATCACCCGCGGCGATGGCGCGCACCGCGCCCGAACCGAATCGCAGCGCCAGGAGTCGATCGAAGGTGGTCGGAGAGCCGCCCCGCTGCAGGTGCCCGAGCACCAGGCACCGGGTTTCCTTACCGGTCCGTTCCCCAACGGCCTTCGCGACTTCCTCCCCGATGCCCCCCAGCCGCTCGGCTCGACCGCCGCCGGCCCGCTGGCGCAACACGATCTGTCCTCCGGCCGGCCGCGCGCCTTCGGCCGCCACGACGATCGAGAATCGGCGACCCCGCTGCTCCCGTTCGATGATCTTCTGGCACACCTTGTCGATGTGGAAGGGGATTTCGGGTATCAGGATGACATCCGCGCTGCCCGACAATCCGCTGTGCAGCGCGATCCAGCCGGCATAGCGTCCCATCAGCTCCACCACGAACACCCGATCGTGGCTCTCGGCCGTGGTGTGAATCTTGTCCAGCGCGTCGGTCGCGGTGCTTACGGCCGTGTCGAATCCGAACGTTGATTCGGTGCCCGCCACGTCGTTGTCGATGGTCTTGGGGACGCCGACCACCGGGATGCCCTTCTCGAACAACCGATGGGCGATCCCGAGGCTGCCGTCGCCGCCGATGGCCACCAGCGCATTGAAGCCGTGAGCCCGGAACGCCGCGATGAGCTCGTCGGACCGGTCTTCCTCGGCGATGATCCCGTCCGGCTGGAGCCGGGGCCACTCAAAGGGATTGCCGTAGTTGGTGGTACCCAGGATGGTGCCGCCCAGATGGGTAATGCCCCGCACTTCGCGCGGCCCCAGAGGTATCAGCCCCAGGTCGGGCTCGCCCGGAATCATCGGGATGGGACGATTGTCTTTGCGGTAGCGATCCTCGGGGGGGAACAGACCGTCATACCCTCGGCTGATGCCGTAGGTCTCCCAGCCCCGTTGATGCGCCGACAGCACTACCGCGCGAATGACGGCATTGAGTCCCGGCGCGTCGCCGCCGCCGGTCGAAATTGCGATCTTCATTCGATCCTTTTTAGGTCCGGAGGGCCCGGATCAGGCTGACGACCTCGCCCGGATTGGCATGCCGGCCCAGCTGTTTCTTGGAAAAGACCGCCGTACCGTCCACCGTAACCTCGAATACCCCCCCCGAGGCCGGGATCAGCGTGATTCTTGCGTCCCTGAATTCCTGCTCGAGCTCCGCCGCCAGACCGGCGGCGCGACGCTCATAGTTTCAAACCACGCAGTACTGAATGCTGATCTGCATCGATTCACCGGGTTAGTGTGTGCAACCAGTCGGGAGAATCCTGCTTCCGGAGCCCGACGATGGCAAGGGACCCAATTAAGATGAAACTATGCTGAACGCCCTACTGCTCGTCGCCACGATTACCGTCCCGGAAACCACCCCGGTCCGGGCGATATACGTCAACGCCTGGACCTTCGGGACCAAGAAGTTCTACCAGTTGGCGCACCTGGCCGAAACAACCGAGGTCAACGCCCTCGTCATCGACGTGAAGGACGATACGGGGTACCTGACCTTCCGGTCCGCGGTACCGGTGGCCCTGGAAATCGGCGCCAATGGGCAGCTCCGGGCCCGTGACGCCCGGGAGCGCGTGGCGCTGCTCAAGGCCAAGGGGATTCGCCCGATTGCCCGGATTGTCGTGGCCAAGGACCCCCTGCTCGCCGCGCACAAGGCGGCTTGGGCCATCCAGAACGGATCCGGTGGGGCGTGGACCGACCGGAAGGGCACCAAGTGGGTGGACGCCTTCAACGATTCGGTCTGGGTCTACGCCGCCGCCCTCGCCGCCGAGGCGGTGAGCATCGGCTTCGAGGAGATTCAATACGACTACGTCCGGTTCCCCGACGAGTCGAGAGAGCGGATGGCCAAGGCGGTCTTTCCGGCCCGGCGGGGCATCGAATCCGCCCGGGAAGGAATCACCCGGAACCTGGCCCTGCTGGCCGCGCGCACCCGGGCGCTCAAGGTGCCGTTTACCATCGATGTCTTCGGGCTCACGACCACCGCCGAAGACGACATGGGAATCGGCCAGTACTGGGAAGACCTGGTGTCCAGTGCCGACGTGGTGCTTCCGATGGTGTATCCGAGTCACTACCGACGCGGCGTGTACGGGGTCGCGCGGCCCAATGCGTCACCTTACACCATGGTGAAGCGAGCTATCGAGGACGGGCTCCGCCGGAACAAGGCCCTGGCTCCCAGACGAATCGCCGAGATCCGGCCCTATCTCCAGGCCTTCACACTGGGGCCGCCGCGCTACACTTCCTTTCAGGTGCGCGAACAGGTCCGGGCCCTCACCGACCTGGGCATCCAGTCGTGGGTGCTCTGGAATCCGCGCTCGGCGTATGAGCGGGGGTACTTCCGGCCCGACACCCTGCCCGCCCCTCGTCCGGTCGGAGGGTCATCACAGCCGTGAGTTCCGTGGGACGATCGGCGGGATGCCTGGGCGGCAAGGCCGCCCTGGCCTGTGTTCTTCTCACCGTTCCGCTGATGGCCCAGCGGCGGCCCGCGCCGGCAGCCCCCTCGGGTCCGCCGCCGGGGGACTGGCAGTCGGCCGGACGAGACAACGCGCTCACCCGTTATAGCCCGCTGGACCAGATCACCACGGCGAACGTGGCCCAGCTCCGGCCGGCATGGACCTTCTCGACCGGTGCGCTCCGAGGCCACGAGGGCAATCCGCTGGTCGTGGGCTCCCTGATGTTCGTCCATACTCCCTATCCCAACGCGGTCTACGCGCTGGATCTTTCGCTGCCCGGAGCCCCGATCAAGTGGAGCTACCTCGCCCCGTTGCCCGGTCCCGCGCCGAAGGGAGTGCCCGGTGAGCCGCCGCGGATTCCCCCGATGCCCACCGGATGCTGTGACGTCGGAAGCCGAGGTCTCGCCTGGCATTCCAGCGGCAAGATCTACGTGCCCCTCCTGAGCGGGGAGCTGGCCGCACTCGACGCCGCCACCGGCCGGGAGATCTGGCGGGTGAGAAACGCGGACCCCAAGCTCGGTGCGACGCTGGCGGCGGCGCCGCTGGTCGTACAGGACCTGGTCATCGCCGGCGTCTCGGGAGCCGAGTACGGTGTGCGCGGTTATCTGACTGCGTACGACGCGTTGACCGGGCGGCTGGTCTGGCGGGGGTACAGCACCGGCCCCGATTCCGACGTGCTGATCGACGCCGCCCCGAATCCCAACTACGTCTCGCACCAGGGCCGGGATCTCGGCGCGACGACCTGGGGTGGAGAGGCGTGGCGTCAGGGAGGCGGCACCGCTTCCGGATGGATCTCCTACGATCCCGGGCTCAACCTGGTCTACTACGGAACCGACCAGCCCGCGCCCGGCAACCCGGCGCAGCGTCCGGGAGACAACAAGTGGACTTCGTCGATCCTGGCGCGGGAGACCGCGACCGGGAAGGTACGCTGGGCCTTTCAGATGACTCCGCACGACGAGTGGGGCTATGGCGGGTCCAATGAGAACATCCTGGTGGACCTCACGATTCACGGCGCCCCGGTCAAGGCGCTGGTGCACTTCGACCGGAACGGTTTCGCCTATGCGCTGGACCGCGCCACCGG
The DNA here is from genome assembly GCA_041486305.1 of Gemmatimonadota bacterium. Lineage (GTDB taxonomy): Bacteria > Gemmatimonadota > Gemmatimonadetes > Gemmatimonadales > GWC2-71-9 > JABFSM01. The sequence goes on from JBGPLG010000013.1 coordinate 20,202, forward strand.
GCGCGTACTGGTGGCTGAGCGCTTCGGCCCCGCCAACTGGGCCCGCGCCATCGACCTGAGCAGCGGCCTTCCCCAGCGCGACCCTCAGTATGCCGCGCCCGCCCCCTCGGCCCCGCCGGGCGCGGGCGCGGCACGGCGCGCGATACCCGGGCCGGTTACCACCGGCGTCTGTCCGGGAAGCATCGGGGCCAAGTTTCTCGAGCCGGCGGCCTATTCGCCGCTGACCAACCTGTTCTATCTCCCGCTCAACAACCTCTGCATGGAGCTTCGGATCAGCCCCGCAGCCTACGCCGCCGGGGAGCCGTATTCGGGCGTTTCCGTCAAGATGACCGCGGGACCCGGCGGTAACCGTGGCCGCTTCATCGCCTGGGACGCGGCAGCCGCAACCATCGCCTGGGAAGTGAAGGAACCCCTGGCGGTGGCGAGCGGTGCGCTCACCACCGCGGGGGGCCTGGTGTTCTACGGCACCCTCGATGGATGGCTCAAGGCGCTCGACCAGCGGACCGGCCGTGAGCTCTGGCGGTTCAAGACGCCCTCGGGCATCATCGGCAGCCCCATCGCCTTCTCCGGCCCCGACGGCAAGGAGTACATAGCGGTGCTGTCGGGCATCGGCGGTTGGTGGGGACTCGGCGCCAACGGGGCATTCGCGGACATCGGTTCGGTGAGCAATCCTGGCGGCGTGCTGCTGGTCTTCGCCCTGTGAGGCGTGCCTGGGCCTGGCTGGCGCTCCTGGTGTCCGCGCTCACGCTCGGTGGCGTCGCTCAGAATCCGACCCAGGCCGTGTCCCGGCGCACCGGCACCTTCAAGAATCCCCGGCTCGACGAGAGCTCGGGTGTGGTCGCCAGCCGTCGGCATCCCGGTCTGCTCTGGACCATGAACGATTCGGGCGGTGATCCCGTCCTCTTCCTCACCGACACCACCGGGGCGGCGCTCGGCGTCTACCCGGTGCGTGGCGCGTCGAACGTCGATTGGGAAGCCCTGGGCCGGGGACCCTGCGGCAACCGGGAGTGCCTGGTGATCGGGGACACCGGCGATAACGGCGAGCGCCGCAGCTCGGTGACCCTGTACCGGATGCCGGAGCCGGATACCGGCGCCGCGGCGAGACGGGCCGGCACCGGAGCGGAGTCGCTCACGCTGCGGTATCCCGACCGGCCCCATGACGTCGAAGCTCTCTACGTCGAGCCCGATGGCGCGATCGTCCTGATCACCAAGGGCCGTCGCGGGGGAGTGGTCACGTTCCGGGTGCCGGCCGAGGCTTGGGGAACGAGGCGGGTGGTGACGCCGGCCGAAGCAGACCGGCTCCCCATCCCGGCGAGCATGATGACCGGCCGCGTCGTGACCGATGCGGCCATCGCACCCGACGGGCGGCACGTGGCCGTGCGCACCTACCGCGACGTGTATTTCTTTCTCCGGGGGTCCGACGGGCATCTCCGCGTGGACCCGAACCGGCCGGTCTGCGACATCGCCGGGAGGGAGCCCCAGGGCGAAGGCCTCGATTTCCTGGACCGGGATACCCTCGTGCTTACCAGCGAGCGCGCGACCTTTCCCGCCGGCATCATCACCCTGCTCCACTGCCCCGGCCAATGAGGCTCCGTCCCACGCGATGGTGGGTGGTGGTGCCACTGCTCGCCGTGCTCTGGATCGTGCTGGACCGGCAGCGCCCCCGGCCGCCCCATACTGCGGAATGGCTCGATGCCGGCGGAGTCCTGGTGCGCGCGATTCGCGCCGGGAAGGGAGATACCACCCTGCTGCTCCTCCACGGATACGGTGAGTCGCTCACCACCTGGCGCGCGATCTTCGACCGGCTCGCCGCTCACTCGAAGGTGATCGCGATCGACCTGCCCGGCATGGGTGGAAGTGCCAAACCGGACCTGTCGTACTCGCTCCCTGCCATGACGGACCGGCTCTCCCGATTCGTCGACACCTGGATCAGCGGGCCCGTGGTGGTGGTGGGGCATTCGATGGGCGGAGAGCTGGCCGCGTCGCTCGCCCTGGCCCGCCCCGACCGTGTGAAGCTGGTGATTCTGATCGCGCCGGCGGGGTACCGGATCGGGCTCGGCGGGCTGGCCGACTCGATGTATCCAACCAAGGCGCGCCGGCTGGGGCGTTACCTGGCCTACCGCTCGTTCATCACCCCGATCCACGACCCGGGGTGGCTGGCCGAGCCGGACTCGGAGGCCGACTACGACCAGACCGGGGACACCGCATACGCCAAGGCGGCGGCGAGGATGCTGGAGGAGTTCGATTTCCGCGGTCTCAAGACCCGATTCTCGGAGCTCACCCAACCCACCCTGCTGATCTGGGGAGGCAATGACCCGGTGGTTCCCTTCGCCGTGGGAGACACGCTCTCCCGGCTGATTCCCTGCGCGCGGTTCACCGCCTTCCCGACCGCATTCCATCGGCCCCACGCCGAAATGCCGGATACCGTGCTCGCCATCATCCGGGCGTTCCTGGAGCACCCAGGCTGTGGGGGTCGATAGGCGGTAACCTGTGAGTGGGAACCCATTTCCCCCTCGTCTCGCCACCAGGGTAGTGCGGGTGCTCGATGTCGCACTACCGCGTAGCAGCAGACGCTACTATTTTGCGGCGCTCTGCAGCACGTGTCCCCCGCCAACCCGGGAGTCCATCTGGACCTGCCCACCTTTCACCGTGTTCCGGTAAGCTGGTTGCTCGAACACGGCAGCGAATCGATCCGCCTGCGAACCCATCGAGAGCTTGCCTACCCCGGTACCGTTTCGCCCGAGGCGCTGATTGCGGACGAAGACCTGGTGGGCAAGTCCAAGATGGTGCAGGTGGTCGTCAAGAAGCAGAAGGACAACGGGGTCTGGGGCGGCAACCTGCTTGGACTGGCGGCATCGACCAAGGATGGCATCAAGGACGTAGGGACGATTCCCCAATACCGGCGTCTGCTGCAGCTTGGCCTCCCCCACTCGGCCCGCCCCTTCAAGCTCGCCGACCGGGTGCTGTTCCGAATGCTGTCCCGCGATGAGGACCCGTTCCTGCAGTTCGAATTCGCGAAGCTCTCCAAGGATTCGCCTGCGGCGGCCGAGTGGTCCCGGGAGCACATGCGCGAGGCGGCCGCCGCCGCGCTGGCCGAGGCGGGATACATCGAGGACCCCCGCCTCCGCGGCGCGGCACACAAGATCGCGTCCTCGGTATCGGCCTTCCTCCGGAGTCCGCTGGCGGAGAAGCCCTACATCCGGTCGGGCGCCAAGACCATCCTGAACCCCGAGGCCCATCCGCCCACCTGGTACTCGGTGGCGATGATCGCGGCCATGCCCAACCTCCAGCGCGAGCGCGCCGGCTTCACCGAACGGCTGGGCCAGTACCTCGGCCTGGCGATGTCGAAGAAGGCCTACGTCTGGCAGATCGGGAAGCGGGTCCACAAACCGGAGCTGCTGCTCCTGGGCGATCCGATCGTCGCCGACTCCAAGGGCAATGCGAAGGACATTCCGCTGGCGCTGCATTTCATCGAGCTGCTGGCCCGGATCAGCGCCCTGCACACCAATCCGGTGGCCACCAAAGTCCTCGCGCGGTTGATGTCGGAGGTGGACGAGCACGGCGTGTGGCGGCCCAAGGCGCTCAAAACGGCGCCCCGCACGACCCACAAGATCACCTACCACGCCTACCCGCTCCACCAGGAGTCGAAGGGTCCCGACACCCGGGTCGTGGACGTGACGTTCCGGCTCGCGCTGATCGCGCGGCTCCTCGGCTGGCCGCTGGAGTACTTGTAGTGGCCCCGCTCGACCTGACGACGTTTGGCTTCACGCCCACCGAGAGTCTGGTCTACGAAGTGCTGCTCCGCGGCGGCCCGGGCACCGGGTACGCCATCGCGCGCGCGGCCGGGTTGGCGCGCGCCAACGCGTATGGTGCGCTCGAGGGACTGGTGCAGAAAGGCGGCGCCCGGGTGGAGGAGGGCCGTCCCAAGCGATACCGGCCGGAGCCGCCTCCCGCCTTGATGGCGCGGATCCTGGACCGGCAGGGCCAGGCGCTGGACGACGTGAGCCGCTCGCTGGAGCAGATATCGGTGCCCGACACTCCCACGCTGGTGGAGCTGACCTCGGCGCGGGGCGCGTTGTCGATCGCCTCGCGCGAGGCGGCCCGGGCCACCGAGCGCATCCTGCTCCACGCGTCGCCCGATGCGTATCCCCCGCTGATTCCTTCCCTGCGGAAGGCCGCGAGCAGCGGGGTGACGCTCTCCCTCTCCGCTGTCGCCCCGATCGATCTGCCTTTCGCCTCGGTCGGCGTGGTCGAGCCCAGCGGCGACTGGCCCGGCCAGCCCTTCCTCCTGGTGGTGGACGGGCGCAGCGCCCTCCTTGCCGCGCGGGACGGCGAGCGGGTGCTGGGACACTGGGGCACCGCCCCGACCCTGGTGGCGGCCGCCACGCTCGCGATCGGCAGCCTCAGAGGAGGAGCCTGACCGACGCGATGGATGCGTTCTTCGAGAACCTGCGCCAGGAGTACCTCTCGGAAGCCTCGGCCCGCATGGGCGAGCTCCGGAAGGACCTTGCCGCCGCGTGCGCCGGAGAGGCCGACGCGGTTGCCTCGCTCAAGACCCGCTTCCACCGCCTCGCGGGGTCCGGCGGCAGTTACGGCTTCCCCGAGATCACCACCGCGAGCCGCGAGGCGGAGCGCTGGCTGGGCGAGCACCCGGTTCCGGACGACAACGGCTTCGCATACCTCGGGGCATCCATTGGGCGAATCGCCTCGGCGTTCGACGAGGCCGCCCGCGAGCTCGGCCTTCCCACGGCGCCGCAGAAGCGCCCGGCCTTCGGGTGGCGTGCCCACCTGATCGGCGGAGCCACCGACCTCGCCGCGCGGCTCACCTTCGCGCTGCGGGATGCCCAGTTTGCCGTCACCGCCGCGCCCATCGACACCGATCCCGCCGCGATTCCCGCCTCGGAACGGCCCGATCTCGCCGTCGTGATTCCGGGGCCCAACGAAGCGGCCGAGGCGGCGGTAGCGCACTGGACGTCGGGCGGATTCGAACGCCGCATCGGGGTGGCGTTGGTGACCGATCCGCGGGGCATCGATCTCTTGGCCGAGCCCTGGACCCGGCTCGACCTGCTGGTCCAGCTCTCCGAGGCCGATGCCGAGGTGTCGCGCTGGGCCCGAACGGTCGCGCGCACCGCGGCCTCTCCCGCTTCGGCGCTGGTCGTCCTGGCGGACTCCGCTGAGCTGGGCTCGGCGAGGGACTGGCTGGATGCCGCGGGTCTACGGGTGACCGCCGTCGCCACCGCGCACGAGGCCGGCGAGGCGCTGGCCCGGGAGCAACCTGACGTGGTGCTGCTCGACCTCACGCTGCCCGACGCCGCGGGACCGGCGCTGGTTCGGCTGATCCGGCGCACCCCTCGGCTGGCGCTCACGCCGGTCATCGCGGTTTCCGGCGGAAACACCGACGTCGAGCGGGAGGTGGCGCTGGAGTCCGGGGTGGATGAGCTGCTGGACCGGCCCCTGGTCCAGGCCCGGACCGTTTCCGCGGCGCTCCACCGTTCGGCCCGGGCCCGGCGGCTCGACGAGGCGCTGCGCCGGGATCCGCGATCCGGGTTCCTCACGGTGGGGACGCTGCTCGACGAAATGGAATCGGTCCTGGCCTACGCCCGGCGGGAGGGCGAACGGCTTTCCTTTCTCCTGCTCGACGTCGACCATTTCCGCCGGGTCAACGAGCAGCTCGGCCACCAGGTCGGCGATCACGTCTTGGCCCACGTGGCCTCCGCGATACGCGAGCGGGTCCGCGCCAGCGACCTGGCGGTTCGCATGGGAGGCGAGGAGTTCGGCATCCTGCTCCGGCACTGCGGGCCAGTCGATGCGCTGGCCATCGCCGAGCAGATCCGGGCCTCGGTGGTGAACAATCCGCCGGTGGTCGAGGGCACGCCGATGCCGGTGCGGCTGTCGGGCGGAGTGGCCGGCTATCCGGAGCACGCGGTCGGGATGCGGGAGTTGCTGCTGGCCGCCGAGCGGGCGCTCCGGCAGGCCAAGGAGACCGGCCGGGATCGTGTGGCGGTGAGCAGCTAAAGGTGAATCGCGGGCCGAGGGTCTGGCTCGTGCGTGGTCTGCAATTGGTTCTCGCGGTTCTCCCAGCTCTCAGCACGGCCCTCGCCGCACAAGTACCACGGACGCCCCGCCAGGTTGCGGTCCTTTCCGGGAGAGTAACGGACACCAGCGGTACGCCGATTGCCCTGGTCGAAGTCAGAGTTCCCGCCATCGGTGCGGCAGCGAGCACCGACGCGTCCGGCTCGTTTCGACTGACCGGGATTCCCTTCGGCACGGTACATCTGGGCCTTCGACGGATCGGCTACCGGCCACTCGCCCTCGAAATCCACGTCACCCTGCCGAATCAGCAGCTCGATCCGATCGCACTCGCGCCGTTTCCGGCATTTCTCCCCGAGGTGAGCGTGGAGGGACGCCTCGAGCCTCCATCCTTCTTCCTCCGGCAGGAAGTCGATTTGGGCGGTGGTCGTATGCCGCTGCAATACCGCCCCTACGGCGCGGCCATGTCGAAGTACGAGATCTTCGCGGCCATCGCCACCCGCGCGGGGAGTGAGAAATTCCGGCACGTCAGTGTCAAGGGATACCAGGGCAATTTCGAGGGCACCAGGCAAGCCAGTGACTCGATGATCTGCCTGGACCGGGCCGAAACGCCGGTAGCGACAAGTCTGGACGACACGGCCAGCGTGGTCCGCATACTGAATCGGGATGGGCAAGTCTGGGTGAATCGGCTGCAGGGCATGTTCGTGGAGCGAGACTGTTTCGAATCCACGCTTCTCAGTATCCCGGAGCCGATCATCTCGGCGAGCGCGGCACCCAACGGCTGGGCGGTGGTGTCGGCGGACTCACTCGGCGTGGTCCGAGTGCGCCTGTTCAACAACTTCGGGAGAGCGGTGCACTCGACCACCCTGGGGTCATTGTTCGGGCGGGAGGTGGCCGGCTCCGCCGTAACCCTGGCTCCCAGCTCCCGGGGCGTGATCCTTACCCTGGCCAGGAGCCCGTTCGATTGGGTCGAGGTCGACACGACGGGCGGGGCCGTGCTGCTCTCCGGTCCTTCTGACCGGGGAGGAAAACGCGCATTCCTGGGGGACGCAGGCGAAACGGCAGGGTGGCTGAGCTTTGCGGTCCTCCCGATCGCTCGAGGCTATCTCCAGACGCTCGAATCCCGGGACCATACGAAACGGGTCTTGATTCTGTATGATATTTTGGGCCGGCCCAGTGGCAGGCCGGAACCGGCCGGTATCCCGGTGTGCATCGCGAGCTCGATTGAGAAACGGCACCTGCTCTGCATCAAGTACCGGAACCCCTGGGGTACCCTCTCCAGGGTGGGCGAATACGTATACTAAGGAATTGGCCGGGGTCCGGATCCCTCCGCCTCTCCCGTGTGGGAGGGTACACCCGATACCGTCTCCCACTCCGGGGCCGTAACCGTTCGGGTCCCCCTACAGCACCCCAAAGGCCGACTTGGCACAACTGTCACAGGAGAAGGTATACACCATGACTGCAATCCGTGCGCTTCGCTTGACCGCTCTCGCCGCCATCGCCCTGATCGGTGTGGCGCGGCCCGATTTCTCATATGCCCGCCAGACCCCAGGCGATGACCCCGGCGCCGGACCGGTCCTCGCCAAGCTCAAGGAGAAGGACGCCGGGATGGAGAAGGTCCTCGCCGACGCCGCCGGCTACGCGGTCTTCCCGTCGGTCGGCAAGGCCGCCGTCGGGGTCGGCGGAGCCCACGGCAAGGGTGTGGTCTATGAGCACGGCAAGAAGATCGGGCGCTCGACGCTCACCCAAGTGACCGTCGGCCTGCAGCTGGGCGGCCAGGAGTACAGTGAGGTGGTGATCTTCAAGGATCAGGCGGCGCTCGACAACTTCAAGAAGGGTCGCCTCAAGCTCAATGGCCAGGCATCCGCCATCGCGGTGAAGGAGCGGGTGTCGGTCGATCTGGCGTATCGGGATGGCGTGGCCATCGTGACGATGGCCAAGGGCGGCCTGATGTACGAGGCCTCGGTGGGAGGCCAGAAGTTCTCGTTCACGCCCAACCCGGCCGCGGTCGGACAAAAGCCCTGAGCACTGAACCCGCGCAGCAGCCGGAGCCTCCGTCCCGACCTTCGGGACGGAGGCTCCGGGGTTTCAGGCCCGCAGCACCACGATCGACGACACCTCCCGCAACGCGGTGGTGAGCTGCTCCAGCCATTTCACCACATCCTCGACCCGATCCGGCCCCAGGATCCCCTTCCCGCCCACTCTGCGCTGACTGATGGTGAGCACCCGCCCCACCTGCGCGTAGGTGAGCGTGAGTGTGCCGAACGGGCCGGTCAGCGCGACGTTCTTCGGGAGCTGGGCCTTCCAGCCCCCGGGCATCGTCACATTGAGCACAACCTCGCCGCTGGCGTTGCCTCCCACCAGGGCGGCATCGATCGGGAAGCGCCGCGGGGTCCTGGCCCGGAGCTCGGCGATCAGCGGCTTGACGTCTCCCGGCGCGCCCAGGAAGGGCAGCGAGAGAATCGCGGCCCCGCCGGCCAGCTGCGCGGCCCGACCGTTGCGGACCGTGAAGCCGATGCGGAACGGCCCGCCGTGGGTTGTTTCGTCGGTGAAAGTGAGGCTGTCGCCCTCGGATTCGTGGTAGACGCTGCTCGCGATGCGGCGCAGGTACTGCGCCTTCGCGGTGGAATCCATCGGCTCCCGTTCCAGCGCCGTGCGCATCGCATCGCCGGAGGAGCCGTTCATGGCCATCTCCACCTTCGCGTTGCCGAAGCCGGCGGTGTCGAGCACCGCCGCCACCGTCACCCGGCTGGCCACCTGACCGTCATCCTTCTCCGGGGTGACGACCTCCTCGGTCCTGCCGTCGGGACGCACCACCAGCACGAACTGGCCCTGGTCGACGCCGGGAAGGCTGCCCCACGGCACATCTCCCGCGGTCAGGTCCACGAAAATCCGGCCACCGGGACGCTCGACCGCGGCAATCGCGTGGTTGAACTGCGAGATCGTGGGCAGGCCGCGCTCCACCCGACCGCCCGCGGAGAGCAGCACCGGATAGGCGGTGACGCCCAGCCGCTTGGCCAGCGTGATGAACAGCGTCGCCTTGTCCTTGCAGTCGCCGTAGCCGGTGGCCACCACGTCGGCGGCCGAGCGGGGCTGATAGCCGCCCATGCCGAGCGAGATGGCGACATAGCGGACGTCCTGCGACACGTACTTGTGGATCGCTTTGATCGAGTCCTCCAGCGTACGGGCGCCCTGGACCAGCACGGCGAGCTTGCGGTCCACCGCGGGGGTCACGGCGTAGCGGTCCCGGGCCAGGCCGGCGTACCAGCTCCCGATGTCCTGCCAGGACGAGGGAGCGCTGATGTTGATCGACATGTCCACGCCGTTGGAGTCGGCGGCGAAGAGCTCGGGCTCGATCTTGGGGACATCCTGCGTCGCCCAGGTGACTAGCCGGCGCCCGGCGGCTTCGACGGTCACCGGCTTGAAGGTGAGGTTCTTGGCCACGACCTTGGGCTCGAAGCCGACCGGGGTGTCGAGCATCAGCCGGGAGCGGCGGACCAGCAGCCCCGGATTCACCCGCCAGGGAGCGAAGAAATCGCCGGCCCGGAACGGCTTGAGCTCTTCCAGGGTGTAGCTGTAGTCCACGATGGTGCCGGGCCGCACGTTGGGCAGTGAGATGCGGCGCACCTTCTGCTCGACGTAGGACGGATCGCCCATCGCGGCGGGGATATCGGCGTCCTGGGTGATGCCCGGCTTGTCGCTGATGACGGTGCCGTCCGGCCGAACCACCCTGGCCCAGTTGAGCGTGAGCTTCTGGTGGCGAGGCTCGAAGGAGAACGAGAGCTCGGCCCACTGGTCGATGGCGTCCTCCTTGAGGACCTGGACCACTTGCCGATAGGTGCGGCTGCCCCGGCCGTCGGCCTCGAAGCGCAGCACCCCGTCGTCCAGGAGGTATACGAACGGCTCCCGGGGGTACTTGGCCGAATCGACGGCCAGCGCGTATAGCGTGTCGGGGGCCAGGCGGACAGCCGGCCGCGGCGCGGAACGAGCTCCCGGTACGCCCGTAACACCGGTCAGTGCGAGAATTGCGGAAGTGGTACGCAGCACCAAAACGCTCCAATCGAGAATGACCCAATTTAACGGCTTGGCGGCGGGGCAGCACTTTCGCGCCACCACCGCCGCCGTCATCGGTTACAGGTCAAGGCTCACTGCTTACCGATCTCTACCGCTACTGGCTATTCGCTACTCGCTAGCCGGTGGCTAGTGATACCCCGCCGACAGCGGCTGCACGTCACGGGGACTCTCTTCGCCGAAGAGGAGGCGTCCCTCGCGGAACGAGGCGCCGCGCAGGGTCAGGGCGAGCACCTCGCCCAGCTCCTGCACCGGGAAGATCTGCATCTTGGCCCGGACGGCCGCCGGCAGGTCTTCCAGATCGGCCTCGTTCTCCTTCGGAATCAGCACCCGGATGATGCCGGCCCGCTCGGCACCCAGGATCTTTTCCTTGAGTCCACCGATGGGCAGCACCCGTCCCCGGAGGGTGATCTCGCCGGTCATGGCGATGTCGTGACTCGCCGGCCGGCCCGACATGGCCGAGATGAGCGCCGTGGCCATGGTCACTCCCGCCGACGGCCCATCCTTGGGAATGGCGCCCGCCGGTACGTGGATATGGACGTCGCGGCTGAACATCTCGTCGGGAATCCGGAGCGCCGCCGCGTGGGAGCGGGCGTAGGTCCATGCGGCCCGCGCACTTTCCTTCATGACGTCGCCCAGCTGCCCGGTCAGGACCAGCTCGCCCTTGCCCGGCATGGTGGAAGCCTCCACGAACATGATGTCGCCGCCGACCGGGCTGTAGTACATCCCGGTGGCCACGCCGGTGGCATCCTGGCGCGCCGCCTTCTCGGGATGGACCTTGGGCCGGCCCAGGAGCTCGTTCATCATGGTCGCGTCGATGGCGACCTCCGAGGCGCCGTCGGCCGCGAACCGCCGGGCGATCTTTCGGGCCACCTTCGAGATCTCTCGCTCCAGCTGGCGGACCCCGGACTCACGGGTGTACCCGCTGATGATTTCCCGGAGCGCCTCGTCGGTGATGCTGACCGGCCGGCCGATCAGCCCGTTTTCCTCCAGCTGGCGCGGGATCAGGTAGCGTCGGGCGATCTCCTGCTTCTCCGCCTCGGTGTAGCCCGAGAACTCCACCACTTCCATCCGGTCCAGCAGCGCGCCGGGGATGTTCTGGAGGAAGTTGGCCGTGGCGATGAACAGCACCTCCGAGAGGTCGAACGGCACCCCGAGGTAGTGGTCGGTGAAGCTGTCGTTCTGGGCCGGGTCCAGCACCTCGAGCAGCGCCGAGGCGGGGTCGCCCTGGAAGGAGACGCCGAGCTTGTCCACCTCGTCCAGGAGGAAGACCGGGTTCTTGGTGCCGGCCTGCTTGAGGCCCTGGATGATCCGGCCGGGCATCGCGCCGACATAGGTGCGGCGGTGGCCGCGGATGTCGGCCTCATCGCGGGCGCCGCCCAGCGAGATCCGCACGTACTTCCGTCCCATCGAGCGGGCGATCGACTTCGCCAGACTGGTCTTGCCGACCCCGGGAGGGCCGACAAAGAGCAGGATCGGGCCCTTCGAGGACTTGGTTTCGGGGTCGCGCTTCGGGTCCACGGCCGGGGCTGGAGGAGGCGTGCCGGCCGCTTCCGCCACCGACGCGGGAACCGCCGCCGCGGGCGCGGCCGCGGGATGTTCGGCGGTGGGGTGCTCCGCCGTGGTCGCGGTGCGGGCGCGCTCCGCCTCCTGGCGCAGTTGTCGCACCGCCAGGAACTCGAGAATCCGGTCCTTCACGTCTCCCAGGGCGTAGTGATCGGCCTCGAGTATGTCTGAGGCTTCCTTGAGATCGAGGTGTTCCACGCTCCGGGTGTTCCAGGGCAGCTCGGAGATGGTCTCCAGGTAGTTCCGGATGACCTGGGTCTCCATGGACTCGCGCCCGATCCGGTCCAGCCGGCCCAGCTCCCGATCCACTTCCTTGCGGGCTTCCGGGGTCAGCTCGAGCGACGCCAGTTTCTGGCGCAGCTCTTCCAGCTCGTCGGCCTCGTCCTCTTCGCCGAGCTCCTTGCGGATCTGTTTCATCTGCTCGCGGAGGAACATCTCCCGCTGCCGCTCGCCCAGCTCCTCCTGGACCTGGGACTTGATGTCTTCCTGCGCATCCAGCACGGCGATCTGGCGCTGGACCAGCACCAGCACCCGGCGCAGCCGCTCCTCGACCGAGAGGGCCTCCAGCAGGCCCTGCCGCTGCGGCGCGGGAATATCGATGTAGCCCGCCACCAGGTCGGCAAACCGGCCCGGATCATTGACACCGTTCAGTACCTGCTGGACCACCTCTTCCGGAAGCCCGGACTTCTGCCCCAGCTCGGAGGCGCGCTGACGCACCTCGCGATACAGTCCCACGAACGCCGGATCCTCCGGTGACAGGGGCGCCATCTCTTCCGCCTCGCGGACGATGGCCTCCATGTACCCGTTCTTCTCGGAAACGTGCATCACGATGCCGCGCCGCTCGCCGTGCAGCAAGAGCTGCATTCCGGCCAGCCCGCGCTGCAGCTGCCCGACCTTGGCGATGGTGCCGATCGTGTAGAGACCCTCGGAGGTGACCTGCTCGGTGTTCTCGCGCTGGCAGATGGCGAACACGAGGTGGTCGGGTGTGGCCAACGCCGCTTCGATTGCCCGCACCGTACCCGGCCGGCCGGCGCCGATCGAGGTCGTGACTCCCGGAAGGAGCACCACGTCGCGCAGCGGGAGGACCGGGAGGGTCAGTCGTTCAGTCATTTCGGTTGCCTTTCATGCTAACGGGACGTTCCATGGCCGGTGCGGCACACGGAGCGCCCCGAGGATGCCCGTGGAGGGGCATGGTCGATGCCATAGGTCCCTTCGCGGAGCAATGTGGGCTATCAGCCATCCGTTGATACACTTACGCCGCCCGGGAGACTGAAATAACGCCCCCAAGGGGCTCTCGGAGCCATGCCAAAACGACCTGGCGAGCCGACTTGGCATATTCCCGGGGTCCGCGGTGACGTCGTTCGGTTGGACCCGGCAGGGCTGAAACGTGGTTGCCCTGCGGACAATTATCCGACAAATTGGTAAGCTGTTGTACGAACATCGTTTCTGACGCGAGACCCATGGTCGAATGACCGGTCCAACCGACATTAACGAGCGGCCTCTCGCGCAGCGCCTCAAGGAGGCGCTGGGCGATGTTTACACACTCGAAGGAGAAATCGGCCGCGGCGGGATGGGCGTCGTGTACCGGGCCCGCGACGAACGGCTCCATCGGCGTGTCGCCATCAAAGTGCTCCCGCCGGAGCTGGCCTTTCAGAAAGAAATCCGCGAGCGATTCACCCGCGAGGCGCAGACCGCCGCCAGGCTGTCGCATCCCCATATCGTCCCGATCCACGATGTCGGCCAGGGCGCCGGCATCGTGTACTTCATCATGGGGCTGGTCGAGGGCGAGTCGCTCGGCGGGCGCCTCAAGCGCCGGGGCAAGCTTCCCCCCGACGAGGTCCGGCGCATCATGAAGGAGACCGCCGATGCGCTCTCCGCCGCCCATGCCGTCTCGGTGATTCACCGGGACATCAAACCGGACAACATCCTGCTCGAGGGCACCCGCGGCCGGGTCATGGTCACGGACTTCGGTATCGCGAAGGCGGTCTCGCAGACCTCGAGCGCCACGCTCACCGGGGTCGGAGTGGCCATCGGCACTCCCCAGTACATGAGCCCGGAGCAGGCCGCCGGCGAGCGGGAAATCGACGGTCGCTCCGACCTCTATTCACTGGGCGTCGTCGCCTACCAGATGACCAGCGGCCAGCTCCCGTTCAACGCACCGACGGTCGCCGGCATTCTGATGAAGCAGATCACCGAGCCCGCGCCGATTCTCCACGAGACCCTCGACGGGGTTCCGGAGGATCTCTCGCTCGCGATTGCGCGGTGCCTGGAGAAGGACCCCGAGAACCGGTGGCCCACCGCCGACGCGCTGCGTCGCTCGCTGGAGAGCCGGACCGTCACTGGGTACCGGCCCACCGCCGCCGTGCCGCGCGCGCCCTCGCGCAAGAGCCCGGCGGGGACCCGCCCCCGGCCCAACTCGCCCTCGGAGCGGCCCCGGCTGCCGGCCGGCCCCGGCGCCCCGCTCGCCCCGCGGAGTCCGAGACCGGGGCCGGGCGGGCGCGGGTATGGCGGGATGGCGCGGGGAGGCAGCATTGCCGGCGGGAAGTGGGTGAGGAACGACCGGGGCGAGTGGGTCCGTGCCGACGACTCGGGTGACCTGGGACTGACCGATACCGGCGAGCCGCGGGTGGTGCAGAAGGTCCGGGGCCAGTTCGCCAAGTGGGCCGCGGCAACCGGCGGCTGTTTCCTGCTCAACCTCGCCACCGGCATCACCAACGGGCCCTGGTTCCTGTTCGTGGCCGCCGGCTTCGGCTTCCCGCTGCTTAAGAGCTACTCCCAGCTCTGGCAAGCCGGCTACAGCTGGCGCGACGTGCTGAACCCGCCCCCCGCCGCCGACGCGATCAGGATTCCCGGGGCCAAGGGCCGCAAGGCGCTGGCCGCCCCGGTGGCCGCGGAGCTGGGCGTGTACTACGACCGGATGAACCACATCCTCGACGACCGGAAGAACATCCTCCGGATGATGCAGCAGCTGCCCGAAGCGGATCGGAAGCAGCTGCCGGAGGTCGTGGAAACCGCCGAGCGCCTCTACGAGTCGGCCTCCGACCTGGCCCGGACGCTCAACGATATGGACCAGAGCTTCGGCACCGGCGCGACCGACCGGATCAAGGCCCAGCTCGACATGCTCACGCTTCGGGAAGACAGCGAGGAGCGCAACCGGCAGATCGGCATCCTGGAGCGCCAGGTGAAGACCGCCACCGAGCTTTCGGCCAAGCGGGACGCCCTGCTCCAGCGCTTCGAATCGAGCGAGCTGGCGATGCGGAACCTCCGGCTCGACCTGATCAAGCTGCGCACCGGCGGGATCGGCGCGCTGAACGACGTCACCAGCGCCACCCAGCAAGCTCGCGCGATCTCGCGCGACGTCGAAAACCTCACCGCCGCCGCGAGCGAGATTCGCGAGGCGATGGGGTGACCTCGCCGGGCACTCCATTCGACAACAGGGACTACTGGGAATCACGGCTCCGGGAGCACTATTCGCTCGCGGGGGTCGGTTACCTGCGACTGGGACGCCGGTTCAACCAATGGATGTACAACGTGCGGGGAGGGGTGTTCGATCGGGTCGTCGGAGGATTGGGGAGCGAGTGGAACGGGGCTTCGGTCCTCGACGTGGGCGCGGGCACCGGTTTCTATGTGGATCGCTGGAAGCGGCTGGGCGCCAGGGTCACCGGGCTCGACCTCACCGACGTCGCCGTGGAGGAGCTGTCCCGCTGCTTTCCGGGCAGCCGCTTCGTGCGCGCCGATATCGGAGGCTCCGACCCGATCCCCCTGCGCGCCGCCTCGTTCGACGCGATTTCGGCCTTCGACGTGCTCTTTCACATCGTCGATGACGTTGCCTATGGACGCGCCTTCCGGAACATCGCCGCGCTCCTCCGGCCGGGTGGCTGGTTTCTCTGGTCCGACAACTTCCTGCGCCATGACACCGAACGGGTGAGACACCAGGCCAGCCGGCCGCTGGCCGAAAGCGTCCGATTGGTGGAAGCGGCAGGCCTTACCGTGGTGAATCGGGTGCCGATGTTCGTGCTGATGAACTACCCGGCCGACACGCGGTCCCGGATGGCCCGGTGGGCCTGGACCGCGATGGTCGCTCCCGCGATGCTGGGAGAGCCGCTTGGCTGGGCGCTGGGCGCGGCCCTCTACCCCATCGAGCGGATGCTGGTTCGTGCCAAACGCGAGAGCCCGAGCACCGAGCTGATGGTATGTCGCCGGGCCGGCGGCGCCTGACGTGGAGACCACCGCATGAATTGCCACCCTTGCCGGGTCCTGGCCCTGCTGGCCATGACCCCCGTCCTGCCGGCGCGAGCACAGACGCTGCCCGCCCGCCTCGATTCGATCGTCAGACAGGTCATCGCGCGGGAGCACGTGGCGGGCGCCTCGGTGCTGGTGCGCAGGAATGCCACCGTGTTGCTGCATCAGGGCTACGGATTTGCCGATCTCGGCCTCGAGGCGCCGTCCCGGAAGGAGACGGTGTACCACGTGGTGGGCCCGATGCTCCCGTTCACGGGAGTAGCGGTGCTGCAGCTGGTCGAGCGCGGCAAGCTGGCGCTCGACGACGACGTCTCCCTCTACATCCCCGAGTTCCCGATGCAGGGGCACCGGGTCAGCGTCCGGCAACTGCTGAACCACACCTCGGGCATCGTGGACTACCACTATCTGGGAGACCCGATCGACGCCACCAGCCGCCAGCCCAAGGCGCTCGACGAGGTGATGGCGCTCTACGCCGGCAAGCAGTGGGTCAACGAGCCGGGAACCCGGTGGGACTGGTCCATTTCGGGGTTCCAGCTCCTGGTGACGGTCGTGGAGCGGGTCTCGGGGCAGCGCTTCGACGACTATGTCCGCCAGAACATCTTCGAGCCGGCGGGCCTCATCAGCACCACCTACTGCGACGACTATTCCCTGGCGCGGAACCTCTCCCACGCGTACCGGCGGTTCGAGGGAGGATTCGTCCCGGCCAACGAGAACGACATGGCCTACAACGCCGACCTGCGTTTCTGCAGCACGGTGGAGGATCTGGCCCGCCTCTGGTCCGCCCTCCAAACCGGCAAGCTGCTCCGACCCGACATCGTGCGGCAGATGCAGACCGCCGAGGGTGCCGCCATCCTGATGAGCGCCCAGGATTCGATGGCCCACTACGGACTGGCCCTGACGATCAACCACGAGGACGCCCACGTCCGGATCGGGCAGCACGGCTCACTCTTCGGTTACAGCGGAAGCCTGTACGATTTTCCGGGAGACTCGCTCACTATCGTGGTCCTGACCAATACCGAGGGCCAGAATGCCTACGCCATCACCCGCGCGCTGGCCCGCGCCGTCCTTGGCCTGGAGCCGCTCCCGGCGGCGCCGGCGGCGGCCGAGCGGCGCCTGGGGGATGCGCTGGTGCCTCCGGACGAGCGCAAGGGACTGAGCGGGACCTACGTGCTCAAACTCGACCGGCTCAACCTCGGGCTGCACGATTCCTACGCCCAGTATCGGCGGACCTATCGGGTGTTCGACGAGAATGGCCGGCTGATGATCCAGGTGCTGGGCGAAGGCCCCGAACGGCTGCTCAAGCAGGACGACGGGACCTTCGCGATCCGGTCCTCGCCGAGGAGCCGCTTCTCGTTCGAGAAAGAGCAGGGCCGGGCAGTGAAGCTGCTGCTGGACTCGCAGGGATTCGGGGTTCCGTTGTCCGGCGCCCGGGTGGGCGACGGTGATCCCGTGACCTTCCACCTGCAGCGGCCGTAGTCGCTCAGTCGCTCCGCAGGGCGGTGTTGGGATCCGCGCGAGTGGCGCGGAGCGCCGGCACCGCGCTCGCCACCAGCGCCACCGCCACCAGCAGCGCGCCGACCGCGCCGTAGGTGGCGGGATCCCGGGCCGATTGCTGGAACAGGAGCGGCTGGATCCACTTTGCGGCGAACAGCGCGAGGGCCAGACCCACCAGCACGCCTGCCACGGCGAACCGGACCCCCTGCCCCACCACCAGCCGCACCACGTCCCCTGACTGGGCGCCGAGGGCAACCCGCACGCCGAGCTCGTGCATCCGCTGCGCGACGTTGTAGGTGATCACGCCGTAGAGCCCGACGGCGGCGACCAGCAGCGCGAGGACCCCGAACGCCACGAACATCGTCGCCCCGACCTTCCAGGAGCGGCGCTGCCGATCCACCAGCTCCCCCATTGAGCGCACCGTGACGTAGGTCTCCCCCGGCATGATGGCCTGGAGCGCCTTGCGCACCGGCTCGACCTGGCTCGCCGCGTCGCCCCGCATCCGGAGCAGCACGGCGAAACCCTCCGCCGGATGGAATTGCTCCATCGGGAGGTAATAGTGAAACTTGCTGTCGTCGATGAGGCTGCGCTGGTTCGCGTCCTCGGCGATACCGATGACGGTGGTACACGGCATGGTATCTGCCCCGACCCGCATGCACTGGCCCAGGGCGTCCTTGCCGGGCCAGAGTGCCTTGGCCATGGCCTCACTGACGACGGCCACTCGCGGCGCGCCGGCCCGGTCTTCGGCGGTGAACGGCCGGCCGCGAAGGATGCGGGTCCCGAAGGTCAGGAAGTAGTCGGGCGTCGAGGTCTGGTAGGTGAAACGCCCGAGCTTTCGAACCGAATCGATTCCCGCAACATGGAGGTTGGTGCCCGACGTGCTGTAGAAGGGGACCGCGCTTATCCAGGCGGCGTGCTCCACGCCGGGAATCGCCTGCGCGGCTTCCAGCATCCGGCGACCGAGGACAGCCTGCTCGCTGTCCCCCATCACCATCCCCCGAAGGTTGCGCTCGGCCAGGAGCACCGGTTCGGCGTCATAGCCCAGGGGCATGGTGCGCACATGCTCCAGGCTTCGAACGAAGAGCCCGGCGCCGATCAGGAGGATGACCGAGAGGGCGCCCTGGAGGACCAGGAGGCCGGCCCGGATCCGGGACCGGTGGTAGGTGCCTTCGCGCGCGCCCGCCTTGAGGCTGGTCGTGAGGTCTCCGCGAGTCGCCAGCAGTGCGGGGCCGATCCCGGTCACCACTCCGGCCACCGTCGCGACCACTGCGGCGACGGCCAGAGTGCGCCAGTCGGTGAGGATCTCCAGGCTGGAGCCGTCCCGGAGGAACAGCCGCCGCAGCGCGGCGCCGCCCCATTGGGCGATCGCGATGCCGGCCACGCCGCCGAGCCCCGCGAGCAGCAGGCTCTCGATGAGGCCCTGCGCCAGGAGACGCCGGCGGCTCACGCCGAGCGCCAGGCGCACCGCGGTTTCACGCCGACGGCGCAGCATCCGCGCAAACATCAGATTGGCCACGTTGGCGCAGGCGATCAGCAGCACGATTCCCGCCACGCCGGTCACCCAGAGCAGGGTCTTCGACTCGAGCCCGGCATTGGGTCCTGCTGCCTCCTTCAGCGGCCCGGCGATCGCGCGGGGCCTGGCCAGCGCAGCGGGCGTCCCGCTCGGCTCGATGTCCAGCTCCGCGTTCCAGCTCCTGGCGTGTGCGTTGCTCAAGTCGAGGGAGGCGGCCGCAACGCTCACGCCCGGCTTCCGGCGCACCATCACGCTCATCCAGCCCCAGTTGTAGCGGGTGAAGTAGGTCGTCGCCTGTCTATGGTTGGGCTCATTGCCGGCGAAGGTGGTGATCGGCATGAAGAGCGCAGGCGGCTCGGCATCGGCCACCCCGATGAAACCCTTTGGGGCAACCCCGATGACGATACAGGGAACGTTCCGAACCTGGAGGACCTGCCCCAGCACGTTGCGGCCGCCGAATTCGCTCATCCAGAACCGGTAGCCGAGTACGGCGACGGGAGCGCCCCGCGGCGTACTGTCCTCCGCGGCGACGAAGAACCGGCCCAGCGCCGGCCGCAGGTCGAAGAAATCGAAAAACGAGGTGTTGACCACGGCAACCGGGCGCTCCCGGGCCGCATCGCCCACTCCAACCGCGAGGGAGCGCTGGGCGAAGCCGGCGAATTGGGAGAACGAGCTGGTCCACCGCTTCATGTCGAGATAGCGGGCGTACTCGAACCCGGAGCTGATTTCGGTCCGCCCGCGGGTCTCGTTGATCAGGTAAATCCGGTGGACTCGACCCGGATCCCGAAGAAACGGAAACGGCCGGAACATCAGCCGGTCGATCACGCCGAACATGGCCGCGTTGGCGCCGATCCCCAGGCCCAGCGTCAGGACGACCGTGGCAGTGAAGCCGGGGGACCGCCGCAGCCCGCGCAGCGCGTAGCGGAGATCCTTCTGGAAATGATCGAGCCAGGGCCACGACCAGCGGTCCCGGGCTTCCTCCCTGAGGCGGGTGGCGTTGCCCAGGCGGCGCCGGGCGGCATACGGCGCTTCGTCGGCGCGAGCGCCTTCGGCCCGGGCATCGCGCTCGAGCTGCTCCCGGTGGAACCGGAGCTCGTCGGTCAGCTCCCGGTCGAGCCGGTCCCGGCGGAACCAGTCGCGAAGCCGCGCCAGCCATTCACGCATGGACTGTCTCCCTTCAGTCGGACCGGAGGGCGGTGTTGGGATCGGCCCGGGTGGCGCGCAGCGCGGGCATGGAGCTCGCCACCAGGGCCACCGCCAGCAACAGCGCCCCGACGACACCATAGGTCACCGGGTCCCGGGCCGACTGCTGGAAGAGCAGCGGCTGGATCCAGCCAGCTACCAGCAGGGCCACTCCGAGCCCCAGGGCCACGCCCGCCATGGCGAAGGAAATCCCCTGCCCCACGACCAGCCGCACGACGTCCGTCGCCTGAGCGCCCAGTGCGATTCGTACGCCCAGCTCGTGCATCCGCTGCGCCACGTTGTAGGAGATCACGCCGTAGAGCCCCACCGCCGCCACCAGCAGGGCCAGCACGCCGAACGCCACGAACATCGTGGCGCCGATCTGCCATGACCTCCGCTCCCCGTCCACCAGCTCCTGCAGCGGCCGCACCGTGACATAGGTCTGTCCCGGCATCACCCGCTGCAGCGCCCGGCGAACCGGTTCGACCTGGCTCGGTGGGTCTCCCTTCATGCGCACCAGCAGGAAGGAGCCGCCGGCCGGATGGTACTGTTCGATCGGGAGGTAGTAGCGGAGGCGCTGGTCGGTGAGCAGGCCGCGCTGGATCGCGTCCTCCGCGATGCCGATCACGGTGGTGCACGGCATCGTGTCGGCGCTGACCCGAATGCACTTGCCGAGGGCCTCCTGGCCCGGCCAGAGCACCCGCGCCATGGCCTGACTCACCACCACGACGCGGGGGGCGCCGGCGCGGTCTTCGGCCGTGAAGGGGCGCCCGCGCACGATTATGGTGCCCATCGCCTGGAAATAGTCGGGAGTCGAGGTTTGAAAGGTGAATCGCCCCAGGCGACGGACCGAATCGATTCCGGCCACGAAGAGGTCGGTGCTCGAGGTACTCCAGAAGGGAACGCTGCTCACCCAGGCGGCATTTTCGACCCCGGGAATCGCCTCGGCCGCATCCAGGAGACGCCGCCGGAGGAGCACCTGCCCGGCGCTGTCCATCTGGGTGCCCCGCAGATTGCGGTTCACGATCAGCACGGCGTCCGCGTCGTAGCCGAGCCGCATGCCGCGAACATGACTGAGGCTCCGGACGAAGAGCCCCGCACCGATCAGGAGGATCACCGACAGCGCACCCTGCAGGACCAGAAGCGCGGTGCGGGTGCCCGAGCGCCGGTAGGTCCCTTCCCGGGCGCCGGTCTTGAGGGTGCCGGCAAGGTCGCCGCGCACTGCGAGCAGGGCCGGGCCCACGGCCGTGAGCACTCCGGCGGCGGAGGCCAGGGCCGCCGCGACCAGGAGGCTGCGCGAGTCGGTGACCACGTCGAGCGCGGTCCCGTCACGGATGAACAGCCGCCGGAGAGCGGCCCCGCCCCATTGCGCAATGGCCACTCCCACCACGCACCCGATACCCGCGAGCAGCAGGCTCTCGGTCAGCGACTGGGCGAACAGGCGGCCGCGGCTCACCCCAAGCGCCAGGCGGACCGCGTACTCCCGTTGCCGCTGGAGCACCCGGGCGTACATCAGGTTGGTGACGTTGGCGCAGGCGATCAGCAGGACGATCAGCGCGACCCCGGTTACCCAGAGCAGCGTCTTGGACTCGAGCCCCGGGTCGGGACCCGCGGCGGCCTTGACCGCTCCCGCGATCGCCGCCGGCCTCGCCAGCTCGGCCGGTGGCAGCTCCCGGTCCTCGATTCGTTCCACGTTCCAGCTCTTGAGGTGGGCCTGGCTCAGGTCGGCCGAGGCCGCCGCGTCACTCACGCCGGGTTTGCGCCGAACGATCGCGCCCATCCATCCCCAGTGATAGGTGGTGAAATAGGTGGTGGCGTCCTCCCGGCTATCCGCGTTCCCGGCATAGGTCGTGATCGGGATGTACAGCGCCGGCGCCTCTCCCTCGGGAATCCCGATGAAGCCCTTGGGCGCCACGCCGATGATAGTACAGGGAATATTCCGGACCTGCAGCGTCTCCCCCAGCACGTTGCGGCCACCGAATTCCGATTGCCAGAAGGCGTATCCCAGAACGGCCACGGGCGCGCCCTTGGGCGTGACGTCTTCCGCGGGGACGAAGAAACGGCCCAGCGCCGGCCGGGCATCGAAGAAATCGAAGAAGGACGCGCTCACCGAGAGGACCGGACGCTCGCGCGCCGCGTCCCCCGTGCCGATCGCCATGTTGCCTTCGGCGACGCCGGAATAGAGGTCGAAGGAGCTGGACCACTTCTTGAGATCCAGATACCGGGTGTACTCCATGCCCGAAGAGATCCGGGTCCGGTCACGGTCGGACGACTGGACATAGATCCGCCGGACCCGGCCTGGCTCGTGCAGGTAGGGATAGGGCCGGAACATCAGCCGGTCGACGACGCCGAACATGGCGGCGTTGGCGCCGATGCCGAGCCCGAGGGTGAGCACCACCGTGGCGGTGAAGCCGGGCGATCGCCGCAGCCCCCGCAGCGCGTAGCGCAAGTCCTTCTGGAAGTGGTCGAGCCAGGGAACCGACCAGCGGTCCCGGGCTTCTTCCTTGAGGCGAGTCGCGTTGCCGAGTCGGCGGCGCGCCGCAAACGGCGCCTCGTCCTCGCGAGCACCTTCGCCCCGGGCATCGCGCTCGAGCTGTTCCCGGTGGAACCGCAGTTCGTCGGCCAGCTCCCGGTCGAGCCGGTCACGACGAAGCCAGTCGCGGAGCCGCGCCAGCCATTCGCGCATGGTGACCTCGAGTGCTGGTGTGGTCCGCCGGATCAGGCCGGCCGCATGACCCGGCGGATCGCCGCCATCTGCTCGGCAAACCCCGCCTCCTGCGTCCCCAGCTCCCGGCGGCCGAGCGGGGTGATCGAGTAGTAGCGGGCCCGCTGGTTGTTGGGGGTCTGCTTCCACTCGGACTTGATCCAGCCCTTCTGCCGCATCCGCTGCAGCGCGGGATACAGCGAGCCTTCTTCCACCTTGAGCATGTCCAGCGACAGTCGCCTGATGTGCTGGGCGATCCCGTACCCGTGCATGGACTGGGTGGTCAGGGTGCTCAAGACCAGCATGTCGAGGGTCCCGGGGAGCATGTCCCGCCTGGAGGATGGTGTCATGCCAAGAACATAGCCTGTCTAGGGCCTAGACGCACTAGGGCCTCAAAAGGTTGCCTGGAGGCGGGGAACCGGCGGCCGGCGACCACGCGCAGGAAGCGTGACCGGCCTGCGGCGATGGGGGAGCCGGCCGAGGGAGCGCAAGGTTTCGCGCGGGACCCGTCCCCGCCGTGCGACAGTCCCGGGCCCGATCGCCCCGGCGGGCCCGACCCGGCGGCGGACCGGCGCCCCGGCGTGCAAGAAGCGTCAGTCCGAGGGTGGCATAGGTCCTGCAAACTCAAGCGGATCCGATGCATACCGCCCTCACGCTCATTGCCCGGCTGCTGCCGGCCCTCGCCGGTGCGTCACCCGCCGTGCCCGACACCACGCCGGCGCCGGCGACCGCGAGCACGGCGTCCGCGGCGCCCCTGATCATGGCCTCCAGCATCGATTGGCTGGCACTCTCGGGTGAGCCTTCCCCGGCCGCGGATACGGCGCGGACCAGAAAGCGCACCCGCGCGGTCGAATACAGCGGGTTCTACCAGGCCCGCCTCAAGGTGCACCGGGTGCTCAGCTACTCGATGATCCCGCTGTTCATCGGCTCCTATGTCACCGGCGAACAGATCCTCAAGCACCGGAACGATCCGCCGGAGTGGGCCACAAAGCTTCACAAGCCGTTCGCGATGGCCACCGGAGCGGTCTTCGCGGTGAACACGGTCACCGGCCTCTGGAATCTCTGGGACAGCCGGAAGAACTCCGTCGGACAGACCAAGCGCACCATTCACTCGCTCCTCTTCATCGCCGCCAGCGCCGGCTTCACCTACGCCGGCACCAGCCTGGCCCACGACGCCAAGGACCGCGAGGACTGGAACCACTTCCACAAGACTGTGGCCATGGCGTCGATGGGCATTTCAGTGGTGAGCTGGGGGATGATGCTGTTTTTCAAATGACGACGCGAGGACGCTCCGACGCTAGGTTGCCGGAAAACGCCCTACCACCGAAGTAGTTCTTCCATCGCCTTCCCGATGCCCTCGCTCTGGGGGAGAATCACGTCTTCCAGCTCCGGCGCGTAGGCCACGAACGTATCGGTAGCCGCGAGGCGCCGGACCGGCGCATCCAGCCAGGCGAACGTCTCATCCGCGATGCGCGCGGCGATCTCCGCGCCGTATCCCCAGGACAGCGAGTCCTCGTACACCACCAGCGCCCGGCTGGTTTTCCGGACCGAGGCGTGAATGGTCTCCCAATCCACCGGCGACAGGGAGCGGAGGTCGATGACCTCGATCGAGGCTCCGGTCCGCTCCTCCAGTTCCTTGGCGGCGACCAGCGACCGCTGCACGGTGGCCCCGTAGGTCACGACGGTCAGGTCGCTGCCTTCTCGCACCACCTTGGCCTTCCCGAACGGAATCATGAAGTTCGGGCCCGGGTTCGGCGCCTTGTTGTAGGTCTGGCGGTAGAGGTGCTTGTGCTCGAGGAAGATGACCGGATCCTCGCAGCGGATGGCGGTGCGGAGCAGGCCATTGGCGTCGAGCGCGGTGGCCGGGCAGATCACCCGGAGGCCCGGAACGCCGGTGAACACCGCCGCCCCGGTCTGGGAGTGATAGGGCGCGCCACCTTTTAGATACCCACCGTAGGTCACCCGGATCACCACCGGGGCCGCAAAGGCGTTGTTGGACCGCCAGCGCAGGATCGACAGCTCGTCGCGGATCTGCATGTAGGCGGGCCAGATGTAGTCGAAGAACTGGATTTCCACCACCGGCTTGAGACCCCGCGTTGCCAAGCCGATGGCCCGGCCCACGATATTGGCTTCCGCCAGCGGCGAGTTGTAGACCCGGGTGCTGCCGAACTGCTTCTGCAGTCCCCAAGTCACCTTGAAGACGCCGCCCTTGCCCTTCACCTGTCCGATGTGCTCCTCACGGCTCACATCGGCCACGTCCTCGCCGAAGACCAGGATGCGCGGATCGCGCGTCATCTCGTCCTTCATGCAGACGTTGAGCAAGTCCACCATGGTGGTCGGCTCGCCGACG
Source organism: Gemmatimonadota bacterium (assembly GCA_041486305.1). GTDB lineage: Bacteria > Gemmatimonadota > Gemmatimonadetes > Gemmatimonadales > GWC2-71-9 > JABFSM01. Next base: position 45,354 of record JBGPLG010000013.1, read on the forward strand.
AAATGCGGATCGTCCTCGGTGTCGAACTGCTCCGAGGCGGGATCGACGTCGGGGGAATAGACGAAGTGGTAGATCGTGCCGGGGGCCGGCTGGGGCGAGGCCAGCGCCGTCTCGGTGGCGATGGCGACCTCTTCCTCCACCGCCTGGCGGATCCGGTCGATCTCCCCCTCGGTGGCGACCCCCTCCGCCACCAGGTATTTCGGGAACTGGGTCACCGGATCGCGGGCCGCGTCGGCGTCGCGTTCCACGGTGGGCCGGTAGTGGGTCTCCTCGTCCGAGAGAGAGTGGCTGTAGGGCCGGATGACCTTGGCATGCACCAGGGCGGGACCCTTGCGGGCCCGGGCATAGTCGACCGCCTTGCTCAGGACGTCGAACGAGGCGAGCGGGTCGCAGCCATCCACTTCCAGGATCAGAAGGCCCGGGAACCCGGCCACCAGCTTGGAGATCGAGCCGCCGGGAGTATTGACCTCGACCGGAACCGAGATGGCGTAGCCGTTGTCCTCGATCAGGTAGACGATCGGCAGCTTGAGATTGCAGGCGCTGCTGAGCGATTCCCAGAACTCGCCCTCGCTGGTGGTCCCGTCTCCCGCCGAGACGAACACGACCTCGTCGCCCCGGATCCGTTCCGGGCGATCAGGGATCGATTCGTTCTGGGTGTAGCGGAGCCACGCCTCGGCCGCCCCCACCGCCTGGAGGAACTGGGTGCCGGTGGGGCTGGAGGCGGAGACGATGTTGAGCTCTTTGTGCCCCCAGTGGGACGGCATCTGGCGGCCGCCCGAGTTGGGATCGTCGGCGGCGCCCACCGCGGAGAGCAGCTGCTCGGTGGCGGTCATGCCGAGGCCGAGGCAGAGGGCGCGATCGCGGTAGTAGGTGTAGAACCAGTCGTAGGCGGGACGGAAGACCTTGGAGGCGGCGACCAGCACCGCCTCGTGGCCGGCGCCGGAAATCTGGAAGAAGATCTTGTTCTGGCGCTTGAGCTGAATCTCCTTGTCGTCGAGGCGACGAGAGAGCAGCATGAGCCGGAACATCTCCAGCAGATCGGTCTTCTCCAGCCGTGCGCTTGGGCGGGTCCTGGTGGCCGGGGCCGGTCGTGTCGCCATGGGGAAAATTTAGCCGGACCCGGCGGCGGGCGCGAGCGGAGCCGGCCTTACTGCTCGAACACCACCTTGCCTCCGGCCACGGTCACCTTGACCTTGACCTGATCGATGCCGCCGGCCGGGATCCGGGTCAGGTCGCTCTCGAACACCACCAGGTCGGCCCGGTATCCGGCCCGCAGCATCCCTCGCACCTCTTCGGCGAAGACCCCGTATGCGTTGGCCGCCGTGTAGGCCCTGAGTGCGTCCTCCAGGGTGATCTTCTCCTCGGGGACCCAGCCTTCGGGATTCTTGCCGTCCAGGGTCTGGCGGGTGACGGCGGCCTGAATCCCCACCCGGGGGTCGAGCGGGGCGACGGTCCAGTCGGAGCCGAACACCAGCCGCGCCTTCGCCGCGAGCAGGGACCGAAAGGCATACGTCGTCCGGATGAGATCGGGCCGGATCCGCTTGGCGGCCCAGCGGCCGTCGTCGGCCAGGTGGTAGGGCTGCATGGACGGGATCACGCCCAGCGCCGCAAACCGGGGAATGTCGGCGGCGCGGAGGTGCTGGGCATGCTCGATCCGGAACCTCCGATCCCGCGGGCCGTGGGCTCTCGCGACGCTGTCGTAGATATCGAGCAGCAGTGCGTTGGCGCGATCGCCGATGGCGTGGACCGCCACCTGCAGTCCCGCCGAGTCGGCGGCGCCGATCCAGCGGCGCAGGGAATCCTCGGGCGTGACGAACAGTCCCCGCGTGTTCGGCTGGTCGCGATAGGGCTCGAACATCAGCGCGGTGGTGGAGCCCAGCGACCCGTCCACGAACCCCTTCACGCCCGCGACCCGGATCCAGTCGTCTCCCGGACCGCGCACCCGGAGCGTATCGGCCACCGAGCGCCAGTCGGCCAGAGGAAGGAAGTTCGCGACCCGGAGCGTAAGCGCTCCCCGCTCCCGGGCGCGGCGCAGGGCGGCGATGTCGTTCCATCCGGTGCTGACGCTGGCCACCGCGGTCACGCCGAGCGACGCGGCATGGCGCATGGCCCGGGCCAGGGCGGAATCCAGTTGCGAGGGGGAAGACTCCGGGATCGCGGCGTACAGCGGGTTCATCGCCTCGTCCTTGAACACGCCGCTCAGCTCGCCATCCTTGCGCCGAACGATGGTGCCGCCGGGGATGTCCTTGGTGCCCCGGTCGAGCCGGGCCGCCGCCAGGGCCAGCGAATTGGCCAGCGCCATGTGCCCATCGAGCCGGTTGACGAACACCGGGTTGTTCGGCGTCACCGAGTCGATCCAGACCCGATCCGGAAGCGGCGCGCCGGGCCACTTCTCGTGATCCCAGTCACCGCCGATGATCCAGTCTCCGGGTTTCTGGGTGGCCGCGAAGGCCTTGAGCCGCCGGGTGAACTCCTCCGGGGACGCGGCGTCGCGCAGGTCGACGCTGGCCAGCTGAAACCCGCCGGAGAAGAGATGCACGTGATCGTCCATGAATCCCGGCGTCACGAACCCACCGGGAATCGCGATCCTCCGGGTGGAGGAGCCCACGAACCGGGCGACCTCCGCGCTGTCGCCGACGGCGAGAATGGTGTCGCCCCGGGTCGCGACCGCGGCGGCCCAGGGATGGGCGCCGTCTCCGGTCCAGACCCGGCCGTAGACGACGAGGTCGGCGCTGGGGCCTCGGGAGCAGGAAACGACCAGACCAAGCAGGACGAGCGCGCGGAATCGAGGCATGTGCCAAACGTAGCGCGAGCGGAGGGGGCCGGCCAGCGACTAGGGGTGGATCAGAGCGGCATTCACCTCATCGGCGGCCTGCTGGAACAGCAAGGCCCGGGAAGCCGGGATCTGGATCGTGGCCCCGGGAACCGACAGGACGGCGGGCGAACCGATCACCGAGCGATGGAAGAGTCCGCCGAATACCGTAAGGGCGGCCAGATAGGTGCCGGCCACGGAAGCGTGCAGGCCGTCGGCGGCGTACAGCACCAGCGCCGGGTCCCGGGCCCAGGCCGCGCGCCAGGCGTTGCCGGCCTGCAGAAAGACTCCGTTCACATCCAGCGCGGCGAGCCGGTACGACTCACTCGAAGCGTCGAAGTCGCTGAAGTTCACCTGCTGGGGCCAGATCTGATACAGGGCCGGCTCGCCCCCTTTGCCACGGATCAGATCGGAAAACGTCGCCACCCACTGCCGCAGGTTGTCCCGGTTCGCGGGCACCGCCGACGGCCCCTGCTGCATCACCACGAAATGCCAGCCACCCTTGGCGATCACGCTCCGGGCCTGGCCGTCGTTCCAGTGGTCCTCGAGCGCGTAGTCGGGTTTGGCCACCTGGGCGGTCTGCACGCCCTGAATGCCGGCCGAATCGGCCAGGGCCCTGACCATGCCCGGCAGGTCATTGACATAGGTGAGGCTGTTGCCCACGAAGAGGATGCGGGTGGTGGCGCCGGGATCGGGATCGGGATCGTTGTCCGGTCCGGTGCCGCCCACGCCGCAGCCCGCGGGCGACAGGAACAGGGTGAGGGCGAGGAGCCAGCGCTGGACGGGCATATCATGCCCGACGGCGCGTGCCGGGGGCCGGTTTCAGCTAGCGACCGGCCAGTCTCCGCAGCGCCTCCAGCTTCTCGATCGCGCTGGTGCCCTTGGTGGGCGCCGCGGGCGCCACGGCGAAGAGATCGCGAATGTCGAGCAGAATCTCGAGCATGAGCTGATCCCGCATGTAAGCGTTGTCGAGGTCGGCCATGCGGCGCGGGTCCGCGGCTTCCTTGGCCCGGTCGAACGATTCGCGGTAGATGACTTCGAGATTGCCGAGGATCTTGTCGCGGGGGCGCATAGGCACAGGGGTCAGGGGTCGGGGAGTCAGGGAATCGGGGAACCGCGGGCCGGCTCCGGAGCTCCCAAGTATACTTGGGAAGAACTTCCGGCCCTGGCCCCTGAATCCTGACCCCGATCCCATGCTCACCAACAAACGCATCCTGCTCTTCGCCGCCGCCCTGTACGAGGACCTCGAGCTGTGGTACCCCAAGCTCCGCCTCGAGGAGGAAGGCGCCACCTGCGTCGTGGCGGGCCTGGGCGAAAGAACCTACCTCGGCAAGCACGGCTATCCCGTTACCCCGGATACCACGATGGACGAGGTCGATGCCGGGCGTTTCGACGCGCTGGTGATTCCCGGCGGCTTCGCACCCGACAAGCTGCGCCGGTACCCCAGGGTCCTCGCCATCACCCGGGAGATCTTCGCCGCCAACAAGCCGGTGGCCTTCATCTGCCATGCCGGCTGGGTACCCATCTCGGCGGGCATCGTACGGGGGCGGCGCGGGACCAGCGTCGACGCGATCAAGGACGACCTGGTCAACGCGGGCATGGTCTGGGAGAACAGTCCGGTCGTGGTGGACGGCAACATGATCACCAGCCGGACCCCGGCCGATCTGCCCCATTTTGCCAGGGCGATCATCGCGGCGTTGGGAGCGGCCTGAGATGTCCCTCTCCGATTCGCAAGCGCGCGTGGATGCCTGGATCTCCCGGTTCGAGGAGGGCTACTTCCATCCGCTGACCAACCTCGCGCGGCTCACCGAAGAGGTGGGAGAGCTGGCCCGCGAGATCAATCACCGGTTCGGCCAGAAGACCAAGAAGCGCGACGAGCCCGAGGGAGACCTGGCGATGGAGCTCGCCGACATCCTGTTCGTGGTGATCTGCATCGCCAACCGCGAAAGGATCGACCTGCAGCAGGCGTTCGACCGCATGATGGACAAGGTGGACACCCGCGACACCAGCCGGTGGACCCTCAAGGACGGCCCGGCAGGCGGCTAGCGCTATTCGGCCCGCAGTGCGATCAGGGGATCGATCCGGGTGGCCTTCCGGGCCGGGAAGTAGGCCGCCACCAGCGCCACGGCCAGCGTCACCACCACCGCCACCGACAGCGTCAGCGGATCCCCGGGCGCCAGCCCGTAGAGGAGGGTCCGGGCCAGCCGCCCCAGGAGCAGGGCGCCGCCCACTCCGACCGTCACACCCATGAGGACCGGAACGGCGGCGCGAACCAGCCCATTGCGGGTTATCGCGCCGGGCGAGGCGCCGACCGCGATGCGAAGCCCGATTTCGCGGGTGCGCTGGGCCACCGCGAACGCCACCACGGCGGTGATCCCCGCCGCCGAGAGCAGGAGCGCGATCGCCGCGAAGATTCCCAGGAGCAGCGAGCGGATCCGGGGGAGGGCCAGGCTGTCCTGCACGACTTCGTCCCACGCCTTGCCGGTGAACGGGAGGCTCGGGTCGATCGACGCGATGCGGGTCTTCAGGTCGGCCAGGACGACCGCGGCCGGCTGGGTCGAATGCACCACCACCGTAATTCCCCAGCCGGGCCGCTGGCGGTAGCTGTAGTAGATCGCCGGTTCCGGCTGGTTCGCGAATCCGTTCTGCCGGTTGTCTCCTACCACGCCGACGATGGTCGCCCACGGATCCTCGCTCGAGTCCATCCCCGGAAACCGCACCCGCCGCCCCAAGGCGTCGGCCGAGCCAAGGTGTTTCCGGACGAAGGCCTCGTTGACGATCGCCACATAGGGGGATCCTCCTTCGTCCGCCTCCTGGAACTCCCGGCCCTTGCGGAGCGGAATCCCGAGCGTGCGGAAGTAATCGGGGCTTACGATCCGGAAATCGGAGACCGCGGGCGGGCCGCCATTCGCCGACGGCGTGCCTTCGACCTGGGCGCTCCCGTTGGGATTGTCGGACCAGAACGGCAGCGCGCTGGTCGCCGCCGCCGCGACGGTTCCGGGACGCGCCCGCAACTCGGCGAGCAGCCGATCATAGGCGAGCGTCACCGCGGGCCGAGTCGGGGTTGGTGATCCGGGCCCGGTCCGGAACGGCACGCCGGCAGCGACCCGGCCCGCGACGGCGAACCCGGGATCGACGGCGGAGAGCCGCATCAGGCTGCGTCCCACCAGCCCGGCCCCGCTCACGAGGACCACGGCGAGAGCCACCTCGGCGCCCATCAGGGTATCGATCAGTCGGCGGCTGGAACGCCCCATCGTGCCCCCCCGCGACACCGTAAAGCCCATGAGGCCCCCGCTCGCCCGCCAGGCCGGGGCCAGCGACGAGGCCAGGCCCACCAGCACCGCGAGGGCCAGCGCGAATCCCGCCACCCGCAGGTCGAGCGGCAGGTCCCCGACGAACGGCAGCATTCGCTCAATCCACCGGCCCATCAGCCCCCTGAGGACTCCGGCCAGCATCAGGCCCGCCGCGCCGCCGGTCAGCGTGATCAGGAGGTTCTCGGCGGCAAACCGCCTGACGACGTCGCCGCGACGCGCGCCCAGGGCCAGGCAGATGCCGACCTCGCCCTGGCGGCGAACCGCGCGGGCCAGGGTCAGGTTGGTGAGATTCACCGCGGCGATCAGGAGCACCAGGAGCACGGCTCCCTGCAGCAGCAGGAGTACGATCCTGGTGTCTCCGATCAGCTGGGCGCGGAACGGCACCACCAGCGCTCCGGTGGCGACGAAGTCTCCCGCTTTTTCATGCTCGACCAGGTGGCGCGTCATCACGCTCAAGTCGCGCTGGGCCGCCTCGGTCGCCAGGCCCGGCGCTAGTCGGGCCACGACCCGCCAGTTGTGGGCGGTGCGGCTGGTGCCATCGTTGTAGGGCTCCGCCGGTCGCCACAGCTCCGACCCGGTGGGGAACGCGAAGCCGCTGGGCATGACCCCGATCACAGTGGCCGGCGCACCGTCAAGCGTGATGCTCCGCCCCACCAGCGCGGGGTCGGCACCGAATCGCCGACGCCAGAGCCCCTCGCCGACCACGACCACCGGCGGGCCGCCCTTCCGGGCCTCATCCTCGCTGAACCAGCGACCCAGCAGCGGCTCCAGTCCCAGCACCGCCGCAAAGGCCCGCGAGACCACTGCGCCTCGCAGGTACGCCGGCTCGCTCCCGTCGGAAAGCACGGCCTGGCCGGACGCGAAGTACGCCAGCCTGGGGAACAGCCGGGTCTCGCTGCTCCAGTCGACGGCATTGGGGCCGGCGACCGCCATCCGGCTGCCGGACTGGGACGCTTCCCAGAGGTAGACCATGCGCTCCGCATCCGGATACGCGAACGGCCGCAGGAACGCAGCATTGAGTACGGTGAACATCGCGGTCGCCGCGCCGATGCCCAGCGCGACGATCAGCACACCGCCCAGGGCGAAGACCGGCTGGTGCACCAGGGTCCGAAACGCGATCCGGATATCCTGCGTCAGTCGCTGCATCGATTCCTTCCTCCGGGTCTCACGACGGGCGCGGGCGTCGATGGCATGGACGGTCGCTCCAATGGCCCTGCGGTCGCCGAAGCGGCGCTCGGCTTCGCGGTGCGCCGCTGCCGGGGCCAGCCCCTCGCCGATCAGCTCCTCGGTCAGCAGATCGAGATGGAGCGCCAACTCCTCGTCGAGCTCGGCGGCATGGGTCGCGCGGCCGGTGGCGAGACGGAAGAGCCGGTCGCGGAGCCGAAGCGTCACGGGTTCATTCCTGCCGCAGCGTGGTCATGGGATCCACCCGGGCGGCGCGGCGGGCCGGCACGAAGCTCCCCAGCAGCGCGATCCCGGCCAGCAGCACCGAGGCGCCGATCAAGGCCGCGGGGTCGTTTGGCTTGATCTCGAACAGCAGCGTCGCCAGGGTGCGATTGAGCAGGAGCGCACCACCCAGCCCGAGCGCCAGGCCGCCCGCCACCAGCCGCATCGATTCGCCCAGCACCATGCGCACCACCTCGCCACCCTGGGCTCCGAGCGCCAGCCGGACACCCAGCTCCGGAGTGCGCTGGCTCACGCTGTAGGCCATTACGCCATACAATCCGATCCCGGCCAGGACCAGCGCAGCGGCCGCGAACACGCCCAGGACCACCACATTGAAGCGGCGCTGCGCGTAGGCGGCGTCGACCACCTCGTCCATGGTGCGCACCGCGCTGAGCGGGAGGCCGGGATCCATGACGCGCACCTCCCGGCGCACCGCCACCGCCAGCGCGCCGAAGTCTCCCGTCGCCGACACCAGCAGCGACATGCGCCGGCTCCCGGAGGCGCGGTGGGGAAAGTAGAGCATGGGCCGCTGCTCGATGGCCTCCACCGAGAGGTGGTGCACGTCGCCTACCACGCCCACCACCTGCGCCAGCGGACCCTTTACCACGTCGCCGAGGCGAATGGTGGCGCCCACCGGGTCGGCGCCGGGCCAGAAGCGTCGCGCCGTGGTGGCGCTGATCAGCACGACCGAGGCGGCCGCCGAGTCATCCTGCTCGGCAAAATCTCGGCCTCGAATCAGGGGAATGTTCATCAGGCGGAAGTACCCCGGAGTCACCACCCGCCAATCCGCGTCCGGTGTGGACTTGGGGTCGGGCACTGGCTGTCCCTGAATCGCGAACACGGTTCCCGCATTCGGTCCGCCGAGCGGAACGGAGGAGATCGCCGCGGCGCCCCGCACCCCGGGAACCGTCCGGACCCGGTCGAGCAGGTCGCCGTAGAATCGGGTAGGCGCCAGGCCGGGATACCCCGTCGCCGGGAGCGACAGGTCCACCGCGAGCACGTTGCGAGGCTCGAACCCGAGCTCCACCGCCTGGAGCCGGATCAGGCTGCGAATCAGGAGCCCGGCGCCGGAGAGGAGCAGTACGGCGAGGGTCATTTCGGAGACGACCAGCAGGCGCTGGGTCTGTTGCCGCCGGCGTCCGGCGCTGGAGCCTCGGCCGCCCTCGCGCAGGGCCTGGGTCAGCGGGATTCGGGTCGCCCAGCGCAACGGCACCATGCCGAAGACGATTCCGGTTCCCACCGAGAGCAGGCCGGCCACCGCCAGCACGATGCCGTTGACGCTCACCTGATCCAGCCGGGGGAGGTTGGGCGGTTCCAGCGCGTGCAGCAAACGAACCAGCCCGAACGCCAGCAATACCCCGATGGCTCCGCCCATCACCCCGAGCAGCAGCCCCTCGGCCATGAGCAACCGACCCAGCCGGGCGGACCCGGCGCCCAGCGAAGCACGCACCGCCAGTTCGCGAGACCGCGCTGCACTCCGCCCCAGCACCATGGTGGCCACGTTGGCGCAGGCGATCAGCAGTACCAGGCCCACGGCGCCGAACAGAATCGTCACCGCGGCGCGAAACTGCTGGCCTACTACCGCATCGGTGAGACCGAGCACGGTCACGGTCCATCCGGTGTTGGAGCCGGGGTACTGCGCGTCGAGCCGGTGCGCGATCGTGTTCATCTCCTCCCGCGTCGCCGTGAGGGACACCGCCGGCTTCAGCCGTCCCAGCACCCGGAGGTACCGGTTGCCGCGATCCTGAGTTGGTGAGGATGCCATCCCGGCGTCGAGGGCGGGGTGCAGCCCGGCGTCGAGGCCGGTGAGCGGCATCCAGACCTCGGCGGAATTCCCCGGCACCGAGAAATCCTTCGGCATCACACCGATCACCGTCCATGGCTCGCCATTCAGCGTGAGGGTCCGGCCCAGCACCGCGGGGTCCTGGCCGAAGCGCCGGCGCCAGATCGACTGACTCAGCACCAGCGGTCGAGCGGCTTCGCCGGGGCGGTCTTCGCGCGACGTGAAGAGCCGCCCCAGCGCCGGCTTCACGCCGAGCAGGGCGAACAGGTCGGCGGAGACCCTCGCGGCCTGGATCTGCTCGGGCTCACCGCCGCCCGACAGCGTCACGTCCTGCTGTCGCTCGAAGGCGGCCACCTGTTCGAAGGATCGGCCTTGCGACCTCCAATCGGCGAAGTCCGGCGCGGACACAGAGAACAGCAGCAGTCCCCGGTCCAGCTTGGTGCTCCACATGCGGACCAGCCGATCCGGCTCCGCGAACGGGAGCGGACGGAGCACGACCCCCTCGAACACCGAGAAGATGGCGGTGTTGAGTCCGATGCCCAGCCCCAGCGTGAGGGCGGTCCCGACCGCAAAGCCGGGGCTCCGGCGCAAGGCGCGGAGGGCGTGGCGGAAGTCCCCCACCAGCGAATCCAACCATTCGGTTCGGCGCACGGCGCGCTCCTGTTCTCGGTCAATGGCAGTGACCGTCCGCTGGATGTCGGAGAGATTGCCGAAGCGGCGCAGCGCTTCGGCCCTGGCGGCGTCCGCGCTCATGCCCTCTGCCATGAGCTCCTCGGTCGCGAGCGCCAGGTGCAGCTCCAGCTCCTCCGCCACGTCAGCGGCGGCGGTGGAGCGTCCCGCGGCGAGGCGGAAGAGTCGGCGCAGGCCGGGAATCGGCTTCATGTCTGCGCGCGCGCGGCCGCCATGATCTTGGAGACGGCGCTCACGTAGCGGGTCCAACTCGACTCCTCGCGACGGAGCTGGTCCCGGCCGAGCCGGGTGATCTGGTAGTACTTGGCGCGGCGGTTGTTCTCGGTGACGCCCCAGTCGGATTCGATCCAGCCCTTCCGCTCCATGCGGTGGAGGGCCGGATAGAGGGCGCCCTCCTCGATCTCCAGGGCGTCGTCGGTGGTCTTGCGAATCCAGCGGGCGATGGCAAAGCCGTGCATCGCCCCCCAGGACACGGTCTTGAGGACCAGGAATTCGAGGGTGCCCTGGAGCAGGTCGACGGGTTGTGGCGGCATGGCTCTCACCTAAACGGTTTAGGCTAAGCTACCGTCACTCACCTAAACCGTCAAGGGGAGCCGCCCGGGGCTATTCCCAGTCCCGCGGTTCACTGCGGAGCTCCTCCAGCAGGATCAGGTAGCTGGCGTAGCGCTCGGGATCGACCGCGCCCGACTTGGTGGCCTCGCGAACCGCGCAGGCCGGCTCGTCGCGATGGGTGCAGTCGGCAAACTTGCAGCGATCGATCAGGTTGCGCATTTCCGGGAAGCAGCTCGCCAGCTCGCGGGGCTCGATGCCCCAGAGCCCGACGTCGCTGAAGCCGGGCGTGTCCACCAGCCAGCCGCCGCCGGGGAGCGGCACCAGCACCGCCGCCACGGTGGTGTTCTTCCCGCGGCGGTTCTTCTCGCTCACGGCCCCGGTGCGCAGCGCCAGGCCGGGCTGGAGGCGATTGAGGATGGTGGACTTTCCCACGCCGGAGGCCCCGGTGAGCAGCGATTTCCCGCCCCGCAGCTCGGCGAACAGCGGCTCGAGGCCTTCGCCGGTCTTCGCGCTCACCAGGAACACCTCATAACCCGCGTGCCGGTAGCGGGCGGCGAGCCGCTCGGCGGGGCCGAGCTCCGACTTATTGATCACCAGGGCCACCGGGATCTCGTTGGCCTCGGCGATCGCGCAGAGCCGGTCGATAAGCTGGGGAATCGGCTGCGGATCGGCGGCCGAGGTCACGACATAGACCCGGTCCAGGTTGGCGGCCACCGGCCGGTTGCTGCGCCCCGAGGGCGTCCGCCGTTCCAGCAGATTCCGCCGCGGCTCGACGCCGGTGATTCCCAGGGTGCCCTGCTCATCCCCCTCGTCGAGGGTGACCCGGTCTCCCACCACCACGCGATCGTAGCGGCTCCGCTTGGCCTTGCCGCGGAGCACGGCCATGACCTCCCCCGCCTCCGTGGCGATCCGGAAGGTGCCGCCCTCCCGTTCCAGGACCAGTCCGTTCGGGGCGCTCACCATTCCCCCGGATGAGCGGCGATGGCGGCGTCGAGCTCGGCCTTCACGTCGAACAGCGAGAACACCTTCAGGCGCTCCTCGGCTTCCCCGGGCGTCTTGCCCCAGGCCAGCGGACCCGATTCGACATGGCCTGCCGGGGCGTCGCCCGCCGGGTTCCAGCGCACGAAGAGCAGGGCGGCACCGAACCGTCCCCGCTCGTCCGGCTCCTCGTCGACCCAGATGGCCACCGAGTAGGCGTGGCCGTCGCTGCCGCCGAAGGCGGAGGCGCGCTCGTGCCGCGTCATGTAGCCGCCGAGGGTCAGCTCGGGATCGATTGGCGCGATACGCCCTCCCGCAACACGCTGCCGAGAATGAACGCGATATTCGCGGGACGCTCCGCGAGGCGCCGCATCAGGTACGGGTACCACTGGGTGCCGAAGGGAACGTATACCCGCATGCGCCAGCCCCTGCCCCGAAGGCCGGCCTGCAGGTCGCGGCGGACCCCGTAGAGCATCTGGAACTCGAAGCGCTCGGGACCGATTCCGCCAGCCCGGGCAATGGCCTCGGCGCGCGCGAGGAGCTTCTCGTCGTGGGTGGCGATGCCGGGATAGTGCCCCTCGAGCAGGAGCCGCTCCATCAGCCGCACATAGTGGGCGTCGACGTCTTGCTTGCCGGGAAAGGCGACAGTGTCCGGCTCCCGGTAGGCCCCCTTGCAGAGCCGTACTCGTGCGCCGAGCCCGATCAGATGCTCGATATCGGCGGTGGAGCGGCGCAACGCCGACTGGATCACGACCCCGACGCGGGGGCCGAACTCGGGAAAGAGGCGCTGCTCGAAGAAATCCAGGGTGCGCTGGACATACTCGGACGACTCCATGTCCAGCCGGACGAAGCCGCCGAGCGAGCGGGCCCGCTCCAGGATGCGGCGCAGGTTACACTCGCAGAGTGCCGGATCGATATCGAGACCCATCTGGGTGAGCTTGACCGACGCGTTGACCTCGACCCCGGCGCCGGCCATCCGGTCCAGCAGGGCCAGGTACTGGACGCAGGCGGCCTCGGCGGCGGCGGGTTCGGCCACGCTCTCTCCCAGCACATCGAGCGAGGCGGTGCTCCCCCGATCCTTGAGCGCAACCGCGGCCACGACGGCGGTGTCGACTGTCTCCCCGGCGACGAACCGGGAGGCGAAGTAGCGGGCCAGGCGATTACCCCTGAGAAACTTGAAGATGGCCGGCTGACGGGAAAGCCAGAGGAAAAACGTACGCAGCACAGCCGGCTATCTCCTGAGCCGGAGCCGCGCCACGCAGCCCTTGCGGTCGGTCCGGTTGTGCAGCGTGACGCCACCGCCATGGGCCTCGGCCACCTGGCGGCACAGCACCAGGCCGATGCCGGTCCCGTTGGGCTTGGTGGTGAAGAAGGGAACGAAGAGGTTGGCGGTGGTCGGCAAGCCGGGTCCCTCGTCGCGCACTTCCACCTCGAGTGTATCGTCCTTGACGGCCCAGGTCACTTCCGCCGCACCGCCGGTCACCTGCGCCGCCTCGGCGGCGTTCTTGATGAGGTTGATCAGGACTTGATCGAGCTGGTCACCGTCAGCGCGGATGCTCACCGGCGGGCCTTCGATGAGGCGGACCGGGTTGGGGCTCTCGAGCCGCACCACCCGGCGCACCCATTCGCCTACGTCGAGAGGCGCCAGCGTGGGCGGCGGGAGCTTGGCGAGGCGCGCGTAGGAGGACATGAAACGGTTGAGGGCATCGGAGCGGGCCCGGATGACGTCGAGCCCCTTGTGGAGGTCGTCCTCCCAGTCGGGCGGCCGGGGCTCGCGATCGAGCAGGCTGGTCAGCGTGCCGGCCAGGGAGTTGATCGGGGCCAGGGAATTGTTGATCTCGTGCGAGAGCACCCGCACCAGCCGCTGCCAGACCTGGCGCTCCTCGGCGCGGAGCACCCGGCTGATGTCGGCCAGCACCACCATGTCGAGCGGCAACCCGCCCTGGCGGAACGGACGCCGGCGCACTTCCCACTTCCCGGTGGCGGCACCGGGCACCGCCATTTCGAGGATGCGGGGAGTATCTCCCTCCAGGGTCTGCTCCAGCCCCAGCTGGGCCGCGGTGCGCCCGATCAGCCGCTCGGCGGGCTGGCCCAGCAGGCGCTCGCCGGCGCGATTGGCCAGGCGGAGGGCCCGCTCGGCATCGAACGCGAAGACCGCAACGTCGATCTCCTCCATGACCCGGCGGAGCAGCGCGTCGGCCTCGAGCGCGCCCAGTCGCTGTTCCCGCAGAGTCTCCTGGAGGGCGTTCACCTCGCGGCGGACCGCACCCAGCACGTCGTCGCTTTCCTCCTCGCGGGCCCGGAGGGTGAAGTGCCCTTCGCGCAGGCCCGCCAGCAGATTGGCGATGACCTGCAGGGGGCGGATCACCCGGAGCTGCGCCGCGCGCGCGGCCACCAGCCAGGCCACCAGCACGGCTCCCAGGATGGTGCCGCGGAGCAGGCCCGAGGCCGGGACCAGCCAGAGGAGAACCGTTGCAGCGATCAGCGCGGGCAGGCCCGCGAGGAGGGCGAGGAGGAAGATCCGGCGGTCGTGGGCGAGCGTCACAGGAGGAAGGTAAGCGGGGAGCGGGGAGCGGCGGTGACCGCTCACCGCGCACTCCTCACAATCCGTACCTCTGCAGCCGACGGTACAGGGCGCTGCGGGACAGTCCCAGCGCCTTCGCGGCCAGGCTCACGTTGCCGTCGTGGCGGGCCAGGGCCTGACGGATCGCTTCGCGTTCCAGCTCTTCCAGGTTCATGCCGGAGGGTTCGGCCGCGCCGACCCTGGGCGCCGGCGGCGTCAGGGCGAAGTCTCCCGCGTCGAGAATCTCCTGGCGCGCCAGCAGCACGGCCCGCTCCACCGCGTGGTCGAGCTCCCGCACGTTGCCGGGCCAGTCGTAGCCCCGGAGCAGCACGGCGGCCTCATCGGTGAAGCCGCCTCGCGGTTTGCCGTACCGGGCCGCGTGGCGCTTCAGGAAATACTGCGCCAGCGGCAGGATGTCCTCGCGGCGCTCCCGGAGCGGCGGCAGCTTGATCTCGATGGTATTGACCCGGAAGAGCAGATCCTCCCGGAAACGGCCCGAGGCCACCTCGGCCTTGAGGTCGGCATTGGTCGCGGCAACGACCCGGACGTTCACCCGCCGGGTCTGGGACGATCCGACCCGCTCCAGCTCACCGGTCTGGAGCACCCGGAGCAGCCGGGATTGCTGCGAGAGACCGATGTTGGCGATCTCGTCGAGGAACAGGGTGCCGCCGTCGGCCAGCTCGAAACGCCCGGCGCGGTCGGTCTTGGCGTCGGTGAAGGCGCCTTTGACGTGGCCGAAGAGCTCGCTCTCGAACACGCCCTCCGAGAGGCCGCCGACATTCACCACCACCAGCGAGCGGTCCCTCCGCCGGCTGGCGGCGTGAATCCAGCGCGCCACGACTTCCTTGCCGGTGCCGTGCTCACCGGTCACCAGCACATTGGCGTCGCTGGGCGCGATACGCTCCATGAGCTCGAGCACCGGGCGCATGGCGGGCGATTCGGCCACCAGATCGGGAAGCCCGCTCCGGCGCAGGAGCTGGGTTTCCTGTTCCAGCCGCTGGGTGGCGCGGAGGGCGCGGGTGAGCTCCACCTGGGTGCGGAGCGTGGTGAGGAGGCGGGTATTGTCCCACGGCTTCTCGATGAAATCACGGGCGCCGAGGCGCATGGCCTCGACCGCCTTGTCGACGCTGCCCCAGGCGGTCATCACGATCACCGGGAGAGTGGGATCGAGCGCGCGGATCCGGGAGAGGAGATCCAGCCCCTCGCGGCCCGACGTGGTGTCCCGGGTGTAGTTGAGGTCGATGAGCGCGGCGTCGGCCGGCTCCCGCTCCAGCAGCGCGAGCACCCCTTCGGGCACGTGCGCGGTGGCGGTGCGGTAGCCCTCCGCCTTGAGCAGGAGACGGAGGGCTTCGACGACATCGGACTGGTCGTCGGCGATCAGAACCAGGGGAGAGGACACGGCGAGCTCCTACTCCCGGACCATCCATCCATCCTTCACCTGCACGATCCGCTTGCTGAACTTGGCGTTGTCCTCCGAGTGGGTGACCTGCACGATGGTGGTCCCCTCCCGGTTGAGCCCGCGGAACAACTCCATGATCTCGCGCGCCTGCGCGGAGTGCAGGTTGCCGGTCGGCTCGTCGGCGAGGATCAGCTTGGGCTTGGCCACCACCGCGCGGGCCACCCCGACCAGCTGCTGCTGTCCGCCGGACAGCTGGTTTGGATAGAGGTCCTTCTTGCCGACGATCTGAAACCGGTCCAGGATATCGGCCACCATGGCCTGGCGCTCTCCCTTCGGCACGTCCCGGTACGAAAGCGGCGTCTCGATGTTCTCGTAGACGGTCAGATCGTCGATCAGGTGGTACTGCTGGAACACGAATCCGATGAACTGCCGGTTGAGCTCGGCCCGCTGCTTCGGCTTGAGCTGATGCACCGGGTGCCCCACGAAATCGTAGAAGCCGGTCCACCCGGCGTCCAGCATTCCCATGATGCCGAGGAGCGTGGACTTTCCCGCGCCGCTGGGGCCCATGATGGTGACGAATTCGCCTTCCTCGATGGTCAGATCGATCTGGCGAAGCACCCAGGTCCGGGACGGGCCGGTCTGATAGAATTTTTCGACGTTCTGGAGCTGGATCATTGGGGCTCGATTATAGGTCGCTGAGACGCTGAGACGCCAAACCGGGCGGAATCTAACCCGGCCGGGCCCGGGATTCGGTCGCCCTACTCGCTCCGCAACGCGATGATGGGATCCACCCGCGCCGCGCGCCGGGCCGGAAGAACGCTCGCGCCCGCGGCCACTACGGCCAGCAGCAGCGCGAGTGCGACGAAGGTGACCGGGTCCGCGGGGCTCAGCCCGAAGAGCTGGCTCCGCAGCAGCATGCCGGCGCCGAGCGAGAGCACGGTACCCGCCGCGAGACCGAAAGCGGTGAGCCGGAGCCCCTGGCGCAGCACCAGCCCCACCACGCTCCTGCTGTCGGCGCCCAGCGCCAGCCGCACCCCGATTTCGCGGGTACGCTGATTCACCGAGTAGGACATCACCCCGTACAGACCGATGCCCGCGAGCAGCAGCGCCACGCTGCCGAACAGCGCCAGCATGCGCGCGCCCATCCGCTGCCCGATAGTGGCCGGGATGATCTGCTCGCTCATGCTGCGGGGATCCAGGAACGGCAGCGTGGGCTCGGCCGACGCCAGCTCTTTCCGGAGCGGCTCCACCATGCTGCCGGCCGGCGCGGCGGTGCGCACATGCAGCGCGAACTCGGAGCCATACCGCTGCGCGATCGGGTAATAGATGAAGGAATATGGCACTTCGGTGATCTGCCGGTGCTTGGAATCCTGGACCACGCCGATGACGGTGACCTTGGTCTCTCCTCTGGCAAACTGCCGTCCGACGGCATCCTGTCCCGGCCAGAACCGCTTGGCGAACGCCTCGGTGACGACCGCCACCGGGGCTGCGCTCGCGAGATCCTGCGGGCCGATCGGACGGCCGCTCCGGATCTCGAGTCCCATGGTCTCGAAATAGCCCGATCCGATCCGGGCGTACTGGACCGACATGTTCTCATCCTTGGCCGGCGTGTATCCGTCGACCGAAATCCCGGACGAGGAGTTTCCGCCGAAGCCCAGCGGAACAAAATCACCGGCCGACGCGCTCACCACCCCCGGCACGGCGCGGACCCGGCTCAGCACCCGCTGGATCATCGCGGGCCCCGCCGAATCGGGAATCCCGGCCAGATGCAGGTCGGTGGACACGAGCAGGAGCCGGTCGGGATCCTTGAACCCCAGGTCGACGTGCTGGGCTCGCGAGAGCCCCCGGAGAAACAGGCCGGCACACACCAGCGCCACGAGGGAGAGCGCCACCTGGCTCGCCACCAGGGCCCCCCGAAGCCGGCCCCGGGCGGTGCTCCCGGTGCCGAGATCCTTGAGCACCGGCACCAGGTCGGGCCGCGAGGCGCGCAGCGCCGGCACCAACCCGAAGAGCACGACCGTCGCCAGGGTCACCACCAGGCTGAACCCCACGATCCGCGGGTTCATGCTGCTCTCGAAATCGATCGGGAACGGCGCGGGCGGGATGAAGCTCTTCATCGCGTTGCGTCCCCAGTAGGCCATGAGCAGCCCCGCCGATCCGCCGGCCATGGCCAGCAGCAGGCTCTCGGTCAGGAGCTGGCGGATGATTCGTCCCCGGCCGGCACCGATCGCGAGCCGCACGCCCAGCTCCTTCTGTCGCGTCGCGGCCCGCGCGAGCAGCAGGTTGGCGACATTGGCGCAGGCGATCAGCAGCACCAGTCCGGTGACGCCCAGGAGCGCGCCCATGACCGGGAGCAGGGCCGCGGACGCGCCCTGGGACTGGAGCGAGGAGAGCACCGGGTGATTCATGTCCTTCGGATAGAGGAGGTCGACCTCCTTGCCCACCCGCGCCATGTCTTCGGTTGCCGCCGCCAGGGTGACCCCGGGCTTCAAGCGGGCGATTGCGTCGAGCCACTGCCAGCCGCGCTCTTCAAATGGATTGCCACCGTCCAGCACGGTGCGCGTGGTGACCGGCAGGTACAGGTCCATATTGAGGCCGACGTAGGCGCCGCCGAAGCGCGGCGCGGCGACCCCGATCACGGTGAAATCGTGGCCGTTGAGATTGAGAGTCCGGTTGACGATGGCGGGATCGCCGTGGAAACGGCGCTGCCAGTAAGAGTATCCCAGCACCGCCACCTGGCTGGCCTGGCGCTCCTCGTCGGCCCGGAACGACCGCCCCGCGATCATCGGCACGCCGAGCACATCGAAGTAGTTGGCCGACGCGGTGAGGCCCCAGGCCCGTTCGGTGCCGCCGTCGAGCCGAACCCCGACCTGAGCCAGGTTGAAGACGGTCAGCCCGTCCAACACCCGCGCTCGCTGACTCCAGTCGCGATAGGACGGATAGGACAGCGACCAGGTGCCGCCGCCCGGCGAGCGGGTCTGTACGTAGGCGAGCCGCGACGCGTCCCGCACCACCGGCAACGGGTTGAGCACCCAGCGGTCGGTCCAGGCGAAGATCGTGGTTACCGCGCCGATCCCGAGCCCGAGACTGGCCACCGACACCGCGGTGAACCCCGGGGCGCGAGTCAGCGCCCGCATCGCGTAGCGCAGATCCTGAACCAGTGTTCCCATCATTCGCTCCGCAGGGCCACGAGGGGGTCGATCCGCGCGGCGCGCCGGGCCGGCAACAGGGCGGCCCAGAGCGCCACGCCCAGGAACGCGAACACCACCGCGACGAACGTGGCCGGATCGGTAGGGCTCACGCCGGTCAGGAAACTCCGGAGCAGGCGGGTGGCCACCAGGGCCGATACCAGTCCGATCCCGACCCCGATGACGACCGGGCGCATCCCGTTCCGCACCATGAGCCGAATGACGTCCCGGCGCGCGGCGCCCAGGGCGACGCGCACACCGATCTCCCGGGTGCGCTGGCTCACGCTGAAGGCCACGATGCCGTAGATGCCCATGGCCGCCAGCAGCAGGGCTACCCCGCCGAAGCTGCCCAGCACGATGGCGGCGATCCGCTGGGGCATCAGGGTCAGGGCAAGGTGCTCGCCCAGGGTCTGCGCACTGAAGAGGGGGAGATCGGGGTCGGCCGCCAGCAGGCTCCCGCGCACCGCGCCCAGCGCCGACGCCGGATCGCGGCTGCTGCGGGCCACCAGCGTCAGGACGGGGTGGTAGTCCTGCGCCAGGGGGAAATAGACGAACGGCACCGGGTCTTCGGTCATCGTCTGGTACTTGCCGTCCCGCGCCACGCCGACCACGGTGAGAAACGGTCCCTCCGGGCCCCCCACGCTGATGCTCTGCCCCAGCGGATCCGCCCCGGGCCAGAACCGC
>JBGPLG010000014.1:0-63772 GCA_041486305.1 Gemmatimonadota bacterium
GGGGCAACGCGTCGGGGCAGCTGGGCGACGGGACCACCTCGACCCGCAGCACGCCGGTTCGGGTCCAGCGCTAGCGGTCCACTACATCGTAGTCAGTGACGGCGCCGGAATCCGTCAGGTGCACCAGGAGGTAACGCTGGCTGGCCTTGGTCTGGATCCGGTACAGCAGCACCCGCGCCACCTCACCGCCGTGGCGGTGAATGCCGCTGCCCGAGAGATCCTCCTGGCCCAGCCAGGACAGCGTGCCCATCCCGGCGAGCGCGGAGTTGTCCCCTCCGCCGAGATCCTGCTTTGCGCCGGGCGTCAGGTCCGGCGTTTCGGCGACCGCGGTGCCGCCCTTGGCGACAGCCTCGAGCGCGGCGGTGATGCGAGACGAGCGGGCCGGGTCGGGGTCTGATACCGGCTTGAGCGAGCCGGCCAGGGGGGCAACGCGAGGGGCTTTGCGCTCGCGCGGCTCTCCGGGCCGCAGCGTCACGGCGTCCCGGCCGAATCGGACCCGGAAGGGGCGCTCGTTGGAGCCGAAGGTGATGCTGTCGATGGCCAGCAGGGTCTCATCGGGGAGCCCGTCGGCCAGGGTCTGGAGGCCGTTTCCGGCCGAACTCGGCACCAGCGCCAACATGTTGTTCTCGGCGGCCTCGTAATACCCCGCGTACCGGGCCGGGAGGGCCGGCGCGATGGGTGCCGCGGTGACCGCGCTCGCCGGCGGCTCGGGAGGGTGATTGGTGAAGTTCCAGGTCCGCAGGATGAAACTCTGCAGCCGTCCCATCATCAGGGAGTTGTCGTTGGCGTCGATCATCACGACGAGGCCATCGCCGCCCTCCACCGAGGCGACGAGGTTTGCATCGAAGCCCTCGTCGCGGCCGTTGTGGCCGAAGCCGCGAGCCGCGCCGACGCCGCCCACTCCCATGCCGAGGCCGCTGCCCCCCTTCTGTTCGGTGAGGTACTGCTTTGCCATTGCCGGAGAGATGACCCCGTGGCCGCGGCCGGCATAGGTCTCCTGGATTTCGATCGCGAACTTTGCCAGATCGGTCGGCGTGGTCCAGAGGCCGGCCGGGGCCATCTCGGGGTAGAGATGCCAGCGGCCTCGCACCGGAGTGCGGTCTGCGTAGTAGCCGGCGGCGGTGAGCGCGGCCCGCGCCGGGGGCTGGGGCTGCTCGAAGGAGCTGGCGGTCATCCCGATGGGGCCGAGGACGGTCTCCTGCATGAAGCGCGGGAAGGGCTGCCCGGTCACGTCGATCACCATCTGCTGCATCACCGTGAAGCCACCGCCGGAGTAGCGCCAGATCGCGCCGGGGGTGGTGTCGACGCGAATGGCCGGAGTGTTGGCGGGCGGGGTGCCGTCGAGGACCTGCACCAGTGGGGGCATTCCCACCGACACATCGTAGCCGGGGAATCCGTGAACGGTCATGCCGGCGCTGTGGGAGAGTAGCCGGCGCAGAGTGACCTTCTCGGTGGCGGTGAAGGAATTCCCGGGCACCTTCCAGGTGGTCAGGTAGCCGTTCACGTCCGCGTCGAGGGACAGCTTGCCGGCCTCCACCAGGTGGAGCGCGCCCAGCGCCGAGACCGGCTTGCTGATCGAGCCGGCCTGGAAGAGGGTAGCGGGGGTGACCGGCGCATGGGACCCGTCATCGGTGACGCCCCAGGCCTTCGCCAGCACGATTTTGCCGTTCTGGATGATCGCGAGGGAGAGTCCGCGAATTTGCCGCTGCGCCATCTGGGCCCTGACGAAGGCATCCAGGCTGTCGACCCGGGAGGCCTGGGCGCCGAGGGGGATGGGGATCGCGCAGCAAGCGGCGAGCAGGAGGGCGCGGGTGAATCGCATCGGGCGGGGTCCGCGAGAGGTGGGGGAATCCGGAACGCCATGGAGACGGTATACTAATGGGTCATCCCGAAGGCCAATGCCATGATTCTCGAGCTCGGCGTCTTCCTCCTGTCGGTCACCGCGTTCCCAGGCCAGGGCACCGCCACGGCCGGGGTCTATTGCTTCTCGGATCCGGGGGGGCCGGTGGTCTACTTCAGCACCGCAACCGACAGCAAGATGAACCCGGCGGTATCGAACGACGGGTATCCGGCCGGCCGGGAGTTCTACTCCTATCTCAAGGCGAGATACGGATTCATCACCAATTCCAATTACCCGGTGACCTGTACGTTCGCCGCGTCGACCGCCGTCTCGGAAGCCAACCGGGGCGTGATGGAAGGCAACATGCGGCAGCAGCAGAAACAGGTGGTGGAGGCGGACTGGACCTATCAGCCCGACCCGGCGGCGGCGACGGCTTCGTTCAACCGGTCCGGCGATCCCCGGGACCGGCCGCCCCCTCCTGGGCCGGCCGAGCACGGCTACTGCGTGGCGGGGCAGTTCACCGGCCCGCAGTACCTGAGTGAGCCGTTCAGCCCGCCCCAGCCGGCGAACATCAGCCAGTGGGGCCAGGCATGGCTGCGGTTTCTGGGCGGCAAGTATGCGTACAAGGGTACGATCGACTGCTCGAACGCGACGGAGGACGGGGCGCGGCGGATCCTCAAGGCGTGGGGTGACGGCGCCCGGGGGGCGGGCCGAACGGTAGTGCAGACCGGGTGGAAGTACGATGCCGCGGCCACCACCGTGGCGGCGGCGCCGGTGGACGTGGACCCCGAGCCGGCGCGCCCGGCGGCGGGTGGGTCCGCCGCCTCGAGCGATGCGAGGGCCATGGCGCTCAAGGAGTCGCCGGCGACGCTCAAGTACTGCCAGGCCGACAAGCTGCTGTCCGTGGTATTCGATTGTCTCCGGGTGCAACAGGCCGTGATGGCGTACCGGATGGAGCACCCGGGCAGCTCGCCGGAGCCGCCGGTGGCCGTGCTCTTCACCGGCGACAAGCTGGACTGCAGCCACTGCCTGGACAACACGACGCAGAAGGCATGGGCGCGGCGCGAGGCACTGGCCCAGCACATGAAGCCGGCGGTGGCCAACTGCGTGTCGAGGGAATTCGTGGTCCGGCTCAAGGCCAAGCCCTATCCGAACCGGATCCAGGAGCACTACGACGCGGCGGTGAAGACCTGCAAGGGACAGGGCTGAGGCGGCACTCGATGCCGGCCAGCCGTTGTCTCGCCGCCATGCTCATGATCCTGGCGGCTCCGCTCGTGGCGCAGCGGCCCGATGCCTCACCCTGGACCTTCAGCGTCAACGCCGGCCCGGGGCTGGGTGGGCCGGTGGGCCAGCTCCGCGACCGCCTGGTCGCGGAGCAATGGACCGACCAGTACTGTGACTACCGGCGAAGCGATTGCCACCGGAGCCCTACCACGAGCGGTGTGCGCATCCAGGTCTCGGGGGCGCTCGCCCGCCGGATCAGCGACCGGCTTGAGGTCAAGACGGTGGTCGAGGTGGGCGACCTCGGCCAGGTCATCGGGGCCAAGGGCCAGTACGAGATCAAGGCCAACTGGAAGACCGCGACGCTGGGGACCGCGCTCATGCTGCATCCGGTATCCCGGGTGCGGATCGGCGCGGGACCGCTCGTTGCGATGCTCACCCGGCAGGCGGTCCCGCCCCAGAACAACAATCCCATCCGCCTGGGGATGCTGTTCGAGGGCGGGTTGCGGTCGTCGGAACGGAACCCGACCTTCGTCGAGCTGGTGCTTTCGTACCGGCTGCTTCCGCGCCTCCCGGAAGGGCCCTGGCCGGGAAATGGCCAATCGTCGCAAATCGCTTCAGGCCCCTCCGGGATCAACGCCGACTTCAGCCATTTGACGGTCGGTGTGGGTGCCGGGGTTCGCTTCTAGGGTCTCGCGTCCTAGAAGGGTGAGTACGCCGGCGGTGTGACACCGTTCAGCCGGAGATAGGGCACCGTCTGTCCCAGCGTCCAGGGGAAATGGTCCAGCAGCTCCATCAGCGCCCGCCCGCGAGTCACCTTGTTCCCGAATTGCACGATGTTTTCCAGCATCTGCGCATCGGTCACGCCTTTCAGCATAGCGATGGTGTGATCCATGGCCGCCACGGCGTACGCCTTGAGCGCCGCCTTGTTGTGGAGGTAGACCGCGGAGTCTCCGAGCGACGGGACACTCATCGACCCGGTGATGGCCAGGTGGGCGATGAGCGCGTCACTGCCGGCGGCATGCTCGATCTGCTCGGCGAAGGTCCGAACCCCCTTGGTGGGCCGGAAACCGAGCATGGAGTCGGGCGCGGCATCGATATAGCGGATCACCGAGGCCTTGTGGGTCAGGACCACCTCGATGATCGCCGAGGTGGGTATGGGTTTCTGGGCGACGAGGGGCGGGGCGGCCAGGGGCAGCACAGCCAGGGCGGCAACGAATCTGAATGGATGCATGAGAGCCTCGAGGGTTGGACACGGGAACTGCGAATGGGGAATAAACTGGCCGGGGATCCCGGTCCACGCAAGCGAGCCCCTCGCTTCCCCCTCATCCCGATCGCGCGCCCGGCCCGGGGGCGGTGAGCAGTGTGGCGGGAGGATCCTTCTCGACGATCGGCTAATCGGGCACGCCTCCTGATGATACGGGAGCAGGTGTTTGGTGCGAGTGCACGGGTGGGGCGCAGAGTCCCAGTCTGAACTTCGGCCGGCGGGCGATCAGCGCTCGGGTCATGGCATGGTTGACGGGGCGCAGGGCGGTCTCCCCATTCAGTCGGATGGCCCCGCCGATCTTTGGATTGGCGGGGTCTTCGCTTGCCCGCGGGCGATGAGCCGGTCGAGAGCTCGCACGGCCTCGGGCTGGAGGACGGCCCAGGTTTCGACGTCTCCGGCGGCAAAGGCATCCGGCGTGAGAAACCGGCGATACAGCGTTTCGGCCCGCTCGGTCTGGCCCAGGACGGCACGGGCATCGGCCTCGAGCAGTGCCGCGGGCGCGAGGGATCGGCCATGGAACATCCCCTGGCGCGCTGCTTCGGCGAAGTGGGCGGCGGTCCGCATGTCGCCTTGCGTGAAGGCGGCTGCGGCGTCCACCGTCAGCAAGGCAAGGCGGTAGCTCGCCAGCCCTCTGCCGTGATCGCGGCGCTCGAGCAGCCGCCGGGCCGATTGGATCACGATTCCGTCTCCCGCGCGGGCCGCCAGTTCCACGGTCCGCTCGGTGAGCCTGGCGATGGCGGGAGCGGACAGGTCTCCGGCCTCGACCCAGGCCTGAACCTCCCGCGCCGCGGCGCTCGCGGCCCGGCGGGATCCTCCCCTCCCGAATTCGACCCGCGCCTGGGCCCAGATGGCGCGCGGCGCAAACTGGTGCGCCGGCCAGTATTGCCGAATGGTGGGCAGCAGGACTGCCGCGTCCCCGACCCGACCGCTTAGCAGCAGCGCGAGATGATGGTAGGGATCGATGGCCGGCCTCAGGCGGTCTCCCGATGAAGGCGTCGTATCCGGGAAGGCCGTGAGCGCGCGCCGCCAGTCTCCCGCCCGCAAGGCCACCTGGTAGTTGGCTTGCGCTTCGAGCCATGGAAGCGCGGCCCGGACGCGCCCGACGTAACGCAAGGCCGCAGTGGTGTCCCCGGCTTCGATGAGCGCGTACACCTCATTGGCGGCGCTGGGCGCCATGGTGGTGGAATCGAGCTGGAGCGCCGAGTCGGCCGCCGCCGCCGCCTCCCGGAACCGGCCCATGGCGCGGTAGGTCCAGGCCATGCCTTCCAGGGCTTGCCCGTCATCGGGATAGGCAGCGTGGAGCCGCTCCCAGTAAACCAGGGAGCTGTCGGAATGGTCGGCCACGAGCTGTTCGTACCGGGCCCGCACCAGGAGCCGCTCCCTGGCCGGGAGACGGTCGGTGAGGGTCAGCGCGCGCGACAGATGCATTTCACAGTCGCGCTGGTGGTCGTAGAACCAATCAAGGTCGGCTACCAGGTAGTGCGCCATAGGGAAGAGGCTGTCGTGTTCCAGCGCCGCCTCGGCGAATCGCAGCGCGGCAGGGCGGTCGAACCGTGCGAGGGATTGCCGGGCCAGGGCGTAATCCTGCAGCGCCTCGAGGGAGGCGGTCATGACCTGTGGGAGCGCCGGGGGCCCTGCGTGGCGGCCCACTCCGAGCGCCTCTTGCCGGAGCCGATCCCCGACCCGTGCGATGGCCCCGACCGCGCGATCCGCGGTGGCGGGGTGCTCCGAAACGGTGAGGATCGCTTCGCCGTTTCGGGGATCCAACACCTCCGCCACGATCAGGAGTCCGGTCCCGACCGGAACCACCGATCCCACAACGGCGAAGGTCGCCCCGCCGCGCAGGGCGACTTCGGACGCAAGCGCGCCGGTCAAGCGCAGCTCGGCGGGCCGGGCCATGAGACGGAGCAGCTCCCGGGTCCGAGTGGGTCCCAGCACGCGCAGGCCCGGCTCCGCCTCGAGACTCGACCGCAACGCCTCTCGGACCGCCAGGGTGAGGATCGAATCGGGTCCCTCGATGACGCCGAGCACCACCAGCCGTTCACCCGGGGCCGGCATCGCGCGGCGCTCCCACGCCCGCACCACAACCGCCGAGACCAGGGCGAGCAGGACCACGGCGACCGCCGCGATCGCGATCGGTATCCGCCGCCGGGGCCGAGGCGCCAGGGGAATCGTGATGGGTCCGGACGCCGCTGCAGACACCGGATCCGGCGCGGCAGCCGCCGCTTCCAGGGCGCGACGCAGCTCCCGTGCGAGAGTCTCAACCGCGGGGTCGGCCGGAACATCGAGCTCCGCCCGCATGAGTGTTTCGTGGATCGCGGCTTGGCGGAGCGCGCCGGCGGAGTCGCCCGCGGCGGCGAGCGCCTTCATGAGTTCGGTCGCGACGCGGGCATCCAGCGGATCGAGCGTGGCGCGCCGACGCCACGCCTGGACTGCGTCGGGCGCCAGCCCGTTTCGTGAAGCCGACCGCGCCAGGCCTTCCAGCGCCGACGCGTAGCGACGACTGAGGTGGGCGCGGGTTTCCTCCATCCAGCGCTCGAATTCGGGCGCGTCGGGGAGGAAGAACCCATCGAGAAAGGGGCTGGTATACAGCGCGACGGCGGCCTCGAGGTCCCCTCGGTCGTTGGTGGCTTCGAATTCGGCAACATCGGCGGAAATGACCGCGGGGTTGATTCGGAGATCGTCGGGACCGCTCTGGAGCACGTCGTCGCCCAGCTCCTGGCGGATGCCGTACACCAGCTGGGCCAGGGAATGCCGCGCCTCCTCGGGCCCGCGATCGGGCCAGAAGTAGAGGAGGAGCTTTTCCCGACTCACGGCGCGGTGGCGATGTGCGGCCAGCAGCGCCAGCAGGGCCAGGCGGCGGCGCTGGCCCGCCCGACCTCCTGTGTCGGTGGCGCCACCCTCCAGCGAGAGTGCTCCGAAGGTCTTCAGGCGCAACACGTTGAGCCGACCTGATCGAATGGGATTGGTAGATGATCCCGATTCCTATCTTACGCCCCCGTATCCAGACCAGCAAGCAGGAACAACCGTGGGGACAGGAACTCGGGGAGGCGCCACAATGCGAGACAACCGATGGCCTCGGCGGACCGTGGCTCACGCCACAGTGCTGGCCGCCTGGCTGATGTCGTCGGGGATGGCGGCTTCGCTCTGGGCCAGGCAGGGCCGCGTCGCCGGTCCGGCGGCTGCCGCGACCAGGTTACCTCCCAGCTCCAAGGGAATTTGGGAGTCGGTCGGCTATCCGGACGACTTGAAGCTCCTGGACGTCTTCTTTGCCACTGGAGAGGAAGGCTGGGTGGCCGGAGGGGCGGGCGAGCTCTCGGGAGGGGTCATTCTCCATTCGACGGATGCCGGAGCCCATTGGGAGGTGCAGTACGGCGACCCGCAGTCGAGCGACGGCGGGATCAGCGAACTCCGGTTCCTGGACCAGACCCATGGGTGGGCCGTGCAGCGGACCAGCTCCGCCGCCCGGTTGTTTCACACCCGCGATGGACACACCTGGATTCTGGCTGGTACCCTGGACGAGCACCATCGGGACTACATGTTCACCTCGGACAATTCGGGGGTTCAGCTCTCAGGACAGCAGATCAAGATCACCGCGGATGGCGGCCGCACCTGGACGCCCGTGTTGCCATGCACCGCGAAGCTTCAGGTCGAGGGCCTATCGCAGAACATCACCTGCAGCTGGGGCCGGGTTCAGTTTCTGACGGCGAGCGTCGGCTACGCCATCGCGGTGGAGGGCACTCATCATGCGCTCCTCCTGGCCAAGACAACCGACGGCGGAGCGACCTGGGCGCTCACGGTCAGTGAGCTGACCGACCAGCCCAAGGACGTGTTCTTCGTAGATGAGAGCACCGGCTATGTGCGGGTCGGCTATCCCGATACCGGTCAGCTCTTCAAGACGACGGACGGCGGGCAGACCTGGACCGGCATGGCGGCTTCGCCCGGAGATCTCATCAAGTTCGCCGATCCGGAGGTGGGCTGGGCCGGGCACTACGGCCGGTTCAGTTACACCACCGACGGGGGGAACCGCTGGAACTCGCGGGAGTATGCCTTTCCTGCGTCGGTGTGGGCGTTCAGCCTGCCGCGCCGGGACCGGGCCTACGTCGTGGGCGAACACGGAATGATCTATCGGTACAGCGTGGTTCCGCTGGAGATGGTGCTTGCCAAGGCGCTCCCCGCGCCGGCCATGCCGGGAATTCCGACAACTCTGGCAACCGACGTGACCCAGTTGGCGGAACAGTTCACGGCGATGGACGGATTCGTCCAGTCCGCGTCCGAGGGGGCGGACGCCGGCGCTCGCGCCGCGAGTGGTACCGCGGCTCCGGCGCCGAACGCGACCGCGGCCGCGAGCGGGTCAGGTGCTCCCGGGGACTTCTCGCAGTCGCCGCCGTCCGCGTTCGTCACCGGCTGTTGTGGCAAGCGGCTCAGTGCCCTGGAACTGGTGCTCAAGGCGGTCGGGGGCATCGTCCCCGGTTTTCTCTCCAAGTACAAGAACATGAACCTGCTGGCGCAGGGCCTCAGGACCGCGGCAGCCTTGCCGGAGATGAGCGACAGTCTCCGCACCGCGTTCAAGTCGTTCCGAACGGCCACCGACCGCCCCACCGCGATGACCGCGCTCTCCGGGTTGAAGAGCATCCTCGCGAACCTGAAGGCCGCGGTCGATACGGCACTCCAGAAACCGAAATGAAGGGCTGGAGCGGGATGGCACTATCGGAACCAGGGCGCACCCGCCAGTGCGCGAAATGACGCCGCGACCGACGAAATGAGCCGAAGGAGGCTTGGGATGCGAGAGAAGCGATGGCTGGCTGGGGTGGGGCTTGCGGCCACTCTGGCCGCGGTGCTGATGGGATCGGCCGGCGCGCCGCTCGCCGCACAGGTTCGGCCACCCCGCCGGCCGACTGGCGCGGTGACCGCTCCCGCCGGCACCACGGCGTCCGACAAGGGGATCTGGGAGTTGGTGAACTACAAGCAGGATCTCAAGCTGACCGACGTGTTCTTCGCCAGCAAGATCACCGGGTGGGTGACCGGCGAGCACGGTACGCTGCTCAAGACCACCGATGGGGGCGACACCTGGACCGCGGTGCTGGGCGGGGACCCCGCAGCGCCTGAGGATCCGATTGAGCGGCTGAAGTTCATTGACGCCACCCATGGCTGGGCCGTCAAGGGACGCGGCAACCTGTTGCGCACCACCGACGGCGAGAACTGGGAACAGATCGGGAAACTCGGGGAACAGTACGGCTACTTCAACGACTACGCCTTCTTCAGCGATCGGGTTGGCGTCCAAATCGTGAAGGAGCACAACGAGCTGGCTCGCACCCAGGACGGCGGCAAGACCTGGAAGGTGGTGCAGGGTGCCTGCGAGATCGACGCCGAGGTCGATGGGCTCACCCGCAAGCTCGGCTGCAGCTTGAGCAGCCTGGTGCTCCTCTCCGCCAGCCAGGGCTACGCCATCGGCGCGACGAAGCCTGGCACCCACATGGTGCTGTTTCGTACCGAGGACGCCGGCAAGACCTGGACACCGCAGCTGGTGCCCGATGTGGCCAGCTCGCAAGAGTCTTATTTCTGGCAGGGCATCGCGTTTGTGGATGCGAACCATGGCTTCGCCATCCTGGACAAACGGTTCCTCGGTACTACCGATGCCGGAAAGACCTGGCACGGGGTTATCGGTACGGTGCACGGGCCGCTCAAGTTTGCCGACCCCGAGGTGGGCTGGTCGTTCAATGGGGAGCAGCTGACCTACACCGTCGACGGCGGGAAACGGTGGACTTCCACCACTTTTCCGTTCGCCGGCATCGTGACCGCCTTCAGCCTGCCTCACCGCGATGTGGCGTACGTGGTAGGCGATCACGGAATGATCTACCGCTACAGCGTCGTGCCCGCGGAGACGGTGGTCCCCAAGGCGCTGCCGGCGCCGGCCATGCCGGGGATGGCGACGGCGCTGGCCTCGGACGTGGCCCAGCTGGATGGACAGTTCGCCGCGCTGGACGGCTTCGTCCAGTCGGCCCCCGACGCGGCGGGCTCCGCTGCCGGAGCGGGCGGGGACGCGAGCACCGGCGGGGCAGTGGGAGCGGCGGGTAGTTCCTCGGGCGCCGGCGGGGATTTTTCCCAGTCTCCGCCCTCGGCGTTCGTGACGGGCTGTTGCGGCAAGCGCCTGAGTGCGCTGGAGCTGGTGCTCAAAGCCGTGGGCGGCATCGTGCCCGATTTCATTTCCAAGTACAAGAATCTGAATCTGCTGGCGCAGGGACTGCGCACCGCGGCGGCGCTGCCCGAGATGAGCGACAGTCTGCGCACCGCGTTCAGGTCCTTTCGGACCGCCGCCGACCGACCGGCGGCGGCCAGCGCGCTTTCCGGGTTGAAGAACATCCTCGGGAGCCTGAAGGCCGCGGTGGATACGGCATTGCAGAAGCGGAATTCCCAGCCTGGAGGTCAATGATGCGACATCTATTCCTGTTGACGGCGATGCTCATGGGCACGCCCGGCGCCGGCGGCGCGCAGGTGCCGCCTCCCTGCTGTACCATCACCGCAATCGATGCGAATAGCGGCGTGGTCTCGGCGAAGGTGACGGCGAGCGGGAGCGCCTTCCACTTCAAGGCGTCCACGCCCCGGGTGCTGGCGACGCTCAAGGTCGGCCAGGGAGTCTACGCCAACTTTACGACTCAGCAGGTGTCGCTCGACGGGCGCTCGGCGTGTTGTGCGATCATCGCCGGATCACCGGCTCCCGGCGGCGTCGCCACGCCGATTCGGCCTCCGGTCGTGCAGCCGGCCGTGCCGCCGCCGCCAGCGGCACCCGCAGCCGCGCCCGGGCTCGGGGCGGCGGTGAAGGGCACGGTCAACGCGTTCAACCTGCCGTCCATCTCCTACGGTACTCCGCACCCGCCGACGGGGACTCGGGGAACTGTCCTGACCCGATCCGACTCCCGGCAGGTGGTAGGGATGATCGGTGGGAAGCGCACGACGGGCACGGTGCTCCACCTGCGGGGAAAGACCGCGGTCGATCAGAACACGAGTCTCCCCGACGGTGCGAAACGATTGCTCCAGATGGCGGTCCGCACCGTGCCCCTGGGCGAGTCGGACCACTACATCGTCAACGTCCAACTCGCCCAGGACTGGGTCAAGGCCCATCCGGTCCCCGAGTACGTCAAGCCCGCGCCG
The DNA here is from genome assembly GCA_041486305.1 of Gemmatimonadota bacterium. Taxonomy (GTDB): domain Bacteria; phylum Gemmatimonadota; class Gemmatimonadetes; order Gemmatimonadales; family GWC2-71-9; genus JABFSM01. The sequence continues at coordinate 11,481 of JBGPLG010000014.1, forward strand.
GACGAAGCGGTGAGTGGGTGCAACAACTGGTACGATTCCTTCGACTGTGCGGCGCAGGCCGCGACCGACGAATGGCGCCGGAATTGGGACAAGGCGGTCAAGGAGTGGGACCACGTGACGGGCGAACTCACCCACGACTGGGGTATGGCTCAGGGTTGCTTTGCCGATCACACGCTCCCGCTTCCCGATATTCCGGTTCAGTTCTCCATTGCGCCCCAGATGACCGTGCACCTGGAAGCGTCCGGCTCGCAGGGCCTTGGCGCCGGCGGGTCCGCCTCGGGCACGGTGCAGGGCACGGTGGGGCTCGGTTTCCCGATCCAATCCGATGTGCGCTCCCAGCTCGACCTGTTCTACATCCCTTGCCTGCCGTTCGTGATTCGTCCCAAGAGCCTGGCCGGAGTCGGCACCCTGACCGTCGGAGAGACATTGAAGGGCAGCGTGTCCGCTACCGGCAAATTCGACAAGACCTTCACGATTCCGCCCACCGGCGGGCCGCAGATTCCCATCGAGGTCATCCCGATCGTAATCGGGGGCGTGCCGGTCGCCGAGCTGGACATCAGCGCCTATATCGAGGGCAACATCGAGGTGGGCGGCAAAGGCTCCGCGGAAGGCCATTTCGAGATCGACAACCCTCATAAGGCGGCCTTCGATTTCAATTGCAGCGGCAACGGCTGCAAGGCCAACTCCCACGGGATTCCCGATCCCACCACGGCGACCGAAGGCGCGAGCATCCAGGGACAGGTATTCGTCAAGCCGTCGATCTACACTGCGCTGCAGCTCGACTTCGATGTCGACGCACTGACCGCGCGGGTCGGCCCGCAGCCGTACCTGCTCGGCACCGCTTCCGGGTGCGCCGCGGTGGCAGGTGCCCAGACGATCGGGGGAGGGTCCAGCAGTCAGGAAAACCACCTCCTGGTGGGCGACCTGGATTGGGGAGTCGAATTGCGGGCGGAGGCCCTGGTGGTACGAAAGGTCATCGGACAGCCGTTCATTCACTCGGTGACCGGGGACAAGCACCTCTGGTTCCGGGACCTCGCGCCGGGCGGCTCGAACGCCCTGGTTGCCGAGGTGAATGGGGGTGCGGCGATCGCGGGGAGGGCCGCCAGCTACAAGGTGCGACTGCCGTCCTGCTATCCCTTCACCAATCCGGTGCTCTATCGATTGACCTGGACGGGGAATGCGACGCCCACCAACGCGTCCCAGTGCACCTGGCAGGCAGGGCAGGGGACCTGCACCTTCGATCCCACCAAGGATCTCGTGATCGGCTTTACCTGGCCGGCGTCCGGTAGCTACAGCCTCACGGTTGTGGCGGTGAGCGACGATCACCACCGGGTCTTCGCACCGGCGCCCGCACCAACCCAGATCACCGTCACCGTGGCGCCGGCCGGGGGAGGAGGGCAGGAATGAGGCTGCTGGACCGGGCGGTTGCGGCCGGACTGCTTGGCCCTGCGCTGGCCGGCTCGCTCCCGGGCCAGGTTCCGGGGCGACCAGGGATGTTGCCGTCGACTCAGCCTTCGAGCGCCGCTTTCTGTTCCGCCGACCAGCGGCAGTGGTGGGCGCGCCTAGGTGCCGGCGGGCAGATCTCCTGCGCCCGCGACCCGTCCCGGCCTGCCATCCTGCTCGTGCACGGCCTGCACCAGAGTCTCCTGACCTGGACCGCTCCGTCCACGGTCGGCTACTCCTACGACCTGGCTCGCGATCCGGGGCAGCAGCGGATTGGTGACACCCACGCGGGTCCCAACGCCGGTGTGTACAAGCTGGGCGTCTCGGAGTGGCTGTATGGCGCCGATGCTGCCGCCTGGGACCGCGGTCACAACTGGTTCGACTACCTGGCCGGGCTTGGCTTTACCGTCGCGGCCTGGAGCCAGCCGGGGCTGGGATTCGAGGAAGCGGGTCCCTCCGCGCTGGCGGCATTCGACTCGCTGCTGGTGCAGACCCGGTCGAGGAATCCGGCCGCCCCACCTCCGGTCGCGCTGATCGGTCACAGCCGGGGCGGCCTGTTGATTCGCCGGATCCTCAAGGACCGGAAGGCCAGCGGCGACATGCCTCGAGTGAAATGGGTGGCCACGATCCACTCCCCCCATCAGGGCAGCGAGCTCGGTCAGTGGCCCGGCCGGCTCGCCAGCGAGACGGCGGACCTGATGGATTGCTGCGCCCCAGCCGTCATAGTCGGGCCACTGAAGACTCAATTGCGGGACCTGGTCACCGAGGCGATGCGCCCGATGACCAAGCTGCTGGTGGATTTCGAGAGCCGCGAGCTCACGCCGGGCGGCCCACTCCTGCGCGCGCTGGCCAGCGGGGAAACACCGCTTCCCGGCATCAAGTACTACACCTTCGGCGGTGTCAACCCGAGTTACTTCCGGCTGTACGTCTGGACCTTTGATGCCATGAGCGCGGTGCCGCAGTACAAGGGACTGAGCCAGTACTTCGTCTGGCGCGCGAGCCCGGTGCTGCTGGTGCCGCTGTCACCGGTGTTCGACAAGATCCGCCCATTCGTTCCGGAGGTTACGGTCGGCCTCGGCGACGGCCTGGTGACCGACGTGAGCGCCAGACTCCCCTGGTCCACGCACTTCACCGACCGTCTCAATCACGCCGAGGTGTTGTGGGATCGCGGCCTCCATTCACGGGTGGCGCAGCTGATCGACCCTATGCAGGGACGAGGTGCGATGCCCGGCCCGCGACCGTAAAGGAACCCCCATGCACAAACTCCTTGCATCCGCTCTCCTGCTCGCACGATTCGCCCCGTCGGCGGCGGCCCAGATTCCGGTGCCCAAGCCGCTCGGCCGGTCTGGCCTGGGCGTTCCGGGAAACGGGATCGTGATCACCGCCGTCGACGGAATGGATCTCATTCCGATGGGGATCGGGCTCGACCCGTCCAATCACGTGACCTACACCATGGTGAATGCAGGGCGGAATGCGATCGCCCAGCCGTTCGTCGCGGACATATACCTCGGCGGCGTCAGACGGGACACCTACAAGCATTCTTCGATGGCGGCGCAGGCCCAGGCCGCGGTGGTCTCTACGCTAGCTCGGGTGGACAGCTGCGCTACGGTGGAGATCCGGATCGTGGCCGATGCCCAGCAGGTAGTGGCGGAGGCCAACGAGGGAAACAACACCCAGTCGGTGACGGTCACGCCGAAATGTCCGGACCTGACCGTGACGGCGATCAAGCAGGACTGGCAGGACTACAACACCCGGTATCGGATCCAGGTGACGGTGCAGAACCAGGGGAACCTCGCGATGCCCAGGTCGGTCATCGCCCGTGCGTGGGGCGGGCCGAACGGAGCGTTGTCGGGACTGGACCCGGCAGCCTGGCCCATCCTGCAGGACACCGAGATTGCCCCCCTGGCCCCGAATGGCTCTTCCACCTTTCACCTCTCCGGTGTCTACCTTGGTACCGATGGGGTCCTCGTCAAGGTGTACCTCGACTTCTTCCACCAGCTCATCGAGAAGCGCACCGACAACAATCTCGGAACCAAGCAGTTCGGTCCCGGCTGAGGCACCGACCTTCCCATGCTGGCCCACGCCCTTCGGCTGATCGGGACCCTCGGCCTCCATGCCGATACGGTGACCGTCGACGCCTGCCTCGTGGTTCCAATGCAGCAATTGCGATTCGTGGTGGCGGCGGGCCTGGGCCGGACCTTTCCGGTTCGGGAAAGCCGCGAGGGCAATAGCGTGTCGCTCGCGGACCTGAAGGTGGGCGACATGACCTGTCCGGATCTCAGGGTGGAGCTGACCCTCACTCTGCGGGAGGACCCGCCCCGGGGCGCGGCCCCGGTCTCGAGACCTGGGACGGCGCGGGTCCTCCTTGCGCTGTCCAGCACCGCGAGCTTTGCGGCGGGGTTGGGCAAGCCGGCACACACGGCGGCGGCGCTGAGCGACGCCACCCTCTGTGTGCACCGGGTGGGACCTGTGGATCTCAAAGTGGAGCGTTCGCCTCCCTGGCTCACACCGGCGTGGCTGGCGACCCGGCTTGCCTCGGAGCTGATTGGTCGGGGCTGTATCGACATCACTTCGCTGGTCTATGTCTTTCTCCAGCGCGGAGGCACTCTGAACGGGCCGAGTCCCCCGCCCTGATGCCCGCTCCGCAGCCTGGTCATCCTGTTCCCGCTCAGTCCATTCCACGATTGCGGCGGAAGCGTCCACATCTATTATTACCCCTGCCATTCCCGGATTCGTCCGAGCCACCTCACCTGACAGGGATACCACATGAACAGCCCAGCCGTTGTGCTGATCCTCCGCCTGCTCCATGTGCTCTCCGGTGTGTTCTGGGTCGGGAGCGTGTTGTTCTTCGCGCGTTTCCTGCTGCCGACCGCGGCGGCGCTGGGCCCTGCCGCCGGTCCGGTCATGAATCACCTCAGCCAGGTGCGGAAGGTGCCCCAGATGCTGATCGGGGCCGGCCTGATCAGCATCCTGTCCGGGCTGGGCCTGTACTGGCACGACTCCCTGGGATTTCAGGGCCCGTGGATGCGGTCCCCGACGGGAATGACGTTCGCAACCGGCGGGGTGCTCGCCATCATCGCGATCCTGATCGGCCTGACGGTCAACCGCCCCACCGCGGACCGGCTCGGCGCCCTGATGGCCGAAATACAGGCGCGCGGTGGTCCTCCCACACCGGAGCAGGCGGCGAGCATGCGCGCGCTCCAGGGCCGCCTGGGAAGCGCGCTGCGATTCGTGGCGGGGCTGCTGATTCTGGCGACATCGGCGATGGCGATGGCGAGATACCTGTCCTGATTCCGTCGAGTCAGACACCCGGGGCCGCACGGCGGGGCCGGCATCCGGCCTCGCCGTGGCGGCAGGGACAACCTCCGGGCCTGCGTTCCTCTCAGTTCCCCGGCGTTCGGGCTTCCGCATTCAAGAACGCCGCCAGATACGCGATCTCCGCCTGCTTGAGTCCGAGATTCGGCATCCGGAACGACCCGGTATGGGTCGCGTTCCCCGCCGGGTCGGCCAGGAAGCGCCGCAGGAAATCCGCCTGCCAGCGCTTGCCGGTGAGGACCGGGCCGATGGTCTCCCCACCGCCCACATCCACGTCGGCCCGGGTGTGGCAACCGATGCAGCCCTTCGACACGAAGAGCCGGCGGCCCCGCTCGTCGTCCGCGAGCGCTACGGGCGCCACCCCGGGCGACGCAATGGCGCGGATCGGGAGCAGGGTAAGCTTGCTGCTGCCGAAGCCGCTGTTGATCGTGATGGTCCAATCGCCCGGCTGGGCCAGCCTCAGCGTGGCGACGTACTGGCCATCCACCCGGCCCGTCTCCGCGTCCGCCCGGGCCGTGTTTCCTCCGGAGCGGGCTTCGAGGGTCGGGTGGACTCCCTTGAGGGGCGTCACCCCGTGCTGGCGGACCATGAAGGTGAGGGTGAGGGACTTGCCCGTCTCGACGTAGTCGGGCAGGTCATCCACCGTCACGGTGGCCCAGCCGCCCATGAGGGCGCCCAGGGAAGGAAGGAGCAGGAAAGCCGGCAACAGCAGAGCGGCGGAACGACGGGCCATGGGAGCCTCCCAGAGTAGGGGTTTGTCCTGGGATGCCGGGCCGCGCCGGAAGGTTTGGGGCCGCGGTCGGTCCGGTGATCGGGAGGCTTCTCTGGTCGTCTCGGGGCAGGGTCTCTCGTCCGACTAGCAGATCTACTAGGTCCGCTTTCGGTCCTCCCGTGTTATTGTGCAGTGGACCGAAAGTCGGGCTACGCTTGCGAGGGCGGAGCGGGCCGGCAACGTTCCGTTACCGCAACAAGGGGTGGCTCTCGCGCCAGGAGGCGTGTTGTCGACTCGCCTGACCACTGGTCGTGCTCCTACGCCGCCGCTCTCCCATCTCGGCGCTCACCTACCGAATAGAACAGTAGCAGGTCCCATCGCCGGCCTCCCCGAGCTGGCCGGCGGGAAGTGACGATGGCATCCGTCGAGCGGCGAATGCAAGCAGGGCTTGGGGCCGCCCTGGTCAGCATCATCGGCATGGGCCTCGCGACATTTCTCAGCACTGCCGCCGCCGCCCGGGACGCTGCCTCGGCCGCCCACGAGCTCGAGGTCGAAGAACGCCTCCAGGGCACCGCTGCGCTGATCGGCGACGTCGAGAGGGGCGCGCTGGGATTCGTGATGACCGCCGACACGGGGTTCGTGGCATTGTATGACACGGCCCGTTCCGCCCTGCCGCCGATGTTGGTGGGGCTGCACTCGCTCACCGCCGAGGTCCCGGAGCAGCAGCGCCGGGCTGATTCCCTCGCGGCGCTGGTGGCCACCCGATTGAGCCAGGTTGCCGAGATGGTCAGCCGACGCCGCGCCCGGGGCGCGGCGCCGGCTAGCGAGGTCGTAACGCTCGGCGGCGGGGATGCGCTGAGAGGCCGAATCCGGGGGCTCATCGCGACGATGACGAACGTGGCGCAGGAAGTGTGGCGGAAGCGTTCGGCCGCGGCGCGAGCCCGGGCGCGCCAGACCCGGATTGTCTTGTCGGGAGGGACCCTGCTTGCGGTGCTCGTCGTGGTCGGGGCCGCGGAGCTGATTCGCCGGGAGCTCAAGGCGCGGCGGCGGGCGGAGGGCCGCTTTCGTACCGTGGTGGAATCGGCGCCCGGCGGCGTGGTCATGATGAGCCGGGAGGGAAGGATCGTACTGGTGAACCGGGAGACCGAGCGGCTGTTCGGCTATTCGCGGGAGGAGCTGATCGGCCAGCCCATCGACCTCCTGGTTCCGCAGCGGTTCCGGGATGAGCATCAGAATCATCGGGGCGGTTTTCTGGCACACTCGCAAAGCCGGGCCATGGGCGCGGGGCGTGACCTCATCGGTTTGCGCGGCGACGGCACCGAAATACCGGTCGAGATCGGATTGAGCCCGATCGAGACCGACGAAGGGCTGTTCGTGCTGGCGTCGGTCGTGGACATCACCCGACGCAAGACGTCCGAGATCGAGCTGCGGCGGTCCAACGAGGAGCTGGAGCGATTTGCCTACGTCGCCTCCCACGACCTGCAGGAGCCGCTCCGCATGGTGGGCAGCTACGTCCAGCTGCTGGGCAAGCGCTACCGCGGGCGGCTGGATGCCGACGCCGATGTATTCATCGGCTATGCCCTCGACGGCGCCCTACGGATGCAGCAGCTCATCGAGGACCTGCTGGCCTATTCGCGCGTCGGGACCCGGGGCGCCGCGATGGTCTCCACCGACGCCAATGAAGCATTGGGCCGGGCCCTCGCCAACCTCCGGCTCGCGATCGAGGAGTCGGGGGCCTCGGTGACTGCCGACCCGCTGCCTGTGGTCAGGGCCGATCCCGGGCAGCTGGAGCACTTGTTCCTGAATCTGATCTCCAACGCCCTCAAGTTCCGCGGGACCGATGCGCCCCGGGTACGGGTCTCGGCCGCTCGGCGGGGACGGGAGTGGGAATTCAGCATCGCGGACAACGGGATCGGTATCGAGCCCCAGTACTTCGAGCGAATCTTCGTGATCTTCCAGCGGTTGCACCGCCGGGAGGAATACCAGGGCACCGGGATCGGGCTGGCGATTGCCAAGAAAATCGTCGAGCGCCACGACGGGCGGATCTGGGTGGAGTCCGTGCCGGAGCGGGGAACCACCTTTCATTTCACCCTGCGGGCCGGGAGCGAGGCCTGATGACAGCGCCCGCGAGCCGGCCGGTCCCGATCGAGATCCTGCTGGTCGAGGACAACTCCGGAGATATCCGGCTGACCCGGGAAGCCCTGCGGGACGCCAAGGTACCCAACCATCTGAGTGTGGCGATGGACGGGGCCGAGGCGATGGCCATGTTGCGGCGGGAGGGCAAGTATTCGGAGGTCCTCCAGACCGACCTGATTCTGCTGGATTTGAACCTGCCCCGGATGAGCGGCCGGGAGGTGCTCGCCGCCATCAAGCACGACGACCGGTTGAAGCACATCCCGGTGGTGATCCTGACTACGTCCCAGGCGGAGCAGGACATCCTGGAGTCCTACCGCCTCCAGGCCAACGCCTACATCACCAAGCCGGTGGATCTGGAGCAATTCCTCCGGGTGATCCGGATCATCGAGCAATTCTGGCTCGAGATCGTGAGGCTGCCTTGACGGCAGCAGCGACCCAACGCGCAATCAGGGTTCTCCTGGTCGAGGACAATCCCGGGGATGCCCGCCTGATCCTCGAGCTGTTACGGGAGATCGAAGGCGCCTTCGAGTTCGAGCGCTTCGACCGGCTCGAGCCGGCCCTCCAGCGTCTCAAGCAGGCGGGCATCGACGTGGTGCTCCTCGACCTTGGCCTGCCCGACAGCCAGGGCATCGAGACGTTTGCGCGGGCCCACCGGGAGGCTCGCGGGGAGCCCATCGTGGTAATTTCCGGGCTCGACGACGAGGTCCTGGCGCTCGAGGCGGTGCGCCGGGGAGCCCAGGACTACGTGGTGAAGGGCCGGATCGAAGGCAGGCTCCTGGCCCGGGTGATCCGGTATGCGGTGGAGCGCAAGCGGGCGGAGGAGCTGGTCCACGCCGGGCAGCAACGATTCCTGCAACTCGCGGAGAACATCTCGGAGGTGTTCTTCGTGGTGGACGCCCAGTACCGCGAGACGCTCTATATCAACCCCGCCTACGAGAGAGTCTGGGGCCGGACCTGCCAGAGCCTCTATGACGACCCGAAGTCGTTTCTGGAAACGGTCTATCCGGATGACCGGAACCGGCTGATCGAGTACGTCCGCCAGGTTCAGAACGGCCGAGAGGTGGGCGAGATCGAGTTCCGGGTTGTCCGACCCGATGGCGCCATCCGCTCGCTGCTTTCCCATACGGTCCCGATTCGCAATGAGCGCGGCGAGGTCTACCGAATCGCCGGCACGGCATTGGACATCACCGACCGCAAGCTGGCCGAGGAGGCGCTGCGGGCGAGCGAAGGTCGGGCCCGGAATCTGTTCGAGACGGTGCACCTGATCGTCCTGGGGCTCAATGGTGAAGGCAAAGTCGACTATGTCAATCCATTCTTTCTGCAGCTCACCGGCTACACCGTGGAGGAAGTGTTCGGCAAGCCGTGGGTCGAGCATTTCCTTCCCAAGGCGCAGCAATCCGGCATGACGGGAGTGTTTCTCGATCTGGAGGGCCGGAACTACCATCCATACTATGAGACCGCGATCGTCACCAAGGCGGGCGAGGAGCGGCTGATCGCCTGGAACAACACTCTCGTGCGGGACCAGCAGGGTCGGCCGACCGGGACACTGAGCATCGGCGAGGACATCACCGAGCACCGTCGTCTGGAGGAACAATTCCGCCATTCGCAGAAGATGGAGGCGGTGGGCCGTCTCGCCGGGGGCGTGGCCCACGACTTCAACAATCTCCTTACCTCGATCCTGGGCTACTCCGAGCTGCTGATCGAGGACCTGCCGGTCGAGAGCGGACACCGTCTGGATGTGATCGAGATTCGCGCCGCGGCGGAGCGCGCCGCCGGGCTCACCCGGCAGCTGCTGGCGTTCAGCCGGCAGCAGGTCCTCCAGCTTGCGGTGCTCAATGTCAACGACGTGGTGCGCAATCTCGAGAAGATGCTGGGCCGGCTGCTAGGGGAAGACGTGACCCTGGACACCGGGCTCGAACCCGCCCTGGGCAATGTGCGCGCCGATGCCGGCCAGCTGGAGCAGGTGCTCGCGAATCTCGCGGTCAACGCCCGGGATGCAATGCCCGGGGGCGGCACATTGACCATCGAGACCACGAATGCCGAGCTGACCGAGGAGTACCTGGACGCGCACCGGCCGGTGACCGCCGGTTCCTACGTCATGCTCACGGTCTCCGATACCGGGACGGGAATGAGCGCGGAATCCAAGGCCCGCCTCTTCGAGCCGTTCTACACCACCAAGGAGGTGGGGAAGGGCACTGGCCTGGGCCTGTCCACGACCTACGGCATCGTCAAGCAACTGGGTGGGTACATCTGGGTCTACAGCGAGATGGGGCGGGGTACCGCATTCAAGATCTACCTCCCGAGGGTAAATGCACTGGCCGAGTCCGTCGCGGTGCATACCATATCGCAGGGTATTCCGTCGGGAAACGAGACGGTGGTGCTGGCGGAGGACAACGAGCAGCTCCGGAAGCTGCTCGGCGGGTATCTGGAACGCCTGGGATACCGCGTTCTTGCGGCAGCCCACGCCGCGGAGGCGCTGGGACAGGCTCGCGGCCACGCGGGGAAGATCCACCTGCTGGTCACCGACATAGTCATGCCGGGGGAGAGCGGCCGCAAGCTGGCCGATCAGCTGACCGAGACTCGGCCGGACATGCGCATACTGTTCATGTCGGGCTATTCCGACCTGGCTATGCTGGGCCAGGGCCTGGTGGAGCCCGGGCTCCACTACCTGCAGAAGCCATTCACGCCGGCGGGGCTGGCCCGCCGGGTGCGGGAAGTACTGGATGCCGAGTAGGCTTGCCGGCGCCCTGACCGCACCGCTTCGGAGGACACCGTAGCGCATGAGCGCGCATTACGTCGTTTCCACCTCGATCGTCGCCTCCCGGCCCATCCTGGCGGTCCGCGCCCGCCTGACCGTCGCGGAGCTTCCCACCCAGATCCCGGCACTGCTCCACCGGGTCTACGATGCCGTCGCCGGACAGGACCTCCTCGACGGACAAAACGTGGTCGTGTATCGCGGACTCGGGCCGGCCTTCGATGTGGAGATCGGCGTCGGCCTGAAACGAGCCACCGGGCCGTGGGAGGGACTCGCGGTCACGGAAACGCCGGCGGGCGAGGCGGCGCATACCACCCACTGGGGAGAATACTCCGCGATTCCCCGGGCCCACGATGCGGTGTTCGCCTGGTGTATCGCGAACGAGCGCGCGCTCGCGGGGCCGAGCTGGGAGGTGTACGGACACTGGAGCGACGATCCCGCCGGGCGCCGGACCGACGTGTACCATCTGCTCAACCGGGAAACCGGGAACCCGCCGTGAGCTGGTCGCGCCCGCTCCTCGTGGGACTGATCCTGGCGGGATGCTCCAACCAGTCCGCGCCGGGCGTCGCAACCGCCGATCTGCCCTGGGTCCCGTTCTGGTGGGTGCGCGGGACTGTCGAGGCCGGCCGGTTTGACCAGCTCGCGATGGTGGTTCACCTGCCACTCCGCTCCGGCGCGCCGCCTTCCTGGCTCCAGCTGGATCTCGGCGGGAGCGGCAGTATGGCAGACGGGTTCGCTCCGCCGGGCGCCGAGCCGGCGGCCAGCCGCCTGCCGGGACAGCTATATGGGCTGCTGGGCGCTACGGCCAGGCTGGAGTTGTTTCCCGCGCTGTCCGATTCCCTTCGCCGGGATTGGGACCGGCAGATCATCGGGACCCTGGGACTTCCCGGTTATCTCAGCAAAGCGCTGGTGATCGATTTTTCCCGACGCCGCCTGGCGGAGATCCCCTCGCCGGCCGACCTGACGCCACTCCTGGGGCCCGGGGTCGGCCCGGTCGCCGTCCAGGGCGGTTACCAACGAGTCGTCTTCCAGCTGGCCGGGCCGTCGGCGAATCCGCGGCAGGGCCAGCTCGATACCGGCCTGAGTCCTTTCCCGCTCTGGACGACCCGGGCATTCTGGCAGGAGCTGACGGGCCTCCGGGAACCGGGAGCGACGGCCCATCGCTACATCCTGCCCAACCCGCGGGGTCGAATGACATTCGTCGGCGCACCGCTCCGCAATCCGCTTCGGTTGGGCGCCTGGACCGTTCCGAAAGTGGAGGTGGTCTATCTCGAGGAGGGCCCTGCGGGGGCGCGGTTGGAGGAATGGAGGCCGGCGATCGACGCGCTCCTCGGTCCCAGCCTGTTCGCGCGGGATGTGGTGCTGGTGGTCGACCTGGCTCATCGCCGGATTGGAATCCGGGGAGGAAGGTAGTCCGGGCGTGATTCGGGCGGCTCCTGCTGATCGAACAACAGCCCGAAGCGGCGGTAAGGCGGTCTGGGTGGTACGCGATCGATCCTACCGACCTACCGCAGGTAGATGTACAGGCCGATGAGGCCCGTCCCTGCGCCGAGGATTGTGATGATGCTCTCGTCGATGAGCAGGCCGGTGACCACTCCCGCCGCGCCCACGATCATCAGGGCGACGCCGGGCCCCCGGTGACGGACACTGGCCTTCCGGAACATCACGAGGGGATCGGCCGCCGCGGCTGCATCGGACACCGGGGGCTGGGAGACGCCGAGGCGAACGGAGCCGACCAGGGCGACCGGAGACGCGCTCTGTGGGCGAGCGATGGGCCCTCCGGCGAGCGCGAGCGATGCGGGCCCCAGTACGCCGGCTCGCGGGTCCTGGGCCTGCGCCACAGTCGAACCGAGGGTCACCAGCGCACAAACACCTGCGAGCACCGAAATGCGGGACATGGAGTACTCCCGGATAGAGAGAGGAGGGCAACCCTAAGGCCCACGCCCCTTTGGATATGGCGTCGAAACTGTAATGTCACCGGGCCGCCCCCGGGGGACAATCGATCGAACGGATGGGATCCGGTCGTCCGAATGGACTAGATGGTGAAATGCGCCAGTGTCTTCTGTAGATTAGCTCCGTGACTTGGGACCTCGACGGAAAGAACGTCGTCATCACCGGGGGAGACGGCGCCCTCGGCCACGCGGTGGTCCAGGCGTTCGTGGCCGCCGGTGCCACTTGCCACCTGCCGATCCTCGGGCCGGTGATGACCCAACCGATGCCGGGAGTGGACCTCACCGGCAGCGTCAACCTCACCGACGAGCGCGCGGTGACCGCCTACTTCGCCGGGCTGCCGCCACTCTGGGCCTCGGTGCACCTGGCCGGCGGGTTCCAGGCCAAGCCCATTGCCGAGACCTCTCGCGCCGACCTGGACCAGCAGGTGGAGCTCAATCTGGTCACCGCGTTTCTCTGTTGCCGTGAGGCCGTCAAGTCCATGCGGAAGAGTGGCGCGGGCCGGATCGTGAATGTGGCCGCGCGCGTGGTCGAGGCGCCGGTGGGCGGGTCGATCGCCTATTCGGTGTCCAAGGCCGGCGTCGCGGCGCTGACTCGTTCCCTGGCCGTCGAGACCCGCGGTGACGGCATCCTGGTGAACGCCATCCTGCCTTCCATCATCGATACCCCGGCCAACCGTTCCGCGATGCCCAGCGCCGACACCCGCAAGTGGCCCAAACCGGATGAGCTGGCCGGCGCGATTCTCTGGCTGGCGTCACCGGACAACCGGCTGACCTCCGGGGCGCTGGTGCCGGTGTACGGCCTGGCATAGGGGCCTGACCGGCGCTGCGCTGGCCCTGAGCCGGTAGTATATTCCCCGGCTCAATCGCCAATATACTGGACCCCGAATTCAGGCCTCCTCGGAGACTGATCGTCTTGATCCCACTCCATGCCAGGACGATGCCAGCGGTCGTGCTGGCCGCCGCCATCGTGGCTTGCAGCAGCACCACTTCGGGAGGCGTGCAGACCTCCCCCCCGACGTCCTCCGCCGCCGAACAGAGTGAGCTCGCGGCCATCGCCAAGGCCCGGGCCGACAGCGCCCGCTATCCCTATACCGCTGCCGACGTGCATTTCATGTCGGGGATGATCGGCCACCATGCGCAGGCCATCGAGATGGCCGGCTGGGCGCCGACGCATGGCGCCGGCCCCGCGGTCCGCGTCCTCTGCGAGCGGATCATCAACGCCCAGAAGGACGAGATCGCCAGCATGCAGCGCTGGCTGACCGACCGCCGCCAGCCGGTTCCCGAGGCGACGCCCAAGGGCATGAAAATGATGATGGGCGGGATGGAGCATGTGATGCTGATGCCCGGCATGCTCACCGAAGACCAGATGAAGCAGCTGGACGCCGCCCGTGGCGCGGAATTCGACCGCCGGTTCCTCACCTTCATGATCCAGCATCACCGCGGCGCCGTGTCGATGGTGGAGACCCTGTTCAGCACCTATGGCGCGGGCCAGGACGAGACCGTGTTCAAGTTCGCCTCGGACGTCAACATCGATCAGACCACCGAGATCACCCGGATGGAAAAGATGCTCGCCACCCTCATCACCACGCCCCAATAGAGGAATCAGTCATGGCATCCACGTATTCGCGCCCTCTCGCCCTCGGGCTGCTGGCCCTGGCGGCGTGCTCCTCGTCCACCTCGTCGGGCGCGAAGGGGCCCGCGCCGATGGGCGGGATGTCCGCCGCGGCGCCGAGTCCGGACCCCCGGGTCGGGCTCCGGGGGGGCAAGATGGACGCGGCCGAGGCCGCCTGGAACCTTGGCGTCCTCTCCAAGACGCCGCCGTCCGGGAAGTTTCTCGGAAGCACCAACTCCGACCTGGCCTTCACCGGAAACTACGTAATCCAGGGCAACTACAATGGCTACCAGATCTGGGACATCTCCAATCCGCGGATGCCGGTGCTGCGGATCGGAAACTACTGCCCCGCGTCCCAGAGCGACGTGTCGGCCTACAAGAACCTCCTCTTCGTGTCCGCCGAGGGGAACTCCGGGCGGATCGACTGCGGCGACCAGGGCGTCAAGGACACAGTGAGCACCGAGCGGATCCGGGGGCTCCGGATCTTCGATATCTCGGACATCGCGCATCCGAGGAACCTGACCAATGTGCAGACCTGCCGCGGGTCGCACACCCATTCGGTGCTGGTGGATCCGAAGGATCCGGACAACGTCTATGTGTACATCTCAGGGTCGGCGCCGTCCCGCTCGCCGACCGAGATGCCCGGCTGCATCTCCAATCCCGATGACCCCAACACGGCCCGCTTCCGGATCGAAGTCATCAAGGTGCCGCTGGCGCATCCCGAGCAGGCCGCAATCGTGAGCTCGCCCCGGATCTTCAACGACCTCGCGTCGGTGAAGTCGCACGGCATGGCCCCGGACGACATCGCTGCGCTTGCCGAGGCGAAGGCCAAGGGGGCGTTCATCGTGAGCATCTTCGGCAATGAGACCGTACTGCCCGGCATGATGACCCAGCCCATGCTGGACAGCATCGCGAAGTCGCACGGCGGCACGACGCCCACGGGCGCCGACAGCGCGGCGCTCCGGGCGGCGCTGCCGGCCTGGATCGCGGCACGGATCGGCACCCAGCCGGCACCGAACGCCGCGCGCCCGGGCGTCACCAGCTGCCACGACATTACCCTCTATCCCGGGATCGGCATGGCCGGTGGGGCCTGTGAAGGCTATGGCCTGCTCATCGACATCAAGGACCCGGCCCACCCGGTCCGGGTCGGCGCGGTGGCGGACTCGAATTTCTCCTACTGGCATTCGGCGACGTTCAACAACGACGGCACCAAGATTCTATTCTCCGATGAGTGGGGCGGCGGCGGGCAGCCGAAGTGCCGCGCCACCGATCCGCACCAGTGGGGCGCCGACGCACTCTTCAACATCGTCGACGGGAAGATGGTGTTCCAGGGGTACTACAAGATGCCGGCGCCGCAGACTTCGCTCGAGAACTGCGTGGCGCACAACGGCTCCCTGATCCCGATTCCCGGCCGCGACGTGATGGTGCAGGCCTGGTACCAGGGCGGCATCTCGGTGTTCGACTGGACCGACGCGGCCCACGCGAAGGAAATCGCATTCTTCGACCGGGGGCCGGTGGACCCCACCCGCTTCACGATGGGCGGATCCTGGTCGGTGTACTGGTACAACGGCGTGATCGTCAGCTCGGAGATCGCGCGCGGACTCGACATCTTCGAGCTCAAACCCAGTGCCTTCATCTCCCAGAACGAGATCGACGCGGCCAAGACGATCCACTTCGACTACTTGAACACCCAGGGCCAGCCGAAGCTGGTCTGGCCGGCGAGCTTCGCGCTGGCGCGAGCCTATGCCGATCAGCTGGAGCGGAACGGCGGACTGGCCCCGGATAAGATCGCCGCCACGCGGCGGGCCCTCAACGCGGCGGAGGGCGCCATGGGCGCGTCGCGGCGGGATGCGCTGAACAAGTTGGCGGCCGAACTGGAGTCGGGTGCCGGGAGAGCCCGGGACGGCGCCAAGGTGCGGACCCTGACGGCGACGGTGAAGGACCTCGCCGGGAAGTAGGACCTCAGCTGAAGTCGAGATTCCCGGTGAGGCGGGTACCATCCCGCTCGAAGGCGTCCCGCAGCCCGCGGATCCGCCGCCGGGCTTCGGCCAGGTCATGGTTGCCGAGCGTAATGTTGAGCAGGTCGATGTACCAGGGGAGCTTGGACTCGGCGGCGAGGTAGCTCTCGACGATCTCGCGGGCGATCGGGAGCGTCGTTGCCTTGGAGTTCTCGTGCACGTCCCGGTTGCCGGCCTGGAGGAGCTTGCCGTATTCCTCCTCCAGGAGGCGGGTACAGAGCTCGGCGGTGAATGGGATTGCTTCGGCGGCTTCGCCGGCTCGCAATGACGCCGAGGAGCCGGCCAGGGTCGCCCCCTTGTGCAGCCACTCCCAGAGAATGCTGAGGCGAATCTCTCCGGTGGCCATGTCCTCCATCAGGTACAAGACATCGTCGTTGCCGAAGAAATCGGCTGGCTTGAGCGCCGCGGCCTGCAGGCCCTGGCCGAAGGCGTTGCCGTACTGGAGCGCCACGCTCAGCAGATCCCGGGCACCGCGGACGGTTCGGGGGGCCGGCTCGAGAAGCGCGAGGCCTTCGGCGTCGGCATGGGTGTAGGTGAGGGGAGGGAAGGCCCGGCCCGACTGGTTGTCCTGCCCGACGCGTTCCCAGACCGGCCGCACGATGTGCACCATCTTCCAGTGCGCGACCCACTTGCCGCTGGCGCCCTCGCGCTGCTCCCGCTCCGCCCCCGCGACGGCGCGCTGCATCCCGTTCGCGACCCCCGCAGCCGACCCGACCGGGATGTTGGGCTCCATGCCCCCCTGCCAGAGCGCGAATTGCCCCAGGCGATCCGGCGTATTCACCGCCCGGCGGACCCGGTCCTCGTAGTTCCGCATGTACCCATACGTCATCGTGATGGCGTCGATGTTGGGATTCACGAACCCCGGGTCCCACGCCAGCGCGTCGGAGACGCTGTTGATGTAGTCCCACCGGCCGGTATTGAAGCCCAGGAAGCGGGCGCCAAGCGCGGCGCGGATCTCCATCAGCTGGAAGCTGGCCTCGATCTGCTCGATCAGGACGTAGACCCTGATGGTGTCACCCGGCAAGGCGAGTCGCTGCTCCAGGGCGCCCAGGATGTCGTGCCAGAGCGCCGCCTCCTCCGCGGTCTGGATCTTGGGGAGGTAGAGCGCCAGGGAGGCGCCGGCTTCCCGAAGCCTTCGGTGGTTGTTGACGACGTAGAGGGCCGCATCGACGATCGACGCGGAGAAGCCGGTGCCGTCGGCGTTGCGGACCTGCCGGTCGTCGAGATGGAGCCCGCGGGGCCGGAAGAGCCGGGTGGTGAAGCGGAGCTGTTCCCTCCAGTCGGCCACGATGGCGCGGCCGAGAAAGCCATCCGCCCACCGGTTCATCTCGGCGGCGACCGATTCCGCCACCCGCAGGAACCGCGGGTCGTCGTGCATGGCGAGCGCCAGGTTGCGCTGGTTGTCGAGCGACATCGTGCCCACCTGGCCCAGCGCGTCCTCGCCGTCGAACATCCAGCCGTCGGCGCCGGACAGCAGGGCATAGGCGACGCTGCGGAGACTCGTTTCCAGGGACGCCGCGGGTCGCGCCGCGGGGCCGGTGCCCTGGATCCACTGCCGGCGCAGGTCGTCGGGGGTGCCGCCGCCAATGAAATCTCCGGCCCGGGCCTCCCGCACGGTAATCCCGGTTCGGGGGATCATCGCATCGGGATCGAGAAACTCGATGCGCCGCCGGTTTCGGAAGCGCGCCGCCCGGCGCTCGATCCGGGAGGCCATGACGGCCTTGCGGTCCCGGTCCAGCGGGACCAGCGCCTCGAGCACCGCCAGGGCCTCGGGATTCAGGACGTCGGGGTACTGTCCGGCAACGCCATTGCGGACTTGCAGGTGCGGCGCCGGCATCAGGCGGTAAGGCGGAGAGTCAGATCGGGCAGCTCCAGGCCGTGGATGGAGGCGGCCCAGGATTCCCCGGCCGCGATGAACTGATTGTCGGTCATGGCCCCGGTGGCGATGATCTCCCCGGGGGCCAGCGGCTCGGCGCCGGGCTGGCGGGCGATTCCGGCGGCCAGCTCACCCAGGCACAACGCCGGGCTCTGGAGCACATTGGCGGCCGATCCTTCGGCAATGATCTGCCCGTCCCTGAGCAGCACCGCCGGGGCCGCCGAGAGCAGGCCGGAGAGGGCCGGGATCATTCCCGGCTCGACCCGCCTTGGCTCCCCGACCACCAGGCCGGCGTGCAGCCCGAACGCGGCCACGAAATCCGGCGGCTGGAACTTCCAGTCCTGGTAGAGGCAGTCCACGATTTCAAATCCGAGCGCCAGCCATTCCACAGCGTCCAGCACCGCCTCCGGATCGGTCGGGTCTCCCCGGGGACCGTGCTTCAACTTGAAGATGATTTCGGGCTCGATCTTGGGAGAGACCATACCGCCGACGCTGAGCGAGGCGGATCCGCCGGAGGCGTAGTGCACCGTGTCGCTGTACATGTGGGCCCAGAGCACGGTGTCGAGCCCGAATTTCCGCCACAGGGCCCGATTGGCGAAGCCGACCTTGCGCCCCAGCGTGCGGGCGCCGCCCGCGCGCCGGAGCCGGGCCAGCTCGGCTTCCACCGCATACGCGGCGGCGAGATCGAACCCCTGGTCCCGCCCCGAGGGCGGGACCGCGATGGGCCGGCGGGTTGCATAGGCCGCCGCCAGCTCCCGGGCCAGCAGCTGCGGCGCGAGCGGCAAGCGGCCTACTTCACTTCCGCGGGAACCGGAATGGCGAGCCCGCGGCTCCGGCGCACCGATCCCCGGAGCCGGAGCGCGAGGAAGGCAGCGGCGAGCGCCATGATCGCGCTGCCGATGAAGCCGACCGACCAGGTACCGGTCTGTTCATACAGAAAGGCCCCGAACCAGGCGCCGATGATGGATGCCACGCCCTTGGCGGTGTAGAGTACGCTGTAGTTCGAGGTCGCGTGACTGGTGCCGAAGTAATCGGCCACCGCGGACGGGAAGAGGGAGTAGATCTCGCCCCAGGTGAAATAGACCAGCACCAGCGTCACCGCGAACCAGGCACCGGAACGCTCTCCCACCAGGACGACGCTCAGGAGACAGGCGGCCTGGAGCAGGAAGGCGACGAACATCGCGGTTTCGCGGCCGATCCGATCCGACACCCAGCCCCAGAAGATCCGGCTGGTGCCGTTGGCCACCGGGCTCAGCGTGGCGGCGATGGTGAGCGCGGCGGCGGTGAGACCCCAGGACCGTGCGATTGGGCCGGCGCTGGCCGTGACCAGGAGACCGCCGGTCGCCATCAGCATGAACATCACGTACATCATGTAGAAACGGGGCGTCCGCATCATCTCCGGCGTACTGTACTGGCGCCGGGCCGCAGGCGCCGGGACGGCCGCGCCGGGCATCCCGGCGGCGGGCTCGGGGGCAGGGTGTCTCAGGAATTGGGCGACCAGGAGAATCACCAGGCCCTGGACCAGCCCGGTGGCGATGAAGGCCGAGCGGTATCCGCTGTTGGCGATCAGCGACGAGATGAGCGGGATGAACAGCGCGGTGCCGCCGCCGAATCCGGCCGCCATGATACCGGACGCGAGGCCGCGGCGGCCCTTGAACCACTTGAGCGCCGATCCCATCGAGGCGCTGTAGACGAAGGCGGCGCCGGTGCCGGCCACGCAGTAGAGCACGTAGAGCTCCGGCAAGGTCGTGGCGTAGCCCATACCCGCCCAGCCCAGGCCGCAGAGCAGGCCGGCCGCGCTGATGAAGCCGCGGGGGCCCAGCCGGTCGATGAGCCAGCCGTCGAACGGTTGCACCCAGGTCTGGAACAGGATGAACAGGGTAAACGCGAATTGAATGTCGGACAGCTTCCAGCTGGTGCCGCTCTGGAGCGGCTTGACGAACAGGGTCCAGGCATACTGGAGGTTCGCGATCATGATCATGCAGATCAGGGCCGCGACCAGCTGGAACCACTTGTTGTGGAGTCTCATCGGGTTCTCCGGTCGCGGTGCTGGTCGAGCAGCTTCACGCACCCATACACCGCCCGCGTCGCTGGCATCGACACCCCCAGTCGCTCGCCCAGTTCGACCACCGCCCCGACGACCGCCTCGACTTCCATCGGCCGCCCGGCCTCGAAGTCCTGCAGCATCGACGTTTTGTGGGCGCCGACCTTTTCGGCGCCGGCCATCCGCTGATCGATCGAGATGGGCAGCTCGATGCCGAGCAGGCCCGCCACCGTCTCTGTTTCGGTCATCACCTCTCGTACGACGCGCGCCACCTCGGGGTGCCGCACCATCTCCTCGAGCGTGGCCCCGGTGAGCGCGCTGATCGGATTGAACGCCACATTGCCGAGCAGCTTGACCCAGATCTCGTGGCGGATCCGCGTCGTGGCCGGGGCCCGGAGTCCGGCGGCGATCAGCGCGTCGGCGATGCGTTTGACCCGCTCCGAGCGCTCCCCGCTGGGCTCGCCGACGCTGATCCGGTTTCCCTCGGTGTGGTGAATCACGCCGGGCCCCGCCAGGTCGGTTGAAAAATAGGCCAGCGACCCCACGATCCGCCGCTCCTCGATGGCCGCCTCGATCACCCCGCCGGGATCGACCCGCTCCAGCCGCAGCTTGTCGCGCCCGGGGCCGCAGGTCAGAAAATACCACCAGGGGATGCCATTCTGGGTGCTGACCACCACGGTGTCGGTGCCCAACAAGGGTGCCAGCGCCGGGGCCAGCCCGGTGAGGCTGTGCGCCTTGACCCCGAGGATGACGACGTCGGCCTGACCAACCGAGCCGAGGTCTCCGGTCACCCGGGGCCGCACCTCGAAGTCCCCCTCGGGGCTGCTGACGCGGAGCCCCCGCGCCTGCATCGCCTCGAGGTGGGGGCCGCGGGCGTGGAGCACCACGTCGGCGCCGGCCCGGGTCAGCTTCGCCCCGATGTAGCCGCCGATCGCCCCGGCGCCGGCGATGACGATCCTCACGTCGTCTTGGGCCCGAACACCTGTGCCACGACCCGGCGCTGAATCTTGCCAGTCGCGGTCCGGGGAATCGCGTCGGTGATGTGAATCTGCTTGGGGCGCTTGTAGTCGGCCAGCCGCTCGCGGCAATACCCCAGCAGCTCGGCCTCGGTTGCCGCGCCGTGCAGCACCACGGCGGCGGAAACCTCCTCCCCCCACGTCGGATGCGGCACCCCGAAGCAGACCGCCTCGGCGATGGCGGGATGGGTCAGCAGCACCTCGTCGATCTCGCGGGGAGAGATCTTCTCGCCGCCCCGGTTGATCAGCTCCTTGAGCCGCCCGACCAGCGTCAGGTAGCCGTCGGAGCGGAGGAAACCCTGGTCGCCGGTCCGGAACCAGCCGTCCACGAACGAGGTCGCATTGGCCTCGGGATTGTTCTCGTACCCGGTGATCACGTTGGGACCCTGGATTACCACCTCACCGCGGCTCCCGGTTTCCAGGTGGCGGCCCTGCTCGTCCATGATGCTGATGCGCACATCGGTGCCCGGTCCCACCGATCCGGGAATTCTCGGGCCCGGCGGCAGGGGATTGGACGTCATCTGGTGGGCCGCCTCCGTCATGCCATAGGCTTCGAGGACCGGCGCGCCGAACGAGAGCTCGAGGTCGTGCATGACCTGGGGCGGAAGGGACGCGCTGCACGACCGGATGAACCGGAGGTATTCCGACCCCTCGGGCCGGACCGCGCCGCCGCCCTTCCCGGCCCGGGCAAGCAGCAGTTGGTGCAGAGTCGGGACCGCGGAGTACCAGGTGACGTGATAGTCCCGAACCACGCGCCAGAACGACAGCGGGTTGAACTTGCCGGGCACCACCACCGTCCCGCCGCTGGAGAGCGTCGCCAGTGTCGAGGCCACCAGGCCGTGCACGTGAAACAACGGCATCACGCAGAGCGAGACGTCGTCGGGGGTCAGCGCATAGCTCCGGGCCACGTTACCGGCGGAGATCGAGAGGTTCGCGTGACTCAGAGGGACCCGCTTGGGCCGCCCCGTGCTGCCGCTGGTATGCAGGATCAGGGCGACGTCGTGGACCGCGGGAGCCTCGAAGGATCGTCCCCGCGAGACGCCGGAGAGCCGGGCCTTGCCGGCGGCGTCCATCTCGATGGTCAGCACCGGGACCCGGGTGACGGCAGCGCGCCGGGCGTCGGCGGCGCCATCGGGGGGAAGCAGCAGGACCCGGGCGTTGGTGTCTTCCAGGTAGAAGCGGAACTCCTCTTCCTTGTATCCGGGGTTGAGCGGTGCCGCCGTGCCGGCCATGGAGGCGGCCAGAAATGCCACGATGGTCGGAATGCCGTTCGGGAGCGCCATCCCGACCCGGTCGCCGCGCCCGATGCCCGCGGCGGACAGCGCTTCCGCGACCGATTGCACCTGGCTTCGGAGCCCGCCGTAGGTGACCCGCAGGTTCCGCTCCGGGTCGATCACCGCAATCCGGTCGGCGGGGATCGGGTGCAGGAGGTCGAGGAGCGTTGTGGGAGCGGAAGGGCGCTGAGGCATGATCAGGCAAATGTCGCCCCGGAGCCGAGGGGCGTCAACCGGGAATCGGGCTCCGGCGAGGTACCCGGAGATGCTCGAAGGTGCTGTTCCCACGGGCGCACCTCAGCTCGGGAGTCTCATCGTGCCGGACGCGCTGGTGGGCCGAGCACGACGACTCGTTAGATTCCCGCATGCGATTGATTCCGCTGCTCGTCCTGGTCTTCGCCGCCGCACCGGCCTCTGCACAGCAGCCTTCCGGTACGACCCTCTCCGGTCTCTGGCAGCTGTCGAAGGGCAAGGTGAAGACCGACGGCCCGAAGACCGTCATGATCCGGCCCGACTCCAGTGCGTCGTGGGGGAAGGAAACGGTTCGCTGGCGGCTCAAGCCGGGCGAGATCATGATCGCGCTGGGTGGCGAGTGGGAAACCTACAAGCTGAAGCTGAAGGGTGACCAGCTGACGCTGTCGGGCGGAGACCTCACCGATCCCATCACGCTCAAACGCGTGGGGCAGGCGACCCCGCGTCCCCCCAACGTCCCGGTCCCCCCTGACCCCGATACCCAGCCCCCTGCCTGAATGCGGGTTGGCTATCGCAGGTTGAGCGAGAGCTGGCCCCGGCTGAGCGCGATCGGAGCGAGCGGCGCCTGCTGTACCGCCACGTGCAGCTCTCCCAGAAAGCCCGATCTCCTGAGCACCGGCTCCACCGCCGCGCGCGCCGCCGCCGGCGAATTGCAGCGCTGGCTCAGGTGCGCCAGGACCACTGTCACCAGTCCCGCGTGATGCAGCTCGGTGAGCAGCTGGGCCGAGGCCCGGTTCGACAGATGCCCGCCGCTGCCGGCGATCCGGTGCTGCACCGAGGCGGGATACTGGCTGGTGCGGAGCATCACCTCGTCGTAGTTGGCTTCCAGCACGATCGCGTGCAGCTCTCGGAAGTGGTAGCGCAGCGCCTGAGTGGCGCGGCCGAAGTCGTACGCCAGCCCGAGGCAGAGGCCGTCGATCGTAGTGACGGTGAGCGCGAGCGGCTCGGTTGCGTCATGGAGCAACGAGCATCCGGCCAGGGTGAACGGCCCGCACTCGGTGCGCGTGGTGGTGCGGATTGGCAGGAACTCGACGTCGTCGGGCGCCCCCAGTGCGCTCCAGGTGCCCACGGAGGCGAGGACCGGAATCCGGTACTGGCGGGCCAGTCTGATGGCGCCCTGGGCGTGGTCGCCATGCTCGTGGGTCAGCGCGATGCCGCACAGCCCGTCGAGACTCACGCCGGCGAGCTCGGTGCGCCGGGCGATTTCGCGGGCGCTGAAGCCCGCATCCAGCAGAATCGTGGCGCCGTCGGCGCTGAGCGCGCACGCGTTGCCCTGTGAGCCCGAGCCCAGCATGATGAGGGTGGTCATCGGCTGAGCCGGGCATGGATGGCGCGCAGCGATGCCTCGATGCTCCCGTCGACCTCCACCTCGCGGCGCGGCATCACCCGCTTGGCGATCCGGATGAAGCCCTCCGCATCCAGCGAATCGCCCCCGCCGGGACCCCATGCGAACGGCGGCACCCACTTGGGCACCGTGCCTCCCACGACATTGGCGCCGGCGCAGATCACGGTCCCGGTGGAAAGCATGGTTCCGATCGCGGTCTTGGCGTGGTCTCCGAACAGCGTGCCCAGGTTCATGCGCCCGGTCGGGAGGCGCGCGCCGGGGAGGTCGAGCCGCACCTCGCCGTAGGTGTTCTTGAGATTCGAGGTGATGGTGCCGGCGCCGAGGTTCACCCACTGGCCGATGATGCTGTGCCCGATGAAGCCGTCGTGACTCTTGTTGGCATAGCCGAGCAAGACGGTGGTGGACATTTCGCCGTGGACCCGGCAGCGGGGGCCGATGGCCGAGTGCCGGATCGCGCCACCCAGCAGCAGGCTTCCCGGACCGGCGAAGAGCGGACCCTCCAACCGGGTCCCGGAGCGGACCTGGACCCCTTCTTCGAGCACCACCGCCCCGTGCCGCACGTCGAAGACCACCCCGGGCTCCACTGCCGCGCCGAAGCAGGCGATGTCGCCCGGGTCTCCCAGGACGATTGCTCCGTCGGGGACCGGATCGGGGCCGGCGGCCAGGGCCTCGGCGCAATCGGTGGGGAGGAGGCGCTCGATCGCGGTGATGAGATCCCACACGCCCCGGAGCAGCATGCCCTCGATGGGCGCCGACGAGCCCTGCTCATGGGGTCCGTCCCAGGTCTCTCCGTGCGCGACGATCCAGGCCACCGTCGCATTCGCGTGGGTGAGCCGGCGGACCCCCGGCCCGAGCTCGAGCCCGCCCTCGGGCGCGAAGTCGGAGCGGACCACCACCGCGGGCCCGGCGACCGGTCCGCGGGGAATGACCGGTGCGGAATCCACGTCGGCAAACCGCGCCGCATGGTCTCCCATGACGACGGGCCCCACCAGTCCCAGGATGCCGGCCCAGCGGTCCCGGATCCGCCACGCACCGGCGCGGAGCTCCGCGATCGGACGCGAGCCGGTGAATGGCTGCCACGCGGGGCCCGGGCTCTCGGGCTCGAGGCACACGAGGCGCGTCATGGAAGGTCTCTCACCTCGGCCGGCAAGGCCTTGAGAGTGCGCTTGAGATCGGGCGCGTTCGGCCGACTGAGCACCAGGACCCGGCCGTTGGCGGCCACCACGATGGCCTCGCGCATGCCGCTCACCACGATCGGGGTACCGTCGCTCCAGGCGATGCAATCGCGCGATTCGAACATGGTCACCGGGCCCACGACCACATTGCCGTGCCGGTCCCGGGGCCGGACCCGGGCCAGGGCCTCCCAGGTGCCGATATCGTCCCAGTCGAAATTCCCCGGCACCACCGCCACCGCGTGGCTGCGTTCCAGGACCCCGACATCGATGGAAATGGACGTCACGGCCTCGAAGAAGGCTGCGACGTTGCCTTCGGCGAGGTGGATGAGGTGGGGCGCAATCTCCGGGGTGTGAGCCCGCACTTCCGCCAGCAGTCGCGGCGCGGTCCAGGCAAAGAGGCCACTGTTCCAGAGTGCGCCCTGTTCCATCAGGTCGCGCGCGGTGGCGGCGTCGGGTTTCTCGGTAAACCGGGCCACCGTGCGGGTCTCGCGGTCGAGCGGCGGGCCCGGGATGATGTACCCGTAGCCGGTCTCCGGTCTCGAGGGCACGATGCCGACCGTCACCAGCCGGTCATGGTTCCGGGCGGCAAACAACGCGCTCTCGGCCGTGTGGGCAAACGCGGCTTGATCGCCCACGGCCCAGTCGGCATGGAGGGCCAGCACCGCCGCCGAGGGATCCCGCCGCAGCACTTCGGCGGTGGCCCAGACCAGCGCCGGGCCGGTCGACCGCGAGCGCGGCTCGATCAGCACGTTGGCGGGATCGAGATGCAGGTGCTCGATCAGCATCGGGGCCAGGCCGGAAGTGGTCACCACCAGCGTGCGAGACGGCGGGATCAACCCCTGCAGACGGTCCACGGTCTCCTGCGCCGTGGTTCGGGCGCCGGCCAGCGGGAGCAGCTGCTTGGGTCGAGTGGGAGAGGTGAGCGGCCAGAAGCGGGACCCCGAGCCTCCGGCAATGACGACGGCCCAATCCATCGCTAGAGCAGACCAGTCAGCGACGAACGGCGGGTGCGGATTTCGTAGAGCAGCGGGCCGAGATCCCGGCCGGGACGGGCCAGGACCACGAGCGTGGCGGAATCGCCGAGAGTGGTCAGGATGGCCGGTCCTTCGCCGAAGTCGAGCACCGCGGTTCGGAGCGGGCCGCAGCGACCGGCGCCGCCGAACTGTTCGGCGTGCCGCATGGTGGTCACGGCCAGCGCGGCAACGGCATCCCCGTCGGCCTCGGCGTTGAGGGCGTTGTGGATGACGAGGCCGTCTTCGCTGATGATGGCGGCGCCACGCACCGAATCGCCTGCGTCGAAGCCCTGGATGATCTCCCGCAAGCCTCCCATCGCGCCTCGTGTTTTATTGGGGTCAGGAGGTGGCGGGAACGTTATGAGACGAGGGGGCCGAAGTCAAGAAAACACTTTGAGTTGACCCCACTTGGGTCCCCCCTTAAACTTGGGGTCCTACCATGCGTCCGACCAGCGTGTTTACCGCGTTCTGCGCCCTCATGGCTGCGGCAGTCCTTTCGGGCTGCGGCGACCCGCTCAGCCTCCTCCCCGCCCAGATCGAGAACCGGGAGGACACCGTCACCGTCTGGGCGGCCACCAACACGCCGCTCAACCTGCCCTCCGCGTACAACATCGAGAGCCGGCAGCGGGTGCGGCTGGACCAGGTGTCGTCGTTCGATTTCATCTACGACGTCGACCCGGCCGGCCGGACCGTCATCCTTCCCCTCGCCTCGGTGGTGAGCGCCGGCTCGGTCAGCGGGCTTCCCGGAATCCAGGAAACCGCCACACCGTTCGACGACATCACGATTGCCGAGCAGTTGAATTACATCACCAAGGACACGATGGTGACCGACGTCGGCAAGGTGTACTACCTCCGGGCCACCCTCTCCGGCAGCTGCTCGCTGGGGGTTCCGTATTACGCCAAGATGGAAGTGCTCGCGATCGACGCGCCGACCCGGTCGATGAGGTTTCGCGTCGTCACCAACGTCAACTGCGGATATCGCGGGCTCGAGCTCGGACTCCCGAAGAAGTGATCGACGTCAAGCTGCTGAGGCAGGACCCCGCCGGCGTGCGGGCGGCCCTCCTGCGCCGGGAAGATGATACGGTGGCCGCCGCGCTGGACGAGATCCTGGCGCTCGACCGCCGCTGGCGCGACCGCGTCACCGAAACCGAGCAGCTCAAGGCCCAGCGCAACGCCGCCACCGAGGAAGTGGCCCGGCGCAAGCGCGCCAGGGAGCCCACCGACGAGCTGCTCGCGTCGCTCAAGGCCTCCTCCGACCGGGTCAAGGCGCTGGACGCGCACATCCGCGAGCTCGACGAGCAGCTCCAGCGGCAGCTGCTCCGGATTCCCAATCTTCCCCACGCATCCATCCCGGACGGGCCGGCCGAGAACAACCGGACGGTGCGCACCTGGGGCTCGCTCCCCGGGTTCGACTTCGCTCCC
The DNA here is from genome assembly GCA_041486305.1 of Gemmatimonadota bacterium. Classification (GTDB taxonomy): domain Bacteria; phylum Gemmatimonadota; class Gemmatimonadetes; order Gemmatimonadales; family GWC2-71-9; genus JABFSM01. Next base: position 38,841 of record JBGPLG010000014.1, read on the forward strand.
AAGCCGCACTGGGAGCTGGGTGAGCGGCTGGGCATCCTCGACCTGGTCCGGGGTGCCAAGCTGTCGGGCTCGGGCTTTCCGGTGTTCGTGGGCGCGGGGGCGCGGCTGGTCCGCGGCCTCGCGAACTTCATGCTGGATCTCCACACTCGCGAGCATGGATACCTGGAGGTTGCGCCGCCGCTGGTGGTGAACCGTACCTCGCTCACCGGCACCGGCAACCTGCCCAAGTTCGAGGATGACCTCTACGCAGTGCCGCGGGAAGACCTCTTCCTCATTCCGACGGCCGAGGTACCGGTCACCAACCTCCACCGGGACGAGATCCTCGAGGGGGCGGACCTCCCCAGGGCCTTCGTGGCGTTCACACCCTGTTTCCGTCGCGAGGCCGGCGCGGCGGGCAAGGACACCCGCGGATTGCTCCGGGTCCACCAGTTCGACAAGGTGGAGCTGGTGCGGCTCACCCGGCCCGACGACAGCGAAGCGGAGCACCAGCTGCTCACCGGGCACGCCGAGGCGGTGCTGCAGCGGCTCGAGCTCCCGTACCGGGTCATGGAGCTCGCCGCCGGCGACACCGGCTTCAGCGCGTCGCGCACCTACGACCTCGAGGTCTGGGCCGCCGGCGTGGGCGCCTGGCTCGAATGCAGCAGCGCGAGCACCTTCACCGACTTCCAGGCCCGGCGCGCCAACATCCGGTTCCGCCCCGCGCCGGGCGCCAGACCCGAGTTCGTCCATACCCTCAACGCCTCCGGCGTCGCCTTCGCGCGGACCATCGCGGCGCTGCTGGAGAACAACCAGGCGGCCGACGGCTCGGTCCGGATCCCCGCCGCGCTGGCCTCCTACGTCGGCACGGACCGGCTCGCCCCTGACTGACATGACGGCCGGACCGCCCGGCCGGGACTGGGCCCGGACCCTCAACCCCGAGCAGCGGGAAGCGGTGGCCCACGTCTCGGGGCCGCTGCTGGTGCTGGCCGGCGCCGGCTCGGGCAAGACCCGGGTGCTCACCACCCGCATCGCGGTGCTGATGGACGAGCACGGCGTGCCACCGGAGCGGATCTTCGCGGTGACGTTCACCAACAAGGCCGCCACCGAGATGAAGCACCGGATCGCGAGCCTGCTGGCGCGGGATCCCACCGGCCTCTGGATCGGCACCTTCCACAGCCTCTCGGCGCGGCTGCTGCGTCGCGAGGCCGAGCGGCTCGGCTTTACCCGCCAATTCACCATCTTCGATGAAGACGATCGGCTGGCGCTGATCCGCCGGCTGCTGGAAGAGCGGAACATCGCGGCCAAGCTGTTTCCTCCCCGCGCGGTGCAGGCGGTCATCTCGTCCGCCAAGAACCGGATGATGTCGGGCGATCAGCTGGGCGCGACGGCGGGGTTCGACCGGCTCACCCAAATCGCCGCCGAGCTGATGGACCCGCTCGCCGTGGCCCTCAAGCGCCAGAACGCGATGGACTTCGACGACCTGATGCTCCACCCGCTGACCCTGTTCAAGGAGCACCCCGACCGTCTGGCCTGGTGGCGGGACCGCTTCGCCTTCGTGATGGTCGACGAGTTCCAGGACACCAACAAGGCCCAGTACGAGCTGGTGCGGCACCTCGGCGGGCACGGCAACGTCTTCGCGGTCGGCGACGACGACCAGTCGATCTACGGCTGGCGCGGCGCCGAAGTCAAGAACATGCTGGACTTCCAGCGCGATTTCGCCGGCGCCAGGGTGGTGCGACTCGAGGAGAATTACCGCTCGACCCAGGTCATCCTCGACGCGGCCAACGCCGCCATCTCGCGGAACACCGGGCGGCTCGGCAAGACGCTCCGGACCCGGCGGGCCGGCGGCGAGTCGGTGACCGTGGTGGCCGCGGCCGACGAGCGCGACGAGGCGGAGTACATCGCGCGCGAGCTGGCCAAGCGGAGCTCGGCCGGCGAATGGGCCCTCGAGGACATGGCGGTGCTCTATCGCACCAACTCGCAGTCGCGCGCCATGGAGGAGTCCTTCCGGCGCGCCGGGGTCGCGTACCGGGTGGTCGGCGCCATCAGCTTCTACGAGCGGCGCGAGGTGAAGGACCTGCTCGCCTACCTCCGGCTGGTCGCCAACCCGTCGGACGACGAGGCGTTCCTGCGCGCCATCGCGGTGCCCCGGCGCGGCATCGGAGAGGCGAGCCTCGAAACCTTCCGGATCGCGGCCGCCGGCTGGGGCAAACCCCTCCTGGAAACGGCCCGGATCGCCGACCGGGTCACCGGGCTCCGGCCCAACGTGCGCGAAGGGCTGCAGCGCTTCGCGGCGATGATCGACGACTTCCGGATCCGCAGCGCCAACGCAGCCCCGGTGCTGATCCTCGAGGCCCTGATCGGCGCGATCGACTACGAGACCGTCCTCCTGGCCGAGGGCCAGGAGGGCATCGACCGCTGGGAGAACGTGCGCGAGCTGGTGGCGGGCGCCGCCGAGTGGTCCGAGGTGGTGACCGAGGAGGACGGCAGCACGCCCCTGGAGCGCTACCTCACCGAGGCGGCGCTGCTGTCCGCGGTCGACAAGAGCGACGGCGACGACGGCGTCACCCTCATGACGCTGCACACCGCCAAGGGACTCGAGTGGCCCGTCGTGGTGCTGTCCGGCCTCGAGGACGGGCTCTTCCCGCTCGGCCGCGCCATGGAAACCCAGGCCGGCCTGGAGGAGGAGCGGCGGCTGTTCTACGTCGGGCTTACCCGCGCCAAGGACAAGCTGTATCTCAGCTGGGCCAGGGCGCGGCGCCGGGGCGGGGAGCTGCGGCCCGGGATCGTCTCCCGGTTCGTGGAGTCGGTGCCCGCCGAGCTGCTCGAGGAGCGGAGCACCGCGTCGCTCTGGGCGCCGAAGCGCACTTCGGGCGGGTGGCTGGCGCCCTGGGAGGTCACCAGCGTGCCCCGCGCCACGCCGGTCCGCCTCTACGCGATCCAGGAAGATCAGCAGAACCAGGACGCGCCCCGCCTGGTCAAAGGCGAACGGGTCCGGCACCGGAAATTCGGCAGCGGCACGGTACAGGGACTCGCCGGGCTCGGCAAGGACCTCAAGGTCGGCGTGCTGTTCGACGACCCGGAGGTGGGATTCAAGCAGCTCCTGGTGGCGTTCGCCGGCCTCGAGCGGGATTGGGGGGAGGGAGCATGAACGTGTCGGCCGGAGACGTGATCCATGTGGCGCGGCTGGCCGAACTCGCGGTGGATGAGGCCGATCTGCCGGTACTCACCGCCCAGATGGACCGGATTGTGGGCTTCGTGGCACAGCTGGCCGAGGTGGGGGACCTGGGCGAGGCGGGGTCCTTCGTGGCCGGGCCGGACCGCGCGCGCCTCCGACCCGACCGGGTCAATCCCGTGCCGATGGCCCTGACGCCAGCCGCGATCGCCCCCGAATTCATCGATGGATTCTTCGTGGTTCCGAGGCTTCTGGTCATGGACGAGTCATGAGCCTCCGTGCGGCGGCGCGTGCGGTGGGGAAGCGGCTGGCCGCCGCCGGCCACCTCAACGCCACGCTGGCCTGGTCGGACGCGGAGCTCGCTGCCGAGGCCGACCGGGTGGACGCCATGCCCGCCCGGGGGCCGCTCCACGGCGTGCCGGTGGCCCTCAAGGACAACATCGTCACCACCCAGCAGCCCACCACCTGCGGTTCCCGGATCCTCGCGGGTTATGTCTCGCCCTTCAATGCCACCGCCGTCGAGCGGCTCCGGGCCGCGGGGGCGCTGATCGCCTGCAAGACCAACCTCGACGAGTTCGCGATGGGCTCCTCCACCGAGCATTCGGCCTACGGCCGGGTTCACCACCCGCTGGACCTGGCGCGGGTGCCGGGAGGCTCCTCGGGTGGATCGGCCGCGCTGGTAGCGGCGGGCGTCGTGGCCGCGGCGCTCGGCTCCGAGACCGGCGGCTCGGTCCGCCAGCCCGCCAGCTTCTGCGGCGTGGTCGGAGTCAAGCCGACCTACGGCCGGGTGAGCCGCTACGGGCTGGTCGCGTTCGGGTCGTCGCTGGATTGCGTGTCCGTCTTTGGACGCACCGTGGCCGACGCGGAGCAGGTGCTCGCGGCGATTTCGGGCCTCGACCCGCTGGATGCGACCACCGCGGACCGCCCCCCGCTTCGGCCGCTGCCGGCGCCGGCTTCGCTCGACGGAACCACCATCGGCCTGCCGCGGGAGTACTTCCCCGAGGACCTCCATCCCGGCGTGAAGGCGGGATGCGCCGCGACCATCGCCCGGATGAAGGAGCTGGGTGCCAGGATCGTGGACGTTTCGCTGCCCCACGCCCGCTATGCCGTGCCGACCTACTACATCCTCGCTCCCGCGGAGGCGGCGGCGAATCTGGCCCGCTTCGACGGCGCCCGCTATGGCGTGAGGGCGACGACCGACGGGGACGTTCGGGCCCTGTACCGGGCCACGCGGGGCAAGGGGTTCGGCCCCGAGGTGCGGCGCCGCATTCTGGTCGGTACCTACGTCCTGAGCGCGGGCTACCACGACGCCTACTACAACCGGGCCCAGGCGGTCCGGGCCCGGATCGCCGCCGACTTCGCCGCCGTGTTCGCTTCGGGAGTGGACCTTCTCTTTACGCCCACCACGCCGACCCCGGCGTTCAAGGCCGGCGAAAAGACCGGGGACCCGCTCGCCATGTATCTCGCGGACATCTTCGTCTGCTCGGCCAATCTCGCCGGCCTGCCGGCGGTGAGCATTCCGGTCGGCCGGTTCGAGGGGCTGCCGCTGGGTGGACAGCTCATGGCGCCTCCTTTCGAGGAAGCCGGCATGCTGGCGCACGCCGCCACCCTGGAGCGTCACCTCGACGCCACCCGGGAGGTGGCGCCATGAACTGGGAGACGGTGATCGGCCTCGAGGTGCACGTGCAGCTCGGGACCCGGTCCAAGATGTTCTGCGGCTGCTCCGCCGCGTTCGGCGATCCGCCCAACACCAACGTCTGCCCGGTGTGCCTCGGCCTTCCCGGGGCGCTGCCGGTGCCCAATGCCCTGGCGGTGCGCCTCGCCACGAGGGGCGCCCTGGCGCTCGGCTGCACGGTGCACCAGGAAAGCCGGTTCGCCCGGAAGAACTACTTCTATCCCGACCTGCCCAAGGGCTATCAGATCTCGCAGTTCGACCGGCCCCTGTCATCCCGCGGCCGGTTCGCGATCCAGTCGGCCGAGCGCGGCCCGGTCGAGGTCACCATCGAGCGGCTCCACCTCGAGGAAGATGCCGGCAAGTCGCTCCACGACCGGATTCCCGGCAAGACCGCGGTGGACCTGAACCGCGCCGGGGTCCCGCTCGCGGAAATCGTGAGCGGTCCCGATCTGCGGTCACCGGCGGAAGCCCGCGGGTATCTCGGCGCCCTGCGACAGCTCCTGGTATACGCCGGCGTGAGCGAATGCAGCATGGAGAAGGGAAGCCTCCGGGTGGACGCCAACATCTCGATCCGCCCGGCCGGACAGCAGGGGCTGGGCACCAAGACCGAGATCAAGAACCTGAACAGCTTTGCCAGCGTGGAGCGAGCCCTCGAGGTCGAGCGGGACCGGCAACAGGCGGTGCTGGAGTCCGGGGGCAGGGTGGATCAGGTCTCCCTGACCTACAGCGCGGCCACCGGCCAGGTGCGGCCGATGCGCTCGAAGGAAGGGAGCCACGACTACCGGTATTTTCCCGATCCCGACCTTCCGCCCCTGGTGCTGGATCCCCAATGGATCGAATCGGTGCGGGGCGAGCTGCCCGAGCTCCCGGCGGCCAGGCGCCACCGGTTCATGGCCGGATTCGGGCTCTCGTCCTACGATGCCGGCGTGCTCACCAGCGAACCGGTCATCGCCGATTACTTCGAGGCCGTCACCACGACGGGGATCGACCCCAAGACCGCCGCCAACTGGGTCATGGGAGAGGGACTCACCGGCTTCAACGAATCGGGCGGGTTTGCGGTGCCGCCGTCTCGCCTGGCGGGCCTGGTGGCGCTGGTGCGGAGCGGCACGGTGAGCCACCAGGCCGCGAAGAAGGTATATGTGGAGATGGCCGCGTCGGGAGACGAGCCCGGGGTGGTCGCCGCCCGGTTGGGCCTGGCCCAGGTTCGGACCGAAGGCGCGCTGGCGGGCTGGGTCGATGAGGTTCTGGCCGCGCACCCTTCCGAAGTGGCGCGCTACCGCGCCGGGGAGACCAAGCTCATGGGGTTCCTGACCGGGCAGGTGATGAAGCGGAGCAATGGCGCGGCCGATCCCAAGGGCGTGCAGCCACTGCTGGCGCGGAAGCTGGGCGGCCAATGACCGTTACCGGAGCGGTGGGCGCCGTGGCGGGCGTGGAAGCGATCCGGCGCCGGTTCCCCGCACTGGAGCGCTCGCAACGGGGACAGCTGGTCGCGTACTTCGACGGCCCGGGCGGCACCCAAGTGCCGACCCCGGTCGTGGACGCGATGTCGGATTACCTGTTTGGCCATAACGCCAACACCCACTGGGCCTATCCGACCAGCGTCGAGACCGATGAGATGCTCGCCGCGGCCCGGACGGCGCTGGCCGATTTTCTGAACGCGGCGTCCGATGAGATCGCGTTCGGGCTCAACATGACGACGCTCACGTTTCACCTGGCCCGCGCCCTGGGGCGGGAGTGGTCGGCGGGAGACGAGGTCATCGTCACCGAGCTGGACCACCACGGCAACGTCGCGCCGTGGCAGGCACTGGCGCGAGAGCGGGGCATCGTGCTCCGGACCATGCCACTCCGGGTGGAAGACGGGACCCTCGATCTCGGGATCCTGCCCACGCTGCTCGGCCCAAGGACCCGGCTGCTCGCCATCGGCGCGGCCTCGAACGTGCTGGGTACCATCACCGACGTGAGCGCGGCGTGCTCCATCGCCCGGCAGGCCGGGGTACTCTCGTTCGTCGACGCGGTACACGCCGCGCCCCACGTGCTCATGGACGTGCAGGCCGTCGGCTGCGATTTCCTGGGCTGTTCCGCGTACAAGTTCTACGGGCCTCACGTGGGTGTGCTGTTCGGGCGCAAGGCGCGGATCGAGGCGCTCGACGTGCCCCGGCTGCTTCCCGCGCCCGACTACGCCCCGGAACGGCTGGAAACCGGCACCCAGAATCATGAGGGCATCGTGGGCGCCGGTGCGGCGGTGGACTTCATGGCGGGACTGGGCACCGGCGTCAGCCGGCGGTCCCGGCTGGCGTCGGCGTTCTCGGAGCTGCACGACCGTGGGGCCCGGTTGTTCGCCACGCTGTGGGAGGGGCTGTCGAACGAGCGGCGGGTCAGGCTCTACGGCCCGCCGCCCGGCGCGCGGAGAACCGCCACACTCTCGTTCACGATTTCCGGAATGGATGCGGAGACCGTATCGAAGCGGCTGGCCGAGCGGGGCCTCTTCCTGAGTCACGGCGATTTCTACGCGCCGACGATTCTGGAGCGGTTAGGCGTGCTGGACACGGGATTGGTCCGGGCGGGGTGCGCGTGTTATACGACGGAAAGTGAAGTCGACCGGTTGATCGGGGGCGTCCGGCACCTGCTCCGCGGCTGACCCGGGAGGCGGAGGCTCCCTGGCGGCGCCCTACTCCGCCAGGCTGATCAACCGCTTTCGCTCCTGCGGCGCTTCCTCGGGCGGCAGGAGCCATGGCCGCTCCACTTCGGACCGGGCCCAGTATCCGAGCTCGAGCGACCGCACCCCGAAGTTTTCCTCCGCCAACTCCAGCAGCCGGCTGGGCGAGCCGAGGGCCCCGGCGTCGAAAACGCGCTTGCGCAGCCGCTTGGCCGCCTTGAGCGCGTGCAGACCGTTGGGGTCCAGCGCGCGCGCCTTCAGGTGCTCCAGGCTCCCGTCCTCCGCCGAGGCCAGCAGTTCCACCGTCACATCGTACGCGACGCCGAGATGCCGCTCCACGTCGGTATCGGTCAGCAGCCAGCGGCTGTTGTCCCGCGCCGCCTGCATGGCCCGGTGCCAGCTCTTGGTGTGGGTCAGGTGCACCATGCCGCGGAACAGGCGCCGGTTGGTCTTCACGCTGAAGATGGTCGGGGAGATGATCCGCTCCAGGTGCCGGTCCGCCGCGGACTGATCCAGCAGGATGATCTCCCGGGCCCGCCGGGCGTAGCGTCCGGTCAGGTGAGTGTCGATCCGGGTTTCCCAGTAGGTGTGCCCCATCGAGCGGGTGCTGGTGGTGAGCAGCAGCTGTCGGGGAATGAAGTAGTTGTGCGCGATGGTATCGGCGGCCAGGTGCGACAGGTAGCCCATGCCGAAGGCCCGCAGCGCGTCGTTCGGCGCGCGGTCCAGGGTTTCCTGCCCCACGTTCCAGTAGTGCGAGTGCCGCCCCGCCGGCACGTACTTCTTGGCAATCGACGTGTCCGGGGCGATGGTGCCGTAGAGGAAATCGAACGGAAAAGCCTGGAGCAGCGTGGCCACCTGCGGCGGCAGTAGGCGGAGGTTGGCGAGGATGGTCTCGCCCAGGTAGATGTGGGTGCCCGGGGTCCAGGCGTGAGCCAGGGCGGGGTGGATCAGGATCCAGAGGCCAACCAGAACGAGTGCGGCGGCGAACCGGCTCCCTGTCAACGGCGCACCAGCCAGCGGCGGATCTTGCCGATCATCCCGGCGCCGTGGCGCACCGTGCGGAGCGTCGCGGCGACATCGAGGGCGGTGTCCTCCACCTCCTCGTGCACCACCTCGTAGAGCGCGTCCAGATCCCGCAGCTTGCGCTTGACCTTGCGCACCCCCACCTCGAGGTCCTGGCGGACCCCGCGGCTCACCACCAGGTACTCATTCACCTCTTCCCGGATGTCGCCGGAGAGATCGGCCCCGGCGTCGGCCACCCGGCGCAGCGCCGAGAGGGCGGGGGACAGCTCGCCCCGGAGCTTGGCCAGCTCCTCGGACAGCTCGCCGATCTCGGTCGACGCCTTGCGCGAGATCATCACCGCGGCCGTGGCGATGGCCGCGAACGACAGCGCGATGACGACGAGCGCGATGGCGGCGGTCGGCCCCACCCACCCTGGCAGGTTGGCTCCCATCGGTCAAACATATCCGATCCGCTTGACTGGCGCATCGGGAACCGGCGAGGTTTGCGCCATGCCTCCCCGATTTCAGGTGCACGGCGGCCGGCCGCTGAACGGCACGATTCGCCCCGCCGGCAACAAGAACGCCGCGCTCCCGATCCTGGCCGCGACGCTGCTGGCCGAGGGGCCGGTGGTCCTCACCAACGTGCCCCGGATCCGGGATGTCGAGTCGATGGCGGCCCTCCTGACCGACCTCGGCGCGGCGGTGACCTGGACCGGCTCCAACACCGTGACCGTCGACACTGCGAACGTCACCAGCAAGCCCCTGGATCCGACGCTCTGCGCGCGGATCCGCGCCTCGATCCTCTTCGCGGCCCCCTTGCTGGCCCGCTTCGGCAAGGTGGTGCTGCCTCCGCCGGGAGGGGACGTCATCGGCCGCCGCCGGGTGGACACCCATTTCCTGGCGCTCGAGGCCCTGGGCGCGGTGGTCCTGGTCGGTGACCGTTACGAGATCGAGGCCAAGCACCTCACCGGGGCCGACATCTTCCTGGACGAGCCGAGCGTCACCGGGACCGAGAACGCTCTCATGGCCGCCGTGGTGGCCCGCGGGAAGACCATTCTCCGCAATGCCGCCGCGGAACCGCACGTGCAGGACCTGGCCCGCTGCCTGGTGGCGATGGGCGCCAGCATCGAAGGCATCGGCTCCAACCAGTATGTGATCACCGGCGGGCGGCCCCTCCATGGCTGCCAGTTCGAGATCGGCCCGGACCATATCGAGATCGCGAGCTTCATCGGGCTGGCCGCGGTGACCAACGGCGCCATCACCATCGACCCGGTCCGGCCCGAGGAGCTGCGCAGCATCCTGTTCGGGTTCGACCGGCTGGGCATCCGCCCGCGGGTGACGGGAACCTCTCTCATCGTGGACAAGGACCAGGAACGGCGGGTCCGCCCCGATCTGGGGGGCCACATCCCCAAGCTCGAGGATGGTCCCTGGCCGGCATTCCCCGCCGACGCCATGTCGATCGCCATCGTCACCGCCACCCAGTGCGCGGGGCTGCTGCTGGTCTTCGAGAAGATGTTCGAGTCCCGGCTGTTCTTCGTGGACAAGCTGATCGGCATGGGTGCGCGCATCGTCCTCTGTGACCCCCACCGGGCCGTGATCTCCGGCCCCTCGCCGCTCCGGGGAGGCACGGTGGAGTCCCCCGACATCCGGGCCGGCATGGCCATGCTCATCGCCGCCCTGGCCGCCGAAGGCAGGAGCGTGATCCACAACATCGGGCAGATCGAGCGGGGGTATGAAAACATCGACGCCCGGCTGATCGCCCTAGGCGCGGGAATCGAGCGGTCCGACGGGTGACGGAAAGCCCGGTCCCCGGGCCGGTCCCCCGGTTCGAGCTGGCGGAATGGCGGGAGCGCTACGGCGTCGTCGCCGGGATCACCGGACGCGGCCAGCAGGCGCTCCCCTTCGACCTCGGCCTGGCGGGGAGGTCGGCGCCGGTCGGGCAGGTGCTCCAGCGGTGGCACGACCTCGAGGCGGCTGTGCCGGGCTGCACTGGTCTCGTCGTCTCCCGGCAGGTACATGGGACCACGGTCGTCTGGCACGACGCGGTGCGAGGGCTGGCAATTCTCCAGGGAGTGGATGGCCACGCCACAGCCACGCCGGGCCTGTTCCTGGCGGTTTCCGCCGCGGATTGCGTTCCGGTTTACATCATCGATCCCCTCCGCCGCGCGGTGGCGCTGGTGCATGCGGGCTGGCGCGGCACGTCCGGCCGGATCCTGACCCGGGGCATTGCGGCGCTGGTGAACCGGGGGAGCCGTGTGGAGAACCTTGCGGTGCATTGTGGAGTAGGGATTTGCGGCCGCTGCTATGAAGTGGGATCCGAAGTGTTCAGGGCCTGCGGGCTGCCGTCGCCGGCGGATGGGAAGGGCCGCCTGGACCTACGGGAGATACTGGCGGGGCAAGCCCGGGAGGCCGGTGTGGAAACTGTTTCCACATCACTATTCTGTTCTGCACACGACCCGCGGCTCTTCTTCAGCCACCGCGCCTCGGGCGGCGCCGACGGGCGCATGGTGGCATACTTGGGGATTGTGGCCTAAAATGCAGGAAAGGAAACCTTCGATGTTCTCGATTCGCTCCCTCCGCCTCCTCGCCGCCGGTCTGGCGCTGGCCGCCTGCAGCGGCAGCACGGACCCGGGCTCCGACGGCTCCGCACCCCAGGTGCGCATCGACGCTCCGGCCGCCAACGCCATCGTGGCCGGCCAGGTTGCCATCGACGTCACCGCCGTCGACGATTTCGGGGTGGACAAGGTCCGGGTCTTGATCGACGGTGTGCTGCTGACCGAGATGTTCACGGCACCCTTTCACACCATCTTCAATACCCAATCAGTGACCAACAACAGCGTGCACGTCATCCGGGTCGAGGCCCTGGACGTAGCCAAGAATCTCGGCTCGGCCCAGATTTCGGTGACGGTCCAGAACGGGGTCAATGCCCCCTCGGCGGTACCGCAATAAGGGACTCCAGCCCCGGAATGGCGGCTTACAGGTCATGGGGTTAGCCCACCTTACGTGATTTGACTCGGGGCCCGGGCGCGGGTATCTTTTCCGGGCTTGAGTGGGTTGGGACTGGGAGCGGTCCGCTGGACCTTGATGTGGGGTGCTCCCCCACATTTTTGTTTTCGGCCTGTCGCGTTACCCCCGATTCCCACCGTCCCCCCTTCTTATTCCGGTTCATCCGGCTCTCCGGAGCGATTCCGGTTTCCAAACGTGCAGGGAGTGTGCATGGCAGGTTCAGCCGAAATGTTGGCCGCGTTTCGCGAGCTGACGACGACCAAACAACTCGATCGCTCCGATCTGCTGGAGCTGCTGCGGGACGGCATTCACGCCGCGCTCGCGCGCAAGTTCGGCCCCAACGTCCGGTTCGAGCTCGACGTGGACGAGCTCCAGGGCAGTGTGCGGGTCATGCGGCTCCGCACCGTCGTAGAGACGGTCGAGGACTCGAGCGCCCAGGTCTCCCTCGAGGATGCCCAGTTCGAGGATCCCGAGTTCCAGCCGGGCGACGTGCTCGAGGAAGAGATCCCCTTCACCGAATTCGGCCGCCTGGCGGTGCAGGCCGCCAAGCAGCGGATCATTCAGCGGGTGCGCGAAGGCGAGCGCACCAAGATCCGGGAGGAATTCGGCGACAAGGTCGGCGAGCTCCTGTCCGGTGAAGTCCAGCAGATCGAGCGCGGCAAGCTGGTGCTCATGCTGAACAAGTTCCGCGAGGCGGAAGCCATCATCCCGTATCGGGAGCAGAATCACCGGGAGCATTTCCACCAGGGAGATACCATCCGCGCCGTGCTCAAGCGGCTGGAAGAAACCCCCAAGGGGCCCCGACTCGTACTCTCGCGGGGCGATCCGCTATTCGTGGCGGCGCTCTTCAAGCTCGAGGTGCCGGAAATCGCCCAGGGTGTGGTCGAGATCCGCGCCATCGCTCGGGAAGTCGGCAGCCGCACCAAGGTCGCCGTCATCTCCAAGGACGACGCCATCGACCCGGTCGGCGCCTGCGTGGGGCTCAAGGGCTCCCGGGTCCAGGCGGTGGTGAACGAGTTGGGCGGCGAGCGCATCGACATCGTGCCCTGGTCGCCCGATCCGGAGCGGTTCGCCCGGCTTTCACTGGCCCCGGCCCGGGTGGCCAAGGTCTTCTCCGATCCCGAGAGCAAGACCATTCAGGCGGTCGTGGATGAGGATCAGCTGTCGCTGGCCATCGGCCGGAACGGCCAGAACGTACGGCTGGCGTCCGAGCTGACCGGCTGGAAGATCGACCTCTACTCCAGCCGAGAATGGCTGGAGCGCGGCGGCGAGGGTCCGCTGTTCACCCTGGCGCCGCTCGAAGAGGAAGAAGCGTCGTCCAACGCGGCCAAGGTGGCGCTCTCGGAGCTCAAGGGGCTCTCCCCCGAGGTGCTCGCCATTCTGGACCAGGCGGGCTACCGGACCCTGAACGACATCCTGGACCTGGAGCGGGAAGACATCGACAAGGTGCCCGGGATGACCCCGACGGTGGCGGAAGAGCTGATGGCGTTCCTCGCCGATCTCACGGCGGAGGAGTCCGGGGAGGACGAGAAGCCGGCTCCATGAGCGGTGTGTTGGGATTGCTCGGCCTCGGGATCCGGGCCGGAAACGTGGTCGTCGGCGTGGACGCGGTGCGGCGCAGCCTGCAGGCCCGCGAGTGCCGCTGCATCGTCGTCGCCAAGGACGCCAGTCAGCGGGCCCGGGAAAAGGTGGTCCGGCTCGCCACGGCCATCGGCGTGCCGCAGGTGGAGGGGCCGGAGGCCGCGCTGCTCGGCGCCCGGCTGGGAAAGCCCCCGGTGATGGTGGCCGGGGTTCGGGATGCCGCGCTCGCGGACGGGATCGTCCGGGCCGGGGCGGCTGGGCAGGGCTGACGGAGGATTGAGTGGTCAAGACGAAAGTGCAGGATCTCGCTGGCGAGCTGGGCGTGCCGACCGAGCAGCTGATGACGCTGCTCAAGGAAATGCACGTGCAGGCGCGCGGGCCGCAGTCCTCGCTCGACGACGATCAGGTCGCCGCGCTCCGGGTCCGGTGGGAGCGGGAAAAGCGCAAGAAGGCCCCCGAGCCGGCCAAGAAGCCGAAGCGCCGGGTCAGCAAGGTCGCGGACGCCGAGCCGGTCGCGCCGCCACCCGACCCGAGCGCCAAGCCGTCCAAGCGGCGCCGCACCGCCGCCGAAGTGGCGGAAGTCGAGGCCGTACTCGAGGCGGAGCGACAGGCCGAAGCGGCCGCCTCCGCGGCGTTCGAGATGCAGCGCCCGACCCTCGAGAAGCTGGAGCTGCCCGAGCTGAGCGGCCAGCCGATGCCCACGATTGAGGAGCGGGCCCGCGCCCTCTTCAAGGATCTGCCGCCGCTCCCCGCCGAGCCCGAAGTGGTGGAGCCGGTCGAGGAAGTGCAGGCCGAGGCACCGGTCCGACCCGAGCGGGTCACGCCGCCACCGCGGGTGGCCCCGGTGTCCGAAGGGCCCGCGGTGGTGCACCGCGCCCCGTTCATTCCGCCCCGGGTGCCCCGTCCGGCCCCGGGCGGAGATCAGCGCGGCCAGCAGGGCAGGGGGGGGCCCCGTCCGGTGTTCAGCAGCAGCCCCGGCGCACCGGGCTCGACCGGCGCCCCGGCGCGGCCCGGCAGTCGCCCCGGCGGACGCCCCGACGGAGCCAATCGCCCCGGCGGATCCGGCCGTCCCGGCGGCCCGCCCAGCCGGTCCGGTGGTCCCGGCGGTCCGCCCAGTCGCTTCGGGCCGCCCTCGGCGGGCGCTCCGCCGGTCCGCACCTTCGGTCCCGATGCCAAGCCCGCGGGCAGCGGGGATCGCAAGAAGGGCAAGAAGAGCCGCAAGAACTACGTGGACCAGGATGCGGTGCAGGCCAACATCCTGAAGACGCTGCAGGGCATGAAGGGGGGAGTCCGGGGCAAGCGCAGATCGGATGAGCCGAGCTATCGAGACCTGATCGCCAGCCGCACGGCCGAGGAAAAGGAACGGGAAAAGACCCGGATCCGGGTCAACGAGTTCATCTCGGTGGCCGAGCTGGCCGAGCAGATGAAGATCCCCGGCAACCAGATCGTCCAGTTCGCGTTCAAGGAGCTGGGCCTGATGGTGACGGTCAACCAGCGGCTCGACTTCGACCAGATCGAGCTGATCGCCTCGGAGTTCGGATTCCAGGCGGTCCGTGAGGACGAATACGCCGCCGAGCTCGCCACCGCGCCGATCGAGGACAAAGCGGAAGATCTCACGCCCCGTCCGCCGATCGTCACGATCATGGGCCACGTGGACCACGGCAAGACCTCGCTGCTCGACTACATCCGCAAGGCCAACGTGGTCGCCGGCGAGGCCGGAGGCATCACGCAGCACATCGGCGCCTACCACGTGTCGCTGCCGGGCGGCAAGAAGATCACCTTCCTCGACACCCCGGGTCACGAGGCGTTCACCGCGATGCGGGCCCGCGGGGCCCAGGTCACCGACCTCGTGGTGCTGGTGATCGCCGCCGACGACCAGGTCATGCCCCAGACCGTCGAGGCCATCAGCCACGCCCGGAACGCCGGCGTGCCCCTGGTGGTGGCCATCAACAAGATCGACCTGCCGTCGGCCAACATCTCCAAGGTCAAGCAGGACCTGCTGCAGCACAATGTGGTCCTGGAAGAGTTCGGCGGGAACATCCTCTCGACCCAGATCTCGGCCAAGAAGGGTACCGGTGTCGAGGAGCTGCTGGAAAAGATCCTGCTCCAGGCCGAAGTGCTCGACCTCAAGGCCAACGCCACGGGTCCCTGCCACGGCACGGTGCTCGAGGCCACGCTCGATCCGGGCAAGGGCCCGCTCGCGACGGTGCTGGTCCAGCGCGGCACGCTGCACCTGGGTGACAACTTCATCTGCGGCAAGTTCTCCGGCCGGGTCCGCGCGATGAGCGACGAGCGCGGCAAGCCGGTGAAGGAAGTCGGGCCCTCCCTGCCGGTGCAGATCCTCGGGTTCGAGGGCGTGCCGGCGGCGGGAGACACCTTCCTGGTGGTCGCGGACGCCAACGAGGCGCGTGAGATCGCCCAGAAGCGCCAGCGGCTCGAGCGGGAGGCACAGAACCGGCGGGGCGCGCGCGGCGGCACGCTGGAAGACTTCAGCCGGGCCCTGAAGGAGGGCCAGGTCACCCAGCTCAAGATCATCATCAAGGCCGACCAGGGCGGCCCGGCGGAAGCGCTCGCGGATGCGCTGGCCCAGCTCAGCAACGCCGAAGTCCGGGTGGACGTGATCCATCGCGGCGTCGGCGCCATCACCGAGAGCGACGTGCTGCTCGCCAAGGCGTCAGGCGCCATCATCCTGGGCTTCCACGTCCGGCCCGACGCCAATGCGCGGACCACCGCCGAGCGCGAATCGGTGGACGTGCGCACCTACCGGATCATCTACGAGGCGGTCGAGGACGTGCGCGCCGCGCTCGAGGGCCTGCTCAAGCCGGAGCAGCGCGAATCGGTGCTGGGCGATGCCGAGGTGCTCCAGGTGTTCAAGGTGAGCAAGGTCGGCACCATTGCGGGCTGCACGGTTCGCTCCGGCGCCATCCAGCGCACCGCGAAGGTTCGGGTGGTCCGCGACGGCACCCTGATCTACACCGGCGGCATTTCCAGCCTGAAGCGCTTCAAGGACGACGTCAAGGAAGTCCGCGAGGGCCTCGAGTGCGGCATCGGGATCGAGAACTTCAATGATCTCAAGGTGGGAGACCGGATCGAGGCGTTCCGGATCGAGGAGATCAAGCGGACCCTGCAGCCCGCCGCCGGCGCGACGGGCTGAGGCGGGGGCGCATGAAAGGGTCGCGGCGCCGTCCGGAGCAGGTCGGCGAGATCGTGCGCCAGGTGCTGGCCGAGGCCATCGCCCGCGAGGTGCGGGATCCCCGGATCGGCTTCATCACGGTCACCCGGGTTGTGGTGAGCGGGGACCTGTCCCACGCCGACGTGTACGTCATGGCGCAGGGCGAGGAGGCGGAGCGGCTCAAGGCGCTCGAGGGGCTCAAGAGCGCCGCGGGATTCCTGCGGAGCAAGGTCGCCAAGGCACTGGCCACCCGCACCATTCCCGAGCTGCATTTCGCACTGGACCGCGGCCTGGAGCACGCCGCCCGGATCAACGCGGTGCTGGCCGATCTCAAGCGGGAGCCGGTGGACTGAACGGGGCGTTGCTGGTGGACAAACCGGAGGGCCCCACCTCGCATGACGTCGTGGCGCGCGCCCGCCGGATCTTCCGGACCCGGGCCGTGGGCCATACCGGGACGCTGGATCCGTTCGCGACCGGCCTCCTGGTCCTGGTGTTCGGCGGGGCCACGCGGCTGGCGCGATGGGTGGAGCGGCACCGCAAGACCTACCGGGCGGAGCTGCGGCTCGGCGTGGTGACCGACTCCGACGACCGGACCGGGGCGGTGATCTCGGAAGCCGCTCCGGAGTCCTGGCCCGGCCGGAGCGCGGTGGATGCGGCGGTGGCCGGCCTCGCCGGCGCGCAGTGGCAGCGGCCGCCGGCCTACTCGGCCAAGCGGATCGAGGGTGAGCGGAGCCACCGGATGGCTCGGCGGGGCGGGAATCCCCAGCCGGAACCCGTCGAGGTGACCGTCTTCTCGATCGAGCTCCTGGAGTATGCGCCGCCGATGTTGTCGTTCCGGGCGGAGGTGAGCCCCGGCACCTACATCCGGGCGCTGGGCCGCGACCTGGGCCAGCGGCTGGGCACCGGTGCTCACGTCACCGAGCTCCGCCGCGAGCGGATCGGTCCGTGGGCGGTGGAGCATGCGATTCCGCTGGCGGAGCTCACCGGCTCGGAGTCGCTGCTGCCTCCCAAGGCGCTGGTGGCCGACCTCGAGCGGGTTGAGCTGAGCCCCGACGAGGCGATCGCGGTCGGGCACGGCCGGGTGGTGCCCCGCCCGGGACCCACCGCGGGAGAGGCGGCGCTCCTGGTGGGCGAACGACTGCTCGCGGTGGCCCGCGCGACGCCCGGAGGCTGGCAACCGACGGTGGTGCTGGCGTGAGCGAGTCGGGCCGGTGGTTCCCCGAGGGGAGTGTGGTGACCGTCGGGTCGTTCGATGGGGTCCATCTCGGGCACCAGGCTATCGTCACCCGGGTCGCCGAGCGGGCAGCCCGGCGCGGAGCGGCCGGCGTGCTGGTCACTTTCGAGCCGCACCCGGGCTCGGTGCTGGCCGGTGGGGGCGGGCCCCAGCGGCTCACGACGGCGGTGGAACGGCTCGAAATGGTGACGGAGCTGGGCCTCGAGCGGATGATGGTTCTCCGTTTCGATGCGGCCCTCGCCGCCCTCCCGGCCGAAGAGTTCGTGACCGGCGTCCTGTTGACCCGATGCGGGATGAAGGAGCTCGTGCTGGGCCCCGATCATGCCTTCGGGCAGGGGCGCGGCGCCGATCGCCAGAACCTGCCGGCGCTCGGGGAGCGGTTCGGCTTCGCGGTGACGGTCGTGGACCCGGTGCCCGATGCGCAGGGAGAGCCGATCTCCAGCACCAGGATCCGCGCCGCGCTCGCGGCGGGCGAGTTGAGCCGGGTGTCGGCGTGGCTGGGGCGGCCCTACCGGGTCGAGGCCCAGGTGGTACCAGGGGCGGGTCGGGGCCGAAGGATCGGCATGCCGACCATCAACCTCGAGGGGCCGCTGCCCGAGAAGGCCCTCCCGCCGGACGGCGTGTACGCGGCCCTGGTGGAGTGGGGCGGGGGCACGGCCGGAGCGATGCTCAATCAGGGACCCCGCCCGACCGTGGGTGATGCCCGGCGAAGCTTGGAAGCGCACCTCTTCGGCATGGCGCAGGATCTGTACGGCCGGATGGTGCGGGTGGAGTGGGTGGAGCGGCTGCGCGACATCCAGCGGTTTCCGTCGCTGGATGCCTTGCGCGCGCAGCTCGCGCTGGATCGGGACGCGGCGCTCAGAATTCTGGCCCGCCCCCGCTGACCTCAACCGTGCGCCCCTCCGGGGTGCGATGAGCGAACGATGTTCGGATCGATCCGTAACCGGCTGATTCTGATCGGGGTGCTCGTAGCCGCCTCGATCTTCTATCTCTACCCGCGCCAGATCACCATCCGGGAGCGGGGTGAGAACGGCGTGATGCGGGATTCCCTGGTCACCCGGGTTCCGCTCAAGCTCGGCCTCGATCTCCAGGGAGGCATGCACCTCGCCCTGGAGCTCGACCAGGCGAAGAAGGTCTCCGCCGATCCCAAGGCGGACATCGAGAAGGCGCTCCAGGTACTCCGCAAGCGCCTCGACGAATTCGGCGTCACCGAGCCGCTGATCCAGCAGGAAGGCTGCTGCCGCATCGTGGTCGAGCTCGCCGGCATCAAGGAACCGGCGCGCGCCGTGGACATCGTCCAGCGCGCCGCCTACCTCGAGTTCCGGATCACCGACAAGACCAGTGCGTTCGAGCGGGCGCTCCCGTCCATGGATCGCGCCCTGCGTGCGCTGGGGATGGCGGGCGCCGTGGAGGCGCCGAAGCCATCGGCCGTGCAGCAGCTCCTGGGCGGCGATTCGGCCAAGGCCACCGCGGACACCGCGGCGGTGGTCGGCGGCGCCCTGGAGGGATTGATTCAACCGGCGAACGTCGCCGGCATTCAGGCCTCACCCGGCGAATTCGTCGTGGCCGAAGGCGCCTATCCTCGAGTGGACAGCCTGCTGAACCTGCCCCAGGTGAAGGCGCTGTGGCCCCGGGGCGTGGAATTCCTCTGGGCCGGTCAGCCGACCAGCCTCGGAGTGAACCAGTACCGGCTGCTCTACGCCGTGGACGACAAGCCGATCATCACCGGGAAAGACCTGGTGGAGGCCACCGCGGCGGTTGATCCGCTCACCAACGGCCCTATCGTCCGATTCGAGCTGAACAATTCCGGGGGCCGAATCTTCGGCAAGGAAACCGCCCGCCACATCGGCGACTTCATGGCGATCGTGCTGGACGGGCGGGTCCAGGGCCGGCCGCCGGTGATCCAGGGCCAGATCAACCGGAGCGGGCAGATCACCATGGGCAACCGCTCGCTCCAGGAGGCCCAGGACCTGGCGCTCACGCTCCGGGCCGGCTCGCTTCCGGTGCCGCTCAAGATCATCGAGCAGCGCCAGGTCAAGGCTTCGCTCGGCGCGGACTCGATCCGGGGCGGCATCATCGCCGGCATCGTGGGCACCGCGCTGGTGATCCTGATCATGCTGGGCTACTACGCCATCAGCGGCTTCCTGGCGGTGATCGCCCTGGCGTTCTACGTGCTCTTCGCGCTGGGTGGACTGGCCATGTTGGAGGCCACCCTCACCCTGCCCGGTATTGCGGGTCTGGTGCTATCGATCAGCATCGCGGTCGATGCCAACGTGCTGATCTTCGAGCGAATCCGTGAGGAGCTGGTGCGCGGCAAGACCGTGCGCCTGGCGGTGGACGAGGGCTTCAAGCACGCCATGCCGGCCATCATCGACTCCAATGTGGCCACCGTGCTCACGGCGGGCTTCCTCTTCCAGTTCGGTACCGGGCCGGTCAAGGGCTTCGCGGTCACCCTGATCATGGGTATCGCGGCGTCGATGATTTCCGCCGTGTTCATCACCCGCACCCTCTACATGCTCTGGCTGCAGCGGCGTCCCGACGCGGCCACGCTCAGCGTCGGCTCGCTCCGACTCTTCAAGAACGCGCAATACGACTTCATCGGTATGCGGAAGTATGCCTACGGTGTCACTGCGGGCATCCTGGCCATCGGGCTCGCATTCCTGCTGATACGGGGTGTCAACTACAGCATCGAGTTCACCGGCGGCACGCTGGTCCAGATCCAGACCGCCGCCAACGTCGACGCCGCGCAGCTCCGGGGAGCGCTCGATCGCGGGGGGCTCCCCGGCTCCGAAATCCAGCAGTTCGGCGGGGCGGATGAGTGGGTGATTCGAGCCCGGTCGTCGGCCACCGGTGATGCCAACGACACTCAGGCCACCGGGGCGCTGGTCAAGCAGGCGCTCGACGGCCTCATCGGAGCCGGAAAGTACACCGTCCCCCGCACCGAGGCGGTGGGCCCCAAGGTCGGCGGCGAGCTCCGGCAGCGCGCTCTCCTGGCGATCCTGCTGTCGTTCCTGGCGGTGCTGGCCTACCTGGCGTACCGGTTCGAGTGGCGGTTCGGGCTCGCCGCGATCGCCGCCACGGCCCACGACATCCTGGCCACGATCGGCTTCATCGCGGTCATCGACCTCGAAGTGAGCCTGGTGGTGGTGGCCGGCGTGCTGACGATGGTGGGCTACTCGCTCAACGACACCATCATCATCTTCGACCGGGCTCGGGAAAACCTGAAGAAGCATCCCAAGGAGTCGTTCTACGACGTCTTGAACCGTTCGATCAACGAGACCCTGCCGCGCAGCATTCTGACCCACGGCACCACGCTGTCGACGCTCCTGGCGCTCGCCATCTTCGGCGGCGAGGTGATCCGCCCGTTCTCGCTGGTCATGTTCTTCGGCGTCTTCACCGGCACATTCTCGTCGATTTACATCGCGGCGCCGGTGCTCATGTACATCGAGACCCGCTGGCCCGGCGCGCATGCGCGCGGGGTCCGCGCTCCGGCCCCGAGCGGCGGCGTGCCGGTGCCGGCCACCAGCGGGCGAAAGGCCTGAGCCGAACCGGCCGTCGTGCTGGTCGATACCCATTGCCATCTCGCGGACGCCGCCTTTGCCGGTGACGCCCGCGAGGCGGTGGACCGGGCGGCGGCGGCGGGGGTCGGCCACGTGGTGGTGGTCGGGGAGTCGCGCCAGGCCGCCGAGCAGGCGCTGGCGCTGGCCGCACGCGACCCGCGCCTCTCCGCGACCGCCGGGATTCATCCCCACGTCGCCAGCCAGTGGGACGCGGACGCCGCCCACTGGCTGGCCGAGCGCCTGGCGGACCCGCGGGTCGTCGCGGCGGGCGAGATGGGGCTGGACTATCACTATGACTATGCACCCCGGGACCGGCAGCGGAACGCCTTCGATGCCCAGCTGGAGATCGCGGCGGCGGCGGGCAAGCCGGCGGTGATTCACTCCCGGGACGCCGACGAGGACGTCGCTGCGGTGCTCCGGAATCATCCCGGGACGGTGGCGGTGCTGCACTCGTTCAGCAGCGGGCCGGCGGTGTTGGACGCGGGGCTTTCGCTCGGGCACTACGTGTCCTTCAGCGGCATGATCACCTTCAAGAACTGGCGCCAAGACGACGCGATCCGCCGGGTCCCGACCGACCGGCTGCTGGTGGAGACCGACGCGCCCTACCTGGCTCCCGTGCCCCACCGTGGCAAGCGGAATGAGCCGGCCCTGGTGGTGCACGTCGCCGAGCGGCTGGCCGTGGTGCTCGGGCTGACGGCGGACGAAGTGGCACAGCTCACCACAGCGAACGCCCGCCGCCTGTTCGGACGGCGCATCGCGGACTAACCGGGAGATCGGACTTGAGTCCAACCGTCCCATCCGATATCGACATCGCGCAGGCCGCAAAGCCCCGGCCGATCGCCGACGTCGCCGCCGAGGTGGGTCTCTCGCCCGGCGAGATCCTGCCGTACGGCCACACCAAGGCCAAGGTCACCATGGCGGCCATCCGGGCCCGGAAGCCCACCGGCCGCCTGGTCCTGGTGACCGGCATCAGCCCGACCCCGGCGGGCGAGGGGAAATCCACCGTGACCGTGGGCGTGAGCCAGGCGCTGCGCCGGCTCGGCAAGAGGGTGGTGGTCTGCATCCGGGAACCGTCCCTGGGTCCGGTGTTCGGGGTCAAGGGTGGCGCGGCCGGCGGGGGCTACGCCCAGGTGATCCCGATGGACGAGATCAACCTGCACTTCACCGGGGATTTCCACGCCATCACCTCGGCGCACAACCTCCTCTCCGCAATGCTGGACAACCACCTGCATCACGGGAACGCGCTGGGACTGGACACCCGCCGGATCACCTGGCCCCGCACCATCGACATGAACGACCGCGCGCTGCGCCAGATCATCACCGGCCTCGGCGGCCTCAACGGCGGCCCGACCCGGGAAGACCGGTTCGTGATCGTCCCGGGCAGCGAGATCATGGCCATCCTCTGTCTCGCCGCCGACCTCGCCGATCTGGAGGCCCGGCTGGGACGCGTGATCGTCGGGCTCACCCGCGACAAGAAGCCGGTGACCGCCGCCGACCTCAAGGCCTCCGGCGCGATGACGCTGCTGCTCCGGGACGCGATTCTGCCGAACCTGGTCCAGACCCTGGAGGGCGGGCCCGCGCTGGTGCACGGGGGCCCGTTCGGCAACATCGCGCACGGCTGCAACTCGCTGATGGCCACCCGGCTCGGGCTCTCCCTGGGGGACATCGTGATGACCGAGGCGGGATTCGGGGCCGACCTGGGCGCCGAGAAATTCCTGGACATCAAGTGCCGGCTGGGTGGGCTCAACCCGGAAGCCGCCGTGATCGTGGCGACCGTCCGGGCACTCAAGATGCACGGCGGAGTGAAGAAGGATGCCCTCGGCACCCCCGATCTGGCCGCAGTGACCCGCGGCATGGCCAACCTGGAGGGTCATGTCCGCAACATGCAGAAGTTCGGTTTGCCGGTGATCGTGGCGCTCAACCGATTCGTCTCGGACACGGTGGAAGAGCAGGATGCGGTCCTGAACGCCGCGCGGGGCTGGGGCGTGCGGGCAGCGCTCTCGGATGTGTGGGCCAAGGGAGGGGAGGGCGGTGAAGCGGTGGCCCGGGAAATTCTGGCCGCGCTGGACCAGGGCCAGGCGAAGTTCGCGCCGATCTACGACGTCGCGCTCCCCATCAAGCAGAAGATCGAGATCATCGCCACCAAGATCTACGGCGCGGCGGGCGTGGACTACCAGGCCCCCGCGGACCGCTCCATCGCCCAGTGCGAGGCCATGGGCCTGGGCGGCACTCCGGTCTGCATGGCCAAGACCCAGTACTCGTTCAGCGACGATCCCACCAAGCTGGGGCGCCCGACCGGCTTTCGCCTTACCATTCGTGACGTCTACGCCTCCGCCGGCGCCGGATTCGTGGTGGCGCTCGCCGGAGACATCATGACCATGCCGGGACTGTCGAAGACCCCGGCCGCCGAAAACATCCGGGTCCACGCAGACGGCCGCATCGAGGGATTGTTCTAATGACTATTGGATTCGTATCGACGGGGGACGCTCCCAAGGCCATCGGCCCGTACAGCCAGGCCGTGGTCCACGGAAACCTGATCTTTTCCGCGGGGCAGATCGCGCTCGACCCCGCGACGATGGAGATCGTCGCCGAGGGGATCGCCGAGCAGACCGAACAGGTCCTCTCGAATCTGCAGGCGGTGCTCAAGGCCGCCGGGTCGGACCTGTCCCGGGTGCTCAAGACGACGGTCTTCCTCCAGAGCATGAGCGACTTCGCGGCGATGAACGAGGTCTATGCCCGCCGCTTCGGGTCCCATCGTCCGGCCCGGAGCACCGTGGCCGCGGCGGGGCTGCCCCGGAATGTCCTGGTGGAGATCGAGGTTGTGGCCGTCAAAGGCGAGCGGTGAGCTGTAGGGCGGGGGCGGATCGGGCCTGGTGGTCCGGCCGGTCTTCAAAACCGCGATGGAGACGCCTTCGGCTGCTCCGGTGGGTTCGATTCCCACACGCTCCCGCCACCTTTCTCGGACTCCTCGCGGCCGCGGCGCCGCTGCTCGCCCAGCAGCCCCGGGCTCCTGCTCCCTCCTCCCGCCTCCCTGCTCCTTCTGCAACTGACACGACGCACGGCATCCGTCCGCTGCCCGCCTTCTTCCACTCGCTCCTTATCCCCGGCTGGGGCCAGTCCAAGCTGGACCGGAAGCTCACCGCCGCGCTCTTCGTGACCTGGGAAGGCGTGTCGCTCGGCATGTCCCTCAAAGCCAGCGGTGAGGTCAGCTATCTTCGCCGGATCGGCGCCGACTCGGTCCGGATCGCCGGCAAGAAGAGCGAGCGCCAGGACTGGCTGGTGATGCTGGCGTTCAACCACCTGTTCTCGGGACTCGAAGCCTACGTCAGCGCCCACCTCCAGGACTTTCCCGCCGACGTCAAGCTCCGTCCGGCGCCTCGCGGCATCGGGATGCAGGCGATCGTGCCGTTTCGAATTCCGTGAATCGCGCGCCGATCGGAATCTTCGATTCCGGCCTGGGCGGGCTCACCGTTGCGCACGCGATCTTCGAACGCCTGCCCCACGACTCCACCATCTACTTCGGCGACACCGCGCGGGTTCCCTACGGGCCCAAGTCCGCCGACACGGTGCGGCGCTACAGCCTCGAGATCATGGAATGGCTGCTGTCCCAGGGCGTCAAGGCGATCGTGGTGGCCTGCAACACCAGCACCGCCCACGCGCTTGATGCGTTGCGGGAGGCCTCGCCGGTGCCGGTGATCGGGGTGATCGAGCCGGGAGCCCGGGCGGCGGTGGCGGCGGCCGGAGGACGGCCCATTGGCGTCATCGGCACCGCCGGGACCGTTGGCAGCGGGGCGTACGAGCGGGAGATCCGCCGGCTCGCGCCCGGCACCGAGGTGATCGCGAGGGCCTGCCCGCTGTTCGTGCCGCTGGTGGAGGAAGGCTGGTTCGACCA
>JBGPLG010000015.1:0-61793 GCA_041486305.1 Gemmatimonadota bacterium
CACCCCACGATCCGTGAGGTGCACCGTGTGTCCTTTTTCATCGAGCACGAAGAACAGATCGTTCTCCAGATCGCGATACTGCTGTTTGTTCGGCGAGAGGTTGCGATCGGCGAGATAGTCCAGCTCCATGCGGTTGATGAGCTGCTTGACTCCCGACTCCTGATTCGCCTTGAGCAGGCGCTTGTTCGTGGGGTGCCAGAGCTGCGCCTTGTACATCGAGACGGCCGCCTCCTCTTCATTGCCCGAGTCGAGCAGTCTCTCTCCCTCCGCGACGAGCGAGTTCACCTGTTCGGTCTGTCGCCGAAAGAGGCGCTCGACCGAGAGGTTGTGATCGGCGAACATGGCATCGTTCTCGTTCCCGACCGGGCCCGAGATGATGAGCGGCGTACGGGCTTCGTCGATGAGCACGGAGTCCACTTCGTCGACGATGGCGTACCAGTGCGCCCGCTGGACGCGTGCGTCGAGCGAGACCACCATGTTGTCGCGCAGGTAATCGAAGCCGAACTCGTTATTCGTGCCGTAGGTGATGTCGCACTCGTACGCGGCACGGCGCTGTTGGGTGCCCGGCTCGGTATCGTCGATGCACCCGACGGTCAGGCCGAGGTATTTGTAGATGTGCCCCATCCACTGGGAATCGCGCCGGGCCAGGTAGTTGTTGACGGTGACGAGGTGCGCCCCACGCCCGGCCAGCGCGTTCAGATACAATGGCAGCGTGGCGACCAGCGTCTTGCCTTCGCCGGTGGCCATTTCCGCGATCCGGCCCCGGTGCAGCTCGATGCCGCCGATCAGCTGCACGTCGTACGGCACCATGTCCCAGACCAGCTCGTGGCCGGTGACCATGACGCTGCTGCCCAGGAGCCGGCGGGTGGCCTCTCGGACCGTGGCGAACGCCTCGGGCAGCAGCTCGTCGAGCACCGCCTTGAGAGCGGCCTTGTACTGGGTTTCGACCGCGTGGGCCCGCTCCTCCAGTGCCATCCGCTCGGTCGGGTCCTCGCAGTCGTGCTTGGCGCGCCGCACCTCGGCCAGCTCCTGCTTGAGCGCGCCGGTCTGCTCGGCGATCCGGGCCCGAAACCTGGCGGTCTGCCCCTTGAGCTCGTCCTCGCTCAGGCCGGACAGCCGCTTCTCGTGCCCGTGGATCTGGAGCACGACCGGCATCAGGCGCTTGACCTCGCGCGCCTGCCGGGTTCCGAAGACCTTTTCCACCATCGTCTTGATCATGCGCTCCTGTTTTTCAGCACAGATTGGTTCATGCGTCCCGATACAGCCGGTGGGCGGCGATGTACTCCGCCACCACGTCGGGCACCCAGTAACGAATCGACCGGCCCATGCGCACCCGGGCCCGGATGTCGGTGGACGAGATGTCCACCCGGGGTACCGCGTGGGCGCCGCCTTTCCCGCCCCTCGCAAACACCTCGATCCGGGCCAGGTCCTTGATGGCTCCGGCCTCGTGCCAGCGGGGGAGCTCCTGGGCCGCGTCCGCGCCCAGCAGCAGCACCAGCTCCGCGTCCGGGTGCTCGGTGCGAAAGGCGCGAAGGGTATCCACCGTGTAGGACGGCCCGTCCCGCCCGAGCTCGGCGCGGCTGGCGCTCAACCGACCGGCGCCGCGAACCGCCAGCTCGACCATCGCCGCCCGGTAGTCCGCTCCCGCACCGTGACCCTTCCCCTTGAGTGGCTGGCGCCCGGCCACGACCAACCGCACCTCGTCCAGCCCCAGCGTCTCACCCAGCCAGGCAGCCGCCAGCAGGTGGCCGTGATGAATGGGATCGAACGAGCCACCGAAGATCCCGATTCGCACGCTAGGGCTTCTCCGGCGCTCCGGTACCGCCTGGAACGGTCCCCGGCGCCGTGGGGCAGAGCCGAAGCGGGCCACCCGGCTCGGGATGATACTGCGCGATGTAGGCGCAGGTTTCCTTGACGTCCTCCGCATAGCCCAGGCGCTGATAGGACCGGAGCAAGTGCTCGAGCGCGCCGGGCACCACCGCGGATCTCGGGTAGTTCGCGATCAAGCCGCGAAACATCAGGATCGCCGAGTCGTCCGCCTTGAACTTGAAATAGAAGAGGGCGCTCTTGTATTCCTTCGCCGCGAATTTCTCCCCCAGCTCGGCCACCCGGAGCCCCGCCCGCGTCGCGGCCGGCGTGCTCGGGTAGCGCGCTATCACCTCCTGGTACACCGTCCGGGCGGTCTCGCCGTAGGTGGGGTCGAGCTCGGCCCGGCGCCAGAGGTCGGCATAGGCGTCTCCGGCACGGATCAGCGCCTCGGGCGCGAGCGGATCCTCGGGTCGTTCGTCGGCCACCCGCCGGAACTCGCGCACCGCCTGGAGCTGGCTTCCCTGGGCAAACAGGATCTCGCCCAGGAAGAAATGCATCCGGAGGTAGCGCGGATCGGTGGTGGTGAGCAGGGGCGCCAGGAGGTCGAACTGCTTCTGGGCATCGTTCCATTTCCCGCGGTTGAAGGCCCCCTCCGCCACCTTCCACAGCGAATCGGGGGCGAGCGGCGCCACCCGCGCGGGCGGCGTGGTGTCGGCCCAGTGCCGGTGGCAGCCCACGAGGCCCGCGAGTCCGACCAGCAGGGTGAATGGAATAAGGTTCTTCACCGAAACTCCTCCAGCGGCGGCGGCGGCGAGCCGCCGAGCGCATTGAGCTTTCCAGTGGCCAGTTTGGCCAGCGAATCCGGCACTCCAACCGCCGACGCCACGGCTTGATACGCGATGGCGGCGCCCAGCACATCGCCCTGGCCCAGGCGGGCGTCGCCCAGCCCGATCCGGGCCCGCCATCCCGATGGCGTCGCCGGTGCGGCGGCGATGGCCGCCTCGAACCAACGCTCCGCCGCCTCCGACTGTTCCCCGGCCATCGCGTCGAGCCCCAACCGCAGCGCGCAGGCGCTCACGCCTTCGGACGCCGTCGCACGGAGACCCGGGTCCCGGGTCCGCCGCAGCGCGGTCTGAAGCGTCCGCGTCGCGGTCTCGCAGGCCGTGGTAATACGCTGGGCGCTCCCCAGCGCCACCAACAGCGAATCCACACCCCGGCTATCCGACGCCGACGCCAGCGCGGCGGGAAGCGCGCCCAGCGCTTCCTGGGCCGGCAGCCCGCTCGCGGGGGCCAGTGCGAAGCGCCCCAGGGGGCGTCCCGGAGCCACCGTCCGGAGGGCCCGCACCGCTCCGGCCAGGTGCATCAGCTCGGCCTGGCCGCCTCGCTCGGCCAGGTGCGCCACGCGTTCGAGCCCGGCGGCGGCCTCGGCGGATCGCGACGGATCGGAGGTCTCCAGCGCCGAAAATGCGTCGATGGCCACTCCGAGCGCGCGGTCGTGCAGCGCGGCGCCGCCCAGCTTGGCCCAGACCCGGGTCTGGGCACCGCTCTTTTGCGCCGCCTTGTATTCCGCCACCGCGTCGGAGTAACGACCTTCCCGGTAGGCGCGATCGCCCAGGCGCTCGTGGTCGGCCGCCGCGGTGGTGCACGCGCCACCGATCAGCGCCGCGGAGACGATCGAGCGCATCATCCCGGCAGCCGCCCCGCCATCGCGAGGTACGCCTCGACCCGCGCGTTGTTCGGGCGGCGGGCCTGGCACCGGGACCACACCTCGCGCGCCGCGGACGCGTCGCCCGCGAGGTAGTGGGCCAGGCCAAGCGAGGCCATGGCGTCGAGAAAATCCCCGTGCTCGGCCAGGATCCGCTCCAGCTCCTCGCGCGCCTCGAGCGGCCGGCCGGCCTCCAGGAGCAGCCGGGCCAGCCGGTAGCGGAGATCGTGAAAGGCCGGCCCCAGCACCACCGCGCGGCGGAATTCGTCGATCGCCTCGGGAATCGCGCCCGCTTCGGCGTAGGCCTCGCCCAGCTCCGCGTGCTGGTTGGCCAGCCGCGCCGAGACCGGACGGGAGAACCCACCCGGAGGAGCCTGCCCGTGCGCCGCCGCGGCCCGGAATGCCTGCTCCGCCTCCTCCCCCCGCCCCAGCTCGTTGAGCAGGATGCCACGATGGATGTTGGCTTCGATGTACCGGGGGTTGAGGTCCAGGGCCCGCTCGAACTCCGCCAGCGCCCGCTCCTTCTGGCCCAACAGGGCCAGAGAGAGCCCCAAGAGATGATGCGCATCGGCGAAGCTTCGACCCGACGAGATGACCTCCTCCAGCAGATGGACCGACCCGTAGTAATCCTGAACGGCGAAGCGCTCTCGCGCCTGGGCAAGCAGATGGTCCGCGCTGATCTGCATTCCACTCCGTCCGTAGCTTGGGTCGATAGCACCGGCAACGAAGTCGAGGGGCGGGTACGGCCCCCCCGGCACCGACCCGGGGTGAACGGTTAAAGATAATGGAGGGATCAGCTTAAGACGATTTTGCGGAAATGCTCGATGGTCGAGGAAAGCCCGTCCTTGAGCTCCACCTTTGGGGCCCAGCCCAGCCGGGCCCGGGCCACGGAAATGTCGGGTCGGCGGACCTTGGGATCGTCCGCAGGAAGCGGCTCGTGGACGATGGGTGCCGGGCTCCCGGTCAGGTGCTTGACCCGCTCGGCCAGCTGCTTCACCGTGAACTCGTTGGGATTGCCGATATTCACCGGATCGTGGTACTCGCTCTGGAACAGCCGGTAGATGCCGTCGATCAGGTCCGACACATAGCAGAACGACCGGGTCTGGCTTCCGTCACCGTAGATAGTGATCGGCTTGGCCCGGAGTGCCTGCACGATGAAATTCGACACCACCCGACCGTCTTCCGGGCGCATCCGAGGGCCGTAGGTATTGAAGATCCGGACGATCCGGGTATCGGTGCCGTAGGTCCGGTGGAATGAAGAGGTGATGGCCTCGCCGAATCGCTTCGCCTCGTCGTACATCGCGCGCGGTCCGACCGGATTCACGTTTCCGCGATAGCTCTCGGTCTGAGGGTGCTGGGTCGGATCGCCGTACACCTCGGAGGTGGACGCCAGGAAGAACCGGGCCCCCTTCTGCTGGGCCAGCGAGAGACACCGGTGGGTGCCGTAGCTGCCCGCCATCAGGGTCTCGATGGGCCAGCGCTGGTAATCGGGCGGGCTCGCCGGCGAGGCGAAGTGGAGAATTCCCTCGAGCGGTCCTTTCACCTCGAACGGCTGGGACACATCCTGCCGGATGAACTTGAAGCGGCGATTGCCGGCCAGATGGGCGAGGTTTCGCTGATCCCCGGTGATCAGGTTGTCGTAGCCCAGCACCTCGTGGCCCTCGGCCAGGAACCGGTCGGTGAGGTGGGACCCGAGGAAGCCGGCGGCGCCGGTTACCAGGAGCCTCAAGCGCGCCTCCGGCCGATGCCGTGGTACTCGAAGCCGAGCCGGCCCATGCGGTCGGGGTCGTAGAGGTTCCGGCCGTCGAAGATGATCGGCGCCGTGAGCAGCGAGCGCATCTTCTCGAAATCCGGATTGCGATAGACCAGCCATTCCGTCACGATCACCAGCGCGTCGGCGCCCGCCAGGGCCTCGTAGGGATCGCGGGCGTAGTAGAGCCGGTCGCCATAAATCTCCCGCGCCGCCTCCATGGCCTTGGGGTCGTGGGCCCGCACCGATCCGCCGGCCTCCAGGATGCCGTCCACCAGCTGCAGGGCCGGACTCTCACGCATGTCGTCGGTTTCCGCCTTGAAGGAGAGGCCCCACACCGCCACCTGCCGGCCCGACAGGCGGGGTCCCAGCCGATTGACCAGCTTGCGCAGCAGCACCAGCTTCTGCCGGTCGTTGACCGCCTCCACCGCGTCGAGCAGGCTGGGCTCCATGCCCATTTCGCGCGCGGTGTGGGACAGGGCCCGGACGTCCTTCGGGAAGCACGACCCACCGTAGCCGGGACCGGGAAACAGGAACGCACTGCCGATCCGCCGGTCGGTGCCGATGCCCTTCCGGACCATGGAGACGTCCGCGCCGACCCGCTCGCAGAGGTCGGCGATCTGGTTCATGAACGAGATCCGGGTCGCCAGCATGGCGTTGGCCGCGTATTTGGTGACTTCGGCGGAGGGGATGTCCATGAAGAGGACCGGATTGCCGGTGCGGACGAAGGGCGCGTAGAGGTCCGCCATGACGTCGCGGGCCTCGTCGCTGTCCACCCCGAGTATCACCCGGTCAGGCTTCATGAAGTCTTCGATTGCGGCGCCTTCCTTGAGGAATTCCGGATTGGAGCAGACGTAGAAGGGGACCCGGGTTTCCCCGCGGATGGCGGCGCGGACCTTCTCCGCGGTGCCCACGGGCACGGTGGACTTCGTGACCACCACCTTGGGCTCGTTCATGTGATGCCCGATGGTCCGGGCCACCGAGAGGACGTGCTGCAGGTCGGCCGACCCGTCTTCGCCCGGCGGAGTACCCACCGCGATGAACACCACCTTGCCGTGCTCCACCGCGGCGCCGACGTCGGTGGTGAAATGGAGCCGACCTTCGACCTGGTTCCGCCGGACCAGGGGCTCCAGTCCGGGCTCGTAGATCGGGATGTCGCTCTCGAGCAGCCGGGCGATCTTGCGGGGATCCACGTCGGCGCAGACTACGTCGTTTCCGGTTTCGGCGAGACAGGCGCCGGCCACGAGGCCGACGTACCCGCTTCCAACGATGGTGACCTTCATCGGATCCGGGTGCGGGCCAGGGCGTTGCGGGTGTCCACGATGCAGCGCGCGTGGGCACGGATGAGGTCGTAGTCGAGCGAACTGTGGTCGGTCACCACCATGACGCAGTCGGCCGCCGTGATCGTCTCGGCGGTAAGCGGCACCGACTTGAATGCGTGGCCGTCCTCGGAGAAACTCGGAACGTAGGGGTCGTGATAGGCCACGCTGGCGCCCTGCTGCTCGAGCAGCCGGATGATGTCGAGCGCCGGACTCTCCCGCAGGTCCTCGATGTCCTTCTTGTAGGCCACACCCAGAATCAGCACCGAGGAGCCCCGCACCGCCTTGCCGAGCTGGTTGAGGGCGTCGCCGACCTTGCGAACCCAGAACACCGGCATCTCGGTGTTGAGCTCACCCGCCAGGTCGATGAAACGGGTCTTGTAGTTGAGTCCCCGCATCTTCCACGCGAGGTAATGGGGATCGATCGGGATACAATGCCCGCCCAGGCCAGGGCCGGGTGTGAACTTCATGAACCCGAACGGCTTGGTGGCCGCTGCGTCGATCACTTCCCAGACGTCGACGCCGAGCTTGTCGCAGACGATGGCCATTTCATTGGCCAGCCCGATGTTGACGCTGCGGAAGGTGTTCTCCAGAAGCTTCACCAGCTCCGCCGCCTCGGTGGTGGACACCGGCACCAGCACGTCGATGGCCGGCTGGTAGAGTGCGCAGACCACCCGCAGGCAATCGGCCGTGATCCCGCCCACGACCTTGGGGGTGTTCTTGGTTTGATAGACCGCGTTGCCCGGATCGACCCGCTCCGGGCTGAACGAAAGGAAGAAGTCCTCGCCGACCTTGAGCCCGGTGGCCTCCAGCAGCGGCAGCATGATTTCCCGCGTGGTGCCCGGATAGGTGGTGCTCTCGAGGATGATGGCCTGCCCGGGGCGGAGGACCTTCTTGACCGTCTCGGTGGCCGCCACGATGTAGCTGACGTCGGGATCCTTGAACTTCGACAGGGGAGTGGGCACACAGATGGAAATCGCGTCGGCTTTCCGGAGCCGGGCGCCGTCCGTGGTCGCGGTGAAGCGGCCGGTCTTCAGGATGTCCTGGAGCTGGGCGTCGGAAATGTCCTTCACATGCGAGGTGCCCCGGTTGAGCCCCTGCACCACTCGCTCGCTCACATCGAAGCCCAGCACGTGGTACCCCGCCTTGGCGAGCTCCACCGCGAGAGGCAACCCGACATAACCGAGGCCGATGATCCCGAAGAGGACATCGCGGGACTCGGCCTTGCGCACCAGATCGTTCGCCAGCGACATCAGCAGATTCTCCAGGATCAGTC
The DNA here is from genome assembly GCA_041486305.1 of Gemmatimonadota bacterium. Classification (GTDB taxonomy): domain Bacteria; phylum Gemmatimonadota; class Gemmatimonadetes; order Gemmatimonadales; family GWC2-71-9; genus JABFSM01. Next base: position 7,860 of record JBGPLG010000015.1, read on the forward strand.
GTAGAATTCGGTTACCGCATTCACCACCGCGTCCATCTGCTCGTCCCGCAGCTCGGGGTACACCGGCAGTGAAATCACCTCCGCCGTCGCCGCCTCGGTCGCCGGCAAGCTGCCCCGCCGGTAGCCCAGGTGCGCGAAGCAGGGCTGAAGGTGGAGGGCAAGCGGGTAATACACTGCACATCCAATGCCGCGGCCCTTGAGATGTTCCAGGAGGGCGTCCCGGCGCGGGGTCCGGATAGTGTACTGGTGGAAGATGTGCTCGTTGGCGGGGTCGATCGCGGGCGGACGTACCGCATCGTGACCGGCGAACCGGGCCGAGTACGCCAGCGCTTTCTCGCGCCGCGCCAGGCTCCACCCGGCCAGAAACGGGAGCTTGGCGAGGAGCACAGCCGCCTGCAGGGTATCGAGGCGGCTGTTGGTGCCGACGAAGTCGTGGAAATACTGCTTGGCGCCGCCGTGCAGCCGCATTCTCCTCATCCGGTCGGCCAGCGCATCATCCTGCGTCAGGATCATGCCGGCATCGCCCCACGCGCCGAGATTCTTGCTGGGAAAGAACGACAGCGTGCCGGCCCAACCGGTTTCTCCGGCGCGACGCCACGCGCCGTCCATCCGCCGTCGGGCGCCGATCGACTGGGCCGCGTCCTCGATGACCGGAATCCCCCGCCGGGCGGCGAGGGGAAGAATCTCCTCCATCCGCGCCATTTGTCCGTAGAGATGCACCACCACAATGGCGCGGGTCCGGGGCGTGATAGCCGCCTCGATGGCCGCGGGCGACACGTTGAACGAATCGGCCTCGATGTCCACGAACACCGGTTTGCCGCCGGCGTTGTGGACGGTGCCCGCGGTGGCGAAGAAGGTGAACGCGGGACAGATGACCTCGTCCCCGGGCTGGAGGTCCAGGGCCTTGAGGGGCAGGAGGATCGCGTCGGTTCCGCTGGCGCACCCGATGGCGTGCCGAACCCCCGAGAGCCCGGCCACCGCCGCCTCGAGCTGCTCGACTTCGGGGCCCATGATGAATTGCTGTCGCTCGATGACGGACAGCACTGCCGGGAGGACGGCCCCGCGAATGGCGGCGAGCTGAGCCTTGAGATCGAGCAATGGAACGTTCACGGCGCTTACCTCGGAGACGGATCGCAAGTCAATGTGGAGACGTAACTTAGCTGGCCTTACCCCGGCTGGTCAACCGGACTCAGACGGCCGCCAGCTTCCCGGTAGTTCGTCCCGCAGGCACTGCAGGTGGCGATGCCATGCACCACGTCGAGCCGGGTCCCGCAGGCGCAGACCCAACCGGCCCGCCGGGCCGGGACGCCGAGCATCAGGGCGTACGGCAGGACATCCCCGCGGACCACCGCGCCGGCTCCGATGAACGCGTACTCGCCAAGAGTGGCCCCGCAGATGATCGTTGCGTTGGCGCCGATGGAGGCTCCCCGCCGGACCAGCGTCTTCAGGTACTCGTTCTTCCGGGAGACGTGACTCCGAGGGTTGATCACATTGGTGAAGACGCAGCTGGGCCCGCAGAAGACGTCATCCTCAAGGGTCACGCCCTGGTAGATCGAAACGTTGTTCTGGATCTTCACGTTGTTGCCGATGACCGTACCGGGCATCACCACCACATTCTGGCCCAGGTTGCAGCCCTCGCCGATGACGGCGCCGGGCATGACGTGGGAAAAATGCCAGATCTTGGTTCCCTTCCCGATGCTGGCGCCATCGTCAACGTAACTCGACTCGTGCACGAAATAGTCAGACATCGAGATACTCTCCCAGGTGCCCGATGATCTTCACCTCGGTCTCCAGCACCACACCGAATTTCTCCCGCACCACCTCTCGCGCCCCGGTGATCAGCCCGCGCACATCCGCGGCCGTGGCATCGCCGGTGTTCACGAAATAGTTGGCATGCATCGGCGAGACCTGGGCCTTGCCCACCCGAACGCCCTTCTGCCCCGCCGCCTCGAGGAGACTGCCCGCGGTCCAGGGCCGGCTCCACCCGGAGGGAGCCGGAGCCGCCGGGTTCTTGAACACGCTGCCGCAGCAGGGCTGGTTGAAAGGAGTGCCCTGCTGGCGCCACTGGAACAGCCGTTCCACCTCGTGGTCCAGCTCTTCACGTTCTCCGGCCCGCAGCCGCACCTCCACCTCGAGCACCAGCGCGCCGTCGAGTCCGCTGCGCCGGTAGGTGAAGGGAATCTCCGCCGCGGGAATCACCCGGGACTCGCCCTGCGCATCGACGACGGTCACCCGCTCGGTCACGTCGGCCCACTGGGCGCCATGACAGCCGGCATTCATGAAGACGCCGCCCCCCACGGTTCCCGGAACTCCCACCATCACATGCAGGCCGGCCCACCCCTGCCCCGCCGTCTTCCGCGCGGCAAGCGGCGCGGGAAGCCCCGCGCCGAGCCACCAGCGTTCCCCTTCCGACCGGACCGCGTCCAGTCCCTTCCCAATGCGGATCACCAGGGCGTCGAGACCCTCGTCCGGCAGCAGCACGTTGGAGCCGAGTCCGAGCGGAAACACCGGTACGCCGGCGCCCACGGCGCACCGGACACCCGCCGCGGCATCTTCGGGGGAGGCCGGCTGGAACACCGTGGCGGGCCCGCCGATGCGATAGGTGGAGAAGCGAGACAGCGCGGCGTCCGGCTTCACCGGCCCGGCCACCGCCCGGGCCAGCTCGGCCGCGAATCGGGGATCCCGCGCGCTCATCCTCCCGCCGCCACCATCTGGTTCCGGGCCAGTGCGTGCCACTCCTGGAGCGACTTCACCTCGCCCACCCGGCTCTTGAGCGCGATGATGGCGTCGCAGGCGGCATTTGCCGCCGACATGGTGGTGGTATAGGGGACCCGGTGCTGCAGTGCCGCCTGGCGCAGCACGTAGTCGTCCTGCTGGGTCAGCTTGCCCAGCGGCGTGTTGATCAGCAGCTGGACCTGGCCCGACACCACGAGGTCCACCGCGTTGGGCCGCCCTTCGTACACCTTGAGCACCGCCTCGGCGGGAATACCCCGCTGCTTCAGGTACTTCGCGGTGCCCTGCGTGGCCAGGATCCGGAACCCGAGCTCGTGGAACCGCCGCGCGATCGGCGTCACCGTCGGCTTGTCGTGGTCGTTCACGGTCACGAAGACCGCCCCGGCCTCGGGCAGTGAGCCGTCGGCGCTGGCCTGCGCCTTGGCAAACGCCATCCCGAACGATTCGGAGATGCCCATCACCTCGCCGGTGGAACGCATCTCGGGGCCGAGAATCAGGTCCACGCCAGGCAGCTTGTTGAACGGGAAGACCGCTTCCTTGACCGCGACGTAGGGCTGCGCCGTGTCGTCCGAGAGACCCAGCTCGTCCAGCGTCTTGCCGACCATCACCGCCGCCGCCAGGGACGCCAGCTGCACCCCGGTCGACTTGCTGACGAACGGCACCGTGCGGGACGCCCGCGGGTTGACCTCCAGCACGTACACCACGCCGTTCTTCAGCGCGTACTGGACGTTGAGCAGCCCGACCACGCCGATCCGCTTGGCGAACGCACGAGTGTACCCCCGCATCTCCTCGACCTGCTCCTCGGTGATCAGGTACGGGGGCAGCACACAGGCCGAGTCGCCCGAGTGGATGCCGGCGTCCTCGATATGCTGCATCACGCCCCCGATGACGCAGCGGTGACCGTCCGAGATGGCGTCCACATCGGCCTCGAAGGCATCCTCGAGGAAGTGGTCGATCAGCACCGGGTGCCCCGGGGCCACTCGCTCCGCCTTGGCGAAGAACTCCTTCATGGTCTCGGCATCGTAGACGATCTGCATCGCCCGGCCGCCCAGGACGTAGGACGGACGGATCAACACCGGCCAGCCGATCTTCTCGGCCTCGCGAACCGCCTCCTCATACGACATCGCCGTGCCGTTGGGTGGCTGGGCGATGCCGAGCTCCCGCACGATGGCCTCGAACCGGCCTCGGTCTTCCGCGGCGTCGATCGCGTCCGGCGGGGTGCCGAGGATCGGGACACCCTCCGCTTCGAGTCCCCGCGCCAGCCGCAGCGGCGTTTGGCCGCCGAACTGGACCACCACCCCCATCGGCTTCTCGAGGTGCACGATCTCCAGCACGTCCTCGAGTGTCAGCGGCTCGAAGTAGAGCGCGTCGCTGATGTCGAAGTCGGTGGAAACCGTCTCCGGATTGGAGTTCACCATCACGGTGCGATAGCCCATCTGCCGAAAGGCCAGAGCGGCGCGCACGCAGCAGTAGTCGAACTCGACGCCCTGGCCGATCCGGTTGGGTCCGCTGCCCAGGATGATGACGGTCGTGTCGCCGCCCGCGGTCACTTCGTTCTCCTCGTCGTAGGAGGAGTAGAGATAAGGCGTGGCGGACGGGAACTCGCCGGCGCAGGTGTCCACCATCTTGTAGGCCGGTCGGATGCCGAGGGCGTGACGCCGGTCCCGGGCCGCCTTTTCCGGGATGCCCGAGAGGTCGGCGAGCTGGCAGTCGGAGAAACCCATTCGCTTCATCCGCCGAACGCCGGAGGCCGTCCAATCCTCCGCCGCGGCCCAGCCCCGCTCGGCCTCCACGATCTCCCGCATCTGATGCAGGAACCACGGATCGATGCGGCTGCATTCGGCGATGGCCTCGACCTCGATGTCGGCCTCCATCGCGCGTTTGACCTGGAACAGCCGCTCCGGCGTCGGCGTCCGGATCGCCGCCAGGAGGCCCTGGCGGGTCGTGTCGGTCAGGCGGTCGTCCACCGGAGTCTCGCCGATGGTCCACCCCGGGCGTCCGATCTCCAGGCCGCGGAATCCCTTCTGGAGCGCCTCCTTGAAGGTGCGCCCGATGGCCATCACTTCTCCCACCGATTTCATCTGGGTGGTCAGTCGGGGATCGGCGGTCGGGAATTTCTCGAACGCGAAGCGAGGAATCTTGACCACCACATAGTCCAGCACCGGCTCGAAGGAGGCCGGCGTGGTTCGGGTGATGTCGTTGGGCAGCTCATCCAGGCGGTATCCCACCGCGAGCTTGGTCCCGATCCGGGCGATTGGAAACCCGGTGGCCTTGGAGGCGAGAGCAGACGAACGGGAGACCCGCGGGTTCATCTCGATGACCAGCTGCTCGCCGGTCGCGGGGTTGACGGCGGACTGCACGTTGCAGCCCCCCGCCGCGACACCGACTTCCCGGATGATCTTGCAGGCGCCGTCGCGCATCCGCTGGTACTCGCGATCCGAGAGCGTCATGGCCGGGGCCACGGTGATGGAATCGCCGGTGTGAACCCCCATCGGGTCGAGGTTTTCGATCGAGCAGACGATCACCACGTTGTCCGCGCAGTCCCGCATCACCTCGAGCTCGAATTCCTTCCATCCGATGATGCTCCGCTCCACCAGCACCGAGCCCACCGGGGAGAGCTCGAGGCCGCGTCGCAGCATGTTCTCGAACTCTTCCCGGTTGTAGGCAATGCCGCCGCCGGTGCCGCCCAGAGTGTAGGAGGGCCGCAGGATCGCGGGATACCCGGTGGTCTTCTCGACCGCGGCAAGCCCTTCCTCCACCGACTTGACCGTGACGCCGGGAGGCGTCGCGAGACCGATGCGGCGCATCGCCTGGGCGAACTCGTCCCGATCCTCCGCGATCCGGATGGCCCGCTCATTGGCGCCGATCAGCTCGACCCCGTACTTCTCGAGCACGCCGTTGCGCTGCAGCGCCATCGCCACGTTGAGCGCCGTCTGCCCGCCCATCGTCGGCAGCAGCGCGTCGGGCCGTTCCCGCGCGATGATCTTCTCGACCCACTGGGGCGTGATCGGCTCGATGTAGGTCCGATCCGCGACCTCCGGGTCGGTCATGATGGTGGCGGGATTCGAGTTCACCAGGATGACGCGGTAGCCCTCCTCGCGGAGCGCCCGCGCCGCCTGAGTCCCCGAGTAGTCGAACTCCGCGCCTTGCCCGATGACGATCGGGCCGGAGCCGATCAGCAGGATGGAGGAGAGGTCAGTCCGTTTGGGCATCGAGAAGATCCTGGAGCGTTCGGTCGAGCGTGAATCGCGGGGCCCATCCCGTCACGGTCCGGAGCTTGGCGGGGTTTCCTACCAGGTGCTTGATATCGGAGGTCCGCGACAGCCCCGGTTCGAGCGTCGCGACCATCCGCACCCCGAGCAGCGCTTCGAGGCGGTCCAGCACGTCGCGCAACGCATGGCCGGCGCCGGAGGCGACATTGTAGACCTCGCCGGGAACACCGCGCTCCAGCAGTGCAATGTAGGCGGTCGCCACGTCCCGCACGTCGAGCAGATCGCGGATCGGGTCGAGGTTGCCCGTCTCGATCGCATTGCGGCCGTCCCGCCGGGCCGCCATGAGCCGCCTGGCAAAGGCGGGCACCACAAAGCGAGGGTCTTGCCCGGGACCGGTGTGCGGAAAGGCCCGCGCCACGATCACTCCCAGGCCTCGCCGCCGCGCCGCTTCGAGGGCCGCGACCTCGGCGCCCGCCTTGCTGGCGGCATAGGGTGAGACCGGCTCCACCGGATCCCGCTCGCCATGGGGGAGGCCTTGGCCCATGCCATATACCTCGCCGGTGGACACCAACAGCAGGCGGGTACCGGCCTCGAGCGACTCGGCCACTCGCGCGGTTCCCGCGGCGTTGATTTCCCACGCCAGGCCGGGATCCCGGCGTGCCTCGGCGCCGGACGCGAGGGCGGCCAGATGCACGACCCCGTCCCAGTGCCCGGCTACACCAGGAGCGACCGAGGCGGAATCGCCCAGCTCCATGGCGCGCCAGCGGACCCGGCTCCGCTGGTCCGGCGTCAGCAGTGGCGAGGGTTGCCCACCGGTTCGATGGATGCCGGTGACCCGATGCCCCCCGTCGAGCAGCGCACGGATCAGCCAGCCCCCGACGAAGCCGTCGGCCCCAGTGACCAGAAGGTTCACCGCGGGCGTTTCAGCCGCTCGAGATCGGCGTCGACCATCATCTCCACCAGAGCCTTGAAGTCCACCGACGGCTTCCAGCCCAGCTCCCTCTCGGCCTGGCGTGGATCGGCAAGGAGCACGTCCACTTCGGCTGGACGCATGAACGCCGGATCACTCACCACATACTTGCGCCAGTCGAGCCCGACGCGGGAGAAGGCGGTTTCGACGAGCTCTCGCACGCTGTGGGCGGTGCCGCTCCCGATGACATAGTCGGTCGGCTTGTCCCGCTGCAGCATGCGCCACATGGCGTCGACGTAATCGCCGGCGAAGCCCCAGTCCCGCCGCGCGTCGAGGTTGCCCATCCGGAGCTCGCTGGACAGCCCGAGACGGATCCGCGCCGCGCCATCGGTGACCTTGCGAGAGACGAACTCCATGCCGCGCCGGGGCGATTCGTGATTGAACAGGATCCCGCTGACCGCGAAGAGGCCGTACGACTCCCGGTAGTTTACCGTGATCCAGTGGCCATACACCTTGGCCACCCCGTAGGGCGACCGGGGATAGAAGGGCGTGTCTTCTCGCTGGGGGGTCTGCCGTACCTTGCCGAACATCTCGGACGAGCTGGCCTGGTAGAATCGCGCCGCCGGGTGCACCAGGCGGATGGCCTCGAGGATCCGGGTAACCCCCAGCGCAGTGAACTCGCCGGTCAGCACCGGCTGGCTCCACGATGTGGGCACGTACGACTGGGCCGCCAGGTTGTATACCTCGTCGGGCCGGATGTCCTGGAGGACGACGGTCAGGGAGTGCTGGTCCAGCAGGTCCGCGGTCACGATCCGGACCCGGTCCACCAGGTGCTCGATCCGCTCGAAGCTGTGATGGCTGGTCCGCCGGACCATGCCATAGACCTCGTACCCCTTGGCCAGGAGGAATTCGGCGAGGTAGGAGCCGTCCTGGCCGGTGATGCCGGTGATCAGGGCCTTGGGCGCCATGCGTTAGGCTCCTCGACAGGCGGTAAGGCGGCAAGTCGCCAGGTGGATCGGGGACCGACCGCCATTCCGACCGGCCGACGGCCATTGAGCTAAGCGCCGCATGGGATTATCTTTCCGAGTTCGGAACGGAGCCTTCTCAGGAGTCGAATCATGGCGCGGGTGTGCACCGTCTGTGGCAAGGGGCCGACCACCGGCAACCATGTGAGTCACGCGAACAACCGGGTCAAGCGGCGCTGGTATCCCAACCTGCAGACGGTCCGGACCACCGTGGCCGGCGAGATCCGCCGGGTACGCGTCTGCACCCAGTGCATCAAGGGAAACAAGATCAAGAAAGCCAGCTGACCGGGCCGCCGCAGCCCCGGCAGGGTGAAAAAAAGGGGACCGGCTGGTCCCCTTTGTCATTCCTGGAACCGGTGCGCGGTCATTCGGACAAGAGCTCGATGCGCGCGATATCCGCGCCGTCTCCGGCGCGGTGGCCCAGCTTGAGGATCCGGGTGTATCCCCCCGGACGCGCCGCGAAGCGGGGCCCGATTTCCTTGAACAGCCGGCCCAGGACTTCCCGATCGGGGATCTTGCGCTCGGCCTGACGGCGGGCGTGCAGATCTCCCCGGCGGGCCAGCGTGATGAGCCGTTCCGCAAAGGGCCGGAGCTCCTTGGCCTTGGCCTCGGTGGTAACGATGGCGTCGTGCTGGAACAGGCTGGCGGCCATATTCCGGAGCAACGCCTTCCGGTGGGTCGAGGTGCGGGAGAGCTGCCGTCCCTTGGCGCGATGCCGCATTACGCATTCTCCCCGGTGGTGCCGAATCCGTCGACCGCCGCGCCGCCGCTCCGCGCCACCCGCAGGTCTCCATCGACTTCCTCGAACGCCATCCCGAACTTGAGCCCTTCACGCTGCAGGAGCTCGGCGATCTCGGCGACCGCCTTCTCGCCGACGTTCTTGACCTTGAGCAGCTCTTCCTCGCTGAACTCCACCAGATCCCGCAGGGTCCGGATGTTGGAGTTCTTGAGCGAGTTGAGCGACCGCACCGACAGGCCGAGATCGTCGATGAGGCGCTCGAGCTTCATCTTGAGGCCGCCGGTGATGCTCACGCCCTCGGCCGGCAGGGCCCGCTGCTGGGGAACCCGTCCGAAGTCGATGAAGAACCGGAAGTGCTCGGTGGCGAGCGCCGCCGCGTAGGCGATGGCGTCCTCGGGACTGATGGTGCCGTTGGTTTCCACCATGACGGCGAGCCGGTCGTAGTCGGTGCGCTGGCCGACGCGGGTTTCGCTGACGGTGAAGTTGGCCCGCCGCACCGGATTGTAGATGGCATCGATGCGCACGGCGTCCACCGGCATGGAGCGGTCGACGTGGTGCACCTCGGATTCGACGTAGCCGCGGCCCTTGTTGACGTACAGGTCGCAACTGATGTCCTTGTCGTCCTGCATGGTGAACAGGAGGTGATCCGGGTTCACCACCCGGACTCCGGCCGACTCCTGGATGTCCCGGGCATAGACCGGTCCCTTGCCCTCGCGGCGGATCCGGAGGATGGCCTCGTCCTTGTCTTCATCGAGGACCAGGGTCAGCGCCTTGAGCCGCTGAATGATCTGGTGGATGTCTTCCAGAACGCCCGCCACCGTCTGGTGCTCGTGCACCACGCCGTCCATCCGGAACGCCCACACGGCGGAGCCGCGCAGCGAGGAGAGGAGCAGACGCCGGAGCGAGTTGCCCAGGGTGTACCCGAACCCGCGCTCCAGCGGCTGGAGCCGGAACTCGGCAATGTTCGGATTGTCGTCCCGCTTGGTCATTTCGACCATGTACGGGCGGACCAGACCGGTCATGTCGATCGTCATGCGTGTGCCATCCCCCGCTTACTTCGAGTAAAGCTCGACGATGAGCTGTTCCTGGGCATTGAGCGGAATTCCGTCGCGCGTCGGCAGCGTGGTTACTCGGCCGGAGGCCTTGGCGGAATCCACCGAAAGCCAGGTCATCGGGGCGCCGCGCGTGGCGCCCTCGAGCGCGATCTTGACCGGCACCAGCTCACGGCTTTCCGGGGCGACCCGCACTTCCTCACCGGGGACCACGCGGTAGGAGGGAATGTCCACCCGTTCGCCGTTGATCTGCACGTGCCCATGGCGCACCAGCTGACGAGCGCCCTTCCGGTTGGTGGCGAAACCCATCCGGTAGACGATGTTGTCGAGCCGGGTTTCCAGTGCCACCAGGAGGTTGGTGCCCTTGACCCCCGTCTCACGACTGGCCCGCTCGAACGTATTGCGGAACTGGGTTTCCGAGAGCCCGTAGATCCGCTTGACCTTCTGCTTTTCCCGCAGCTGCTTGGCGTATTCCGACATTTTCCGGCCGCCGCGACCGCTGTTGGCCTGGCCATGCTGGCCGGGCGGGTAGCCCCGGCGCTCGACAGCGCACTTTTCGGTGAGGCAGCGCGAACCCTTGAGGAAGAGCTTGGTGCCTTCCCGCCTGCACAACCGGCACGCCGGTCCCGTGTATCGCGACATGGCTTAGACCCGCCGCTTCTTGGGCGGACGGCACCCGTTGTGGGGAATCGGGGTGACGTCTTTGATGGAGACCACCCGAAGGCCCACCGAGGCCAGGGCCTGGATGGCCGACTCGCGGCCGCTGCCCGGGCCCTGGACCAGCACGTGGAGCTTGCGGACGCCCAGGTTCATCACCTCGCGGCCCACGTTTTCAGCGGCCACGGTGGCGGCGAAGGGCGTGCTCTTCTTGGAGCCCTTGAAACCCGCCTTGCCGGCGGTGCCCCACGCGATCGTGTTGCCCCGCATGTCGGTGATGGTGATGAGCACGTTGTTGAACGTGGCCGAGATGTGGGCGATGCCCTCGGACTCGACGGTACGCTTGCCCTTCTTGACGACTGGCGCCTTGACCGGCGCTGCGGCGGCCGGAGCCGCGGGAGTTTCGGGAGATGTCATAGGTTACTTCTTCGTTGCCTTCTTCTTGCCCGCGATAGCGCGGCGCGGCCCCTTCTTGGTGCGCGCGTTGGTGTGGGTACGCTGGCCGCGGACCGGAAGTCCTTTCCGATGGCGGGAGCCACGATAGGAGCCGATGTCCATCAGCCGCTTGATGTTCATGGCGACTTCAGTGCGAAGGGCGCCTTCGACCTTGACGCTCCGCTCGATCAGCTGACGGAGCCTGGCCACTTCCGCATCCGAAAGATCCCGGACCCGGGTGTCGGGGCCGATGCCGGAGTTGGCCAGCAGCTTGTTGCTGGTGGGCCGCCCGATGCCGAAGATGTACGTGAGGGCAACCTCGACCCGCTTCTCGCGCGGAAGATCCACGCCTGCGATGCGCGCCATGTCAGCCCTGCCGCTGCTTGTGCTTCGGGTTGCGCTTGCAAATGACCCGGATCACGCCTTGGCGCTTGACCACCTTGCAGTGTTCGCAGATCGGTTTGACGCTCGAACGTACCTTCACAGATATTCTCCAAACGGCGTTTGAAGGGGAGCTTTGCAATATAGATTCCGCCATACCGGCACGCAAGTGCTAGCTCAAGGCGCCGCACCACTTTCCGCGATCCCACGTAAGGCCCGGAAACCCCTGACCCAGACAGCCCAACCCCTACATTGCCCGAACGAAAACCGAAACGAAAAATCCCTTGCGGCCGACCAAAGGTGCGGATCTTGCCCTTCCCGGGCGCATGCACGAAGAATCAAAGCTCCCGTCAACCCGCCAGATACTGGAATCCGACGCCGCCGGGTCGCGGCTCGGCGACGAGGCCTCCGGCGCGACCGATCAAGCCGCGGATGACGACAGTTTTCGGCGGGTCATGACGGCGCTGCGTGTGGTGTTACGAATGGGCGGGACCCCGGGCTCGGGGAAGCCTCCGCGTTCTGCTTCCGGGAATACTTGAGGCCTTACCCGGCGGCGGCCGATGCCAGCTCGTCGAACGCCGCCACCGGGTCCTCGGCCAGGAGCACCGGGCGTCCAACAACCAGATGGGTCGCTCCCAAGCGCACGGCTTCCGCCGGCGTCGCGGTCCGATGCTGATCACCCAACTCGTCTGAAGGCCGCCGGATTCCCGGCACGACGATCAGGGGGTCGGGTCCGAGCCCGGTTCTGAGCCGGTCGATCTCGAGGGGGCTCGACACCACTCCCGCCAGTCCGGCGGCCATTCCAATACGCGCCAGCCGTGCCGCCTCGTCCAGCAGCCGAACCGACGGCCGGCCGGTCGTGTGGGCGTATTCGGACTCGTCGTGCGAGGTCAGCACCGTTACCCCGACGACCGACAACTCGTCACCCGCCGCGTCGGCGGCGGCACGAAGCATCGCTGGCCCTCCCAGCAGGTGCACAGTGACCATCCGTACTCCGAGACCCCGGGCCACCGAGACCGCCCCGCGCACCGTGTTCGGAATATCGTGCCACTTGAGATCGAGAAAGACCGACACCCCCCGGGCGCTGATTTCCCGCACCAGGGTCGGACCCTCGGCCGTCATGAGGATCGATCCGATCTTGGCCCAGCGGAGCGAGGGAAGCCGATCCAGCATTCGGAGCGCCGCCGAACGGTCCGGCAGGTCGAGCGCGAGGATCAGCTCAGCCACGCTGGACCTCCAGGTCACAGACGATCCGGGCGGGCAGATGGGGATCCGCGAGGTGACTGGTCCCGATGGCGACCAGGGCAGCGCCCGCTCGGAGGTACTGCCGGACGTCTCTCGCGCTGCGGACTCCGCCCACACCGATCACCGGCACATCGGGCATCCGTTCCTTGATCTTCCGAACCGCGAGCAGGCCGATGGGCAGCAGGGCCGGCCCGCTCACCCCCCCATTGCCGTTTCCCAGCTTCGGGAGGGCTCCGTCATACAGGTATCCGGGCATGGTATTCACCACGGAAATCCCGTCGGCTCCGGCCTCCACGGCCGCGCGGCCGATGGCGGCGATATCGGGGAGCGCGGGAGAGAGTTTGGCGATCAGGGCCCGCCGAGTGGCCTGGCGGCATCCAGCGATCACCCGCGCCACCGAGCCGGCGTCCGCCCCGAACTCGACACCCCCGGCCGAGGTATTGGGACAGGAGAGGTTGATTTCGTAGCCGGTGATCGCGTCGAGGTCATCGAGGCCCGCCACCACCTCGGCGTATTCCGACTCGGTGAACCCCACGACATTCACCAGGATCCTGGCGCGGGTGAGGCGCGCGGTAAGCCAGGGCAGATCCCGGGTCCGGACCAGCTCGAGCCCCGGATTGGCCAGTCCGACCGAGTTGAGCATCCCGCCGAGAAACTCCGCGACCCTGGGGGGCCGGTTTCCGGCGCGCGGGGCGAGAGATACCGCCTTCGTCACGATGCCGCCCAGGCTGTCGAGATCCATCATGCCGTCCAGCTCACGGCCGAATCCCGCCGTCCCGGCGGCAAGGAGAACTGGATTCTGGAAGGTGTGACCGAAGACGCTGAGCGAGCCCGGGGCGGTGCTCACCGCTGCCCCGAGCGACTCCCGGTGCCGGCGGAGACGGGCCCCTGCCCCGACTTTCGCTCGTACTCGAGGAGGTAGGCGATAACCGCGTCGGCGATGGAGGAGGCCAGGTTCCTCTGGGTGAGTCTGGTGGTCAGCAGCCTCGCGTCGTCCGGATTGGTGCTGAACCCCACCTCGACCAGGATCGCGGGCCGGCGGGCCGTATTGAGCACCATGAGGCCGGCCTGCTTGACCCCCAGGTCCGGGCCGCTGTGGGACTCCTGCAAGTACGACTGGACCAGCTCCGCGGCCCGGGCCGACTCTCGGAGGTGTTCGTTGATCTGGAGATCTTTCATGATGAAGTCCAGGCCGCCGAGGTTATCGGCGCCGCTGTCGGGGCTGTCAAACCGCACGGCCTCGTTCTCCATCTGGGCCACTCGCTTGGCGTCTTCGGTCTTCGCCTCGGCCAGGAAGTAGGTCTCGAAGCCCCGCACCCGGCTGTACCCGGGCCGGCGCGCCAGCGAATTGATGTGAATGCTCACAAAGAGATCGCACTCGTCGGTGCAATAGGTACTGCGGCTGCGGAGATCAATCAGGGTATCGCGGGTTCGGGTCATCACGACCTTTACGCCACGATCCTTGAGCTCGTCGCGGAGCAGCAGGGCCAGCTCCAGCGTGACGTGCTTTTCCTTGAGGCCGTCGGGAAAGAAGATGCCCGGGTTTCCGGGGTCGACCCCGCCATGCCCGGCGTCGATCGTGACGACGTGACCCTTCTTGAGGCCATTGGGCAGGCGGTTCGGATCCCGGGGTGTTTCCTTGACGGCGATAATGGCGGGCGCGTTGTCTACCAGCCGGGCCAGCCGGCCGTCATATCGGAACCGCTGCGAGAAATTCCGCGGCAGGATCTCGGAAACGAACTGAATCGGGAGCTGCAGGGTGTCCCGGCGGACCGAGGCCGAGCCGACCAGGGGACGCAGCTTTCCGTCCACGGAGTAGAGCGGGGCGCCCAGAATGAACCGGAAGGTTCGCACCCCGACCGTCACGTCGGCCCAGCCGCTGCCGATCACCGAACGGGCGTCGATGGCGGCGAGGAGCACGGGCGCGGGCAACACCGGCCCGCCCGAGGGATCCAGTCGGACCGGGACGCGCGCCTCCCCTCTCGCGGACTGTACCACGACCGAGAGCGGCGCTGGGGGCGCCTTCGCGCCCGCGAGCATGGCCAGCGTGAAGAGAAGCGTGCCGGTCACCGGTGGCTCTTCAGGGCCCGGGCCACTTCGCGGTCGGCGATGCGGCGTTTGATGTCTTCCCTGCGGTCATGGACCTTCTTTCCTTTCGCGAGGGCGATCGCCACCTTGGCCCGGCCCTTGTTGAAATAGATCTCCAGGGGAACCAGCGTGAACCCTTTTTGCTCCACGCCTCCGATCAAACGTTCGATCTCCCGCCTGTGCATGAGCAGTTTTCGAGCGCGAACCGGGGCGGGGTTCCAGCGATTCCCCTGCTCGTAGGGAGTGATGTGCATTCCCTCGAGCCAAACCTCTCCATTCCGCAATAGAGCAAAGGCCTCCTTGATGGAGGCTTTTCCGTTCCGGAGGCTCTTGACTTCGGTGCCGGTCAGCACGATTCCAGCCTCCCATTGCTCCAGGAGGTGATAGTCGTAGGTTGCCCGCGGATTCCGTGCCACGGAGATCCTGGCCTTGGCGGCTACCGGATGGCCTTTTTCGCTCATAAGTGCCTCTCGGAGCGCAAGATAGGCCACCTCGATCGGTCAGGCAACGCGCAGCTTGACCGGGGGGGAGGGGTGTCCTAGGTTTGGCGGCTCGCCGAAGTGGTGGAACTGGTAGACGCGCTGCGTTCAGGGCGCAGTGGGCGCAAGCCCGTGGGGGTTCGAGTCCCCCCTTCGGCATCGAGAACGGACGGTTGGACGGTGAGGACAGTGGGGACGGAAGCGCCCCGTCAGACTGTCCGTCCGTCCCCACCGTCCGTCCTAATATCGCGCCATCCCCTCCTCCACTTCAGCCGCCCACGCATCGATTCCACCGGCCAGGCTCCGGGCCTGGAACCCCGCGCCTTGCAGGAGCTCTTGCGCCATGAGGGAGCGCTTCCCCTTGTGACAAACCGTGACGAGTTCTGCACGGGGATCCAGCTCGGCCAGGCGACCGGCCAGCTCACCGAGCGGCACCAGCCTGCTGCCGTTGATCCGCGCGATCTCCCATTCCCAGGGCTCCCGGACATCCACCACGACCGGCCGAGGCGCGCCCCCCAGCATCCGGGCGAGCTCGCGCGCATCGACCTCGCGGTCATGGGAGCCGGCGCCGCTGGAGATCATGCAGTAGGCGTCATAGTCGATCAGATGGGTGACCGTGGGATGATCGCCGCAGACGGCACACGCGGGATCGCGGCGTACCTGGATCTCGCGGAACTGCACCTTCAGGGCGTCCACCAGGACGAGCCTTCCCACCAGGGGATCGCCGGCGCGGAGGATCCACTTGATCGCTTCGAGCGCCTGGAGGCTGCCGATCAACCCGGGGAGGACGCCGAGGACTCCCGCCTCGGCGCAATTGGGAACCAGCTCCGGTGGCGGCGGCTCCGAAAAGAGGCAGCGGTAGCACGGCCCGTCGGGCGCTCCGAACACGGATACCTGGCCATCGAACCGGAAGATGCTGCCATACATGTAGGGCTTGCCGAGCAGGACCGAGGCATCGTTGACCAGGTACCGGGTGGGAAAGTTGTCGCTCCCATCGAGACAGAAGTCATAGCCGGCCAGGATGGCGAGCGCGTTCTCCGAGGAAAGCCGGACCGGATGGACCACCACCTCGACATTGGGATTCAGATCGGCGAGCCGCTCGCGCGCCGACTCGGTCTTGCGCCGTCCGATCGCTCGGGTCCCGTGCAGGATCTGCCGCTGGAGATTGGTCAGCTCCACCACGTCCGCATCGACGATCCCGATCGTCCCGACGCCGGCAGCGGCGAGGTAGAGCGCCGCCGGCGAGCCGAGACCTCCAGCGCCCACCAGGAGAATCCGGGCCGCGCTGAGTCGCTCCTGCCCGTCCACTCCGACTTCAGGGAGCGTGAGGTGACGGGCGTAGCGGACCAGCTCGGACGGCGTCAGCGGCAAGGGAAGCGCGGGTGACTAGGGAGCGGAGGTGAGGGTGATCAGCTCGTGGAGGGGCTGCTCCTTCAGGAGATCGGCGAGGGTGATCCCCGAGAGCAGCTCGTCGACCCGCCGCTGGAGCGCGTGCCAGACGGGACGGATGGAGCAGGCGGCGGCCGGATTGCACCGGTCGGCGTCGACCGGGTGGGTGGTGCAGTTGACCTCGAAGGTCTGGTGCTCCGAAGCGGCCATCACGTCCCGGACGGTGATGGCATCCGGCTCTCGGGCGAGGTAGTAGCCACCCCTGGCTCCGCGAATGCTCTCCACCAGGCCCGCCCTCCTGAGCCGGAGGAGAATCTGCTCCACATAGTCGGGAGGCAGGCGCTCCAGCTCGGCCAGCTCCCGGGCTGCGATGGGGTCGGTGCCGGCGCGTCCCCGCTTGGCGAGGTGAAGGGCGATCAAGAGGCTGTATTCGGTCCAGGTAGTGACGCGCATGCCGGGAATATCCCCCCTCAAGCTGGAGGGGACAAGCCGAGCCCCAGTCGATACCTTTCCCGGATGCGACTCCGCGCCGGGCTCCCCTTCCTTCTTCTGATCGCCCACCTGGCCAGCGGGTCCGCCCAGACCCCCGCCCGGGCCCCATCCGGAACGCTGCGCGGCGTGGTGCAGGACAGCGCCACCGGAGCGCCGGTAGGGTATGCGCTGGTGCTCCTGGTCGGAAAGGAACAGCAGGCCTTCACTTCGGAATCCGGCCGGTTCGCGCTGACCAAATTGCCTGCCGGGCGGGCGCGGCTGCGGATCCAGCAGATCGGGTACCGCGGCCGGACCCTGACCCTTGAGATCGACCCGCGGCCCGGCCCGGCCGATGCGTCGGCCACGCTCGTCATTCATCTCGCCCGGCAGGTCACGATCCTCCCCGAGGTCTCGGTGGACGGGAAGAGCTGTCTCGGCATGCGGGAGGTGGGCTCGACCGCGCCGGAAGCCGGGACCCTGCTCGGGGAAGCATTCCAGAACGCCGAGCGGATCCTGGCGCTGGAGCGGAAATATCCGTTCGTGCTGGTATACCAACGGATGGTGACGCTGCTCGATTCGGCCTACAACCGGCTCGAGGGCCAGGTCGACACGCTCCAGAAGGACAGCCGTGCCTACGTCCCGTACCGGGCCGGCAAGGTACTGGAGCATGTCTTCGGGCGGGAGCGCGTTGCGTCGTTTACTTCCTCCGATTTTGCCGGCGACGAGTTCCAGCGGACCCACTGCTTCTGGTACGCGGGTCGCGACAGCGTGGAGGGATTCCAGGGCTACCGAATCGATTTTGCCCCGAGGGAAGCGATCCAGACTCCGGACTGGGCCGGATCGATGCTGGTGGATTCCGCTTCGATGGCCCTGCTGCGCACCGAAACCCGACTGGTCAACCTGCCTTCCAGCGGAACTAGCATTCTCACAGCCAGCTGCACCTTCTTCTACCAGCCGATCGCCCCGAGCCTGCCCCAGGAGTTCCAGACCCGCTGCGTCTCGTCCCAGCGAGGGGGCCCACCCCATATCCGGGTGGAGCGGTGGGTGCTGGTCAACCACCGGTTTACCGGTAGGTCACCGGTCGACCCGGAGCGTCCCCTCTGAACACCGGCGCGGTCCGCCCGGGACTTGCCCTGCTGCTGCTGCTGGCTGCCGGCGGAGGGCTGCGGGCGCAGACGATCGTCCACGCCCCCGGGGGGACCCTGAACGGGGTGGTGCGGGACAGCGCGACCGGCGCCCCGGTCGGGTATGCTCTCATCGTGGTGGTGGGCCAGGAACAGCGAGCCTTCGCCTCCGAATCGGGGAACTTCAGGCTGACCGGGCTCGGCTCCGGAGGGATGACACTCCGGGTTCAGCAGATCGGATATCGAGCCGTCGCGCTGTCGCTCACGGTGGAAACGACGGCCTCGGCGGGTGGCGGCCCGGGCCTGGTGGTTCGATTGGCGCGGCGCCCGGTGGTGTTGCCGGAGATCGTCGTGCACGGCGACGTCTGCACCGGGACGGAGGCGTTGGGGGTGAATCCGGTGGCGGAGTCCATTCTCGACGAGGCATTCAAGAACGCCGAGCGGATTCTGACGATGGAACGATCCTACCCGTACCAGGGGACGTTTCTCGAGACCCTCCGGTTCCTCGACGCCGCGCAGCTCGAAACCTTCCGTCGGATGGATACCATCCGATTCGACACCCGCCGCCAGACCGGCTATCGGCGGGGTAGTGTCCTGCAAGGCCGTTACCGGGGCCAGGTGGCCACCTATTTTTCGGCCTCGGACCTGGCCCGGGAAGAGTTCCGCACGTCGCACTGCTTCTGGTTTGCGGGCCGAGACACCTCGGTGACGGATTTTCCCGGGCACCGGATCGAGTTCGCGCCGGTGGCCGGGACGAAATCGGCCGATTGGGCCGGTTCGTTGGTGATCGATTCGGCCACGATGATGCTGATTCGCTCGGAAGCCCACCTGGTGAACCTGAACCGCAAGCAGACCACGCTGACCGCCGCGCGCTGCGTGGTTCTCTACCGGGAGATCGTGCCCACGCTCGCGCTCGAGATGGAGGCGGACTGCCGGACCGAATCCGCAGGGGCGCCCAATACGGCGTCGCGCTGGAGGCTCATCGATTTCAAGTTCGTCGGGAAGAGCCCGGTGGC
This sequence comes from Gemmatimonadota bacterium, assembly GCA_041486305.1. GTDB lineage: Bacteria > Gemmatimonadota > Gemmatimonadetes > Gemmatimonadales > GWC2-71-9 > JABFSM01. The sequence continues at coordinate 26,816 of JBGPLG010000015.1, forward strand.
GCCGACGCCTCCCTGACTCCGCCTCAGCCTCCGCCGGGCTGTCCCTTCCCTCCCGGCACCCCAATTTCGGTCATGGCGCGCAGATTCAGCACCTGGTCCAGCTCGGCCCCCTTGAGGAGCTGCTTCTTGACGACCAGCTCCTTCACGGTGAGTCCCGAGGCCACGGCCTCCTTGGCGAGCGCGGCGGCGTCGACGTACCCCAGCTTGGGGGCGAGCGCGGTGACCAGCGCCGGGCTTCGCTCGAGCCAGTAGGCCGACTGGACCGCGTCCGCTTCGATGCCGCGGATACAGCGCTCGTCGAATATCCGGACCGCGTTGCCCAGGATGATCAGGGCGAACACGACGTTGTGGGTGATCACCGGCATCATCACGTTCAGCTCGAGCTGCCCGGCCTCCGCGGCCACGGCCACGGTCGTATCCAGTCCGATGACCTGATAGCAGACCTGGTTGACCATCTCGGCGATCGACGGATTCACCTTGCCGGGCATGATGCTCGAGCCGGGCTGCACCGCCGGCAGCAGAATCTCCGCCAGCCCGGTGCGCGGGCCGCTGGCGAGCAGCCGGATGTCGTTGGCGATCTTGTTGAGGTCCAGCGTCCAGCCGCGCACCGCGCCGCTCATGGTGGCGATGTCGCCCATCGACTGCATGAGCTGGATCCGGTCCTTCCCCTCTCGCACGTCCATGCCGGTCATGGCCCGAAGCTGTTCCACCATCAGGCCGGGATAGGCCGCCTCGGCGTTGAGTCCGGTGCCCACCGCGGTCCCGCCGATGTTCATCTCGCGGAGCCAGTCGGCCGCCTCGGCCAGCTTGGCGCGGTGCCGCTCGGTGGTGTGCCCCCAGGCGGTGAACTCCTGGCCCAGCCGGATCGGGGTCGCGTCCTGGAGGTGGGTACGGCCCGACTTGATGACATCGTCGAACTGCCGCCCCTTGGCCATGAAGGCCGCCTCGAGGCCATGCATCGCATCGAGGAGAACGGGGAGGGTTGCCAGGGTCGCGAGGCGCATGGCCGTGGGGATCACGTCGTTGGTGCTTTGCGCCATATTCACGTGATCGTTGGGATGCACCGGGGAGTAGGTTCCCCGGGCCGAGCCCAGGATCTCGTTGGCCCGATTGGCAAGCACCTCGTTCGCGTTCATGTTGTGGCTGGTGCCCGCACCGGCCTGATAGACGTCGACCACGAACTGGTCCCGATGCTTGCCGCCCAGGATCTCGTCGGCGGCCCTCACGATGGCGTCGGCCAGGCGCGATTCGAGTCGACCGGTCTGCTTATGGGTGAGCGCCGCGGCCTTCTTGATCCAGACCACCGCGTCGACGAAGGCGGGCAAGGGGCGGAGTCCGGAGACGGGAAAGTTCTCGATGGCGCGCAAGGTCTGGATCCCGTACAGCGCGTCCGCGGGAACCTGCTTCTCTCCGAGCGGATCCTTTTCGGTGCGGAAGGTCATAGGCACGGGGCGCGGTGAGCGGGGACCGGGGAGCGGCATTCCTTCACGAGGACCTCGAGTATGTCAGATTATTTCCTGCTACCATCCGATCGAGCATCCTTCCGCGCCGAGAAGGCGGTCAAGGTCGATCTGCTTCGCGGCGGCACGATGTTTCTCGGCCTCAACTGTTTCGAGCCGGGACAATCGCAATCGGTGCACACCCATGCGGGCGCGGACAAATTCTACCTGATCGTCTCGGGGAACGCGAGCATTACAGTGGGCGACGAGACCCGCGACGCGGGCGCCGGCACCCTGGTGTGGGCGCCGGCCGACGTGCCCCACGGGGTGGTGCTGGCCCACCAGCGCACCGTCATGCTGGTCGGGATCGCGCCGCCGCCGTAGCGGTCAGGGAGCCTTGACCGAAGGCCACCCGGCGCCGAGCAGGAAGGGGTTGGTCGCTCGCTCGCGGCCGATGGTGGTGGAGGGACCGTGGCCGGGAAACACCACGGTATCGTCGGGCAAGGTGAAGAGCTGGGCGCGGATGCCCGCCAGCAACGTGGGCAGGTCTCCGCCGATCAGGTCGGTGCGTCCGATCGACCCCTGGAACAGCACGTCTCCACCGAGCACCACTCCGGCACCCACGAAGCAGACGTGCCCCGGCGAGTGTCCCGGCACGTGGCGGACCTCGAATTCGGTCTGCCCCAGCTTCAGGCGCTGCCCATGGCGGAGCTCGGCGTCGGGGGGTGGCGCCGGTGTGAGGTCGAAGCCGAAGTACTGCCCCTGCGCCACCAAATTGTCGTAGATCGGCCGTTCGCCGGGATGGAGAAAGACCGGCGCTCCGGTCGCCCGCTTCACGGCTTCGACGCCCATGATGTGATCGAGGTGGGCGTGGGTGAGCCAGATCGCGGAGATTCTGCGGCCCCGGACCCGAGCCTCCTCCAGGAAGCGGCCGGACTCTTCCCCGGGATCGACGATGACGGCCTCGGTTCCGCCGGCCTCTCCCACGAGGTAGCAATTCTCCTCGAAGAGTCCGTTCAGGATGGGGACGACCTCGAGCGGTGCCACCGATCACCCCAGTCCGGCGAGCCTGCTCCGGCGCTCGGTGAGATACTTCTCGGTCGCGATCGCCGCGGTGGTCGCATCGCCCACCGCAGTCGTGACCTGCCGGGTCAGCTGGGCCCGGAGGTCGCCGGCCGCGAAGAGGCCCGGAATGGAGGTCATCATCCGGTCATCGGTCAGGAGGTACCCCGCCGCGTCATGCTCGACGTGCTCCATGACGAGCCCGCTGTTCGGCTTGAAGCCGATGAAGACGAAGCAGCCGGTGACATCGAGCCGGCTGCGACCGCCGCCCCGCACGTCCTCGAGGTTGAGATGGGTGAGGCCCCTGGGCTCTCCCATCAGGTCCATGACCCGGGTGTTCCAGATCACCTCGATCTTGGGATTGGCCAGGGCGCGCTCCTGGACCAGCTTCGAGGCGCGGAACTCGTCGCGCCGATGAATGATGTACACCTTGCTGGCGTAGCGGGTGAGATAGTCCGCCTCTTCGACCGCGGCATCGCCGCCGCCGACCACGGCGATGGTGTCGCCCTTGAAGAAGGCGCCGTCGCAGACTGCGCAGTAGGAGACACCGCGGCCGGCGTACTCCAGCTCGCCGGGTACCTCGAGCTTGGTCGGAGTGCCGCCGGCGGTCAGAATCACGACGGGCGCGAAGAACTCCGCGCCCGAGCTGGTCGCTACCCGAAAGGTCCCATCCGGGAGCCGGAAGATGCCCTCGACGTTTTCCTGTCGAATGTCGGCACCGAACGCCTGGGCGTGCTCGGTCATCCGCAGCGCCAGGTCCGGCCCCAGGATGGTGGTGAATCCGGGATAGTCGTCGACCTTCTCGGTATTGAGCAACTCCCCTCCCGGGATGCCTCGCTCCAGGAGGACGGCCTTCAGCATGCCCCGGCCCGCGTACATGGCGGCGCAGAGGCCGGCGGGCCCGCCGCCCACGATGATCAGGTCCAGATCGGTATGGCTCATAGGTGGGCGAATATTAATCGGCTGGGCACTCTCCGAGCCGCAAGACGCTCACCGCCCCATGGCACGCGGAAATGGTCCCGACCACGACTTCGACCGGGCCGGCATCCCGCCCCGCCGCTTCCAGCGTTGCACGGCTGGCGCGAATCTCTCCCCCACCGAACATCCCGACGCCGAAGGCATGGTGGCGGGTGGTGAACAGCGCGGGGCCGCGGGTGGGGCGCCGGCGGTCCAGGCGCTCGGTGTAGCGGGCCAGCGCGTCACCCATCTCCCAGGTTCGCGGGGCACGGATCATCGGACAGGTCAGCGGCTCCACGCAGTGGGTGGGACAGATCCAATCGGCAAAGGAGACGTAGCGGGTCCCGTCCGGACCGAGGGCATCGTAGGGGGTTCCAAGAGGGACGTCCGGGGCGGTGAGCGCGGCCTCGCGCCGGGGCCAGCATCCCCGCGCCACGCCCAGAAGCCAGCCGGCCATCAAGTGGGGCATCAGCGGCGAGGGCACCACCGCATCATCGGGTTCTCCGGGGCCGGGCGGTTCCGCCGCCAGAAAGGTGCGGAGGAAGTGCTCCCACTCGGCCACCACGACCTCCCGCCCCGGAAATGCCTCCAGGGTGCGCGCGGCCCGGCAGGCGGGGTCCCGGTCCACGACCAGCACCCGGCGGACCGCGAGCCGTCCCTTGCGGCACGCGGCCTCCAGCTGGCCCGCATAGAAACTCCCGTAACACCCGCCGCCGATGATGGCCACGTCGCGGAGCGGGGCGGCCTGCTCGATCATCCGCCGGCTTTGCGCTCCAGCACGCTCTGGTCCATCTGCTCCAGCCATTCGGCCGGCACCGATTGGGAGCCGAGCATCGCGTGAGTCCCCTCCCCGACCTCTTCCCCGTGCCAATCGCTCCCGCCGGTCCGGAGCAAGCCGAGCGAGGCAGCCAGCGCGGTGAGCCGGGCCCGGGTTTCGCCGCTGTGGCCCGGGTGGCGGGTTTCCACCGCGTCGAGACCCTCGTCCCGGAGGGCGGTGAGCGTGGCGCGAGTGCCCCGGTCCTTGAGGTGCGCCGCTGACACGATTCCGCCCACGGAATGCACCAGCTCGGCAACCTCGTGAAAGGCCGGCAGTCGCTTGTCCACATAGGCCGGCCGGCCGCGACCCAGCCATTCGCGGAACGCATCCTCTACCGACGACACCTTGCCGAGCCGCATCAGGACCCGGGCCAGGTGGGGCCGGCCCATGGCCGCGCCGTTGGCCTCGGCGACGACGTCCTCGAACGACACGTCGAGACCCCAGGCCTGCAGACCCTGGACCATTTCACGGGCCCGGCGCACCCGGTCACCCCGGCAGCGCTCCAGGAATTCGTTGAGCCCGGGGTCGTCGACCGGAAGGAAGTAGCCCAGCACGTGCATCTCGCCCCAGGGCGCCGCCGCGGAAAACTCGCACCCGCTCACCACCCGAACGCCAACCCGCTCTCCTTCCGCGACGGCTTCCACCACGCCGCCGACGGTGTCGTGATCGGTGAGCGCGATCGCGCCCAGGCTCAACTGCGCCGCCCGCCGCAGCACGCCGGCAGGCGGGAGCACACCGTCGGAGGCGGTGGAATGCATATGGAGATCAACCGCCAGCGGCGAACTCAGCTGCGATACCCCGATTCGGGCGTGGTCCAGGACGGTTGGGACACCTTCAGGAGGGAGCTGAGCTCGGCGTCGCTCAGCTGGGCCAGCGCCGATTCGCGGCTCTTGGAGAGCTGAGGAGAGTAGCGAACGACCCGCTCCTCCCGCGGGGCCGGAGCCACGCGGGTGAAGCGCAGCCCGAATTCGTCCTTGCCATACTGGGTGATCCGGCCGGTGGAGGACACCATCCACCGCTCGCCGTCCGATTCAAACGTGCGTCCCGACATGACTCAGGGTTCCTCCAAGGAGACTTCCTCCCACACCACCCGGCGATCCGGGGCGTAGTGGGCGATGGCTTCGAGACGGCGCTCGAGCGCCGCCGCTTCGGTGTCCGACGCCGGGCGAGCCCGGTGCTCCTCGGCGCCGGGGCTTTCCGTGAATTCGAGAAAGGCGCCGGGGGTCCCGGGATCCCGGAACAACCAGAAGTGACCCCCTCGAGTCCGCACCAGCGCCGCAAGCCGGGCGAGTATGGCAACGTAGTCGGCTTCCCGGCCGCGCGGCACGGTGGCGCGGGATGCGATCAGGGCGCGAGGCATCCCGTCAGACCGCGTCCTGCGGGAAGTTCTCGAGGTGCTTCTTGAGGTCGGCCAGGAAGCGATCGGCATCGGCCCCGTCGACAATGCGGTGGTCGAAGGACAGGGCGAGTATGCCCATGGTCCGGATGGCGATGGTGTCGCTGCCGTCCGCCGCGGTGATTACGGCGGGGCGCTTTACGATGGCCCCGACCGCCAGGATACCGGACTGGGGCTGGTTGAGGATGGGCAGTCCCACCAGGGTGCCGAACACGCCGGGATTGGTGATCGTAAAGGTCCCCTTCTGCACTTCGTCCGGGGAGAGCTTCTTCGACCGGGCCCGCTCGGCCAGGTCGTTGATGGCGCGCGCGGTGCCGAGGAGGTTGAGCTCGTCGGCGCGGCGCACCACCGGAACGATGAGTCCCCAATCCAGCGCGACGGCGATGCCGAGGTTGATGTCCCGCCGGTACAGCGTACTCTCGCCCATGACGGAAGCGTTGAGCACCGGGTGCTTCCGGAGGGTCTGCGCCACCGCCGAGGCGATGAAACCGAGGTAGGTGAGGCTCACGCCCCGCTCGGTGTACTCCGCCTTCTTCCGGGCGCGGAGCCCGGCAATCCGGGTGTAGTCGATCTCCATCAGGCTGTGGACGTGGGCCGAGACGCGGCGCGACATGATCATGTGGTCCGCGGTGAGCTTCCTGATCCGGGACCAGGGCTCGACGCGGTCCCCTTCCCAGGGCTCCACCACCGGACCGGGCACCACCCGGACACCGTCGCCCGGAACCGGCTCGGCCGCGGGCCGGCCGCCCGGGTGGGCCGGGGGCGGCAGCGCCCCCGGCGCCGGATGCGCTCCCGACTCGAGAAACGACAACACATCGTTCCGGGTAACCCGCCCGGCGAGACCGGAACCCGGGATGCCGGTGATGTCGAGGTTGTGCTCCGCCGCGATCTTGCGCACCAGCGGCGTGGACTTGGTTCGGAGCCGTTCCTCGAGGGACTGGTCTCCGGCCGTCGCGACCACTCGACCGCGCGCCTGCGCCGCCGCGGGTTGAACGGCCGGCTGGGGCGCGGGCGGGCGGCTCGGCGCGGGGGCGGCCGGAGGCGCGACGGCGGCACGACGGGGTGCCGGCGCCGTTGGAGCCGCCACCGGGGCGGCCGGGGCCGGCGCCGCTGGAGCCGCGGAGGCCTGCGACGCGTCGGTCTCCATGCGAGCCACGACGGTCTGTACCGGGACGGTCTGGCCCTCCTGAACCAGGATCTCGGCCAGAACACCGGCGGCGGGCGCGGGAATCTCCGCGTCCACCTTGTCGGTGGAAATCTCGAACAGCGGCTCGTCGCGCTTGACCGCGTCACCGGCCTTCTTGAGCCACTTGCTGAGAGTGCCCTCGGCAATGGATTCGCCCATCTGGGGCATGACCACATCGATCTTCGCCATGCGTTCAACTCCGATCAAAGACGGACAGTGAGGACGGTGGGGACGGCGGGGACGGTCCGTCTGTCCTCACTGTCCTCACCGTCCGTCTAGTACTTTGCGATCCACCTCGCCGCGCGAACCAGGTCCTCGGTCTGCGGCAGCACGAAATCTTCCAGCGTCGGCGCATAGGGCAGCGGCACATCGTGCGCGCAGACCCGTTTGACCGGCGCATCCAGCCATTCGAAGGCCAGATCGTTGATCCGGGCCGTGATCTCGCCCGCCACGCCGCCGGTGCGGGTGTCCTCGTGGACGATCAGCACCCGGTTGGTCTTCTTGACGGTGGCGACGATGGCCGCGTCGTCGAGCGGCAGCAGGGTGCGAAGATCCACCACCTCGACCGAAAGGCCGTCCTCCTGTTCGAGCCGCTCCGCGGCCTCGAGCGACTTCCACACCATTGCCGACCACGTGATGATGGACAGATCCCTGCCCGGACGCGCCACCCGGGCCTGGCCGATCGGGGTCAGGATCTCCTCGCCCTCGGGAAGATCTTCCTTGATCCGGCGGTAGAGATACTTGTGCTCGAAATAGAGCACCGGATCCTCGTCGCGGATGGCGGCCTTGATCAGCCCCTTGGCGTCCCGCGCGGTGGCTGGCGCCACCAGCTTGAGTCCTGGGGTGTGGAGGTAGGCGGCTTCAGGGTTCTGGGAATGGAACGGGCCGCCCCGGACGTAGCCGCCCGAGGGACCCCGAACCACCATCGGGGTCGAGAGCCCGGCCCGGTAGCGCGCCGTGGCGACGTAGTTGGTCAGGATAGAGTAGGCGCAGGAGAGAAAGTCGATGAACTGCATCTCGCACACCGGCCGGAGCCCCATGTGCGCGGCGCCCGCCGCGGCGCCGACGATGGCCGTCTCCGCGATCGGTGTGTCGATGACCCGGGCCTCGCCGAACCGCTGCTGCAGCCCCTCGGTCACCTTGAACGCCCCGCCGAAGGCACCGACGTCCTCGCCGAGTATGAAGACGTTCTTGTCGCGCGCCATCTCCTCGGTGAGCCCGGCGCGGATCGCCTCGAGGTAGCTGACTTCAGCCATCGAGCCTCCGGTACCACTCGAGTTCGGCAAGGGGCGGATTCACCGTGACCTCCTCGAGCGCGCTCATCGGCTCGGGGAGCGGCTCGTTCTCGCAGAGGGTCACCGCCGCGTCGATTTCCGCCGCGATGCGCTGGTCCATGGCGCGAAGCTCGTCGGAAACGGCCCAACCGGATTCGGTGAGCCGCCGGATGTAGCGGTCGATGGGGTCCTTGGCCTCCCAGGCCTCGATCTCCGCCCTGGCGACATAGGACTGGTTGTCGTGCTCGGCGTGCCCCTTGCGCCGGAAGGTGATCAGCTCGATGAGCGTGACGCCTCCGCCCGAGCGGGCATGATCCACCGCCTGCTTGGTGATCTCGTACACGGCGAGGACGTCATTGCCGTCGGCCTGGGCGCCGCGAACTCCGTACCCGGCCGCCTTCTCGACCAGCTGAGTCACCGCCGTCTGCTTGCGCAGCGGAGTGGAATAGGCGTAGCCGTTGTTCTCGGCGATGATCACGAGAGGCAGGCGCTGCACCGCGGCAAAGTTGATTCCCTCATGGAAGGCGCCGGTGCTCATGGCGCCGTCTCCGACGTACACCAACCCGACGCGGGGCTCCTTCCGCATGCGGAACGAGAGGGTCACCCCCGCCATGACCGGAACCATGTCGCCCAGGTGGGAGATCTGGCCCAGAAACCCACGCTCGAGATCGTTGAAGTGAATGTTGAGCTCGCGCCCCCGGGTCGGGCTGTCGGCCTTGGCCATGTACTGGCGGAGCACTTCCAGCGGCTTGGCGCCCTGCACCAGCATGGAGCCAAGGTTCCGGATCAGGGGGGAAAGAATGTCTCCCTTGGAGCGGTCGAGGGCGTAGGCACTGCCGACCGCATCGGCTTCCTGACCCAGGGAACGAAACAGCCCGCCGACCACCTTGGTCTGGCGATAGAGATTGACCAGCTTCTCCTCGAGCGACCGGGTGAGTCGCATCCAGTAGTAGAGCTCATGAAGCTGGGCTCGCGAGAGCCCCGCATGCAGCGGTGTCGATGCGGGTGCGACGGTCGTCGTCATGGGCTCGAGTTGGTGCGTAAATCACGAGGGGATAAAGATTTACCACCCAGGCCCGGTAGTCAAGCTCGACCGCCGCCGCCCCGCTCGTCATTCAGTTGGTGGGCATCTTGTTCATCACCGGCATCAGATTCCCGCAGGCAATCACGTCGCTTCCCGGCTTGCCGGGCGCACCCGTCCCCCGATGCACCTGGATCGCGTACGATCCGGTTTTCGACGGCCGCACCGGAACAGTGACCGAGGCCTCGGCCGTGCCGGCGCTTGAACTCCTGAGTCTCGGATATGCCGCTTCGGATCCCAACACCGCCTTGGTCGCGCCACAGGGGCCGTTGTGGACATGCCAAGGCAACGCCGCATTCGGTGGCGCGCCGTGAATCGAGATCTTCACCAGGGTCGAGTCCGCGCTTCCCACGCCGTCGGCGGTTGCGGTCCCGGAAATCGTGCTGCCGTTCGATGGACGGAGGGTGGCGGACCACGAATCCGATGATGACGAGGGGAGCAGGGCGTTCAGGGCTATGAGAGCGATTGCGGAGAGTTTGATCATTGGTCGATCCTCAGCCAACGTGGAATCATCCGAGCCGCAGGACCGGCCCGGCCGAAAACAAGACGGCGCCATCCGGCCCGATCGGGGCTCGAATCGCGCCTTCAAGGACGGAACCGCTGCTTCCACGCTAGCAACCGGCGGGGTCCGGTGCAAGAGGGACCGCTAATACGCCCCACGCAACGCGTGGTCCGGTTCCGCCAGTGTGTGCACCACCGCCAGAAACCGTTTGGCCAGCTTGTCGAGCTCGCTTTCCCCGGGTTGGTTGGTTTCGGCGGTCACCAGCGTGTAGTGCCCTCCCTCGGCCTCCGCGGTGACGGCGAGCTGGCCGATGGTCCCCGCGAAGCGGCGCCGCCGGGGGCCTTCTTCGATCGGCGACAGCCGGCGGGAAAAGAACTCGGTGGCCCGCGTGATGACCTGATCGGGCGTCACGGAAGTTCGATGGAAGTACTTCACCGGTCACTCCTTGTCATACTCGTAGTACTCGACCCCCAGATGGGTGATCTGCTCCTCGCCCATCAGGTAGCGAAGGGTGTTCTTGAGCTTGGTGTGCTGGATGAACAAATCGTGCTCGGGATACAGGCCCGGGGCAACCTGCGGACTCTTGAAGTAAAACGACAGCCACTCCTGTACCCCGAACAGGCCGGCCCGCTGGGCCAGGTCGAAGAAGAGCGCGAGATCCAGCACGAGGGGCGCCGCGAGAATCGAATCGCGGCAGAGGAAGTCCACCTTGATCTGCATCGGGTAGCCGCACCACCCGAAGATGTCGATGTTGTCCCAACCCTCCTTGTTGTCGCCCCGAGGGGGGTAGTAGTTGATCCGGACCTTGTGATACAGGTTGCCGTACAGCTCGGGGTACATCTTGGGCTGCAGGATGTACTCGAGCACACCGAGCTTGGACTCTTCCTTGGTCTTGAAGCTTTCCGGATCGTCCAGCACCTCGCCGTCCCGATTGCCCAGGATATTGGTGGAGTACCAGCCGGCCACGCCGAGCATCCGTGCCTTGAACATGGGCGACAGCACCGTCTTGAGCATGGTCTGGCCGGTCTTGAAGTCCTTCCCCCCGATGGCCACCTTCTTGTCCCGCGACAGCTTTTCCATCACCGGCAGATCCACCGTGAGATTCGGCGCGCCATTGGCGAATGGTACGCCCTCCATCAGGGCGGCCCAGGCGTAGAGCATCGACGGGGCGATGCTCACGTCGTTGGCGTCCATCGCCTTCTCGAAGGTCTCCAGGGTCTGGTGCGCGGGCCCGGGCTGGATGAAGATCTCGGTCGATGCGCACCACACCACCACCAGCCGGTCGCAGCCGGTCTTCGCCTTGAAGTCCCGGAGGTCCTTGCGGAGCGCTTCGGCCCAGTCTCGCTTGGACTTGCCCGGCTTCACGTTGGTACCCTGGAGCCGCTTGACGTAGTACTGGTCGAACACCGCTGGCATCGGCTTGATGGTCTGGAGGAATGCCTTGATCGGCTCGACGTGCTCGTGCTTGTCGAAGACGCCGCACTTGAGGCATGACTCGTAGCAGTCGTCCGGGATCGGATCCCAGGCGCCGAAGACCATGTCCTCGAGCGCGGCGAGGGGAACGAAATCCTTGATGAGGGGGGTGCGGTGCTCGGTGCGCTTGCCGAGGCGGATGGTGGCCAGCTGGGTGAGCGACCCGATCGGCCGCGCCTTCCCCCGCCGCGCCAGCTCCACGCCGGCGATGAACGTGGACGCCACCGCACCCAGGCCCACACAGAGCACCCCGAGCTTCCCCTTGGCGGGAGCGATGGGGCGGGGATTCATCTCGGCCATGCTATCGATTCCTTTCGATCCGGTCAATTGTCGGAGAGATACGGCGTTCAGCTGGGACTGCCGGATTCCCGGGTCACACGATAGACGTAGACGAACCGCTGCACCACGGTCACGGTCGAGAGTACCGCCAGCAGCGCGACGATGACTTGCAGCACGATGCCGTTCGGTCCGGCGCCGACCAGCACCGAGGGCACTCCGATCGCCAGCAGGCGCTCGGCCCGCTGGACGATGCCGACCTTGCAATCGATCCCGAGTCCCTCGGCCCGGGCCCTGGCATAGGAGACCAGCAGGGAGCTCAAGATGGCCACCATGCAGAGCACCGCGGTCTCGATGCGCCAGACCACGCCCGGCGCATGCAGGAGATAGGCGGCGATGCCGATGAACGTGGCGCCGTCTCCGACCCGATCCAGGGTCGAATCGTAGAACGCGCCGAATTTCGAAACCATGCCGCCGCGCCGAGCCACCTGTCCATCGAAGGTGTCCACGATGCCGCTCGACAGCAGGAGGGCGCCGCCCACGCGGATCCAGCCGAAGGCGAAGAACGCCGCCGAGATTACCACGACCAGCGCGCCGATGGTGGTCAGCGTGTTGGGGCGGACGTGCGCTTTGAGCAGCCATCCCGCGACCGGATTCGTCGCGGCGTAGAACGCCTGCTCGAGCGACTTGGTGACCAGCTTCATCGGGCTCCTGGGCCCATCCCGGGAAGGGGCGAAGCGTCAAGTGCTGCAATGATTTAAGCGCGGCAAAGATAGCGGCGAGCGGCCCGCACTGCAAAGGTGGGTTGGGCTACTGATAGAGCAACACTGCCTCCCGATGCCGGGTCCAGGTGGACCGGTCCACCTGCCAGGCAGCGGCGATCGCGAAGGGATCCTGTCCGGCGAGCACCGCCTCACGAAGGGACGCTCCGCCGGCGAGACGATCGAACCCCACCGGCCTGATACCCAGGCTGTCGGGATGAATCCGGTGAATCGCGGCCAGCAGGGCCACGGCGGTCACGGTGGGGTCGTAGACGCTCGCGTCGGTGAGCACCAGGCGGATTCCCCGCACCGCAACTCCACCATACTTCGCGTCCGCCGGATGTTCCGGCGTGAACGTGACTCCGAGGAACTGCACCCCCGGCAATCGATCGGTCGGCAGCAGCGCCAGGACGGCGTGGACGTTCAGCCACGGCGCGCCGACCTGGTGGTACGGAAGGTCGGTCCCCCGCCCCACCGAGAGCGCCGTGCCCTCGAACAGGCAGGTACCGGGATAGTGAAACAGGCTTTCGAGGTCCTTCAGATTGGGACTGGGGTGAACGAAGGGGAGTCCGGTCAGGTCGAGGGTCAGCTCCCGCCGCCAGTTTCTCACCGGGATGACGCGAAGGTCCGCCCCCAGCTTCAAATCGAGATTGGCCAGTCGGGCCAGCTCGCCCAGGGTGAGGCCATGCCGCATCGGCATGGCGAGCGCGCCGACGAACGAGTGATAGGCCCAGTCCAGCACGTTGCCCTGGACCGCCCCGCCGATCGGATTGGGCCGGTCGAGGACCACAACCGTCCTTCCCAGCCGGGCGGCCGCCCGCATGACCTCGATCGTGGTCGCCAGATAGGTGAAATAGCGCGCGCCGACATCCGGCAGATCCACCAGCAGGACTTCGATGCCGGCCAGCATGGAGTCGGTCGGGGCGGACGTACGGCCATAGAGACTATAGATTGGTAGACCGGTCGCGCTGTCCACCGAGGAGGCGACCGACTGCCCCGGATCCGCGGCGCCCCGGAAGCCGTGCTCCGGGCTGAACAGGGCCACCAGCCGGACCCGCGCCCGCAGCAGGCGTTCCACGTCGCTCACGCCCGATGCGTCAACGCCGCCCTGATTCGACACCAGTCCGACGGTGCGGCCCCGAAGCAGCTGGGCGCTGTCGGCCAGGATGCCTTCGATGCCGGAGAGGACCGGCGCGGGAACCCGGGCCGGCACGGCGGAGGGTACCTTCAGCCGCTCCGGCCGTGGAAGCGACACCGGTCCCGAGGCCTTCGCGCAGCCGGCGAGCAGGACGCCGAGCGCCATCACACCCACTCTTGCCATGAGCCCGCCGTGCCCGTTCGCCGTCACGTGGTATCGAGCCTCTTGTTGTTGTTGTTGGGCCTTCCCGCGAGCCTGCCCGCCCAGGCGAGGAAGCCGCCACCGGCACATCGGGCGCCCAGTCCGCGGGTGGCGCAGCTGCTTCGCAGACTCACGCTGCGGCAGCAGATCGCACAGCTCATCATGCCCTGGATCCCGGGCACCTACGTCGCGTTTGACGACCGCGCGCTGGATAAGGTCCGGGGCTGGGTGGACACGTTGCAGGTGGGCGGCATCATCGTCTCGGTCGGCTCGCCCATGGACATCGCCGCCAAGCTCAACTTCCTGCAGCGGCGTTCCCGGCTGCCGCTGCTGATCGGCTCGGACCTCGAGGGCGGCACCGCGTTCCGGTTCAATCCCGGCGGCACGCCCTTCCCCACCAATATGGGCGTGGGGGCCGCGGGGAGCGAGCGGGATGCCTACCTGATGGGCAGGGTCACCGCGCTGGAGGGGCGCGCGGCCGGCATCCACATGACGTTCTCGCCGGTGGCCGATGTCAACAACAACGCGGCCAACCCGATCATCAACACGCGCTCGTTCGGAAGCGACGCCCACGCCGTGGCGCGATTCGTGGCCGCGGCGGTCCGGGGCACCCAGGACGCGGGCATGCTCGCCACGGCGAAGCATTTCCCGGGGCATGGCGATACCGACACCGACTCTCACATCTCGCTGCCCATCATCCGGTCCGATTGGGCCCGACTGGACACGCTGGAGCTGATCCCGTTCCGGGCCGCCATCGCCGCCGGGGTCGACGTGGTGATGTCGGCGCATATCGCCATTCCCGGCCTCGAGAACGGGGCCATGGAGCCGGCCACGCTGTCGCCGGAGATCCTCACCGGCGTGCTGCGCGATTCGCTCCATTTCAAGGGCATCGTGGTGACCGACGCGCTGGATATGGGGGCCCTGGTGACGACGTACGGCCCTGGGGAGGCGACCGTCAAAGCGTTTCTGGCCGGCAGCGACCTCCTGCTGATGCCGGCGGATCCCTACGCCGCGGTCGACGCCTTCGTCGAAGCCATACGCACCAAACGAATTCCCCGGGCCCGGCTGACTGCGTCGGTCCGACGCGTGCTGGAGACCAAGGAGCACCTGGGACTCTTCAGGCGGCGTACCGTCGACCTCGAGAAACTGGGCGAAGTCGTCGGCCGCCGGGCCAACCGGGACAGTGCGCTCTCGGTGTCGGCACGTTCCCTGGTACTGGTGCGCGACAGTCTTGGACTGGTCGACAGCCTGCGCGCCGGGCCGCGGCGGGTGGCCCTGGTGAGCTACGCCGACGGGAACACCCCCCAGGTGGTGGGAGTGACGCTGCAAGCCGAGCTGGTCAAGCGGGGGTACCAGGTGAGCGCATTCCGGCTGACGACCGCCAGCGGCCCGGCGAGCTACGATTCCGCCGCGTCGGTGCTGAAGGGGGCGCCGCTCGCGGTGTTCGCCACCTCGGTTCGGTTCGGCTCGGGCCGGGGCGCGATCGGCATGGCGGAGGCGATGGCCCGCCTGATCACCGGCACCGCCGATGATCGGCCCACCGCCCTGGTGTCGTTCGGCACTCCGTATCTGCTCTCCCAGGCGCCGAACGTGGCGGCCTACCTGCTGGCCTGGACCGACAACCCCCTCACCGAGGAGGCAGTCGCGGCCGCCCTGGCCGGCGCCGCCATCACCGGACGCCTCCCCATCGATCTCCCCCAGGGATATCCGCTTGGGTTCGCGATCGTGAAGCCGGCCCGGTGAATTCGGGGCGGCTGATCTCCCCGTTGCTGCTGGCGGCGGCGTGCGCGCACCCGGTGCCACTCGCACCGCATCCCCTCTGTCCCGCCGCCCCTTGCGCCCTCGACCGCCTCGTCCCGCTGCTCGATTCCGCGATGGCGGCGGGTGCGGCGCCGGGCGCCGTGGTGGCAATCTCCTTTCACGGGGCGCGCTACCTCTATGGCACCGGACGACTGGCGCTGGACGATCCGCGCCGGCCCGACGGGAACACCATCTACGATCTGGCCTCGCTCACCAAGGTGATCGCCACCACGACGCTGGCCATGCAGGCGGTGAATGAAGGCCGCCTCGACCTGGACGCGCCGGTGCAGCGCTACCTGCCGGCCTTTCGCGGAGCCGGCAAGGATCGGGTGACGATCCGGCACCTGCTGACCCACTCCAGCGGCCTCCCCGCCGACCAGCCGCTCTGGCGACTCACCCCCGGCGCCGACTCGGCGCTGCGCCTGGTCAACGCGATGGCGCTCGACACTACGCCGGGCGCGCGGATGGTCTATTCCGACATCGGCGCCATCGTGCTGGGGGAGGTGGTCGAGCGGGTCCTGGGCGGCCGGCTCGACCGCCTCGCGGCGCACCGGATCTTCGAGCCCCTCGGCATGACGTCGACCCGCTTCCGTCCGCCGGAGCGCTGGCTCTGGCGGGTGGCGCCGACCGAGTATGACACCGCCTGGCGGAAGCGGATCGTGCGCGGAGAAGTACACGACGAGAAAGCGGCCTGGCTGGGAGGCGTGGCGGGGCACGCCGGGCTGTTCGGGAGCGCGCGGGACTTGTTGCAATTTGGCGAATGGCTGGTGAGGACGGTGAGGACGGTAAGTACTGTCCGCCCGTCCGTCAGTCCAGCCGTCATCACCGAATTCACCCGCCGGCAGGACCTTGTCTCCGGCTCTTCCCGGGCGCTGGGCTGGGACACTCCCTCGGCGGGGAGCAGCGCGGGAACCCGACTCGGCGCCGGCGCCTTCGGCCACACCGGCTTCACCGGCACCTCGATCTGGATCGATCCGGGCCGGGAGCTGGTGATCGTGCTGCTCAGCAACCGGGTGCATCCGACTCGGAACAACCCGAGGATGGGTCCGCTCCGGATCGCGGTCGCCGACGCGGTGGTGCGATTGCTCGACGGGGCCCGGTAGCGACCGGGCCTAGTTCGTCTTGCCGAAATTGACGCTGCCTCGGATCAGGAAGGACGGATCGGAAAAACTGTACCCGAGTGGAATCCGCACCTGGGGCACCACCGAGAATCTGCCGCTCAAAATGACCCCGACTCCGGCGTCGAGAAGCCCGTACCACTCGTGGTTGGCGCCGCCGGCGGAGAGATCGGCCCGGCGGTAGCCGCCAAGCTGAGTATCGTCGTGAAATCCCAGCTGCTGGTAGGCACCCTGGTAGCCGCCCGCCAGTATGAACCGCATGCCGCCGGACGAGGGCAGTGGATACCCGACCATGGCGCCGAGAGTGTAGTTCCGCTCGTAGTAGCCGCTGGGCCCGAATTGGAGGCCGAGGCCCGCGACGGGACAGAGCTCCAGCTTTCCGACGATGGGCCGGCCGAGTTCCTTGCCGACGGCGCCCGACACCAGCGCGCCGGAACCGTCGCTCCCGGTCACGAACCCGGCCGCCACGGCGCCGAAGATTCCATGGGGCCGGCCCAGTCCGGCACTGCCACTCAATGCGGTGCCGCCATTGCCGACTTCGGCGCTCATGCCGACCTTCACGGTGCCGCCGGTATAGGACGCTTGCCCCATGCAGGTCTGGCCCCGCGCGATCGCAGGGACGCCAGCCAGAGCAAGAACGAGGAGAAGCGGGGAGCCGGTCACGGTGCGTCGGTCCGGTGAAAACGTCCGACGTATCTACCTCCATATCCCTGACGATGGAAGGGTCAACGTTGACCCTGCGCAGCAGCCATCCTAGCTTCCAGTCAGAAGGCCTCCGGCTCCAGGTCGACCGGGCGGAAGCCGGATCACTCAGCGAGGGCGCAATGAGTACCGTAGACGAGCAGACCAATGCCAGCGGCATCCAGATCACCCTGACGTCGCGGGCAGTTGATGAAGTGCTGAAGTTCATGGGCGCGGAGAAGGTCGCGCCGGACGCGGGTGGCCTCAGGGTCAGCGTCCTGCCAGGTGGCTGCTCCGGATTCAAGTACAGCCTCAACATCGAGGAACGGCCCCTGGAAGACGATCATATCCTCCCGGCAGACCGGGTCCGGGTCTTCGTGGACGGGTTCAGCCTGCAGTATCTGAACGGGGTGACGGTCGACTACGTCACCTCCATGCAGGGCTCCGGATTCACCTTCAGCAACCCGAACGCGACCGGCGGGTGCGGGTGCGGAACCAGTTTCACCGCCTAGGTCGCCATCGGCGCAACGTCTTCAAGGCCCGCCGGATTCACTTCCGCGGGCCCTTGTTTTAGGGCTCCTTTCCCGGGCTCTTCACCCCCACCGACGGGGACCCCGCCATCTCCGGCATCGATCTCGCCGTCATCATCGTCTACTTCGTGCTCACGCTCGGAGTGGGCCTCTGGGTCACCCGGTCACAGCGGACCGCGGGTGACTATTTCCTGGGCGCGCGGGATCTGCCGGCGTGGGCGGTTCTGCTCTCGGTCGTGGCCACCGAAACCTCCGCGCTCACGGTCATCTCGATCCCCGGGGTCGGCGCCCGCGGCGATCTCACTTTCCTCCAGCTCCCCCTCGGATACCTCATCGGGCGGTTGTTCGTGGCCCGCTGGCTCCTGCCCGGCTATTTCAAGGGTGACCAGGAGACCGCCTACGCCAGACTGGAAACCCGCTTCGGACCGACGACGCGCCGCTGGCTCTCGACCTGCTTTCTTCTCACCCGGTTCATGGGAGACGCGGTGCGGGTCTTTGCCGGATCGATTCCGCTGGCGCTGGTCACCGGATGGAGCGTGCCCGGCGCCATCATCGCCATGGGGATCGTCACCCTGATTTACACCTACCTGGGCGGCCTCAAGGCGGTGGTCTGGGCCGACGTGATCCAGCTCTGTGTCTATGTGGCGGGCGGGATCGGCGCGCTGATCATTGCGATGAAGCTGGCCGGAGGCCCGGGCGCGATGCTCACCCTCGCGGGTCAGGCCGGCAAGCTCCGTGTGATCAACCCGGCGATCAACTTCACCGTCACTTACACGCTCCTGGGCGGGCTGCTGGGTGGCGCGCTGCTCTCGGCGGCCTCGCACGGCACCGACCACCTGATCGTGCAGCGGCTGTTGGCCACCCGGTCACTCAAGGATGCCCAGCGCGCCCTGGTCGGATCCGGCGTCGTGGTGATTCTTCTGTTCTCGCTGTTCCTGATGGTGGGCGTGGCGATCTGGGCGGCCGGGCTTGCCCCCGCCTCACTGCCCGGCGATCAGGTGTTCCCCCGATTCATCGTGGACCACCTGCCGGCCGGACTGGCGGGCCTGGTGATCGCGGGCATCCTGGCCGCCGCGATGGGCACCCACAGCTCGGCGATCAACGCGATGGCCTCGTCGCTGACCCACGATCTCTACGCCAACATCACCGGTCGGCGCGATCCGGAGCACCTGCTCCGGATGGGGCGGATCTTCTCCGCCATCTGGGGAATCGGACTGGTGCTCGGCGCACTGGGCTTCCACGCCTATGCCAGCGGCACCGACACGCCGGTCGTCGTGCTGGCGCTTTCGATCGCGTCGGTCACGTATGGCGCCCTGCTGGGCACCTACATCCTGGCGGGACGCTGGCCCCGTGCGCGGGGCCGCGACGTCATCGCCGCGACGATGGCCACGATCGCGATCATGCTGGTCGTCGTCTTCGCGGGACGCCTCGCGACCCTGCCCTCGCTGGCGTGGCTCGCGCCGGTGGGCCGGCTCGCCTGGCCCTGGTACGTCCCGCTGGGAACCGCCCTGACGCTTGGCGTGGGCATGGCCTCCAGTACGCTGGGCTCTCCGGAAGGGGCAACCCGATGACCACATCCATCGGCGTGGATGCGGGCGGGACCAAGACCACGGTGCTGGTGGCGAATGGTGACCGCATCATCGCGCGGGCGACCGGCGCACCCGGAGCGGTACGCCCGGGGCGAGCGCTCCAGGCGGCCAGCCGGATCACGGCCGCGGTCCGGCATGCCTTGACCGACGCCGGGCTGCTCCATGGAGACGTTCTGGTGGTGGGCGCCGCCGGAGTCGGCCGGGACCCGGAGCGGACCGAGCTGCGGGAGTTTCTCCGCGGCGAGCGGCTGGCCCAGAAGGTGATCGTCACCGGCGACCTCGACATTGCGCTCGAAGCGGCCTTTGGCGCCGAGCCGGGCATCGTCCTGGTTTCGGGAACGGGAAGCGTCGCCGTGGGCCGGACCCCGGACGGCGTCCTGCACCGCGCCGGTGGGTACGGATGGCAGATGGGAGACGAAGGGAGCGGGTACGCCATTGGCCGGGCCGCGCTCCTTGCCGTCGGACAGGCCCGGGACGGGCGCGGCGCGTCCACCCTGCTGACCGAGCTGGTGCTCACCCGCGGACCGGTCAAGGAGTTCGACGACCTGGTGCGGTGGAGCACCACGGCCGAGCCGGGCGAAGTCGCGGCGCTTGCGATACTGGTATTCGAGGCCGCGGAACGGAACGACGCCGCAGCGCGGGGCATCGTCGCGGAGGCGGCCGTCAGCCTGGCGGCGATGGCGGCGTCGCTGGTGGGCGGCTACGGAAAGAGCGGAAAGATTCCCGTAGTGCTGGCCGGCGGAAACCTCGCCGCCGGCCGGTCATTGCGGGCACCGGTGCTGGAACAGCTCAAGAAGACCGCGCGGCTCGCTCCGAAGGAGGCACCCCTGGACCCAGCGGAGGGCGCCCTCGCCCTGGCCCGCCGCGCTACTTAGCCGCCGCCTTGTCCCGGCGTCCCAGCCTGCTGTGGGCCATCCCATACAGGAAGTAGATGAAGAGACCCAGCAGCAACCACAACCCGAACCGGATCCAGGTGATTCGGGGAAGCTGGATCATCAGGTAGATGCAGGCGGCCACGGAGATCAGCGGTGTAAACGGCACCCCGGGCACCCGGAAGGGCCGGTGCCGCCCCGGCTCCTGGCGGCGGAGCAGGATCACGCCGATCGACACCAGCACGAAGGCAAACAGGGTGCCGATATTGGTGAGGTCCACCACTTCCGCGATATTCGCGAATGCCGAAAACGTCGCGACGAACAGCCCGGTGAGAATGGTGCCGACATAGGGCGTCTTGTATTTGGGATGGACCTTCGAGAAGACCGGCGGCAGCAGCCCGTCACGCGCCATCGAGAAGAAGATGCGCGGCTGCCCCAGCTGGAACACCAGCAGCACGCTTCCCATTGCAATCACCGCGCCCAGCGCCACGATGAAACGCGAGGCGTTGATCAGCGCCGGCGGACCGTGGGCCTGGGCCAGCGCGGTGATCATCGGCTCGGGCGTCCCCAGCGTGTTCCACGGCGCGATCCCGGTCATCACCAGCGACAGCGCGATGTAGAGCACGGTACACACCACCAGGCTCATGATGATCCCGAACGGCATGTCCTTGCCGGGATCCTTGGCCTCCTCCGACGCGGTGGACACCGCGTCGAATCCGATGTAGCTGAAGAAGATGATGGCCGCACCGGCACTGATGCCGGCAAACCCGTTGGGGGCAAAGCCTCCGAGCGCCGGGTTGTTCCAGTTGGACGGCTTGATCAGGAAGATGCCGACTGCAATGAAGAACAGGATGATGCCGATCTTGAGCAGCACCATCGTGTTGTTGGTATTGGCCGATTCCTTGATGCCGATCACCAGGACGACGGTGATGACCGCGACTGCCAGGAAGGCGGGCAGGTTGGCGATAATCGGGATGCCCAGGACATGGGGCGCGGTGCTCAACGCGGAGGCAAAGTAGAGACTGGCGGGGTCACCGGCCCCACCCGCCACGGCGGCCGCGGCCATCGAGGCCGAACGCGGGTCGGTGGCCAGCCAGGCCGGAATCTCGATCCCGAAGTGGCTCACCAGCTCGCGGAAATAGCCCGACCACCCGATGGCGACACCGATGTTGCCCACGGCGTACTCGACGATCAGGTCCCAGCCGATGATCCAGGCGACAAACTCCCCCAGCGACGCATAGGCGTACGTATAGGCCGATCCCGAGATCGGGACCATCGCCGCGAATTCGGCGTAGCACAGCGCCGCGAAACCGCAGGCGACCGCGGTCAGAATGAAGGACAGGACGATGGCGGGTCCCGCGCCGGGACGGGCGGGATCGCCCACGATGGCAGTGCCCGTCGTCGCGAAGATCCCCGCGCCGATCGTGGCGCCCACCCCCAGGGCCGTGAGGTGCCACTTGTTCAGATGGCGCTTGAGGCCGCCGCGCTCGGCGATGTCGTTGTCGCAATCCGCGACGGACTTCCGCCGAAAGAGCTGGCTCATGGACCGCACCCCTGGGTCTGGAGGAGGGTTCAGAAGGTGACGCTGACGGTGGTGTGCCCCGGGACGGCCTGCCCCTCGGCGGAGCGTGCGGGGCGAAAACGATAGGCTCGCATGACGACCTCGAGCCGCTTGGCGTAGCCCCGGTCCGGAATGTCTTCCGAGAAGAGCACCCGGTCCACCCTGCCGTCCGCGGACACGAAAAAAGTAACTTGAATCGTGAGGCCGCGCATACTCGGCGGGTAGTCGAACGGGATCAGGATCAGCTGTCGCGGCTCGGGATCGCGGGCCGCGGTCCGGGCGGAATCGGGAGGTGCGGTGCCCCCGCCGCTGCCGGGTCCGGTGCCCGGGCCGGAGCCCGGGCCGGAGCCGGTGCCGCTGTTCCCGCCCGTCCCGCCGCCGGTTCCCGTCGTGACCGCGCCACCCGTGGTCTTGGGCAGCGTGTCCACCGGCGGCGCGGGCACCGGAGGGGTGATCTGCGCCGGCGTCACCACCGGAACCGGAACCGGCGGCGGCGGCGGCACCTTGACCACCGGCTCGGGCCGTTGGGTTGCCTGGGGCAGGGCGATCATGTTCACCTGCCTGCCCCCCCCACCGCCACCGGCCCGCTCGAAGGGCGCGCCCCGGGACTCGGGCGGATCCCACCAGACGTTGTCGCGCGTGACTTCCACCAGAACCAGCAGCAAGACCAGGTGAATGACGAGTGAAAACCAGCCCCCCCCGCGGCGGCGGGATTGCAGGGGAAGCCGGGCGGTCGGCGGCGGGAGCGGAGGCAGCGGCGGGAGCGGCTGGGACACGATTCTAGTGTAACCGGTCAGGAATCCGAATACGACACGCGGGGGCCCGAGGGCCCCCGCGCGCGGGATCGGAGCGGGCCCGCCTCAGGCTCAGCCGGTCTTCGGGGTGAACCCGATCACCAGCACCCCGGCTCCCCGGGCCACGTCCATGGCCTCGATGACTTCCTGGTATTTCCGGTTCAGCGCCGGCTTCATGAACAGCAGCTTGGCCGGCCGCTGGTCGAAGATGGCGTGGATCTGGGTCGCCAGCTGCTCCTTGGGAAACGGCTGGCCGTTGATATTGTAGGTCCCGTCCTGCGCGATTTCCAGCACGATCTGGGTCGAGGGCCCCGTAGTCGGATTGGTAACCGGCGGAGGCACCTGTACGTCGATCGCCATACGCGTCAAGGGCTGCGAGATCATGAAGATGATCAGCAGCACGAGCATGATGTCGATCATCGGGATCACGTTCGGTTCGGCGCTGATACTGCCGGCCGGTCCTCCTCCTCCTCCAGCCATGATGCGACTCCTTTACTGGTCGAAGAGACCCTTGCCGCTTGGCTTGATCTCGGTGATCGCCGCCATCACCCGGACTCCGGCATGGCGGGCGGTCTCCACCGCTTCCTGGATCTTGGCGTAATCCAGATCCTTGTCGGCGCGGAAGTACAGGATCTTGTCTTCGGTACGGGCCGCGAACATGCCCTTGAGCTGGTCCTCGAGCGCGGCCGCCGGAATCGAGACGCCGTTGATGAAATAACCGCCGGCGGCATCGATGCCGAGCACGACCTCGCCGTCTCCTTCGGGCCGCTTTTCCAGGTTGGTGCCCTGGGGCATCGTGGCCTTGAACCCGTTCGCGATCAGCGGTGTCACGATCATGAAGATGATCAGGAGCACCAGCATGATGTCGATCATCGGAATCACGTTGGGTTCCGATTTGATCGCGGTGGTACCGGCTGAATTAACTGATGTGCCCACTGCCGCTCACCGCCTTCTGGGTCTGGAACTCCTTGGTGAAGATCGAGCGGCCGAATTCGCTGCCGACGCTCTTGATGAGGTAGTCGATCAGCTCCTTCGACGTGTAGGTCATCTCGACCGTGAGGTTCTCGACCTTGGTGGTGAAGTAGTTGTAGAACCACACCGCGGGAATCGCGACCATGAGGCCGAGCGCGGTGGTGATCAGCGCTTCGGCGATACCGCCGGCGATGCCGGCCAGGCCGCCCGCGTTACCGCCGGCGGTCATCGCATTGAACGCGGTGACGATTCCCATCGTGGTGCCCAGGAGCCCGACGAACGGAGAGGTCGAGCCGACCGTGGCCAGCACGCCAAGGCCGCGCTTGAACTCGGAGAGCACGATGAGCATCTGCCGCTCGACCGCGCGCTCGGCGGAGTTGATGTCCGCCGCGGTGATGGTGGCCCGGTCCCGGAGGAGGGGCTTCACTTCCTGGAGCGCGCCACCCAGCACCCGGGCGACGTGGCTGCCCTGGTTCTTCTCGGCCAGCGCGATCGCCTGGTCGAGCTGTTCTTCCTGGATCGAACGGGAGAACTGCGACGCGAATTTCCGGGTGGCCTTGGCGCTCTTGTGAATCTGCCACAGCTTGTTCAGCGCGATGGTCAGCGAGAAGAACGACATGCCGAGGAGGACGAACACGATCCCCCGCGCGAAGGCATGTGCGTGGTGCCACAGAGCCAGAATATCTACGCCCATGGGACTGCTCCTTTAACGGTGAGAAACGCTCACTGACCGATGTTGAACGTGATTTTCTGCTGCACCAGCTGGCGCACCGCGGCGCCCTTGATCCGGGCCGGCTTGAACACGCCCTTCATGATGGCCTCGCGGGCCGGCGCCTCGAACTGCTGATTGGAGCTCTTCTGCACCTTCCAGGACGACGGTTCGGCGTGCCCCAAGGTGTCGACGACGTAGGTGACGTCCACGAAGCCCGACACCCCCGCCTGCTGCAGCACTGGGGGGAAGCGGGGCTTCGGGATATTGATCTGCTGGACGGGGTCGTCCACTTCGGTCTGCAGGAAGGTCTCGCCGGTGACCGGACCGGTGCCGCCCGCCACGCCGGCGGCGACACCACCCTCGACGCCCTTGCCGCTGAAATCCGCGGCGTTGAACTTCTCGTTCAGATTGACCGGCGGGATATCCTTGGGGATTTCCGTCGGTGGCATGACGGTCTGGAAACCGAGCGGCGGAGGATTGGCGGTCACGACGGCGTCCGGGGGCGGCTGCTCCGGCGGCGGCGGCGGCGGCTCCGGCGCCTTCAGCACGAAGGCGGTGGTGTCCTGGAGCACCTTGTGCAGCTCCTCCGCGGCGCCGGCCGTCGCCTTGATGGCGGCGTATCCGACCGTCAGGTGGAGCACCAGCGACATGGCCGACTGCTTGAAGGTCCGGACTTTTCTGGGCTTCGATTCGATCAGATTTTCGAACATGCACTGCCTCCAGGGGAGGTAACCCTACAGGAGGAAATCAACAGCGACAGGGTGGCACGCCCCTGACCGCTACATGACAAATTGATGACAAGACGATTAGCTGACGGCATTCTGGGGCGATGGGCTACGTGGGAGGCCCACCGTAAACAGCGTTCCCCGACCGGGCCGGCTCTGGACCGAGATGCTTCCGCCGTGGGCCTCGGCCACCCACTTCGTGATGGCCAGACCCAGCCCGGTCCCGGGATTCTCACCCCCGCGCGATCGCGCCGGGTCCGCCCGCCAGAAGCGGTCGAATATATGCGGCAGGTCGCCCGCCGCAATACCGATCCCGGTGTCCCCGACCGTCAGGGTCACCGAATCGCCCTGGTCGGACAGCCCCAGCGACACAGTGCCTCCCGCCGGCGTGTACTTGACCGCGTTGGTCACCAGGTTGAGCAGGAGCTGGCGGATCCGGTTCCGGTCCACCCCCAGCATCACCGGGGCCGAAGGGATCGACGTGGTGACGGTGAGCTCCGCTTCCTCGGCGAGGATGTTGGCCGTCTCCGCCGCCTCGGCCACCAGCTCCCGGAGGTCGCAGTCCTCGACCGCGAGGGGGATCTGACCCTCGTCGGCGCGCGCGAGGGTCAGCAGGCTGTCTACCAGCTCGGCCATCCGTCCGATGTGCATCAGGGACTCATCGAGGGCCTGGAGGCTCTCGGGCGGCGTGGCGGGATTGCGGAGGGCGCGCTCCACTCCCGCGCGCAGCACCATGAGGGGCGTCTTGAGCTCGTGGCTTGCCTCGGCGGTGAAGCGGTGCAGCGCGGCAAAGCTCCGTTCCAGACGGTCGAACATGTGGTTGACCGCGCTGCCCAGGCGGGCCACTTCGTCTTCGGTGCGCTCCACGGCGAGCCGTCGATAGAGGCTTCGGCTGTCGGTGATGGCCTCCAGCTCGCTCACCATCGCGCCCAGCGGCTTGAGGCTGCGCCCGGCCACCCAGTATCCCACCAGGAGCGACGCGGCCATGATGAGGGGGGCGATGACCAGCATGCTGGACAGCAGCTCGTTCGCCTCCACCAGGGTGGTGGTGCTGGGCGCCGCCACCAGGAGCGCGGCGACCTCGGGACCGGCGCCATTGATCGGGTACGACAGGTAACGCACCGGTCCAATCGCGGGATCGAAGGTGTAGCTGCCGCCGACCGGCTGCGCGGGCGGCGGGTGGACCAGAGAGCGGAGCTGCTCGATCGACGCAAACGGCAGCGCCGTGGCCGACGGCGAGAAGTACAGGATCCGTCCGGCGGTGTCCGCCAGCAGGAGATAGTCGCCGATGCCCTCGAAATAGGGAGCGATGGAGGGCTCGAGGGTCGGCGTCGGGTCTCGGGTGACGATCCGCCCCAGCACCTGGTGCGACCGGGTGAGGTACCGGGCCGATCGCTCCACCACGCCGGCAAGCCGCTGCCGGAGCGCATCATCGAAATCGGTGAGGCTGGTCTGCTTGCGGGTGATGTAGAGCGTGGTGCCAAATGCGCTGATGGTGGCCGCGAGGGCCAGCCCGTACGCCACAGTCAGGCGCCACCGGATGGAGCGCATGTCAGGCCCGGATCACGTACCCGACGCCGCGCACCGTGTGCAGGACCTTCTTCTCGGTCCCGGTATCCACCTTCTTGCGGAGCCGGTTGATCACGACGTCCACGATGTTGGTGCCGGGATCGAAGTGGTAGTCCCAGGCGTATTCGGTGATCAGGGTACGCGACATGACCCGCCCGGGATGGCGCATGAGGTACTCGAGCACCGCGTATTCCTTGGGCGTGAGCTCGATGAGCCGGTCGCCCCGCCGCACTTCGCGGCTCCCCAGATCCAGCTCCAGACCCCCGACCGAGAGCTTGGAGGAAGAGAGCTGCTTGGGGCGGCGGGAGAGTGCCTCCACCCGGGCCAGGAGTTCCTCGAACGCGAAGGGCTTGGTGACATAGTCGTCGGCGCCGGCCCGCAGCGCCTCCACCTTGTGACCCACGGCGTCCTGGGCGGTCAGGACCAGGATCGGCGTGGTGTTGCCCCGGTCCCGCAGGGTTCGGAGCACCTCCAGCCCGGTCATGCCCGGCAGCCGGAGGTCGAGCACGACCAGGTCGTAGAGTCCACCGGAGATCAGGCGCAGCCCTTCGAGTCCGTCGTCCACGAGGTCGGCGTGATACTGGGCCTCCTCCAGTCCGCGCTTGACGTACTGCCCGACGACGCGGTCGTCTTCGACGACGAGGATCTTCACGCCTTACCCCCGGTGGCGATGGGGAGGAACACCCGGAACGTACTGCCGAGCCCCGGCTCGGTCGTCACTTCGATCCGCCCCCGGTGCTGCTCGACGATGCCGTAGCATATCGAGAGCCCGAGCCCGGTGCCCCGCCCCGGCGGCTTGGTGGTGTAGAACGGCTCGAAGATCTTGGGCAGGTCGGTGGCCGAGATCCCGTGACCGCTGTCCACCACCTCGACCAGCACCTCGTCGCTCCGCTCCGGATTGGGCAGGGATCGCACCGTCAGCATCCCGCCGTCATCCATCGCGTCTACGCCGTTGAGCATCAGAGCCATGAACACCTGGATCATCTGCTCGTCGTTCACCAGCACCGGGGGAAGGTCGTGCCCCAGCTCCCGGCTGACCGTGATGCGCTTGAAGCGCTGATGGTGCTTCAGCAGGAACAGGGTCTGCTCCAGGAGGGTGTTGACCGAGGTCGCGACCCTGGGTCCCGCGTCGCGAGGACGGCTGAAATCCAGCAACCCGTCCACGATGTGGGTGCAGCGGAGCACCTCCTTGTCGATGATCTCCAGGTATTCGCGCACGGTGCCGTCGGCGCTGTCACCCAGCCTGGCCTCGATGGCCGCGACGCACGCCCCGATGGTGGCCAGCGGGTTGTTGATCTCGTGCATGACGCCGGCGGCCAGCTGTCCGACCGCGGCGAGCTTCTCGCTCTGGAGGATGCGGCGCTGCACCTCGCGCGACTCGGTCACGTCCTCGCCGATCGTGATGACGTGGGTGATCGCGTCGCCGTCGAGCCGCATGGGGATCCGGCTGATCCGGTAGTACCGGTTGTCGCTGCCGGCCTCGACCTCGATGTCCATCTGTTGCACCTCGCCCGCCCGGAATACCCGGTCGAACTCGGCACGGAGCTGCGCCGGGGGCTGGCGGGTCAGGACCTCGAACACCGGCCGGCCCACCACGTCGGCGCGGCGGAGGCCCTGGGTGCCGGTTTCCCGCTTGCGGTTCCAGACCTTGATACGGTAGTCGCGGTCGATGACGTAAATCCCCACCGGAAGGCTGTCGATCACCAGTCCGGTAAACCGGCGCTGCTCCTCGATTTCCCGGGACCGGCTGGCCACCTCGAGGGCGAGGTCCTCCGAGAGGGTCATCGCATCGAGGAAGGGCGCCAGCAGGTCGCAGAGGATCTGCATCAGTCCCTGGTCGGGCCACGGCTCCGGGACGGCGAAATCGATTTGCAGCAGCCCCAGCCGGGCCCCGCCGTGGACCAGAGGGTAGCGGCGCACCGCCGGATCCCCGGCCGGCAGATCGTCGAGTGAGGCGGCGGCATGTTCGCCGTTGGCGGACGACACACCTGCAAAGGTCGAGGCGTTGGCCTCGCGGCGCCACACGATGACCGGGCCCGAGCCGAGCCCGCGCTGAATCGTAGCGCAGGCCAGCCGGAGGGTTTCGTCCGGCGCCAGGCCGCTATTGAGTATCCGGGCGATCTGCCCCACCACCGACAGGGCGGATCCGCCGCTCGGGACCTCGGTCATGGATCGATCATGGATGGACAGTAAGTTTAACCTCCCGAGTCTGGAGACCCGATGCCGGTCCCGATCATCACGCCGTATGTCAACGGAGGCTGGCTGCCCCGACGCCGCCGCCCTGCCGAGCCGGTGACCGCGCCGTTCGACGGCCGCACGCTGGCGTTCCTGGTCCCGGGGGACGAGCGGGACCTCGATCTCGCCTCTGCCGGAGCCCGGACCGCGCAGAGGGTGCTGGGAGCGCTGTCCCGGTTCCGCCGCGCCGCGATCCTGGAAGACACCGCGGGCCGCCTCAGCGGGGAGCGTGACGCACTGGCCCGGCTGATTTCCCGAGACGCGGGGAAACCCGTGACCCTCGCGGCCGGAGAAGTGGACCGCGCGATCACCACCTTCCGGCAGGCCGCCGAGGGCGCCCGGCGTTTCGGCGTGTCGGCGCTCCCGGCCGATGCCGACCCACGAGGCGAAGGCCTCGTCGCCACGGTCGAGCGCTTTCCGCTGGGAGTCATCTCCGCGATTTCCCCGTTCAATTTCCCGCTGAACCTGGTGGCGCACAAAGTCGGGCCGGCCATCGCAGCCGGGAATGCCGTGCTGCTCAAACCCCCGCCCCAGGCCCCGCTGGCCGCCTTTCGGCTGGCCGAGCTCATGACCAGCGCTGGGTTGCCGCCTGGAGCGCTGCAGGTGCTGCATCTGCCGATCCCGCTCGCGGAGCGCCTGGCGACCGATCCGTCCTACGCGATGCTGAGCTTCACCGGAAGCGCCGCGGTGGGCTGGCACCTGAAGGCGGTGGCCGGACGGAAACGAGTGATACTCGAGCTGGGCGGGAATGCGGCGGTCCTGGTGCACTCGGACGCCGGGAATCTGGACGAGATCGCGGCGCGAATCGCATGGGGCGCTTTCGCCTACGCCGGCCAAGTCTGCATCAAGGTCCAGCGTCTCTATGTGCATGCGCCGCTGTATCGCCGGCTGCTCCGGAAGGTCATCGAGGCCACCCGCCGGCTGCCGCGCGGAAACCCGGCCCGCGCCGAAACCGTGATCGGCCCGCTGATCGACCCGGGAGCCGTCGCACGGGTGCAGGCCTGGGTGAACGAGGCGGTCACCGGCGGCGCACGTGTCGAGCTGCGAGGCGCTCGCCGGGGGATGGTGCTCGGCCCCACGGTCCTCAGCAATGTGCGCCGGAACATGAAGGTCA
Organism: Gemmatimonadota bacterium; assembly: GCA_041486305.1. GTDB lineage: Bacteria > Gemmatimonadota > Gemmatimonadetes > Gemmatimonadales > GWC2-71-9 > JABFSM01. Next base: position 56,651 of record JBGPLG010000015.1, read on the forward strand.
GCTGTGAGGAGGTCTTCGGCCCGGTCCTGATCGTGGCGCCGTACCGAACCTGGAGCGAAGGCATCCGGCTGGTCAACGATTCCCCCTACGGACTCCAGGCCGGGGTGTTCACTCACGACGCGCGGCGAATTCGAGAGGCATTCCGCGGAATCGAAGCCGGCGGCATCATCGTGAACGACATTCCGACCCTGCGCCTCGATCACCTGCCCTATGGAGGCGTCAAGTCGTCCGGACTGGGTCGGGAGGGGATCGAGGAGGCGATGCAGGAGATGTCCGAGGGAAAATTGTTGCTGCAGAGGGACTAGGGAGGAGGGAGGACCTACTCCCGGCTCCCTCGCAAGTAAACCGCCGTCGCAGGGTGGTAGGTCATCCAGTCGAACCAGTAGTCCTTGAGCACATAGACCGGCTTGAGCCGGCGGCCCTTGAGCGGGCCCGCCAGCGCCTCGCCGGTGAAGCTCCACCGACTGCCGGTGCCCAGATCCATCACTTCGCCGGTGGCCTGACCGGTCGGGCGGACCAGCTCCAGCGCCGCAGTGTCCAAGCGAGCCTCGAACGCGCGCACCGACTTACCATCCGGTCCGACCAGAAACACCAGCGGCACCCCGCCGAGCCGATCGTGGAGCGGCGCCTGGGCCAGCACCCGGTCCTGCGGGTAGGCCTTGGCCGTGCCGTTGAGATCCACCCCGAATACTACCGCGCGCGCCGGGAGCCGGGCGTCCAGAGACACGTGCACATTGACCGGGGCCTTGGCGGTGTGCTCCTCCCAGCCTTCGGAGAAATGCCTCCACGCGGTATCGGCGGCGGGCGCGAGCACCCGGCCGCCGGGAACTTCCCGGGTCCACTCCGAGAAGGTCAGCTCGTCGTGGAACACCCGCTCGAGCTTCTTCCCCGCCAGCGGCCCCAGGATGGCGGCGCCGCTCACCTGTTGCCACCAGGTTCCGGTCTCCCGGTCCTGCATGATGAAGTTCTGGTTGTTGATCCCGGCGAGCCGGAAGTTGAGCACCCGTCCATCGACCGTCCGCTCCCACACCAGACCGGTGTGGCAGAGCGTTCAATAGGTGGCGACGATGGGCACCCCGCCCGCCGAATCCTGGACCAGGTGATGGTAGGCCAGCTGCCGGATCGGATAGGCCACCGGATCGCCGTTGAGCGCCACCGCCAGGACCATGTCCCCGGGCGCCACGAACCCGGCCGCCGAGGCCCGAACGAACCCGGGTCCCGGAAGCGGCGCGAACATCCACTCGAAATAGTCCTGCCGGGAGGCCCACGCGGACACCGCCACCAACGCCAGCAGGATCACCGCGGCGGTCCGGGACAGGATGCGGCGTCCCGGGCTCCAGAGCCGCATCGTGAGGAACACCGCTGCGGCCACCGCGACGAGCGTCAGGAGCGGAGACCATCGGCGCAGCGCAAATGACAGCGCCACCGTGGAGTTGGTCTGGGGCGAAAAGGGCTTGATCAGGAACACCGGCGTCAAGACCATCGCCAGGGTGACGATGGTCACCGCCAGCAGGGCCATCCAGGTGCTCCGGCGTGAGGTGCTCATCGTGGGTCTCCTTCGAAAAAGAACATGGCCTCGTGCTCCGCGGAGAGCGTAAACACGGCGCGGTCTCCCTGGAGCGCGATCTCGTCCACGGTCACCCGCCCGACCGGCCCGGCGTTGCGCACCGACAAGGAAAGCGCGATCGGCGGCCCGAACGTCAGCTTGAGCCGTATCGCGGCCCACTCGGCCCGGGGCCGCACCTCGACATCGACCACGGAGCGGTGGAGCCGGAGCCGGCGAAGCGCCATGCTGCGCCAGCCCTCCGGCAGCCAGGGGGCAATCACGAACCGCCCGCCCTCCGCATCGGCGCGGACACCGAACAGGCCGGCCACCACGTCGCGCAGCAAGGCCTCGGGTGCGCGAAGCGCGGGGTTGCCCACCCGGCGGAAGGTCCTGGCCTCATCCACCATGACGGCGTAGTCCGACGCGTCCCACTGCGAGAGGGCCGATCCGGGATCGGCCCGGACCGCGGCGGGGGCCCGTCCCGCGGCCCATGCGAAGGCCTGGTTGAGCGCCGGATCGGGGGTATCGAGAAGCGGCTGCCGGCTCAGCGCTCAGCCCAGCCCGGCCAGCTGGGCCAGGATCTCGCTGTTCTCGCGTCGCTCGCCGTTGTTGGCCTCCTGGTGGGTCCAGCGAACCACGCCGGTGCGGTCGATCAGAACGTAGGCGCGGTTGCTGTAGAACTTCTCCTCGTTCAGGACGCCGTAGCGTCGCGACACGTCACGCTTGAAATCGCTGAGCAGATCGACCGTGATCCGTTCCTTGGCCTTGAACTCCTTGAGTGTCGGCACCGAGTCGACGCTGATCGGGAGCACCACCGTGTTTGCGCTCTGGAACCTGCCATAATCTACCGACATGGCGCAGAGCTCGGCGGTGCAGGTGCTGGTGAAAGCCAGCGGAAAGAACGCGAGGAGCACGTTCTTTCCGCGGAGCCCGGACAGCGTCACCGGCTGGCCGGCGGTCGAGGTCAGGGTGAAGTCGGCGGCGGCGGCGCCGGTGGCTGGAAGCGGCATCAGGCGCTGAACCGCTTTCCGGCCACCGACCAGTTCAGGACATTCCACCAGGCGGCCAGGTAGTCGGCCCGGCGGTTCTGGTACTTGAGATAGTAGGCGTGCTCCCAGACGTCACAGCCCAGCACGGCGTGCTTGCCGTCCATGAGCGGGGTGTCCTGGTTCGGGGTGCTCTCGATGGCGAGCTTGCCGGCCCGGTCGCGAACCAGCCAGGCCCACCCGCTGCCGAAGCGGCCCAGGCCCGCCTTCTGGAACTGCTCCTTGAACCCGGCCAGCCCGCCAAAGGCGGCATCGATGGCCTTGGCCAGCCCCGCCTCCGGCGCCTTCGCGCCGCCGGGCGTCATGAGCTCCCAGAACAGGGTGTGATTGTAGTGACCGCCTCCATTGTTGCGCACCGCGGTACGCTGCGCATCGGGAACTTTCGACAGATCGGCGATCAGGGCTTCGATCGAGAGTCCCGCGAGCGCCGGCTGTCCTTCCAGGGCGGCGTTCAGGTTGGTGACATAGGCCTGATGATGCTTGCCATGGTGAATCTGCATGGTCTGGGCGTCGATATGCGGCTCGAGCGCAGCGGCGGCGTAGGGAAGCGCGGGAAGCGTGAAGGCCATGGGGAGCTCCGGGGTCGGTAAGCTTCGAATGCGGCGGTTTGAGTCTCAGGACCGGCCAACGAGCGGGAATATAAGGCCTCAACCGGCCCGGGCACGACGGCGGGACTCGAATCCGAGCCCCACGACCGCGGCCAGCACTGCGAGGACCGTCACCAGCACCTGGGCGCGAAGCGCGGCGCCGAGCACGAACGGAATGGCGGCCGCGGCGGGCATGAACCACACCCCCGCCCATCGTTCAGCGCCGCCGCCGAACCGCCACCGGAGCGGAAGCACCCCGGCATCGGCGAGCCAGCCGAAGAGCAGCAGGGCGCGCCCCGGATCCACTCCCTCCGGCCGCCCGGACCAGATCCCCAGGAGCCCGCCCGCCACCATGGCCGCGGCCCACCGTCCCGAGAGCGCGGCCCCCGCGACCGCGACCGCGAGCCACAGCATGGCGGGCGCCTGCCAGTCGCCCAGCCCCTCAGGGAGCGCCGGCACCAGAACCCGGGCCAGCAGGATCATCGCGATCGGCGAGAGCGACAGGCGCCAGGGCGCGTGGTGGAAGGGGAACAACCCGGCGAGCGTCAGCGACCCCAGCCCAAGCAGGATGGCCAGGAGCCGCTCGGCGGGAGGGCTGAACGGACCGGCAGCGATCTCGCTCATCCGTCCGCCACCCTGACCCACGATCGCAAAGAGTAGGAAGAAACCGGCCCCGAGCAGCATCGCGCTCGGCGCCACCACGACGATCCAGCGCGGACGCCGGCTCCGAAGCACGGCCGCCGCCGCGGACACCAGCGCCAGGAAGGTGCCGGCGGCGACCAGGATCAGGTGGGGCCCGAACGCAGCGAACAGGAGCCCGGCGAATAGCAGGAGATCGACGGAAGGTCCTGTGCCGCGCTCGCCGGCCGCGCCGGCCTCACGGCCCCTGTCACGCCAGGCCCGAAGCGCGGCGAAGAGCACGAGGAGCGCCCCGGCGCCGATCAGGATCTGGTTCACGGTTGCGAAGCCGCCGCCGGAATCGGCGACGCCCACGCGATCCGCCGAGATGCCGAGCGCCGACACCAGGAGCCCGGCCGAACCGAGCGCGCGGGCCCGGGCGGTGGGAAGAAACACCGTCACCAGCACCAGCGCGAGGTAGAGAAAGAGCGGCCGCTCGGCCAGCGGGTCCACGCGCGCTACGTCACCGGACGGCGGCCATCGAGCTCGTGGATCGTCCTGGCGCTCGGGCTTCTGGTCTTCTTGAGCCGGGCGGCAACCCGTTCCGTTTGCGCCAGGACCCGCAGGACGTTCTCACCCGCGAGCTTGCGGAGCTCCGCCGCTTTCCAGCCCCGCCGGGCCAGCTCGGCGAAGAGCGCCGGGAACGTGCTGACATCCTCGAGTCCGGTCACCGTCTCGGTGATGCCGTCGAAATCCGAGCCGATGCCGACGTGGTCGACCCCGGCCACCTGGCGGATGTGGTCGATATGGTCGGCCACGTCCTTGATGGTCACCTCGGGCCGGGGCCCCTTGCGGAGCGCGGCGCCGGAGTCCTCCCAGGCCTTGAGGGCGGCGGAGACGAATGAGGTGACGAACGGCACCATCACCACGCCGCCGTTCTTGGGGAGCCGGGCCAGGATCGAATCGGGCACGTTGCGCCGGTGGTCTACCAGCGCCCGGGACGCGGAATGGGAGAAGATGACCGGCGCCTCGGTGACATTGAGCGCGTCGCTCATGGTGCCAGGGGAGACGTGGGACAGGTCCACCAGCATGCCGAGCCGGTTCATCTCCCGGACGACTTCCTCGCCGAACGGCGTGAGGCCGCCGTGCCGGGCCGAATCGAGCGCCGCGTCGGCCCAATCGAGCGTAACGTTGTGGGTGAGCGTCATGTATCGCGCGCCCATCTCGTAGTACATCCGCAGCGCGCCCAGCGAATTCTCGATCGCGTGTCCGCCCTCGAGCCCCAGGAGGGAGCCGATCTTCTTCGCGGCGAACGCTCGCCGTACCGAGGCCGCGGTGGGCGTCCA
>JBGPLG010000016.1:0-61768 GCA_041486305.1 Gemmatimonadota bacterium
CGACATGTCGGAGATGTGGATCAAACCATCGATGCCCGGCTCGATATCGACGAACGCGCCGAAGCTCGTCAGGTTGCGGACCTTGCCCTGGATCCGGGTGCCGACCGGGTCCTTGTTGGGGAGCACCATCCTGGGGTCCTGCTCGGTCTGCTTCGTGCCGAGCGAGATCTGGTCCTCGGTCTCGTCGACCTTGAGCACCACCGCCTCGATGGTCTCTCCGATGGACACGATCTTGGACGGGTGCCGCACGTTCCGGGTCCAGCTCATCTCCGAGATATGCACCAGGCCTTCGATGCCCGGCTCCAGTTCTACGAAGGCGCCGTAGTTGGTGATCGAGACCACCTTGCCCTGCACCCGGGTGCCGACCGGATACTTCTCGGCCACGTCCTTCCACGGATAGTTCTGCAGCTGCTTCATGCCCAGCGAGATGCGCTCCCGCTGCCAGTCGATGTCCAGGACCTTGACCTCGACCTCGGTGCCGATCTGGACCAGCTCGGTCGGGTGGGAGACCCTGCCGTACGACATGTCGGTGATGTGCAGCAGGCCGTCCACGCCGCCCAGGTCGATGAACGCCCCGAAATCGGTGATGTTCTTGACGATGCCCTTCCGCACCTGGCCGACCTCGAGCTCCTTCATCAGGTGCTCGCGCTTGCTGGCCCGCTCGGTTTCCAGGATGACCCGGCGGCTCACCACGATGTTGCGGCGCCGCTTGTTGAGCTTGATGATCTTGAAGTCGTAGGTCTGGCCGAGGAGCTCGTCGATGTTGGGCACCCGGCGCAAGGCGATCTGCGAGCCGGGGAGAAAGGCGTCCACTCCCATCACGTTCACCACCACGCCGCCCTTGATCTTCTTCATCAGGGTGCCTTCGACCGGCTGGTCCGACTCGTACGCGATCCGGATCTTCTCCCAGACCCGCATGAAGTCGGCCTTCTTCTTGGAGAGCACCACCGCGCCCTCCTGGTCTTCCAGGTGCTCGAGGAAGACCTCGACCTCATCCCCCTCCTTCGGAATGTCCTTGAACTCGTCGAGCGGAACCGAGCCTTCCGACTTGAACCCCACGTCGAGGATGACGGCATTGTCGGTGATGCGAAGGACCTTCGACTTGACGATCTCCCCTTCGGCGATCGAAGCCATGGTGCCCTCGTACATCGAGAGCATCTGCTCGTATTCCTCGGAAGTGTAGTTCTCGTCGATCAGGTCTTCCCGGACCCTGAGGCCCGTGGGTGTGGACAGCGCTTCGGTGGGAGCGGAGGAGTGGGCCATGAGGAAGGAATCGCTTTCGGACCGGGGCCGAGGGGCGCCACCGGGCTAAAGGGTGCAAGCCCCCACCGCGGAAGTGCGGAGGGGAGCCGTGAAAACTAGACCCTCGGAGGCTGAGACGCCAGGAGGCTAAGAGCTACGTGGCCGAAAGGTTAAGCCGCTCCTTGATGAGCCGGACGATCGCGCCGACCTGTTCCTCGAACCCCATGCCGGTGGTGTCCAGCAGGACCGCATCCTCGGCCCGGCGCAGCGGGGCCACGCTCCGGCCGCTGTCGAGTCTGTCCCGCTCCGCCAGCCGGGCGGCCTCGGCCCCAAGCTGGCCCGGATCGGGGGCCTCACCCCGCTGCATCAGGCGGCGCCGCGCCCGCGTCTCGGGGCTGGCGGTCAGGTAGATCTTGACTCCCGCATCGGGAAAGACCGCGGTTCCGATGTCCCTGCCGTCCATCACGACCGGCCGGGCGCCCTGCACCGCGTCGCGGAGGCGGGCATTCACCCAGTCCCGGAGCGGCGCCAGGGCGCTGACTTCAGAGACCATCGCGTTCACCTCCGGGGTGCGGATCCTGGGCTCCGCGTCCCGGCCATCCAGAAAGGGAACCAGCTCTCCCGCGACCTGCCGAAGCTCCAGCGCGCGCCGATCGGCGGCGTGGATGATCGCCGCCGGGGACCGATCGGACAGATCGAGGTCGAGGGCGACGGCGGTCAGCCCCCGGTAGAGGGCGCCGGAATCGAGATGGACCGCGCCGATGGCGCGGGCGACCGCCGCGGCGGTGCTCGACTTGCCCGACGCGGAGGGGCCGTCGATGGCGATGACGGGAGGACCGGCGGACGGACGGACAGTCGGACGGCTCCCGGTCATCGGCGACTCCGTGGGCGAGGGGCCGCAATGCTTCTCAAGGTTTCGGGGAACCCCGGGTAGCTCACTGCCGCGCAGGCGATGTTGTCGATCCGGACCCGGGCACCCGGGACGGTGCCGAGCACGGCGAACGCCATCGCGATCCGGTGGTCGCCCTCGGTCACGACCCGGCCCGCCGGAGGCCGGCTCCCTCCCTCGACCACGAGCACCTCCCCCTCGACCGCGGCCCCGGCGCCGACCGCCCGCAGGTTCGACGCGAGGAGCCCGAGCCGGTCGCTCTCTTTCACCCGCAGCTCACCCACCTCGTGGAAGCGGGTTTCACCGCGGGCGCGCGAGGCGAGCACCGCGAGCAGCGGGATCTCGTCGATCAGTCCGGGGATCTCCTCCGCGGTAACGACGGTGGCCTGGAGCCGGCCCGGGGCAATGATCAGGTCACCCACCGGCTCTCCACACCGCTCGCCCCGCGGCTCGACGGTTACCTGGGCTCCCATCCTCCCAAGCACGCTCAGGAATCCGGTTCGGGTCGGGTTGATCCCGACGCCCGTGATGCGCAACGAGCCTCCCTCGGCGAGAAGCGCCGCGCCCACCATGTAGGCCGCCGAGGAGGGATCGCCGGGGACCTCGAGATCGAACGGCACCAGCGCGCCGGTGGGCTTGAAGTGGATCCACCCGGCGGCGTCCTCGACCACCGAGTACCCGAAGGAGCGAAGCAGCCGCTCGGTGTGGTCCCGGGAGCGCCCCCTCGGCTCGAGCAGCGACACCGGCTGTCCGGAAGCCATCCCCGCAAAAAGCAGGCAACCCTTGATCTGGGCGCTCGATACCGGGAGCCGCCACTCCAGCGAACCCAGCTGGCCGCCCCTCACCAGAAGCGGCAGCCGGTCCGGGCATTCCGCGCCGAACCGCGCGCCCATGCGGGCGAGTGGCTCGGTCACCCGGCCCATCGGGCGGCGGCGAAGGGACGCATCTCCGGTCACGCGGGACGGAAAATCATGGGCCGCGAGAAGCCCCAATCCCAGGCGCGCCGTGGTCCCGGAATTACCGCACTGGAGCACGACTTCAGACCGACGAAACCGACGCCGCCCGAGGATTTCCACCGCGCGATCGCGGCGCATCGGGCTGACTCCGACACCGAGCGCGCGAAGGACGCCGGCGGTAGACCGGGCATCGAGTGACGTCAGCGCCCCCCGGAGGCGGGAGCGTCCGGGGGCCAGACCGGCCAGCAGGAGAAGCCGGTGGGTCAGGCTCTTGTCGCCGGGCACTTCGACGCTTCCCCGCACGATCATCGAGCCCTCTCCCGGCGGCGAATGGGGTTGCTACTTGCTTGCGGGAATTGTACTTATAAAGGTTCGGAGGACCAATCCCGTCCCCCAGAAACCCGAGGTGTCCTGATTTCGTCGACCGCGGCAAACCGGCCACCTCCTGATCTCTGGCTGGCCAAGGTCTTGGTGGACGAAGGGGTGCTCCTTGGCGTCCAGGCTGAGGAGCTGAAGCTGGGCGTCGGTGACTCGGTCTGGGGACGCGCGGTAACCCGCGGCTACACGACCGACGCCATCATCGTGAAGACCCTGAGTGCCCGGTTCAAGGTACCGGTCGCCGACATGGCGGCCGCGGATTCGCGCGCCGCCACGCTGCTTCCCGAATCGGTGGCCCGGAAGAATCACGTGGTCCCGATCTATGCCGACGACCGGGTGATTACCCTCGCCACGGCGGACCCCCACGATTTCGAGGTGGAAGAAAACCTCCGGTTCGTCACCGGCCGGCGGGTGGCGCTCCAGGTGGCTTCGCCGGACGTGATCGATAAGAAGATCGACGAGGTCTACCGCCCCGAGAAGGCGATCAACCGCCTGCTGGCCGGGCTCGATCCGGCGAACGTCGAGTCGATCGAGGAGGTGCAGGTCGGCCCGGTGCGGGACCCGGCGCTCGAGGCGCCGATGACCAAGCTGGTCGACGCGATGATCGCCGACGGGGTGCGGGACGGCGCGAGCGACATCCACGCCGAGCCGCTCTCCGACGGCATGTCGGTGCGCTACCGGATCGACGGCGTGCTCAAGGAGGTCATGCGACTTCCCGGCACCGCCGGTCCGGCGCTGGTGCGCCGCGTCAAAATCCTGGCCAAGCTGGACGTGACCGATCCCCTGCATCCGCACGACGGGCGCGCCGGGGTTCGGGTGGACGGCAAGGTCATCGACCTCCGCATCGCCACGGTCCCGGTGGCCCGCCGGGGCGAGAAGGTCGTCATCCGCATCCTCGATAAGACCAACCTCCGCGCCAGTATCCCCGACCTGCAGCTGCCGGCCCAGGAGGAAGAGATCTTCCGCGGGCTGCTCAAGAACCGCGAGGGCATGATCCTGGTGACCGGCCCCACCGGGAGCGGCAAGACCACCACGCTCTACGCGGTGGTCAACGAGCTGCGCACCGGGAAGGTCAACATCGTGACGGTGGAGGATCCGGTCGAGTACGATATTCCCGGAATCTCCCAGCTCCAGGTGAACGAGGCGCAGGGATTTACCTTCGCCACCGCGCTCCGGTCGGTGCTGCGGCAGGACCCCGACATTCTGCTGGTCGGCGAAATCCGGGACAATGAGACCGCCGGCATCGCCATCCAGGCGGGCCTGTCAGGCCACCTGGTCCTCTCCACTCTGCACACCAACGACGCCCCCTCGGCGGTGGTGCGGCTTCGGGACCTGGGCACGGACAGCTTCAAGCTCGCCGCGGTGCTCAAGGGCGTGGTGGCGCAACGGCTGGTCCGAAAGCTCTGCAGCAAGTGCTCCGAGCCGATCAAGGCCGAGACGCTTCCCAGAGAGGCCTGGCCCCCGGCCGGCCGGGTGGCCACCCCCCGCAAGTCGGTGGGCTGCAAGGCATGTGGCGCCAGCGGATTTCGCGGGCGAGTCGCCATCATCGAGATCATGCCGGTGGACGACCGGGTCGCCCACAAGATCGAGGCCGGGGCGCTGTCCGACATTCTGATGGCCACCGCCCGGCCGCTGGGAATGCGGACCCTCTGGGAAAGCGGCCTGGAACGGGTATGGCAGGGCGTCACCTCGCTCGACGAGGTGGTGCGGGTCCTGGGCGAGCGCTCGGTTGAGGACGAGGAGGAATCCGTCGCGGCGGAGGCGGCCCGGCAGCCGGGGGCCACCGCCAAGGCGGTCCCGCTGCCGGTCAGCTCGGTTCCGGCGGCGGTGCGCGCCTCGGTGTCCGAGAAGTCGGGCAAGCTTCGGATCCTGGTGGCGGACGACGATCCCCAGATGCGCCGGCTCATCCGCTCTATCCTGGAGCGGGATGGGTTCGAGGTCATCGAAGCCGCCGATGGTCTCGACGCGCTGGAATCGGTGGAGGCACGCCCGGTGGACCTCATGGTGCTCGACATCGACATGCCACGGCTCGACGGCCTGGGTGTCCTGGAGGAGCTCCGCGCGCGGGTGAGCACCTCCAGCATCCCGGTGATCGTGCTGACCGCGCGGACCGACGATACCGAGGCCCGGGTGCTGGATCTGGGCGCGCAGGACTTTCTGTCCAAACCGGTTCAGCCGCAGTCCCTGCAGGCCAGGGTCAAGGCGGTGCTCCGGCGGACCAAGCTGGCCTGAGGAAAGCGATGGCACGGATTCTCGTCGTCGAGGACAACCCGGACAACATGAAGTTGTTCCGGGCGCTCCTCACCATGAAGGGGCACGTGGTCACGGCTCTGCCTTCAGGAGACGGTCTGCTGGAGGAGCTGGCGGCCCACCCGCCCGAGCTGGTGCTCATGGACATCCAGCTCCCGGGGCGGGATGGATTCGCCCTGCTGTCCGAGATTCGGGCCTCGGCATTTGCCCGCCTCAAGGTGGTGGCGCTGACCGCGCACGCGATGTCGGGCGACCGCGAGAAGGCGCGGGATGCGGGATTCGACGAGTACATCACCAAGCCGATCGATATCGCCACCTTCCCTGACCTGGTGGCGCGCGCGCTGGCCGGCGAATCGGGCGACCGCAGGGGAATGCGATGACCCAGGGGCCCCTGCGTGACAGCAAGAGCGATCTGCTCGAGGCGGCCCGGGCCGCCATCAAGGACCGGGAAGCCAAGGCCGCGGAGCTGGCGGTCGCCTCGCAAACGGTGCCCCCGCGGCGGCGACGGCGGTTGGGCGTCCTGGTCACGATCGGCGCGGTCGGCCTCGTGCTCCTGGTGCTTCAGCCGGTCTGGCTGGTCGGCCCCACGACGGTCCCGCCGGACCCGGTGCCGGTGGCGGCCGCCGGGCTCCGGGTCACCCTGCTCAGGCAGCGCCAGCTGGTGTTCAACTATGCCAAGGCCCACGGCAGGCTCCCGGCGTCGCTGACGGAGGCGGGGGATAGTCCTTCGGGAGTGAGCTACCATCGCCTCGGTGACAGCGCGTTTACCCTGGTCGGCAGCGCGGGCGATTCGGTCGTGGTGCTGCAATCGAGCGACTCCCAGGCGGTGTTCCTGGGCAACAGCCTCAAGATTCTCCGAAACCGAGGCGGGCAATGATCCGCAAAGGGTTCACCCTGGTCGAGCTCCTGGTCGTGATCATCGTGCTCGGCATCCTGGCCGGGATCGCGGTGATGAAATACATAGACATGCGAAACGCGGCCCTGGCCGCCCAGATGGCGCAGGAGGTCCGCGCCGTGCAGCTCGCGGCCTACAATTACTACGCCGACAAGGAGGAGTGGCCGCCCGACGCCGGGAAGGGCGCCGTGCCGCTCGGACTGGGACCGCTGCTTCCGGGGCAGCTGGCCGCCTCGTTCGACCGGGGTTACTACCAGCTCGATTTCGAGAATTTCGGGGGTGAAGGCGAGAACAAGGACATGATCATCGGGGTCAGCATTACCACCGACGATGAGAAGCTCTTCGCCAAGTTCATCCGCTACCTCGGCACCCAGTCGCCCTGGTTCGTCGGGGGCAGCAAGATCACCTACCTGATCGCGGGCCCGGGAGGAGGGTTCTAGTGGTGGACACCGGAACCGAACCCGGCGCCGAGAGCGCCGACCCCACTCCCACCGACAAGCAGCAGCTGCTCGAGGCGTTCGAAGGCGTCGTCAGCCGGGAACGGGAAAAGGCCGTCGAACGCCGCTCCCTCCCGGTGGCGCGGCGGACCCACGTCGTGGTGCTGGTCGCCTGCATCCTGTCCTGGGGCGCATTGGCGTATATCTGGCTCGCCCGGCCCGAGTGGCTGTTCCCGGGAAATCCCGCGGCCGGTCTCGCCCCCGCGGAACGGGAGGCCCGGCTGCGCTTTGCGATCTACCTCGAACGGGAGCGGGTTCTCGATTTTCGGGCGAGCCATCACCGGCTCCCGTCCAGCCTGGCCGAAGCCGGAGATGTGGAGGCGGGGGTCGAGTATGCGGTGAGCGGAGACTCCACCTTTGTGGTGAGCGCGGTGGTTCGCGATTCCCTGCTCACGCTCAACGAGTCGCAGGCCGCGGACGATCTGCTGAAGCCGGCCGGGCTCGTACCATCGCGGGCGCGATAGCTAGTAGCAGGCCGGGACGCCTTCCTGCTTCACCGCGGCGTTGGGGGAATACCCGATCGGCCCGATGAACACCCCGCAGGTCTTGGGCGCGATGGTCATCCGGGGGTTGGTGACGGTGGCGCTCCACCCGTTGGTGCCCCGCCGTCTCACGGCGATGGCGTTGCCGTTCGACGCGGCGAGCGCCGCCCTGCCCGCCCCGCCCACGCCGGCCACCTCCTTCCCCGCGATCCCGCCCGCATAGTCCTTGTTGGACGAGAAGAACCCCTCCTGCGCGCTGACCAGCGTCTTCAGATCGACCTGCATCCCTGCCCGCAACGCCTTGTCCCGGCTCTGCCGGGTCTTGAGGATGGCGATGCTGGCCAGGAGCCCGATGATGGCCACGGTGGCGATGAGCTCGATGATGGTGAATCCGTTCCGGCGGGACGAGCTCATGTGATGGTCCCCTTGAGGGCGAGCACGGCGGGATCGGCCGCCGGGTATTGCGGATTCATTTCCTGCAGCGTGCGCAGCACCACCTGGGCGACCAGGAGGTCCCGGGCCCGGTTCTTGTCGGACGGGACGATGTACCAGGGGTTCCGTGCCGGGCTGGTGAGCTCCAGCAAGTCCTCGTAGGCCTCGGTGTAGTTGTCCCACAGGGCCCGCTCACCGAGGTCGCCCGGCTGGAACTTCCAGTTCTTGGCCGGGTCGTCGAGCCGCTCCTCCAGCCGCTTGCGCTGCTCGTCCTTCGACACGTGCAGAAAGAACTTGCGGATCACCACGCCCTCGTCGGCCAGCATGGATTCGAACTCGTTGATCTGGCGGAAGCGCTTCTTCCAGACCGGCTCGGGCACCAGCCCGTGTACCCGCACCGTGAGCACGTCCTCGTAGTGGGAGCGGTTGAAGATTCCGATCATGCCGCGGGGCGGGATCGCCTGGTGTACGCGCCACAGATAGTCGTGGCGCAGCTCGGTCTCGCTGGGCTGCTTGAAATTGGTGACGGTGCAGAGCGCCGGATTGATCCGGCTGAACACCCGCCGGGTGGTGCCGTCTTTCCCGCAGGCATCCCGTCCCTGCAACACCACCAGCAGGGAGCGAAGCTGCTCGGCCCCGAGGGCCGCCTGGAGCGCCTCGATGGCATCTCCCACGGCGTCGAGCTCTCCGTCGATGGCCTTCTTGCCGGGCAGCCCCGGGGGCGGCTCCGCAAGCCCATCGGTGAGCCGGGCCCGGACGCCATCGGGATGAGGCGCGAGCATCGGGACGACCAAGCGCTATCGCTCCATCAGCAGGCGGATCCGGCGGGGGCGGGCCGCGATGGCGCTCTTGTTGCCCGCCAGCGTGCGCCGGATGATCCCCTCGACCTCGTCGGGCGAATCGGTCGGGGTCAAGAGATCGAGGTCGGACTCGGAGATGGTGCCCGCGCCGACCAGCGTGTGCCGGAGGAACGCGAGCAGCGGGGCCCAGTAGTCCACGCCCATGAGAATGACCGGGAATGAGTCGATCTTCCGGGTCTGGACCAGGGTCACCGCCTCGAACAGCTCGTCCAGCGTGCCGAATCCACCGGGCATCACGACGAATGCGTAGCTGTACTTCACCAGCATCACCTTGCGTACGAAAAAGTAGCGGAAGGTGATCCAGCGGTCGAGATATGGATTGGGTTCCTGCTCGACCGGGAGCCTGATATTGCACCCGATCGAGTAGCCGCCGGCCTCCCGCGCCCCGCGATTGGCCGCCTCCATGATCCCGGGGCCCCCGCCGGTCATGACGGTCGCACCGGCCCGGGCCAGCCGCTGGCCTACCTCGCGCGCCAGCGCGTAGTAGGAGTGATCCTCCTTGAAGCGAGCCGAGCCGAAGACCGTGACACAGGGGCCGACGAAGTGGAGGTGGCGGAACCCGCGAAGGAACTCCCCGGCGATGCGGAATATCCGGCCCAGCTCGGAAAGCCGGGACTTCGGCCCATCGAGGAACTCGATGTGATGGAGATCGCTTCGGGGAGGAAGCTCGGTATCGTCGGGCCGGGGGGGCGTCGTCACCCGAGAAGTCTAACCATGGGATCAGTGCTGGGGGCGGGGATCGAACCCGCAAGGGATTGCTCCCAAGGGATTTTAAGTCCCTTGCGTTTGCCAGTTTCGCCACCCCAGCGGTCCCTTCGCCTGCAAAGATAGCGCGGATTCTCGCTTCGCCAGCCGCCGGACTGGCATTAGGCCCCCCGATCCGCGAATTTCCCGCTCCCATGACTCTGCCCCGGCCGCTCCGTGCCCTCACCCTGCTTTCCGGACTCATCGCGGCCCCGCTCGGGGCCCAGCTCGCGCCACTGACGGTCCCCAAGGGACTGCTCCGGCTCGATTTCGGCGGCCGGTTCGACAACTGGGACCGGCGCTACATCGACGGCGTGAAACTGGACGCCGGCTCCGATGCGGCCTACAACCCCTTCGACGGGCGTTTCCTGGTTCCCCTCGACTCCGCCCAGGCGGCGCTCCGCAGAATCACCGGAGTCGCGGCGCTGGGCCTCTCGCTGGGGCGGACCTCCGCTTCGATGCTGGTCAACGTCGGTACCGGAAGCATCGGGGCTGGCTACGGCCTCACGTCGCGGCTGACGATTTTCGGCACCGTGCCGATCGTGCGGGTCCGGGTGCAGAATCGGTTCGACATCGACACGGTCGGCGCCACGGCGGGCATCAATCCCGCCAATCCGACCTTCGGAACCGTCGCGGGCGCGGGTCAGACCTCGGGGTTCCTGGCCGAGCTTCAGGCCGCGCTCACCCTGATTTCGGCCCGGCTCACCAGCGGCGCTTTCGACGCGAACCCGAGCCGGAAGGCGCTGGCCCAGCAGATTCTCTCGGCGGGAACGCCGCTCAATACCAATCTCAGGGACTTTCTTCCGGCCGCGGCCTTCCTCCCCGTGGCCGGCTCGACCGCCGCCGGCGCGCTCACCGCGCCGATCGAATCCCTGCGCGGCTCGATCCAGACCCTGGCCGAACCGGGGGTCTCCCTGGGCTCCTCCCCCGCCCTGCCGACCCTGGGGCCGACCAGCTCCGAGTTCGAGGGATTCGCGACCAATCCCCTGGGACCGCTGCAATCCCGGGCGTTCTCGCCCGCGGTGCTGCAGTACATCGGGGACATCGAGGTGGGCGCGGCATTCGCGTGGCTGGACCATCGTCCGAAGGCGGGCGGGTTTGCATTGCGGTCGGTGCTGGTGGGTACCGTCAGGTTACGCACCGGGCAGTTCGACCGTGCCGACAGCTTCTTCGACCTCGGCACCGGCGACCGCCAGCCCGACGTGCAGGGCGATCTGGTCACCGACCTCGCGCGCGGCGGGCTCGGAGCCCGGCTCACCGCGCGATACGTGTTGCAGCTCTCGGGACGGCAGGAGCGCCGGCTTTCCCCGCCGGAGCATCCCTTTGCGCTGGCTTCGACCCTCGCCGCCGTGGAGTGGAACCCCGGGGAGATTGTGGAGGGATCGGTCGAGCCGTTCCTGCGCATCGCACCAACCCTCGCCCTCTCCGCCGGGGTCCGCTACCGCTCCAAGGGCGCCGACCGCTACAGCTACGTGAGGAACCAGACGCCCATCGAGGGAACCAGTCCCGACGTCCTCGCGATCGGTTCGAAGCAGAACCTCACGACGCTGTATGCGGGGCTGAACTTCTCGCATGACGGGGCGCGCCGCGATGGAACCCGCGGCCTGCCGATGGAGGCCTGGCTCCGCTGGGAGACGGTCGCCGCCTCCAGCGCCGGGCGGGTGCCCGCCAGTCAAACCGTGAGTCTCATGCTCCGGTTCTATCGGAGGGGATTCTGAGCGAAGGTCGCACCCTTCGGAGGGCTACTCCTCCCGGATCGCCACCAGCGGGTCCACCCGCATAGCCCGGCGGGCCGGCAGCCAGCACGCCACCAACGCCATGACCCCCAGCACCAGGGGCACCGCGACGAACGTCGCCAGATCGAACGCGCTCACCTGGAACAGCAGGGACCCCAGCAGACGTCCAGCCCCTACCGCCGCCAGCAGGCCGATACCGGTGCCGACCAGGGCGAGCCGCGCGCCCTGTCCCAGCACCAGCCGCCGGATCGTACCGGGTGCGGCGCCGAGGGCCAGGCGCACGCCGATCTCCCGCTGGCGCTGGGCCACCGCGTAGGCCATCACTCCGTAGACCCCCAGGACCGCGAGCAGCAGCGCTGCGCTTGCGAAGATCCCTATGAGCAGGGCATAGAGCCGCGGGAGCGAGACCGCGTTGCCCACCAGCTCTTCGATCGGGTCCACAGCGGCCACCGGCACCAGGGGATCGACTTCCTTGAGCGCCTGCCGGAATGCGGCCACCGCAGACTCCGCGTTACGGGCGGGCTCGAGGACGAACACCGGGCCTCGAGACGGGAACTGCTCGAACGGCATGAACAGCTCGGTCTTGAGCGGCTGATTGGGGCCGTCGTGGCGGGCCGACGCCACCACGCCCACAATGGTGAGCCGCGGTGCCGCCGAGTCGGCACCCTGGGCCAGCACCCGCCCAATCGGGTTCTTTCCGGGCCAGAAGCGCCGAGCCGCCTCCTGGTTGACGATGCCGACTGACACCGCGCCTTGCCGGTCTTCCGCCGTGAAATTACGCCCCGAAACCATCCGCATGTGCATCTCGGTCAGATAGCCCGCGCTGATCGAGCGATACCAGATGGCCTCGGGGACATCGGCGCGCTGCGGCTCGCCGATCGGGATCGCGGTGACGTCCTGGTCGCCGCCGGTGCCCAGCGGGGGGAGGTCGGTGACCTCGGCACTGCGTATCGCGGGGTTGGCGCGCAGCCTCGCGAGAATATTGTCGACCGCGCCCAGGGCCACGTTGCCGTTCGGGTAACGGGCCCGGGGGAGTCCGATCGAGACCATCACCACACCCTTGTTCCGGTACCCGAGATCGACTCGCTGCATCAGCAGGAAGCTCCGGAGCAGGAGCCCCGCTCCCACCAGGAGCACCACCGCGAACGCCAGCTCGGCGACCACGAGTCCGTTGCGGACCCTCCCAGCCTGCCGTCCGGTTTCCCTCCCCCCGCTCCGGAGCGCGCCCATCAGGTCGGATCTCGCGGCATTGACGGAAGGCAGCAGGCCGAACAACAGGCCTGAGAGCAGCGCGAGCCCCGCGGTGAACCCGACCACCGTCCCGTCCACGTGCACGCCCTGGATCCGGCGGACTCCTTCGGGCACCAGGGTGGACAGCACTCCGCTGCCCGCCACTCCCAGGAGCAGGCCGAGCCCGCCGCCGATTGTCGCCAGAACGCCGCTCTCGGCCAGCAGCTGACGCACCAGTCGGCCACGACCGGCGCCCAGCGCGGCTCGGACACCCAGCTCGCGGGCCCGGCTGGCGCCGCGCACCAGGAGGAGGTTCGCGAGGTTGACACAGGCGATGAGCAACACGAATCCGACCGCGCCGCCCAGTGCCAGGAGCGGATCCCGGGTGCGACCGGTGATCTGCTGGTGTAGCGGGATCAGCCAGGCGCCGAGCTTGTCGTTGGTCGCGGCGAACGTCTGCGCGAGGCGGGCGGCGACCCCCCCGACATCCGCCTGCGCCTGTGCGAGGGTGACGCCGGGTTTCATCCGGCCGATGACCCGAAGCACCACGCAGCCCCGGCCGCAGCCGCTGTTCGCAGGGCGCCGAATCGGGCGGTACACCTCCGGCGCGGTTTGCAGCGGCGGGCGAAAACCGGGCAGCAGCACTCCTACCACGGTCCACGGGTCGCCGTTGAGTGTGATGGCCTTGCCGAGGATCCCAGGGTCGGCGCCGAACCGGCGGCGCCACACTCCATCGGAGAGTACCACCACCCGCTCGGCACCGGCATCGTCGTCGGCCATCGTGAGGAGTCGGCCCAGCGCCGGCGCGACGCCCAGCACGGTGAAGTAGTTGCCGCTGACCAGAACGCCGCCCAGCGCCTCGGGCTCGCCGCTTCCGGTCAGATCGGGGGCCCATCCCTGGTAGGCGGCCATGCCGCTGAAGGTGCGGTTGCCGTCGCGCCAATCCACGAAATCCGGCGGGGTGAGCCATTCCGGCTCGGCCCGGCCCGACTGGCGAGCGTCGCTCCAGACCTGCACCAGCTGGCCCGCCTCGGGATAGGGCAGCGGGCGCAGCAACACCGACCGGAGGACGCTGAACAGCGCGCTGTTGGCGCCGATGCCGAGCGCGAGGGTCAGGATGGCCACCGTGGTGAACCCGGGAGTACGCCGGAGCCCCCGCAGCGCGATGCGCACATCCTGGCCCAGCTCGCGAACCCACTCGCGCCGATCCCGACTTCGCACCGTGGTTCCCCTCAGGGTCCGGACTTCCGACTCGATGGCCCGCCGGTCCCCGAAGGCCTCGAGCGCCGCCTTCCGGGCCGCCTCCGGCGTCAGGCCCTGCGCCTCGAATTCCCGGGCCCGAAGCTCCAGGTGCAGCTCGATCTCGCGGCGCACATCCTCGGAAGCGCCCTCGCCGCCGGGGCTCAGATGAAAGGTCTTCTTCATGGCGTGCTCAGGGCCGGACCGCGTCCAGCACCGCGGCCATGACCCGGGCGTAACGGCGCCAGCGGATCAGCTCGCCCTGGAGCTGTTTGCGCCCGGTCCGGGTGAGTTTGTAGAACTTGGCCTCCCGGTTGGTGTCGGTGAGGCCCCATTCTTCCTCGAGGAAACCCTGCCGCTCCAGCCGGTGCAGCGCGGGATAGAGCGCCCCTTCCTGCACGGCGAGCGCCTCCTCGGTCGATTGCCGGATCCAGCGGCCGATGGCGTAGCCGTGGAGCGGGCCCCAGCTCACGGCCTTGAGGATCAGGAGGTCGAGACTGCCGGTGTAGAGATCGGAGCCCGCCATGGGTGCCCTCGGGTGCATGGGGAGCGGGACGTGCCTCACCCAAACTATGCTCGCATACCTAAGTCAACAAGGGATGATACGGAAAGGGGTTTCGGGGAGTTTCAGCGGCTAGGGCCTGAGCATGCTCAGGGCGTGGCGCCGCGCGGTGTCGCCGTCGGGGTCGCCCAGCATCCGGGCCAGCTCGGCGACCCGGTCCTCGCCGTGGATCCATTCCACCGCGCTGGTGGCCACACCCCCTTTGGCCCGCTTGGACACCACCAGGTGACGATCGGCCCGGGCGGCGATCTGGGGCAGATGGGTGATGACCAGGACCTGATGGCGCGCCGCGACCTCGGCCAGCGCCGCCGCCACCTGTCCGCCCACCTCGCCACCGATGCCCTGGTCGACCTCGTCGAACACCAGGCTCGGCACCGCGTCGTGGCGGGCCAGGACCACCTTGAGCGCAAGGGTGAGCCGGGAGAGCTCCCCGCCGGACGCGACCCTGGCGAGGGGGCGCTGATCCATCCCGGCGTTGAGCTGCACCACGAATTGCACCGACTCGGCGCCCTGGCGGGTCGGTTCGGAGAGCGGCTTCTGCTCGACGTCGAGCCGCCCGCCCGGCAATCCCAGCTTGGGCAGCAGCTTGCTGACTCCGCGAGCGAGCCGCTCCGCCGCCGCGGCTCGCTTGGCCGTAAGCGCCGCCGCCGCCGCCGCGACCGCCTGCCTGAGCGCGGCCCGCCGGGACGCCAGGGCCCGCAGGTCGAAATCCGCGGTGTCGAGCAGATCCAGCTCGTCTCCCGCAGCGCGCCGGGTGTCCAGCACCGCCTGGAGCGTCTCACCGTGCTTCTGCCGCAGCCGGAACAGCAGGTCGCGGCGGGCGTCCAGGTCGGCCAGCCGGGCGGGATCGTCTTCCAGGGCGCCGGCGTACTCGCGAGCCATGCGGGCCAGCTCGCTCAGATTGGTGTAGGCGGCATCGAGCAGCTCGCGCCACGACTGGGTGGACGGGTCGGTGCGCTCGAGCGGCGTCAGGGCCCTCGCCGCCTGGCTCAGCGCCTCGAGCGCCGAGCCGGTCTCGCCGTCGACCGCCTCCGCCACCCGCGCCGCGCCGGTCGAGAGCTGCTCCACCGAGCGGAGCCGGCGGGCCTCGATCTCCAGGTTCTCCTCTTCGCCCGGAACCAGGCGGGCAGCGTCGATTTCCTGGACCACGTGGCGCAGATAGTCAGCGCGGCGGGAGACCGCTTCGCGGCGGTCGCGGAGCGCCCGCTCGCTCGCGTCCACCGCCTGAAGTTCCTCGACCAGCGATGCGACAGCGGCGCGCTCCGGCAGGGCCTCCCCGAAGGCATCGAGCAGGTCGCGCTGGGTGTCGCCGCGGAGCAGCGACTGGCTGTCGTGCTGGCCGTGGAGATCCACCAGCAGCGCCCCGAGCTCGGCCAGCACGCCGGCGGTGGTGGGGCTCCCGTTGACCCAGGCGCGGGAGCGGCCTTCCGCGGCGATCTCCCGACGCACCACCAGTCGCTGGTCCTCGAGGTCGAGGCCCATCGCCTCGATGGCGGGGCGGAGCGACGCCGGAATGTCCTCGAAGACGCCTTCGATGATCGCGCGGGCCTTGCCGGGCCGAATCGCGCCGCTGTCGCTGCGGCCGCCCAGGAGCAGCCCCAGCGCGTCCACCAGCATCGACTTCCCCGCCCCGGTTTCGCCGGTCAGGACGTTGAGCCCGGGGCCGAGCGTCAGCGTCACATCCGCGATCGTCGCGAGGTCGCGGATGCGGAGCTCGGCGATCATTGGAGGGTTTCGCGCTCGGCGAGGTCGCCCCAGCGCAGGCTGGCACGCATCCGGGCGAAGTAGTCGGTCTGGAAGCGGACCAGCAGGACCGGGTGCTCGCCCTGGCAGAGCTCGACGATATCGTCGGGGCCGAGCAGCATCGCCTGCTGCCCGTCGACCGATACCATCAGGTCCGACGACCAGGGCCGGATCGGGCGGATGGTGATGTGCGCGTCGGAGGGGATGACCAGCGGGCGCACCGCGAGGGTGTGCGCGGCCACCGGTGTGATCACAATGGCCTTCACGTCGGGCACGATGATCGGCCCGCCGGCCGAGAGCGAGTACGCAGTGGAGCCGGTTGGTGTCGCGATCACCAGGCCGTCGGCGCTGTAGTTCCCCACGTCCTGGCCGTTGATCTGCACGTTGAGCTGGATCAGCCGGGCCACGCCGCCCTTGTGAATCGTCACGTCATTGAGGCAGATGGGAAGCGGGGTGGATTCGCCCCGCGCGGCGACGATGGTGGCCTGAATCGTCAGCCGTTTGTCGGTGACGAAGTCTCCGGACGCCAGGCGCTCCAGCGCCACCTCGGCTTCGTCTTTCCCGGCCGCGGTGAGGAACCCGACCCGGCCCAGGTTCACCCCCAGGACCGGGACCGCGGCTCCCTTGAGCAGGCGGGCTCCCCGGAGCAGCGTGCCGTCACCGCCCAGGGTGACCAGTGCGTCCAGCCGGGTTGCCGAGGCGAGGTTGGGCAGATGCCGGGGCCAGTAGGGCTCCAGGGACGGCTCGGAAAAGAGCTCGATGCCGAGCCCTGCTGCACGTGCGGCCATCCCTGGCAGGATGGCCGCAAGCCCGGCATAGCGGGGGTTGCCGACGACTCCGACGTTCATCGCGCTTCGAAGCTCTCCTCGTGATGGAGCGCGGTAATCCGCGACGCGATCCCGGCCCCGGTGAGCCCCAGCCGCTCCAGTTGCTCGGCGCGGGGCGCCTGCTCGATGAGCCGGTCCGGCACGCCCAGGCAGGCCACCCGGACCTCCGGGTGGGAAAGCTGCAACTCGCGCGCGAGCATGGCGCCGAAGCCGTTTACGATGGTGCCTTCCTCGACCGTCACGATCAGCCGGCAGTCGTGGGCGATCGACTCCAGCATGATGTCGTCGAAGGGCTTCAGGAAACGACAGTTGATCACCGCGGCGTCGATCCCTTCGGGCGCCAGGCGCTCGGCCGCCGCCAGCGCCGGTTGCACCATGGTACCGACGGCGAGGATGGCCACGTCCTTGCCGGCCCGCAGCGATTCCCAGGTGCCAAACGGTACCGCCGGCACCTGGGCGGCGGGCCGGGGCTCGGCGGGCGCCTTGTCCCGCGGATAGCGGGTGCAGAAGGGACCGGTGTGGGCCAGCCCGGTCCGGAGCAGGCCGATCAGCTCGTCCCCATCCTTGGGGGCGGTTACCGTCATCCCCGGCACGGCCAGCAGGTACGCGATATCATAGAGGCCCATGTGGGTCTGGCCGTCTTCGCCCACCAGCCCGGCGCGGTCCAGGCAAAACATCACCGGGAGTTGCTGCACCGCTACGTCGTGGATGATGTTGTCGTAGGCCCGCTGCAGGAACGTGCTGTAGATGGCGCAGATGGGCCGGATGCCCTGGGTGGCCAGACCGCCGGCGAAGGTGACCGCGTGTCCCTCCGCGATGCCCACGTCGAAGAACCGCTCCGGCCACCTCTTCTGGAAGATGCTGGTGCCGGTGCCCGACGGCATGGCGGCCGTGATCACCGCGAAGCCGGGATACTCCTCCGCGAGCGCGGTGATGGCGTCACCGAAGACCTGGGTCCAGGTCGGGGGCCCGCTGGCCTTCTTGCGCGCCTCACCCGTAACGGGATCGTACGCCGCCAACCCGTGCCATTTTTCCTTGTTGGCCTCCGCGAGCGCGAATCCCTTGCCCTTCTCAGTGAGGACGTGGACCACCCGAGGCCCCTTGAGGCCTCGGACGAAGTGCAGGGTGTCGCAGAGCTTCTGCACATCGTGGCCGTCGATCGGGCCGAAATAGCGGAAGCCCAGCTCCTCGAAGAACATGCCCTGCGAGAAGAGATTCTTGGCGCTCTCCTCCACGTTCTTGGCGAACTCCACCACGCCGTCTCCGAATACACCGCCCGCCTTCAGGGTGAGGTGCTTGACGATGTCCCGCACCTTGTTGGTGAGGGGACTGGCCACCACCCGGCCCAGGGTCTTGCTGATGGCACCCACGTTGGGCGAGATCGACATTCCGTTGTCGTTCACCACCAGCAGGATGTCGCGGTCGGAGTGGCCGGCGTTGTTCATGCCCTCGTAGGACAGGCCGCAGGTGAGCGCCCCGTCGCCCACCACCGCGACGACCTTGAAATCCCGGCCGGTGAGGTCCCGCGCGGTGGCCATGCCCAGCGCCGCCGACATCGCCGTGCCGGCGTGGCCCGCGCCGAATTGATCGTGCGGGCTCTCGCTCCGCCGCAGAAATCCCGAAATGCCGGCGGTCTGGCGCAGGGTGCCGAAGCCCTCGTTGCGCCCGGTCAGGAGCTTCCAGGCGTAGGCCTGGTGCCCCACGTCCCAGACGATCTTGTCGGTGGGCGAATCGAATTCGTAGAGCAGCGCGATGGTCAGCTCGACCACCCCGAGGCTGGCGCCGATATGCCCGCCGGTGACTGAGCAGGCGTCGATGAGGCGGTCGCGGATTTCCTGGGCCAGCAGCGGCAACTGGTCCCGGCGCAGGCGTTTGAGGTCGGAAGGGCTCTTGATCCCGGCGAGGAGGGACATGAATTCCCGGTCGAAGGGGCTCACGAACTACGTTGCACAATATAACCAGCGAGGGTCCGGAGGGCGGCTCCAGCCGGGCCGAGGCCGGCGAGCGCGTCGGCGGCCTGATCGGCATGGCGGTGGGCCTCGGCCCGGGCGCCGTCCAGGCCAAGAACGCTGACGTAGGTGGCCTTGGACAGGGTGGCGTCGCGGCCAGCGGTCTTACCGAGCTGCTCGGTCGTGGCGGTGGCATCCAGCAGGTCGTCGGCGATCTGGAACGCGAGCCCGACCTCGCGCCCGTACTCGGTCAAGGCGGTGACGGTGTCGTCGGTCGCGCCGGCGGCGAGGCCCCCCAGGGCGCAGGCGGCGGTGATCAACGCCCCGGTCTTGCGCCGGTGGATTTCCACCAGGTCGGCCAGCGTGGGGTGACGCCCCTCCGCCTCCAAGTCGAGCCACTGACCCCCGACCATCCCGCGGATGCCGCTGGCCTCCAGCAGAATCTCCCCCATCCGGCCCATCCGCTCCGGCGCCAGGCCGAGCTCGGCGGCCGCGGCGACCAGCTCCTCCACGGCCACCGGGACCAGCACGAAGCCCGCTCGAGTTGCCGTGGCCACGTCGAAGGCGATGTGGGTGGTGGGGCGGCCGCGCCGCTGCCCGTCATCGTCCATGCAGGGGAGATCGTCGTGAACCAGGGAGTAGGTATGCACGATCTCCACCGCCGCCGCGATCCCTGCGATACCGGGTGCGGATCCACCGGCCGCCCGGTAGCTGGCCAGCACCAGGGCCGGACGGACCCGCTTGCCGGAGGTGCCGAGGGCGTAGGCCAAGGCTTCGCCGTCCGTGCCGCCCGGGTCGCGGCGGAGCCGGGCGGCGCGGGCAGCGAGGCGGGCGTCCGTAAGTGCCTTGGCCTCCGTCAGCAGGTGGTCCGGGGACGGGGGCACCCCGGAGCTCATTCTTCGAAATCGGTGACGGAGAGCTGTCCGGCGGCGTCCTCCAGGACCTTCTGGACCCTGGCCTCGGCCTCGCCCAGGCGGTCCCGGGCGGCACGAAGCCGGGCCACCCCTTCCTCGAACAGGGCGAGCGCCTGGTCGAGGTCGGTGTCCTCGGCTTCCAGAGAGCGGACGATCTCCTCGAGCCGTCGAAGGTCGGCGCTCAGGGTGTCTTTGGTCTCGGCCATGGTCCTCAATGATAAGCCGGCCCGGTGGTTACGGCGCAACGCTTGCACTGAGCCTTGACGGCCTACCATATTCTGCGGGTACCCCTTGCGCTCACCCTGCAACCGAGGAGGTGATCCAGTGTCTCATGACCATACGAAGGCGCGGATTGCCGGTAGCCGGTAGGACTCGCATGACCAGCTGACCGACGCCATTCCGCGCCGATCGGTCATGTAGTACCGAGGTCCAGCGTGCCAAGGGGCGCGCTGGACCTCGCTCGTTCCGCGAAGACGGCCGCCGCCGAGCACCGACCGCCTGAGCCAGTTTCGGGGCCTTTTCCGCCCTACTCCTCGAGTACCTCAAGCGAGGAAACGTGCGGCGAGTCGCTCCGATCCTGGCAGTGTTGGGGATGGTCGCTGGGTGCGGTGGCGGGGCTACCGATCCGGTCAATCCCAATCCCCCGCCCTCGCCGCCTCCGGCTATCCTCCCGGCCACCGTTGCGGTCGAATCGGGCGATAACCAGGAGGCTGAGCCGGGGGCGGCCGTGGCCCTCCGGCCGGCGGTGGTGGTCCGGAGCGCGTCGGGCGCACCGGCGCCGGGGGTGATGGTGAGCTTCCGGGTGGACTCCGGCGGCGGAACGCTTTCCGCCGCAACCGCGGTCACCGGCGCCAACGGGATAGCCGCGGCAGGTGACTGGATCCTCGGCCCGGCCGAGGGAGTCAACGTCATCACCGCTACCGCGGGCAATCTGTCCCCGGCCAAGTTCCGCGCCCAGGGAAAGTTCGGTCTGACCCGGACCCTGATCGCCCCCAGGACCGTCGACGCCGCCGGCGCCACGCTGGGCTACGCCAGGCCGGGTGATCCTCTGAGCGGCCTCGAGCTGGTGATTCCCAAAGGCTCCTATAAGACCGCGTCCACCTGGAGCATCGTCGCGGATTCGAGCATCACGGTCCCCTTACCGGCCGAGTTCAGCCAGGTGGGTCCGGTCCTGACCATCAGCAACGGCCAGGGGTACTCCGACAGCCTGATGGCGCTCACCATCCCCCTGCGGGTGGGCCCCGAGTTCGCGGTCGCCCCGTTCTTCTTCGACCCGGCCACCGGCACGCTGGAGGGGATTCCCCTCCTCGCCAGAAGCGATTCGTCGATCACCCTGGCCTCACGGCACTTCTCGGGCGACCAGCTCGCCATCCCGCAGGCCGCCCTGCGAGCCTCGGTGCGCGCCTCGGCCCAGCTGGCCTTCGGGACCATCAAGATGGTGTTCGTGAAGATCCCCCTGAGCAGCCTTTCCGGGACATTCACGTCGTCATTTCTGCCTGGTCAGGACGACTGGGAGTTTCCCAATAACGGTGACTATCAGGGGCCCCATGGGGACTGCGAGGGGATGAGCGTGACCGCTGTGTTCTACCACTACTTCTTCCGCTCGAACTCAGCGCCGCCGCTCTTTCATCAATTCGACCGCTACCTGACCAACGACTGGGACGGCGTAGACGGGATTCACCTGGTCGGTGCGGTGCAGGCCGACTACCTCGGCCTGATCGAAGCGATGAAAGCCCAGAAGGATCTGATCCGGTCGCGCGCGGCGTCCATCCCCGGGCAGACGGTTGAGGGGCTCGCCTCGACCTGGATCCTGCTCAACCTGAAGCTGACTCAGAAGCCGCTGGTGCTCGGCATGTTTGCCGCGGACGGCAGCGGCCACGCGGTCGTGGTGTACCAGGCCACCGGGAGCTCCGGGAGCGTCGTGGTGCAATTCGCGGATCCGAACTCCCCCGGTGTGGGGCGGTCCCTCACCTATCAGAACGGCAATCTGCAGCCGGTTTCGATGCAAACCATCGCCTCGGGGCCGCCCGGTCAGTACATCACCTCATCGTTGTTCGGCATCACTTCGGACATTCCGCTCAGCAGCATCAAGTCACGCTGGGCCGAGTTCACCAGCAAGGCCCAGGTCAATGACCACCTGCCGGGTCCGCGGTTCTTCGAGGTCTTCGATTCGCTGGGCCAGACCTGGTCCCCCATGCCCGACATCGTGCGCCTGGTGGAAGACACCCTGAAGCTCCGGGTCCATTGTCCTGCCTGCCACCCCGAGATCCACCTCGACATCGAGCTCGAGCTCACCGTCTTCGACGCTCCCGGGACGACCAAACTGGCCACCGGGGTGCTCCCCGCGATCCCGGTCCAGGGGGGCACCTCGACGCTCTTCGTCATGGCGGGTCTGGTCCCCGACAACGAAACCGCCACGAAGTTCCTGGACGGGAAGTTCGTCACGGTCCAGAAAGTGAAGCTCGGACTGACCCCGCTCGACCTGGTCGGCAGCCCCAACATCGGCTACGACTACGTGCTCAGCCACGACGGCGCGGCGCCGTCCAACGCCCGCTACATCTGGGATTTCGGCGACGGCACCGCCGTACAAACCGTCACCGGCGACAGCACCATCACCCATGGCTTCACCAAGCTCGGCACCCACACCGTCCGCGTCGAGCTCCGGGACGGGAGCGGCAAGCTGCTGGGGTCGCGGACCACCACGGCCACCATCCAGGACGTCCGCATCACGATCGCGCCGAGCCCGCTGGCGGGCGGAATCAACCAGCCGGTGACCCTGACGGCCAGGAATCAGAACCCGGGCACGCCGGCCGGCCTGATCTATGAGTGGGATTTCGGCGACCACACCACTGCCAGCGCTGCGGGCGACAGTACGGTCACCAAGAGCTGGGCCGCCGCGGGGGCATACGCCGTGAAGGTGGTGGTCAAGCAGGCATTGGCCGGCCCGATCGTCGCTCAAGCCACGGCCACGGCCACGATAACGGCCGCGGTCCCGACCTGGCGGTTTACCGTCATGAATGAAGTGGTGACCGGGACGTCGTTCCCGGACTATCTGCTGGTCCTCCAGGGGTACATCGGGCAGGACATCAACTCGCTGATGGAGCCGATCTGGGCGGTGCCGCGCACCGGACTCCTGTTCTACTTCGCCACGCCGACCAGTGTCGGCGGCCTCAACCTCCCGGCCGGAGTCTATGTGAGCGCCAACAGCAACACGAGCAGCGAGTCGCTCAACCCCCAGCGGTATGCGCCGCTGGCTCGGCCCAAGCAGGCGACCTATCCCGACGCGTTCGAAGACGCGCTGGTGATCGACGCCGCCACCCAGGCCGGCAACCTGAGCAGCGGCACCTTCGGCGGAACGTCAGCCACCCATACCCGGGACCTCTCCGGCTTCCGGGGGGTAGGCGGCATCCACACCGTTACCCACTGGCAGGTGACCGCGACCAAGAACGGAACCCAGCTGACCGGCACGATTACCTACTACCTGGAGCAGTGGAGCCTGGATGGGCAGACCTGCATTCCGCTGGCGAGCCTGAACTGTGTCGGGAAGTTTTTCGGAACTCTGAAATGGAACTTTCCGTTCACCGCGGTTCGGGTGCGGTGACCATCGGGTCAGTCTGCATGCGAGGCGACGTCTCCGTCGCTCACTCGAAGGGTGAATTCGGTTCCTGAAGGCAAATCGGCTCGCCGGCGGGCAACCCGACCGTCGGCGAGCCGCGCCACTGAATACCCCCGCCCCAGCACCTTGAGCGGGCTCAGGGCCTCGAGCTGGCCGGCGTAGCGATCGAGGAGGGATCGCGGCTCCACGAGCCGCCGGGTCATCGCCACCTGGATCCGGTCTCCGCTCCGCGCCAGCCGCTGAGTCACCAGACCGGTACGGCGGCGCAGCCCGTGGGCCAGGCGGGACGACAGCGAGGTGAGGTACCGCAGGCAGTCCTCCCGGTCGGGCACCGCCCGCTCGGCGGCGGCCGAAGGGGTCGCGGCACGGACATCCGCCACGAGGTCGGTCAGCGAGGCGTCGGTCTCGTGCCCCACCGCGGAGATCACCGGCATTTTGAGCGCAGCCACCGCTCGACAGACCTTCTCATTGTCGAAGGCCTGGAGATCCTCTCTCGACCCGCCGCCCCGGCCGATGATGCAGAGGTCCACCCGGAGTCGGTTCACCACCGCGAGGGCCCGGCAGAGCTCGCGGGCCGCGCCATCGCCCTGGACCTTGGCCCCCACCACCAGCAACCGCACCGAGCTCCACCGTTTCCTGGCGACGGTGATAATGTCCTGGAGCGCGGCACCTTCGGCGCTGGTGACCACCGCGATGGACCGGGGAAACTGTGGGAGGGAGCGTTTTCGGGCCGGGTCCAGCAGTCCATCCTTCTCGAGGGCGGCCCGGACCTTCTCCCGATTGAGCTGTTGCACGCCAATCCCGACCGTGGGCAGCATGACCTGAACCGTGGCCCGGAGCTCTCCCTTGTCGGCCCAGACGGTCGGGGTGACCAGGGCGTATACCTCGGTTCCATCAAGCGGCTTCGCGCCGACTTTCAGCGTGTTACTTTTCCACATCACACATCTAATTGAGCTCTCAGGATCGCGCAAAGTGAAGTACCATTGACCACTTCCGTACGCCTTGAACGACGTGACCTCCCCCTTGATCCAGACCGTACCGGTAGCCCCTTCGACCGCTCGGCGAAGCGCGGAAACCAGCTGGGTGACGCTGAGCGCGGTGGGACCGGACAGTGAGGACGGTGAGGACGGTGAGGTCGGAAAGAGCGAATTCTGGCCTGTCACCGTCCGTCCGTCCTCACCGTCCCCACCGTCCGTCCGGCGCGCGCCGCTTGCAGCGTATTCGCCAGGAGCATCGCGATGGTCATCTTCCCTACCCCGCCAGGCACTGGCGTGATGGCCGACGCCACTTCGGCCACCGGCGCGTAGTCCACGTCACCCTCGATTCGGTAGCCCTTGGGGTGGGCGGGATCGGTCACCCGATTGATTCCCACGTCCACCACGACGGCCCCGGGCTTGACCATGTCTGCGGTCACGAAACGGGGTCGGCCGATGGCCACGACCAGGATGTCGGCCTGCCGGGTGATCCCGGGGAGGTCACGGGAGCGCGAATGGCACACGGTGACCGTGGCGTTCCCTCCCGGCGCGTCCTGGAGCAGCAGCATCGCCATGGGCTTCCCGACGATGTTGGAGCGCCCCACAATGACCGCGTGGGCCCCTTTGGTCTCGACGCCGGAGCGGATCAGCATCTGCTGCACGCCGTAGGGCGTAGCGGGCCGGAAGGCGGTCGGATCGCCCACCGAGAGTTTGCCCACGTTGACCGGGTGGAAGCCGTCCACGTCCTTGGCGGGCGCGATCCGGTTCAGCACCTTCTCGCCGTCGATGTGCCTGGGCAGGGGGAGCTGGACCAGGAACCCGTGAATCACCGGATTGGCGTTGAGGGAATCCACCACCGACAGGACCTCAGCCTGGGAGGCGGTGGCCGGGAGCACGATGGTCTCGGAATGCATCCCCGCTTCGCGGCAGGCCTGCCCCTTGGCCTTCACGTAGACCTGGCTGGCGGGATCTGCCCCGACGATCACCACGGCCAGGCCGGGGGTGATGCCCTGGCCGGCCAGCTCAGCCGTGTCGCGCGCGATCTCGTCGCGAATCGCCTTCGCGATCGCGGCGCCGTCGAGGATTCGTGCCGTCACTTGGCCAGCCCGACAGCCCTGGTCTCCCGAATGACGGTGACTTTGATCTGTCCGGGATACTGCAGTTCGCTCTCGATCTTGCGCGCGATGGTTTCCGCCAGCTCGGCGGCCTTGGCGTCGTCGATCCGCTCCGGCACCACGATCACCCGCACTTCGCGGCCCGCCTGGATCACGTTGGTCTTCTCCACCCCGTCGAACCCGGCCGCGATTTCCTCGAGCTTGGTGAGCCGCTTGACGTAGGTCTCGAACGCCTCGCGCCGCGCGCCGGGACGGGAGCCGCTGATCGCGTCGGCGGCCTGCACCAGCACCGATTCGATGGTCTCGTGAGGCACGTCGTCGTGGTGCGCGGCGATGCAGCCGATCACGGCGCCGGTTTCCTTGTACTTGCGCGCCATCTCGACGCCGAGTTCGACGTGAGTGCCCTCGCTCTCGTGGGTGAGCACCTTGCCCACGTCGTGGAGCAGCCCGCCCCGCTTGGCCAGCGCCACGTCGAGCCCGAGCTCGGCGGCCATCATCCCGGCGAGCCAGGCGACTTCCTTGGAATGGTCGTAGATGTTCTGGCCATAGCTGGTCCGGTACCGCATGCGGCCGACCAGCTTGATCATCTCGGGGTGAAGCCCGTGAATGCCGGTTTCGAAGGCCGCCTGCTCGCCCAGCTCCACCAGCTGGACCTCGAGCTCGGTCCGGATCTTCTTGACGATTTCCTCGATGCGGCCGGGGTGAATCCGGCCGTCCACGATCAGGGCCTCGAGCGCGCGGCGGCCCACCTCGCGGCGGATCGGATCGAAGCAGGAGACGACGACCGTGTCGGGAGTGTCGTCGATAATGAGGTCGACGCCGGTGACCTGTTCGAAGGCCCGGATGTTGCGGCCCTCGCGGCCGATGATCCGGCCCTTCATCTCGTCGCTGGGCAGGGCCACCGCGGAGACCGTGGTCTCGGCGGTGTGCTCGGCGGCCAGCCGCTGGACTGCCAGCGCGATGATCTTCTTGGCGTCCTTCTCGGCTTCCTTCTTGGCCTGCTCCCGGATATCGCGGCTCAAGGCGGCGGCCTGGGCCCGGGCCTCGTCTTCGACCTTCTGCAGCAGCTCCCGCTTGGCTTCCTCGGAGGTGAGCCCAGCGACGCGTTCCAGCCGGATGTGCTGCTCCTTGACCAGTACCTCGACCTCCGCTTCCCGCACCTTGACGCCCAGCTCCTGGCGCTCAATGCCGGAGAGCCGCCCGGCCACCGACTTCTCCTGCTGTTCCAGCAGCTCGCCGCGCTTGGCCAATCCCTTCTCGCGCTCCTCGGTGCGACGCTCGGCGCGGTCGGCCTCCTCGCGGCGGCGCGACAGGTCCCGGTCGCCTTCTTCCCGAAGTCGCAGGACTTCCATCTTCCCCTCGAGCACAGCGGCGGACTTGGCCTGCTCCGCGTCGAGCCCGGCGCGCTTGAGGGTGGCGGCAGCCCGGGTTTCCGCCTCGGACAGGATCGACGCCGCCGAGCGCCGGCGGGCCCGGAGGTACAGGGAGGAACCGATGAGGGCGAACAGCACTCCGGCTACGAGCCCCCCCAGCCAGGGGAGCAGTTCGGACGGGGTCATCGAGGTATCTCCGCACGCGGCCCGGAGGCCGCGGGTGAGTCAGTCGGCCGGAAGCGAAGCTCCCTTGGCCACTCCGCCCCGGCGAGTCGGCGGAAGGAGGCGAGCCAGCCGGTCGCGCATGGCGCTCAGACGGGCGGCGTGCTCGCCGTCGCCCTGCCGGCCCTGGAACAATTCATCGGTGATCGCGAGGCCGGCCAGGAGCGCCGCCTTGTGGGCATCCAGCGAGGGGGCCGACACCCTGATGCGGGCCAGCGCCGCGTCGAAATAGGCCGCCACCTCGCGGGTGTACTCCGGCGGGTGCTCCGAGTTCACCGTGAACTCGGCGCCGCCGAGCTGGATCTTGACCGAATGGCGGGAGGCGCTCATGCCGCGTCTCCCGCGCCGTGCTCTTCGACGAACCGGAGCCGGGTCCGGAGCCGCTCGACATGTTCCCGCGCGGCCGAGATCCGGCGCTTCAGGTCGTCGTTTTCGCCTTCGAGTGCCCCGATCCGGAGCCGGGCCTGGGACAACTCGGGACCGGCGTGGCCGCCCTTCCCTTTGCCGATGCTCTGCGCCAGTTCGGCTTCGGCCCGCTGGCAGCGCGCCCGCCACGAGGCGAGCTCCTGCTCGACCGCGGCGAGGAGCTGTTCCAGCTCCTCCAGGACCGCCCGATCAGTTCGTGCGTAGGGTGACGTCAAGGGACTGTCCCAGCTTCGAGAGTATCCGCTGCACCACCGCCTCGACGTCGACGTCCCGAAGGGTCCGCTCCCGTCCCCTCAGCACCAGGTGCAGCGTCACGCTGCGGCGGCCCGCGGGCAACTCGGGGCCCCGATACTCATCGGTGACCGCCACGCGTTCCAGCAGGCCCCCGGCGGATTCACTGACCGCCCCAACGACCGATTCGATCGGGGCGCCGTCGGGCAGCAGCAGCGCCAGGTCGCGGGTAGCCGCCGGCGTGGTCGGCAGGGGGCGGAATCTGCGCACCGCGCGGGGCGCCGCATCCACCTCCACCTCGAGCCCGAAGAGCGGGGCCGCCCAGGGTGGTGCGTCGGCGACCAGCGGGCCGGCACGGCCCACCGCTCGGCCCGCGGCGTTCATCGCCACCCATCCGTTCCCTTCAACTTGCACCGACGCTCCGGGAATCGCCAGAGATACGGTGCGCTCGAACAACCCCTTCAGATCCCATGCGTCGCACTCGGGCCTGCTCCCGCCATCGCTCCAGTGCGGCGGCACCCGCGCGCCGGTAATCACCGCCGCGACCCGGGTCTCCTCCATCGGCCGGTCCCCGGGCAGACCCGGGGCAAAGACCGTCCCCACCTCGAAGAGCCGGACGTCCCGCACCTGGTTGGCCCAGTTGGCCTCGACCTGCCGCACCAGGCCGGGCGTAAGCCGGGCCCGGAGGAAGCCGTGCTCGGCCGAGAGCGGGTTAAGCACCGGCACCTCGGCGGCGCCGGTCGAGGGCCCCAGCGGCAGCAGCACGGCCTCCAGCAGTCCCTCGGCGGCCAGGCCGCGGCGCACCTGATCGGCGGTGACATGAATCGGCGCGTCGGTCTGGTTGCCGGCGCGGAAGGGCCGGAGCTCGTCGGGGAAGGCATCGTACCCGTAGATCCGGGCGACTTCCTCGATCAGATCGATCTCCTCGAGCAGGTCGGGGCGCCACCCCGGCACCTCCACCGCGAGCCGATGTTCGGCCGGCTTGTTCACCAGGGTCGCCCCGATGGCCACGAAGCATTGTTCCAGCACGTGGACCGGCAGCTCCACGCCGAGCACCTGGGCCACGCGGGAAGTCCGGAGGAAGATCCGGGGTGGGCCGCTCGGCTCCGGCCAGCAGTCGACGCTCTCGCCGTCCACCCGGCCGCCGGCGGTGGACAGCAGCACCTGGATGCAGCGGCGCAGGGCGTCCGGCACCGCCTGAAGGTCGGTGCCCCGCTCGAACCGCTGGCTCGCCTCGGTGGACAGGCTGACCGCCTTGCGCGTGGCGCGCGTGGGGACCGGCGCAAACCAGGCGCATTCGAGGAGCAGGTCGGTGGTGGCGGCGGAGATCTCGGAGCCGTGGCCGCCCATTACTCCGGCGATGCCGACCGCCGCGGCCGCATCGGCGATGACGGTCATGCCGGTGTCGAGGGCGCGGTCCACGCCATCGAGCGTGACCAGGCGCTCGCCGGGAAGCGCCAGGCGCGCGGCGATGGACGGACCGGCCAGGCGACCGAGGTCGTAGGCGTGGAGCGGCTGACCCAGCTCGAACATCACGTAGTTGGTGGCATCCACGACATTGTTGATGCTGCGCTGGCCGATGGCCTCGAGCCGCTGCCGGAGCCACGCCGGCGACGGCCCGACGGTGACCCCGCGGATCACGGCCGCGGCGAAGCGGGCACAGGAGCATCCCGGCTCGATCGACACCGACACCCCGCCGCAGTCGGCCGGGCCGGTGGTGCGAGCGGGTCGGGGCACGTCGGCGGATGAGCCTTCGATATCGGGCAGCCGGAACGTCGTCTTGAATGCCGCGGCCAGCTCGCGGGCCACTCCCTTGTGTCCCAGCAGATCGGCCCTGACCGGCGCGGTATCGAGCTCGAGCCGATCGTCATCCAGCGCCAGCACGTCGAGGAAGCGCGAGCCCGGCGCCGCGTCGGTGGTGAGGGTCATCAGGCCGTCGTGGTCGGCGCCGAGCCCGAGCTCCCGAGGAGAGCAGAGCATCCCTTCCGACGGCTCGCCCCGAATCTTCCGCTGCTCGATGACGAGCCCGCCCGGCAGGGAGGCGCCGATGCGCGCAAAGGGGTACTTCCCCCCCACCACGACGTTGGGCGCTCCACAGACCACGTGGTGGCGCTCCGCCTGGCCGTCGTTGACGGTGCAGAGCCGGAGCCGGTCCGCATTGGGATGCGGGCGCACCTCCTCCACCAGCGCCACCACGATGCCGGACAGCTCCTGGTGGAGCGCCACGATCGCGTCGGCGGGCGCGCCGAGCATGGCGAGCTTCCCGGCTACCTCTTTCGCGTCGAGGGGGCGGCGCAGAAACGCCTCGAGCCACCGGCGGGAGACGTTCACGCTCCCTCCTGCCCCGCGAGCTGGCGAAGGAAGCGCATGTCGCCGCCGCTCATCAGGCGAAGGTCCGGTACATCGTAGCGCTGCATGGCCGTCCGTCCGGGGCCAAGGCCGAAGGCCCACCCGGTGTAGCGCTCGGAGTCGACCCCGCAGTTGGTGAGCACCTTGGGATGTACCATGCCGCAGCCGAGCAGCTCCATCCAGCCGGTCTGCTTGCACGCGGGACACCCCTTGCCGTGGCAGATCTGGCACTCCACGTCCAGCTCCGCGGACGGCTCGGTGAACGGGAAATAGGACGGCCGGAACCGCACCTTGGTGGCGGGAGAGAAGAACCGCCGCGCGAAATGCGTCAAGGTGGCCTTCAGGTCGACGAAACCGATGCCCTCGTCCACCGCCAGTCCCTCGATCTGGAGAAAGCCCGGCGTATGAGAGGCGTCCGCGGTGTCGTTGCGATAGGCCATGCCCGGCACCAGGACGCGGTAGGGCGGCGGCCCGGCCTGCATCACCCGCACCTGGACCGGCGAGGTATGGGTGCGCAGCAGCACCCGCTCGCCCGGACCCTGTGACAGGTAGAGGGTGTCGTGCATGTCCATGGCGGGGTGGTCGGGCGGGAAGTTGAGCGCGCCGAAGTTGAGCCACTCGGTCTCGGCCTCGGGCCCGACCGCCACCGCGAACCCGAGCTCCCGGAAGATGGCGATGATCTCGTCCACCACGCGGGTGACCGGATGCAGGGCGCCGATCCAGCGGTT
The DNA here is from genome assembly GCA_041486305.1 of Gemmatimonadota bacterium. Taxonomy (GTDB): domain Bacteria; phylum Gemmatimonadota; class Gemmatimonadetes; order Gemmatimonadales; family GWC2-71-9; genus JABFSM01. The sequence goes on from JBGPLG010000016.1 coordinate 30,860, forward strand.
GCGCCCCGGCATGGTGAGGTCGATGGCGGCCCCCGGCGCATCGAGCCGCTCCGCCGCGAGCTCGGATTCCCGCGCGGAGAAGGCCGCCTCGAAGGCCTCCTTCAGCCCGTTGGACACGGTGCCGAACGCCTTGCGCTCCTCCGCCGGAACCCGGGCCACTCCGCGAAGCGCCGCGGTGAGCGCCCCCTGCTTCCGGCCCATGACGGCGATACGCTCCGCGTCCAGCCCGGCGCGATCCAGGGACGGGATCGCGGCGAGCCGGGGGAGCAGCGCATCGAGTTCGGGATAGCCGGTGTGGTCCATTCAGCCTCTGATCAGGTTGCCAGAACCCCCGCGTCCGCCGGCGTGGCGACCGCGGGGGTCAATACTGCAGCCGACAGAACCGCGATCGTGGCGGCGCTACGCGGCTTTCTTGGCAATCTCCGCAATCTTCGCAAACGCGTCGGCGTCATGCACCGCGAGGTCGGCGAGGACCTTCCGGTTGATCTCGACGCCCGCCTTCTTGAGCCCCGCCATCAGCCGGCTGTAGCTGATGTCGTGAATCCGAGCGGCGGCGTTGATGCGCTGGATCCAGAGGGTGCGGAAGTCTCCCTTCTTCTTGCGACGGTCCCGGTAGGCATAGGCCAGGCCGCGCTCGACGTTCTCCTTGGCGGCCTTGTAGAGCTTGCTCCGGGCCTGGAAGCCGCCCTTGGCCGCCTCCATGATCTTCTTCTTGCGCGCGTGATGCGCGACACCACTCTTTACGCGAGGCATGGTATCAGTCTCCTAGGCCTGAAGCAGGCGGGACACGCGTGGGAAATCGGCGGAGCTCACCAGGGTGGCCTTGCCGAGCTGGTTCTTCCGCTTCCGCGTCTTCTTGGTCAGGATGTGGCGCTTGTTGGCCCGGCCCCGCTTGAGCTTGCCGGTTCCGGTGAACGTGAAGCGCTTCATCGCGGCGCGCTTGGTCTTCATCTTGGGCATTGCAATCTCCTGAGTGCGGCGCCGGCTACTTGGGCGCGATTACCATGGTCATGTTGCGCCCTTCGAGCCGGGCGTCGAACTCGATCTTGCCGATGTCGGCCAGCGCGGCGGCCACGCGGTCCAGCACCGCCTTGCCGAGATCGATCCGGGCCATCTGCCGGCCGCGGAACATCATCGTCACTTTCACCTTGTCGCCTTCGCCCAGGAACTCGCGCATATGGCGGGTCTTGAAGTCGAAGTCGTGATCGTCGATCCCGGGGCGGAACTTCACCTCCTTGATGTCGATCACGTGCTGCTTCTTCTTGGCCGCGCGAGCTGCCTTGGCCTCTTCGAACTTGTACTTCCCGTAGTCCATGATCTTGACCACGGGGGGCCGGGCCGTCGGAGCGACCTCCACCAGATCGAGGCCGCGCTCTTCGGCGGCCGCGAGGGCTTCTTCGATTGTCAGGACACCCAACTGTTCGCCGGAATCGGAAATGACTCGAACCGGGCTGATCCGGATCATCCGGTTGACACGGGTCCGGCGTTCGCGCTCGTTAGTGCTCAGTGGCCGACCTCCAGTCTTGGCGAAACAAAAACACCCCGCGTGGCGGGGTGTTCCGGAGCGCTGCCGTGCCGAGAGGAATGGCACCAGTGGAGCGATTCAGGAACCCGTTCGCCGCGGATCTGGCTCAGGGTGGAGGACCGCGAGGCCCTCGCTTTCAAGTGGCGTAATTGTAACAGGTTAAGAACCGCCGGTCAACCCGGCCTAACGGGGCTTTCCCGCGTCCCTGAGCGCGGCGGCGATCAGCAGGGCGATGTCTTCCGGGTCTTCCATCCGATGTCCCTGGCGACGTGCCACAACCCGGACGAGCGCGGAGTGCAGGTCGGGACAGAGGGCGCCGGGATCGCTGATGCCATAGACGCAGAGGATGGGGAGGTCCTGGAGCTTCTCCACCTCAGGGAGGAGTGGAATGTCGGTGGGGCGGCGCTTGTCGGAGATAAGGTCGGACAGGTGGAACTCGAAGCTCGCAAACCGGCCCGGCGAAAGCAGCACCAGGAGCGGCATGAGCTTCCGCCAGGTCCCGTCGAGGCGATTGACCATGAACGGCGCGAGGTCGGCGCCGCGGGAATACCCGATCAGCACCACCGTGTCGGCGCGCCAAGCGGGAACATAAGCTGCGAGAATCCGCGTGAGATCGGCCGCGGCCCGGTCGGGCGTCTTGCTCGGGGCCGCGTTCAGCCAGGACCGTGATTTGAGCCCCACGACGGAGATGCCGAGGGCGTTGAGCTCCCGGGCCAGGCCCTTGTCGAAGCCGGCCCAGTTCCCGTCCCCGCTGAGGAGTATCGCCATGGTGTGGCCACCACCGGTCGCTTGCGCCTCGACCAGGGGGAGGCCCTCAGCGACCGGAGTGCCGCCCTGCACCAGCGCCATCATGAAGAAACCCATACCGAACAGCACCGCGCCACCGCCGATTGCGAGGTCCGGGTAAGTTAGCGCATGCGGATGCGCTTCCTTACGGCGTTGTCGCGTGCCGCCCCGTTCGTGGCCCTCGGCGTCTTCACGATCGCCGTGCTCGTGCTCCGCCGTGAGATGGCTCAGCATCACTACGCGGAAATCATCGGGCACCTGCATTCGTTATCCCGCGGCGCCCTGCTCCGGGCCCTGGGCTTCACGGCACTGGCTTATGCAGTGCTGACCCGGTACGACGCCCTCGCCATGCGATATGTCGACCAGCGGGTCTCCCGCTTCCAGGTCGCCGTCGCCTCCTTCATCGCCTACTCCCTCAGCCAGACCCTTGGGTTCGCGGTGTTTACCGGCGGCGCGGTGCGATACCGATTTTGGTCGGCCTGGGGGCTCTCCGCACCGGAAATCGCCCGAGCAGTCGGCTTCGCGGGCGTTACCCTTTGGCTCGGCGTGGTCACGCTCACCGGCGGGGTCCTGCTGGTCGAGCCCTCGCTGGTGGCGGGCATTACCGGCAGCCACCCGGTGCTGTTTGTCGTAGCCGGGACGGCCTTTCTCCTGGCGGCCCTGAGCTACCTGCTGCTGTCGCTGTTCCACCGGAGACCGCTCGAGGTTTTCGGCCTCAGCTTCACCGTGCCCCATCCTGCTCTGGCGGTCGAGCAGCTGGTCGTGTCGTGCCTCGACTGGAGCCTCGCCGCCGCCGTGCTGTTCAGCCTGCTCCCCCCGATCCCCGGTCTCGGGTTTGCCGGGTTCCTCGGCCTGTTCGTCGTCGCCCAGGTCGCCGGCCTCGCCAGCCACGTCCCGGGCGGACTCGGAGTGTTCGACACGTTGATCGTCCTCGGTCTCGGCCAGGCGGCGGGGTCGGGCGCGGTGTTGGGCGCGCTGGTGGCGTACCGCGCGGTTTACTACCTCGTCCCCTTTGCCCTGGGCATGGTCCTGCTGATCGCCACCGAGGCAGTGCGCCAGCGAGCGCACCTCGACGGGGCAACCCGGTGGGCGGCGCGGTGGCTGCCCGGCGTGACACCATACGCTCTCTCGATCCTGATTCTGGGCGCCGGGGTGCTGCTGCTGGTGTCGGGCGTCACGCCGGAAGTCCCCTCCCGGATGCACTGGCTCGGCGAGCTGCTGCCCCTTCCGGTGATCGAGCTGTCGCACTTCATCGGCAGCGTGGCGGGCATGGGACTCGTAATCCTGGCCTGGGGGCTGTCCCGCCGGCTGGACATCGCCTACTACTCGGCGATGGTCCTCCTCACGGTGGGAGCAGTTACATCGTTGTTCAAGGGCGCGGACTATGAGGAGGCGATCTTCCTCGCGGGGAGCGCGGCCCTGCTCTTTCCCTCCCGACGGCGCTTCTTTCGGCGAACCCGGCTGATGGCCGAGCCCTGGTCGACCGAATGGATCGTGACCGTGCTGCTGGTCCTCGTCGCGGTGGTTGCCCTTGGAGAATTCCGCTACCGGCATGTCGTCTATGCCGACGAACTCTGGTGGCAGTTCGCCCTCCACGCCGATGCCTCCCGATTCCTCCGGGCGACCGTCGGGGCCTTCGCGGTCGCGGCTGGATTCGGGGTGGTACGCCTCCTGGGTCCGGCCCGGGCCGCCCCGGTCCTGCCCGAGCCGGCCGAGCTCGACCGGGCGCTCGCGGCGGTGCTGGAGGGGAATTCGGCGCTCGCCAATGTCGCCCTCACCGGCGACAAGACCCTGCTCTGGAGCGAGAGCGGGAAGTCCCTGCTTGCCTATGCAGTCTCCGGAAGGTCCTGGGTCGCCATGGGCGATCCGATCGGACGATCGGAGGAGTTTTCGGAGCTTGCCTGGGCATTCCGGGCGCTGGCCCACCAGCATGGCGGCTGGACCGTCTTCTATGAAGTGCGGAAGGAGCACCTGCCCCTGTACATCGATCTTGGCCTCACGCTGACCCGCATCGGGGAGGCGGCCCGCGTCTCCCTCTCGGGGTATTCCCTGGATGGGAGCCACCGCCGAAATCTTCGCCGAGACTTTCGAAGGCTCGAACGGGAAGGCGCCACCTTCGAGATCGTCCCCCCGGAGGGCGTCGAGGCGATCCTGTCGGAGCTGGCGGTGGTGTCGGCCGACTGGCTGGACGCCAAGCGAACCCGCGAGAAGGGCTTTTCGCTGGGCGGGTTCGACCCGGCCTACCTGCGGCGATTCCGGCACGCGATCGTCCGGCACCAGGGACGGATCGTGGCGTTTGCCAACCTCTGGGAGACCAAGTCCCGGGAGGAGCTGTCCATGGACCTGATGCGCTACACTCGGGACGCCCCCGCGGGGGTGATGGACTTCCTGTTCGTGCACACGTTTCTCTGGGGCGCGGCGGAACAGTACCGTTGGTTCAACCTCGGCATGGCTCCGCTGTCGGGGTTCGAACACCGGACCCTGGCCCCGTTCCGGCACCGGGTCGGCGCACTGCTCTTCGAGCATGGGGAGCGGTTCTACAATTTCCGGGGCCTGCGACGGTTCAAGGACAAATTCGACCCGCTCTGGGAGGCGCGATACCTGGCCTCCCCGGGCGGGCTGGCGCTGCCCCGCATCCTGGCGGGGATCGCCTCACTGATTTCCAACGGCTGGAAGGGAGTGCTGGGGAAGTAGGCTACCACTTCTCCCAGAGGATCACGTAGCCATCCTCGTGGATCGGGCCGGTCCGGGTGTACCTAGTGTTCCCCGGTACCAGCTGGATCATTGCCACCTCGTCCATGCGCCAGGTACAGAGCTGTCCGACCGGAATCTCCTTCTCGCCGTTGAGCACCCCCCGCGGATACGACCCCGCCACCATCCGGATCCGCGGCACGTCACAGACCGACATCGATCCATAGCGGGCTACGTCCTGCCCCATCATCCGTGACCGCGCGACTCCCGTGGCCAGGCTCTGGCGGAGGTCGAACAATGCCGCCGCTTCGCGATTGCCGACGACCCTGCTCTCCCCTGGAGCGAGCTGGATCGTCACGTCGCGGCCCTTCCCGTTCTGGACCTCGACGGTGAGGCGTCGTTCGACGTAGCCGTCGCCGGTGGCGCGGATCAGGTAGCCGCCCTTGCGGGCATCCGGCAGCGAGAACTGTCCCAGGCTGTCGGTGATGATCACCTTGCCGTTGAACCCGATGATCTCGACGCTGGCGCCCTTGACGGGCCGATCCGCCCGGTCCCGGACCGCTCCATATATCCCGACCCGGCGGGACTCGACCACCAGGTCGGGCAGCAGGTAGGGCGAGAACTTCAGGAAGTATTCGAGCGTGGTCGGCTCGGCCGGCGAGACGACCACCCGGGACCGCAGGGGACGGTAGCCGATGTGCCGGATGGTGATGTCATACTCGCCCACCGGCAGGCTGTCGATGCGGAACTGGCCCCGCGCATCGGTGGAGGTCTTGCGGCTCCCGAGCTGGATGTCCGCCCCCGCCAGGGGGAGGCTGCTGTCTCCCGACGTATGGACCAGGCCGATGATGGTCTGGAGCCGCGCCTGCGCCACGGCGCACACCGGGAAGCCGGCGAGGAGCAGGCTGGCCAGAACGCATCGGCCGATCATACCGGACAGTATAGCGAGGAAACAGCGCTACGGCTTCTGCTCCGGGAACCGCGTGGTGACCGCCCCTTGCCCGTCGAGGAACTCCAGGCTGGCCGTGCCAAGCGAATCCACCTTCAGCCGAATGCGCGGCTTTCCATACGGATCGAAGAGGTTGAGCACGGCCGCCTTGCTGCGGTCGCGGCCGAGATACACCCGGGTGGCCGCGAGGGGCACACCGTTGCGCGGCCCGAAGAGGCGTTGGAGCGCCGCGGTCCGGGCGGTGCTGTCCGGCATCTGGTTGATCGAATCGCGCTGCATGATCAGGTCGTAGATATCCCGCTCGTCCCGGTCCGCGATGGTGATGGCGCTGGTCTTGCGCCCGTTCTCGTCGCTGTAGCGCAGCGTGAGGGTCTCATCCTCGTTGTACTGGTCGAACGACATACCCACCGACGAGGCGTAGGTCCCGTCTTCCCGCCTCCGGCCGGTAAAGGTGAGCCCGCCGTTCTCGGTACCCTCGTCATTGAAGAAGATGATTCCCGGCCGCGTCCCCCCCGGATAGCCGAAGGGCTTGCCCTTGTAGACCGGTCCGATGGACCGGGGCCGGTTGGAGATCACCATGCGATACGAACCATCCGGCTCGACGATGTTGATGCGCTCCACGTCGATCTCGGTGAACCGGGTCTTCTGGGCGGACTGCCGGAAGGCCGCGACCGACAAGGCGCCCAGGAGCAGGGTCACCAGCGCTGCGTAGCCCTTCAACAGCCATAGCTCGCGACGAATCGGGTCGAGAATCGGGTCGCGTGATGCCGTCATGAGGGCTCCGTGAGTCGGCGATCCGTTCACGACCCGTTGACCCGGCGCCGTCTCACGGCTTGTTGATGTTCGGGTTGTTGTTGCGCTCGACGTCGGGGAGCTTGAAGCCGAACGGATAGCCCTGAGCGTCGGCGCCGTCACACGCGGCGCTCACGTAGGTTCCGCCGTTCGGGAACGGCGTGCCGTCCGCGGGGAGTCGGGGGAGCTTGTAGCGGTTCATGTCGCCGAGCCGCTGGCTTTCCATGAACAGCTCGCGGCGCCGCTCCTCCACGACCTGGGCCTTCACCTGTGCGGCGGTCTGCCCGGTCACGTCGTAGGCGGGGAGCCCGGCCGCGGTATGCAAGGCGTTGATGATCGCCGCGGCGCCGGTGAGGTCGCCCGCGGCAACATTCGCTTCGGCCAGGATCAGGCGGGCCTCGGTGTAGCGCGCGATCGGGATCGAGGCGCCCCGGTCGGCGTACTTGTTGACCCGCCGCATGAAGGTGAACCCGTCGCTGCCCTTGGTCGTGGTGACGGTTACCGACACCCGGGGATCCGCGACACCGCCGAAGGTGAGGCCGACGAAGGAGGGATCCACCGAGGAGAAGTTGCTCACCTGGGTGTGGATGAACACCAGGTTCTGCTGGCGGGTGGTTCCGGCCGCGCTGGCGATCGCGTTGACGACGAATCCGGCGGGGATCAGGGCCGCATCGGCGCCCGCCGCGGTGATCTGTCCCAGATCGAGCTCGGTCCGGGCCCGGCCCAGCCGGGCCAGGTTGAGGGTGGTGACATCACTCGCGGTGGTGGCGGACGCGATCGCCGCGTCGAACCGGCTCTTGGCCTCGGCCCACACCTGGGCCTTGGACAGCTCGGGGCCCAGGTTGATCGCCGCGCTGCACATGCTCTCGCCCAGCAGCACGAGGCTGTACCCGGCATAGGCAGCCGCCTTGCCGATCAGCTGGGTCCGGTTGATGCCGGTGGGCATCTGCGCATCGGTCCACTCGCTCAGCCGAGCCAGGATGGTATCGGCCGTGCCCCGCGCCACCGAGAGGGGCGTATACAGCCCCGGCAGCTGGGTCGTGGCGTTGCAATCGGCGGTGCCGTACGGCTGGCTCGTGGTCATGGTGCGGCGGTCGAGATCGAAATTGCTCGTGTTCGAGAAGGCATTCACCAGCTCGTCGCCCAGAATCGCCTGGTCCACGACGTAGCGGTGGAACGCACATTCGAAATCGCCGATCGCCCCGGTCACCAGCAACTGGGCGTTGGCCGGCGCGTACACATCGCGCGCCAGGATCGAGCCCGGGTTCTGCTGTTCCAGGCTGGTGATGTCGCTGCAGGCCGCGGCCGCCCCGAGCAGGGACAGCGCCAGGCCGGCCAGCACCGCGCGTCGAGAGAATCCAGTGGAAGGCATCGAGACGCCTCGCTCCCGTAGATAGGTTGGGTTCAAAACGTCAGGTTCAGAGTCGCGATGAAGCGCCGGAGCGGCGGCAGCAGGGCCTGGTCGTTGGGGCCCTGGCGCTCCTCCGGATCGAGTCCTTCGTACTTGGTCCAGGTGTGGAGGTTCCGGGCCGTCAGCGTGAACCGGGCTCCGGTCACACCGATTCGTCGCAGCCAGCGCGAAGGCAGCGCATAGCTCGCCGAGACCTCGCCGAGCCGGAAGAAGGACGCGTCCTGGAGGAAGGGCTCGATGATGCCGGCACCGATCGAAGCGGGCTGGATACTGGCCAGGAGGTGGGTTGGGTATTTCTCGGGACGCACGAACGCCTCGCAGAGCTGCCCGGCCGCACCGCAGCGCAGGTAGTCGTTGGCGTTGAACAGCCGGTGGCCCCGCTTGAAGTCGAGCAGCCCGTACAGGGTCACCCGCTGCCACAGAGTTACCGAGGATGACAGGCTGCCGGTCAGCTTGGGCGTCTGGGTACCGACAAAGACCACCGGAGCCGCCGAGCAGGCGACCGGCGCATTTCCCGGCCCGCCATCGCAGAGAATGTTCGTGATGGCGTTGGTCGAGGGGTCCCGGTCTGCGCTCACCACCACCTTGGACCAGTAGGCGTTGATCGGGTAGCCCTTGACGCTCCGTACGTTGGTGGACCCGGCGAACGGCAGCGTCCCCAGGTCCACGATCTCGTCCTTATTGGTCCCCAGGTTGCCGTTGATGTCCCAGGAGATGTTGGTGCTGGCCAGAGCCTGGAAGCTGGCCTGGATCTCGATGCCGTGGTTCTTGGTCTCCCCGACGTTGACTGCCTGAGATCCCGGGAAGCCTCCCGACGGCGCGGTGGCCTGCTGCAGGATGGCATCGGTGGTGTGCTTGGAGAAGTAGGTAAAATCCAGGCTGAGTCGGTTGAACAGCTCGGCCTCGAATCCCGCCTCGATTTCCTTGCCGCGCTCCGGCTTCAGGTTGGCGTTGCCGAAGGAGCCCGGCGTGATACCCGATTCGCCATTGGCTCGCCCGCCAGTGATAAACGTGCGCAGGGCCGCGAACGCGTCGGGCTGGGTGCCGGACTGGCCATAGGCCGCCCGCAGCTTGAGGGTGCTCACCTGACTGCTCAGACCCTTGAGGAAGGGCTCTTCACTCAGGACCCAGGAGGCGCTGAGCTTCGGATAGGTCACCCACTTGAAGTCCTGCCCGAACGCCGAGTTGTTGTCGACCCGGAGGGCCGCGGTGACGTAGAAACGGTCCCGCCACCCGAACTGCTGCTGCGCCCACAGGCCCAGGGTTGTATTGACCACCAGGGCCTGCGAGACGGTGGGCGGGTTGGTCGCGCTGGACACCGTCTCGAGCCCCGGCGCCGGGAAGTTGGAGGCCCCCAGGAAGCTGGTCTTGAGTTGCTTGCGGATAAAGTTGCCGCCGACCGAGGTGGACGAACTGAGGTTCGAAGTCAGCTTGGTCTTGGCGGTGCCGGAGTAATCGCCGGTGATGTAGCTGTTGTCGCGCAGCGTCTGCCCGATCCGGCCGCCGGAGATGGCGGGGCCGCCCAGCGGCGCCAGGAACGGCGCCAGGTCCGGCGTGGCGAAGCGCTCCAGGGCCTTGCTGTCGTCCGAGGTGAAGTCGAGGCCGACGATCAGGCGGTGGGAAAACCAGTCGACGGGCCGGTTATTGAAGGTCACGCCGCCAGTGAATCGGTTGATGTCCTGACTGTTATCGTAGAGCCGCTGGGGCACCTCGGGCGGCACGTACTGGAAGCCCCGATTGCCCGGATTGAGCAGGCTGTGGCCGATGATCGCGCTCAGCAGCGGGGATACGCCCGCGTCGGCCCCCAGGTGCATCGAGCTGCGCACGTAGTTGAGGCTGCTCACGATGTCGAGCTTGGGAGACGGCGAGGTGCTCACGTTGGCGTGCCCGCTGAACGAGGTGCCGAAGTTGTTGGGCTCGACACCCTCGTCGTCGCTGTAGCTACCCGACACGTAGTAGGACAAGGCCGGGACGCCACCCGAGACGGCAAGGTTATAGGACTGGGTGTGCCCGGTCGTGAACACCGGACGGCCGCTGTCGGCCTCCTGCTGGATCCCGTTCCAGGCGATGATGTCACCGGCGGCGTTCTTCCGGTAGTTGGTCGGCATGCGGGTGGTCGAGTTGTGGAACGAGACGGCGCCCTGCTCCATCCGCGCGGTCCAGCGCGCCGGCCCGTTGTTTCCCTTCTTGGTGATGATCTGGATCACGCCGTTGGCGGCTTCGGTCCCGTAGATGGTCGCGGCGGCCGGGCCCTTGATGATCTGGATGCTTTCGATGTCGTCCGGCTGGATATCGTCGAGCCGGGACGCGGTCTGGGAATTCTGGGAGCCGAACGAGGAGCCGCTGGCGCCGGCCGGTCCCTGGTTCACCGCGTTGTTCACCCGGACGCCGTCGATGTAGACGATCGGCTCGGAGCTGAGGGACAGGGTCGAGCGGCCCCGGATCTGGATCGTGGGCCCCGACCCGATCCGCCCGGTGCCCTGGGTCACGATGGTGCCGGGCGCCCGGGAATTGAGCAGGGCCGTGAGGCTGGGGGCCGCGGAGCGGTCCAGCTCCGCCGGCGCATCGATGACGGCGACGGTGTTGCCGAGGGTCCGCCGCTGTTCCCCGCCTGGGGTCCCGGTGACCACCACCTGCTCGAGGGAGTAGGCGGCGGCCTCCAGCGCGAAGTCGGCGGTGGTGGTCTGGCCATCGCCGACGGTCACCGGGTGCCGGGCCGCGGCGTAGCCGATCCGGCGCGCCGCGACCTCTCGGGCGCCGGCCGGCACCCCGGTGATCCGGTAGCGGCCGTCGTCCCCGGTGGTGGCGCCGAGGCGGGTACCGGTCACGGTTACGGTGGTGCCGGCCAGGCCAAGCCCCGAGCGCGTGTCGGTCACGCGGCCGGCCACCGAGCCGCCAGTCTGCGCGAGGACCGCGGACGCGCCGAGAACAAAGTGGGCGCCCGCAACCAGGCACGCGGCGAATCGCGACCGGCGCGGGATCCGCTGACCAGGCGTGGTTCTCATGCGTCGCTCCTGTGGTGATGTCGAACCGGGGACCGCGGGGGACCAGCAGCGAGAATATGCGGCGCGTTCTGGAATACCGCAACGGTGTACCAAAAACGCCCTGCCGGTTGCGCCGGCCCGGCCTGCGACGTATCGTTGTGGCCTGTGTCCGCCCCCACTCTCCCCGCGTCCCGTCGGTCCACTCGCGCGCGCGGCGCCCCCGGCAACGGCGCGGCGCCTCCCGCGGACAGCCGCTCCGACAGCGTCTGGCGGGTCTACCACGAGCTGCGTGAGCTGATCGTCTCGGGGCAGCTGCCCCCAGGCGCCCGCATCGCCGAACGGGTGGTGGCCCGCCGGCTCGGCTTGAGCCGCACGCCGGTCCGCAGCGCGCTCCACCGGCTCCAGCAGGAGGGCTTCGTCGACTCCTATGGTCGGGGCCGGGACCAGCGGCTGGTGGTCACGCCGCTGACCCAGGAAGACGGCCGCGAGATCATGCTGATCGTCGGTCACCTCGAAGGACTGGCCGGCCGGTGCGCCGCGCAGCTGCCCAGCGCCCGCCGGAGCCCGGTGGTCCGGCGGCTTCGCGAGCTCAATCGCGCCCTGGGCGACGAAGCCCGCAAGCGCGGCGGGGTCACCCGGATCTTCGAACTGGATCAGGCCTTCCACGGCGCCTACGTGGAGGGGGTGATCGGCCCCCGACTGCTGGTGCTCCACAGCGCCATCAAGCCGCAGGTGGAGCGCTACTCCCGGCTCTACGTCAGCGCCCTGGTCGACGAAATCACGACCTCGGTGCGGGAGCATGAGGCCATCATCCGCGCCATTGCCGGGGGCGACCCCGGCGCCGCGCAGCGCGCCGTCGAAACCAACTGGCGCAACGCCGCCGAGCGGCTCACCCGGGTCATCGCCGAGCACGGGGAGCGGGGCATCTGGAACGCCTGGGACGCCGACGGTCCCTCGCCCCCGGCCCGGCGGCACCGGCGCTAGGGTGCGTCCCACATTTGGTACACCGACATAGTCGACCAAAACTCCTACTTGCGGCGACCGATGACCCCTGCCCGCTTCCCTGCCCCGGTCCTGCTGCTGCTCGCGTTGGTCGGGTGGTCGGGCCGGCTGGCCGCCCAGTCCCCGGCGTTCGATTCCACCGACGTCCTGATTCCGATGCGAGACGGGGTCCGCCTCCACACCCGCCTCTTCACACCCCGCGGCGCAGCCTCGGCCTTGCCCATCCTGCTCACCCGTACGCCCTACGGCATCGCGGGAGCCGGCGGCACCTTCGCCGCCTCCTACGCCGAGCTGGCCGCGGAGGGCTTCATCTTCGCCTTCCAGGACATCCGGGGCCGCTTCGGGTCCGAGGGCAGCTTCGTGATGCTCCGGCCGCCCCGCGACAAGCGCGACGCCGCCGCCGTGGACGAGGGCAGCGACACCTACGACACCATCGAATGGCTGCTCAAGAACGCGCCGGGAAACAACGGCCGGGTCGGCATGCTGGGCGTGTCCTACCCGGGGTGGCTCACCGTCATGGCGATGCTGGATCCCCACCCCGCGCTCAAGGCGGTATCGCCCCAGGCATCGCCGGCCTCGATGTTCCTGGGCGACGATTTCCACCACAACGGCGCCTTCCGGCTGAGCTACGGGTTCGAATACGTCACCATGATGGAGGGCTCCAAGGAGATCACCCCGTTCGCCTTCGATCAGGCCGACACATTCAGCTGGTACCTTGGCCTGGGCTCGCTCGCCAATGCGGATGCCCGCCATTTCCACGGGGCGTATCCCACCTGGAACAACTTCGTCGCCCATCCGGATTTCGACGGGTTCTGGCAGCGCGAGGCGCTGATGCCGTACCTGGATCGCGTCACCGTACCGACGCTGAACGTGGCGGGCTGGTGGGACCAGGAGGACTTCTACGGGCCGGTCAAGATCTACGAGACCCTGGAGCCTCACGACAGCAAGCACCTCAACTATCTCGTGGTGGGGCCCTGGAACCACGGCGGCTGGCGGGGCCGGAGCGGACAGAAGCTCGGCAACATCGACTTCGGCGACTCGACCGCGGTCTACTTCCGCCGCACCATCGAAGCGCCCTGGTTCGCCTACTGGCTCAAGGACAAGGGCGCCCTGCACCTCGCCGAGGCCACCACGTTCGAAGCCGGCAGCAATGTCTGGCGCTCCTACGACAGCTGGCCGCCCAAGGAAGGCGTCACGCCACGCCGACTCTACTTCCAGCCGGGCGGCCGGATGGGATTCCAGCCGCCCGCCCGGGCGGACAGCGGCTTCGACGGATATACCGCCGATCCGGCCAAGCCGGTGCCCTACCGGGCCCGCCCGATCCTCCCGACCTACGGGAGGGGGTCCACCTGGTCCACCTGGCTGGTGGACGACCAGCGGTTCGCCCAGGACCGGCCCGATGTGGTGGCCTGGGAGACTCCGCCCCTCGAGGACGACCTGGTCATCGCCGGCGACGTGATGGCGCACCTCTTCGCGTCCACCTCCGGGAGCGACGCCGATTGGGTGGTCAAGCTGATCGACGTCTACCCCGATAGCGGTGTGGTCGACCCCAAGCTCGCGGGGTACCAGCTCATGGTGTCCAACGACGTGTTCCGGGGCCGGTACCGGAAGAGCTTCGAGCACCCCGAGGCCATCGTGCCGGGCCGGACCCAGGAGTACGCCATCGATCTGCATTCACAGAACTATCGGTTTCTCAAGGGCCACAAGATCCGGGTCCAGGTGCAGAGCAGCTGGTTCCCGCTGATCGACCGGAACCCGCAGACCTTCGTTCCCAACATCTTCCAGGCCCGCGAGTCCGATTTCCGTGCCGCCGTCATGCGGATCTTCCGCGGTCCCGATGCCGCCTCCTTTCTGCAGCTCCCCGTGGTCCAGAGGAATCAGGTCCCATGACATCGCTGCGCCGCTCCACCGTGCTCCTGGCCGCCCTCGCCGGCGCGAATGCGGCCTCCGCCCAGACCCGGCCGGGCGCCGCCGCCCCCGACCTGGCCGCCTTCGACCGCTACGTCGCGCAGGGGGTAAAGGACTGGCGAGTCCCCGGCCTGGCCATCGCGGTCGTCCAGGATGACTCGCTGGTGTTTGCCCGGGGCTACGGCGTCCTCGACCTCACCCGGCCCAGCGTTCGGGTCGACGAGCACACCCGGTTCGCCATCGGGTCCACCACCAAGGCCATGACGTCCGCAGCGCTCGGCATGCTGGTCGACGAGGGCAAGCTTCGCTGGGATGACCGGGTCATCGACATTCTTCCCGACTTCCGATTGTTCGATCCGTACGTCACCCGCGAAATCACGATCCGGGACCTGCTCACCCACCGAAGCGGACTTCCCCCGACCGATCTCCTCTGGGCCCGGGCCGACTTGTCGCTGCCGGAAATGATCCGGCGGCTGCGCTACGTGCGTCCCTCCTCCTCGTTTCGCTCCCAGTGGAATTACCAGAACGTGGTCTACGCGGTCGGCGGCGCCGTGATCGCAAAGGTGTCGGGGATGCCGTGGGACGATTTCATCCGCACCCGGATCTTCGCGCCCCTCGGCATGACGGAGAGCGAGCCGCTGGTCGCGGGAATCGACACCAAGCCCAACGTGGCCCGGCCCCACGCCGAGATCCGGGACACCGTGCGCGCGGTCCCGATCCGGACCACCGACCCGGTGGCCCCGGCCGGCTCGGTCTGGTCCAGCGTGTCCGACATGTCCAAGTGGATGCGCTTCGTGCTGGACAGCGGCCGGGTCGGCGACCAGCGGCTGCTCGCCCCGGCGACGTTCGTGGAGCTGGTCACTCCCCAGATCCGGGCGGCGCTCTCGACCTATTCCGCGCTGGCGCTGGTCCGGCCCCACATCTTCACCTACGGCCTGGGCTGGTTCGTGCAGGATTACCACGGCGAGACGGTGTGGATGCACACCGGAAGCATCGACGGCATGAGCGCGATCATCGGGCTGCTTCCCGACCGGAAAGTCGGCGTGTACGTGCTGGCCAATCGGGACCATGCCGAGCTGCGTCACGCCCTGATGTACAAGGTCTTTGACGTGTACCTCGGCAACCCCGAGCGGGACTGGAGCGCCGAGCTGCGGAAGCTTCTCGCCGGTGCCGAAGCAGCCCCGGCCCCGGCGCGACCGGCGAACCCGGTGCTCCCTTCGCTGCCGCTGGAGCGGTACGCCGGGACCTACGCCGACTCCACCTACGGCGCCGTGAGCGTCACTCTGGCCGACGGCGCGCTCCACGCCCGGTTCGGCAACGAGGACATCGGCAGGCTGGATCCGTGGGAGTACGAGACGTTTATCGCGGTGGGTCCGCCGCCGCTGGACCAGCGCGCGGGGTTGACCTTCATCCTCGACGGCGCGGGCCACGTGGCGTCGCTGCGCACCTACGGTGTCAGCTTCGTCCGCAGCAGAACTCAGGGGAGCCTTCCATGACCATTCGTTCGTTCTACCTCGGTGGGGTGGCTGCGGTCATCCTCACCAGCATGGCCTCCGCCCAGGACACTCGCCTGCTGCGCCACCCCACGGTGAGCCGCGAGCTCATCGCGTTCGAGTACGGCGCCGATCTCTGGGTGGTGCCGCGATCCGGCGGGGCGGCCCGCCGGCTGACCTCGACGCCCGGTGTCGAAACCGAGCCGGTCTTCTCCCCCGACGGGTCCCGGATCGCCTTTACCGCCACGGTGGGCGGGAACACCGATGTGTACGTCGTGCCGACGATCGGCGGCGACCCGGTCCGCCTGACGTTCCATCCCGGGGTGGACCGGGTCCGCGGCTGGAGCCCCGACGGCTCCCGGGTGATCTTCGGGTCGGGCCGCCTCAGCGCGCCGCACCAGTCCTACTTCCGGTTGTTCTCCATTCCGGCGGCAGGCGGGTTCGAAGAGCCGCTTCCGATGCCGCGGGCATTCACCGGGGGCTACGCGCCCGACGGCCGCCGGATCGCGTTCGAGGAAGTCTCGACCGTCATGTTCCCGCCGTGGTTCGACGCCAGCGAATGGCGGCACTACCGGGGCGGCCGGACCCACCCGATCAGTGTGATGAACCTGGCCGACTACTCGGTGCAGAGGCTGCCCTGGACCGACAGCAATGACAGCTACCCGATGTGGGTGGGCAATACCATCTACTTCATCTCGGACCGGGGCTTCACCGCCAACCTCTTCTCCTGGACGGTCGGCGCGAAAGACATACAGCAGCTCACCCGCCACGACGATTTCGACATCATGAACGCGTCGGCCGGGCCCGACGCGATCGTGTACGAGCAGGCCGGGGACATCCACCTCTTCGACATCAAGACCGGGAAGTCCCAGCGGGTGCCGGTCTCGGTGGCCGGCGATTTCCCCTGGGCTCGCGCCCAATTCAAGCGGGTGTCGGGCATGATCCGGAGCTCCCAGCTGTCCCCGACCGGTGCGCGCGTGGTGCTGGAGGCTCGGGGGGACATCTTTACCGTGCCGGCCGAGAAGGGTGATTTCCGGAACCTGACCAAGAGCCCGGCGGTGCACGATCAGGACCCGTCCTGGTCCCCCGACGGCACCCAGCTCGCCTGGTTCTCCGACGCGAACGGCGAGTATCAGCTGATGATCGGGGACCAGAGCGGTCTGACCAAGGCACGCGCGATTCCCCTGCCGACGGCGGCATTCTACAACAACCTCACCTGGTCTCCCGACGGGAAGCAGCTCGCCTTCGAAGATCATCGCATGACGCTCTGGACCCTCGATGCCGCGACCGGCAAGGCCACCCGCATCGACGCCGACGTCTTCGACGATCCGTTCCGCGACCTGGAGCCCGCCTGGTCGCCGGACTCCAAGTGGGTTGCCTACTCGCGGAATCTCGACAATCACCTCCGGGCCGTCTTCGCCTATTCGATGACCGAAGGCAGGGCCTACCAGATCACCGACGGCATGTCGGACGCCATTTCACCATCATTCGACGCCAGCGGCAAGTATCTCTACTTCCTGGCGAGCACCGACTACGGCCCTCGCACCGGCTGGCTCGAGATGAGCTCGATCGACCGCCCGGTCCGCCGCTCCATCTACCTGGCGGTTCTGTCGGCGGCGGAACCCTCGCCGCTGCTCCCCGAATCGGGCGACGAGCCGGGCCCGGTCGCGACGCCTCCGTCCCGCGCCAAACCGGATTCCACCGTCAAGCTCGACGTCGCCGGAATCGGCCAGCGGATTCTGTCGCTGAGCGTTCCTCCGGGCGACTACAGCAAGCTCGAGGCGGGACCCGCCGGCTCGATCTTCTATTTCGAGCCGATGCCCGGTGGCGGACCGGGAGCGCTCCGGCTGCAGCGATATCAGCTGAAGGAGCGGGTCGGCGCGCCGTTCCTCGAGGGGGTTCGCGACTACACGCTGTCGGGCGACCGGAAGAAGCTCCTGTACGTGTCGCCCGGTCCGGATGGCGGCCGCTGGGGCATCGTCCCGACCGATCGGGGCGGGCGGGTCGGCGATGGGCCCGTGAACGTGGCGCAGCTCGAGATGTGGGTCGACCCCCGGGCGGAGTGGGCCCAGATCTTCCGGGAGACCTGGCGGATCGAGCGCGACAACTTCTACGACGCCAAGATGCATGGGGCCGACTGGCCGGCGGTCTATGCGAAATACAGCCCGCTGGTTCCCTATGTCGCCCACCGGTCCGACCTGGGCTACCTCATCGCCAGCGCGGCGGGAGAGCTGGTGGTCGGGCATTCCTACCTCACCGGCGCGGGTGACGAGCCCACCGATACCCCGGTGCCGGTCGGCATGCTGGGCGCCGACTTCTCGGTGGAGAACGGCCACTACCGGCTGCACCACATCTATTCCGGCGAAAACTGGAACCCCGACCTCCGGGCTCCGCTCAGCGCGCCGGGCATCCAGGTCGCGGAAGGCGACTATCTCCTCGAGGTGAACGGGATGGCGCTCACGCCTCCGGGCAATCCCTACAAGGCGTTCGAGGGAACCGCCGGGCGGCAGACGGTCCTTCGGGTCAACGGCGCGCCGTCGCTGGAGGGCTCGCGGCTGGTGACCGTCGTCCCGGTGGCCAGCGAAGACGCGCTCCGGAGCCGGGCGTGGGTGGAACACAACCGTCGGGCGGTGGATTCGCTGTCCGGCGGGCGGCTGGCGTACGTCTGGCTGCCCAACACCGGCGGCCCGGGCTACACCTACTTTACCCGCTACTACTTCGCCCAGCAGCAGAAAGAAGGCGCGATCATCGACGAGCGCTACAACCAGGGCGGGCAGGTGGCGGACTACATCGTCAACGAGCTGAGCCGCACCCTGATGGGGTACTTCGCCAATCGGGACGGAAAACCGACCACGTCACCCACGGCGGGGATCTTCGGCCCCAAGGTGATGATCATCAACGAGTCGGCCGGCTCCGGCGGAGACGCCCTGCCTTACATGTTCCGGCAGCGCAAGATCGGCCCCTTGGTGGGCACCCGAACCTGGGGAGGGCTGGTCGGCACCGTCGGGGTTCCCGGCACGATCGACGGCGGCGGCATCACCGCCCCGAACCTCGCCTTCTACGACCTCAACGGCCACTGGTCGATCGAAAACGAGGGCGTGCCTCCTGACGTCGAGGTGGATTACTCCGCGGCGGAGGTCATCGCCGGCCATGACCCCCAGCTCGAACGCGCGGTGAAGGAGGCGCTGAGGCTGCTGGAGCAGAACCCGGTCAAGGGCGTGCCGCGACCGGTCCCGATCGATCGGGCCTCGAAACCGAAGCCCTGACGCCGCGCCGGGGCCGGGTCACCTCAGGTGTCCCGGCTCCGGGCCTCGACCTCGGCCACCGCCTCGAACAGCTGCTTGAAGCTCTCCACCACGAAGAGCACCGGCTGCAGGTCGTCGATCCGGAACGGCTGATCGAGCACCCGGTCCAGATCGAAGGGCCGGTGCTCGCAGCCGGGCCCCAGCGCGTTGGCGGCATCGGCGTGGGAGGAGATCAGCCCGCTGCCGTAGGCCCGGGCCCCGTCCTTCTCCAGGATCAATCCGAATTCCACCGTGAACCAGAAGAGCCGGGCCATGCGCTCGGTCTCCTCTGCGGTCCTGGCGGCCGCGGCCAGGACCCCGAAGCGCTGGAGGAAATCGGCGAAGACCGGGTCCGCGTGGAGCGGGACATGACCGAAAACATCGTGAAAGATGTCCGGCTCCGGCACGTAGTCGAGCCGGTCGGCCGCGCGAATGGTCACCGTGGTCGGGAACTCGCGCCGGGACAATGACGCGAAGAACTCTCCGGCCGGGAGGAAGCCGGCCACCGGCACCGCCCGCCAGCCGGTGCGGCGGGCGAGCCGTCGGTTGAGCACGGCGAGGTCCGGAATGCACTCCGATTCGAGGCCGATGTCGTCCACGCCACGGAGGAAGACCCGGCTCGCGGTGGTGCGGAGCGTCGGCATGCGGCGGCCGTAGAGGGTGGCCCAGACCAGATGCTCCTCGTCGGTGTATCCCGCCCAGTCCTGCGTGGCCGGGGCGGATGGGGAAACCTGGTGGCTCAGCACGTCCGGCATAACGGCTCCTGGCTCGAGAGAACAACAAAAAAAGCGGCCCGTGGTTTCCCGGGCCGCTCGGAAGATCAGGATTCGACGTGGTGCTAGGTGCTCGAATGCCTCCGGCCGCGGCCCATGGATGAGGTCGCGTAGTAATACGAGGAGGCCATCGGGCGGCGGATCATGGACCTAATGGTACAGAATCGGGCCCGGTTTCGCCAGACACAACCTTTTCTTATGTTGTTCTGACAATCCGCAAGGCACGCGCCGCTAGACTCCTGTAGCCCGTTGATCCCGATCCCGGAGCGCCCCCGTGCCGCCTTCGAGCAAGAACGGCAAGATCTGCTACCTCGAGATCCCTGCGACCGATATCGGCCGGTCATCCGAGTTTTACGAGAAGGTCTTCGGCTGGCAGCTCCGCCGGCGAGGCGACGGCCGCATCGCATTCGATGACGCCACCGGCCAGGTGAGCGGGACCTGGGTTCGAGGCCGGCCGGCATCCGGCAATCCCGGCCTGTTGATCTACGTCATGGTCGACAGCGTCGCAGCCACCGTCGATGCCGTGGTCGCGAACGGCGGGGTCATCGTGCAGCCGATGGGTGCCGATGCGCCTGAGATTACCGCCAGAGTTCGCGATCCTGGAGGCAACGTGATCGGACTCTACCAGGAGCCGGGCTGATCCCGGCGCGACCCGCACCCGATACCTCTTCTACTCGGGCCTCTAGCGGGGCCCGCTCGAGTTCCCCGCCCGACGTCCAGGACCCGATCCTGATTCGCCCGTCGGAGTATCTTGGTGAATCCCGGGAGGTTCCGACGTGGGCACCATCGGAGACCCATCCGAACTCGATTTGCTGCTCGGCAGGCTGGCCCGGCTCACGCCGAACGCGGCCCGCCGCTGGGGCACGCTCACAGCGGCGGAGATGCTCTGTCACCTTGGAGACGCGGGAGAGTCGGTGCTGGGAGTTCGGATCCCACCCGGTCCCCCGCCGTCGGGACGCCAGAATCGCATCCTGAAGTGGCTGGCGATCTACTCGCCGATGCCGTGGCCCAAGGGCGTGGAAACTCGTCCGGGCGTGAATCCGCACAAGGAAGGCACCCGCCCCGGTGAGTTCGAGCAGGACCGGGCCCGGGTCATCAATGGCTTGCGGAGGCTCGCCAAGTCGCCGGCAGACAGCCTCGCTCAGTTTCACTTCAAGTTCGGTCCGATGGCGCGCGCGGACTGGCTGCAGTGGGCCTATCGTCACGTGGACCACCACCTGCGACAGTTCGGAATCTGATGCGTCGACTCCTGAACGGACTCGCCCCCCGTTGGGTACTCGCTCCAGGGGCGGGACTACTGATCGCCCTGGTCGCCTGGCACCTTTTCCGAGCTCACCCTGCCAGCCGGGGAACGACGCGAATTGACCATCTCCGACCAGGTCCCGGCCGGCGAGTACCGCGTGGGGGCTTATTTCCGTACGGAGCTTGGCGAGCCCTGGCAGTCTGATTGGTCTCGACCCTGGATGGTCATTCCGTAGACAATTTGCCGAGTGCCGCCGCGACCCGGTGCGCGACCAGGCAGGGGTTGGTGCCGCCGTAGCCCCCGGCGAGTATGTTTTCAGAGGGAATCGCCTCGCCATGGAGGGATGGCGCATGAAGCACCAGTCCGGGCAGACTTGCCCCAGGCCGGTCGCCCGAGCCGATTCGTCGTGGCGCCGGGACATGCCGGTCGTCGCACCGGACTCGGCCCCCGTCGCGCGGATGCCGGTTGCGCGCTCCGGCTGCGTAAACCCGCTCGGCTTTATCGTGCGGAAGCCGTAGGTCCCCGCCCCGCCCGATCGTGGACCGGCTTCGCCCCGCCCTGCTGGCCGAGGTCCCGGCGCTCAACGCCCTGATCAGGGCTTCGGCGACGGAGCTGAGCCGAGGGTACTACACCGCCAGTCAGATCGAGTCCCTGGTTACCCACGTCTTCGGCGTCGACACCCAGCTCCTCACGGACGGCACCTATTTCGTGATCGAGCGAGACGGCAGCCTGGTCGCCTGCGGAGGCTGGAGCGGGCGCCGTACACTCTTCGGAGGCGACCAGGCGAAGAGCCTCGCTGATCCGCTCCTGGATCCCGCCACCGAAGCGGCCCGGGTCCGCGCCTTCTTCGTGCACCCCGCCTATGCTCGGCAAGGCCTGGGCCGGAAGCTGCTGGGGCATTGCGAAGCCGCGGCCCGCGACGCCGGGTTCTACCGAGCCGAGCTGATGGCGACACTGCCGGGCGAGCCGCTCTACCGGGCCTTTAGATACGAGGCGCGCGAGCACGTCACCCATCCTTTGCCGGATGGGCAGCGGGTGGACTTCGTGCGAATGGGGAAGGCGCTGGACTAGCGGCTATCGCTTCGGCAGGCCGATCTCGACCCAGCGATGCTCTCCCTTGAGCAGCTGGGTCAAGGATTGCCCGGCCACTCCGCCGGTGCCGGACACCTCGAGGGTGAGCGTCTCCCCACCGGTCAGATCGGTGGGCAGGTCACAGAACGCGAACAGACCGCCGGGTCCGCTCCGGGTCTGCTGCTCGCGCCGTCCATTCGCCATCCAGCTCATGCGCAGGACCAGATCGGATTCCGGCAGCCCCGTAGACCCCGAAGCGATGCCCAGCACTCCGGCGTCAGCGCTCCGATCGCCGCAGAGACGCCGCATCACGGTCTCCACCGGAGTGACCGGAAAGTCCGCCGCGACGGTATCTCCGGCGGCAAGCAGGGTGTTCCGGGTCACCACACCCCGCAGTTGACCCAGTCCTTGTTGCGCGACCGTGACGATCTGCCACCCCGTACCACGAGTCTGAAGGGAGAACCGGCCCAGGCTGTCGGTCAGAACCGAATCGGACTCGCTGTGCACCCGGACCACCACTCCCGGAATCCCCTTCCCCGTTGTGGCGTCGTAGACCCGGCCGCTGATCACCGCGGGCAGCCCACTCGAAGATTCCCGAGTGGACTCGACCCGCGCGAGCATCCCCACGAAGCCGACGGATGCGCTGTCGGCGCTGCCCCACTCCCGGAGCTCGACCCAGCGGGATGCGTCGCCCAGCGCCACCGGCAGCTCCACCTGGGTCGTCTTGCCGACCATCAGGCTCACCTGCACCGTGTCCCGGGCCGGCAGGTTACAAAGGCCGTAGAGCCCGGTTCGCGTGGTCCGGGCCGGCGCGGTCTCGGCGATCGGCTCGTTGCCGCGCGAAGTTCGCTTGGTGGCGACGATCTCCTGGTCCACCGCGATGGAGCCGTCGGCCCTCGAGGCCATCCCAACCACGCCAATCCGCCCCGGCCGATTCCGGTTTCCGCAGGTCGAACGAACCAGGGTCGCGAGCGAGGGCACCGCGAATTGGACCAACGTGGTGTCGCCGAGGGAGAGCAGCGCGGAGCGCTCGGTAGACTCTCCGAGGAGCCCGAGCCGGGGATGCCGGACCGACACCACCTGGTCGCCGGCCAGGTCGAGGGCCATCTCGAAGCGCCCGGCATGGTCGGTCGGCATGGAATCAGTGTGGCCCCGTACCCAGACCAGCGCCCCGGCCAGCCCCTTGCCGGCGATGCTGTCGTAGACCCGTCCGGCGAGTATGGCCCGATGGATCAGGCCGATCGTATCTCCCGCAATCTCGGCGCGGCCGCCGCGATCGGTGTACCCCCGCACCTCGGACGCGCCACGCACCGAGCTCCGCTCCACCGCGAAATGGGCCTAGATCCTGGGCATCCGAATGTGCCAGTAGCTGATGATCCAGCGACCGCCGGGAAGCTGGGTGAACTCGACCCGGCCGCCGAGCTCCTTCCGGCTCAGCGCCCCCGGTAGTCCGGTGTAGGAGAATTCCAGGTTGCGGAGCTCGCTGGTCTCCCGATCCACCCAGAGCGTGCCGGACACGTCTGGCACCCGGCGTCCCTTGATGGGCTGGAACGCGAGGCCGGCCAGGGGACCGGCGCCCTGCAGCGCGTAGAAACAATGGGTCGCGACGAACTGCTCGGAGAGCATCAGGGCCGCGTCCGGCCCCGCGAAGACCGCCGTATCACCGGCCTGGTACACGAAGCCGGTGGTCGAGAGGGCGGATGGTGCCAGTGAGGCGAACGGCGGCCCGCGCACGATGCGGGAGATCACCACCCACTGGCGCAGCGAGTGGCCGGACAGATCCACTTCGCGGATGAACTCCCGGAGGTGGAGCGGCACCAGGCGCTGCGCCACGGTGATGGTGTTGGCGGTGAGTGCCTTCTGCACCTCGTCCCAGAGCATCGCCGCCAGCTCGCCACGGGGCTGCCGGGCATCGCAGCGGGACTTGCCCGTGACTTCAAGCGTCGGCAACCGATTCCGCTGCGGGGGCATGTGTACCGTCATCCGGATGATCAGGCCGGAATCCAGCGCGAAGGGAGCGGTGGTGAGGCCCATCCAGCCGATCCGGTCGATCCGGAGGCGATAGGCGCCCGGCACTGCCGTGCGGAGGACGAGGCGCCCCGCTTCGTCGGTCAGGCCCTGCGCGACCGAGCCGTTACCGCCGACCAGACGGACGATCGCTCCGCCGATCGGTGTCCCGGCGGTCGAGTCCCGCAGACGCAGATCGACTGTCTGGGCAGCCAGGCTGGAGGCCGACAGCAGGAAGAGGGCGGTCAGACCGATGGGTGCGGTCATGCCCCGAACAATGGCTTCGGAAAGGTGGAAAAGATACAGGGGCCAACGCAGTCTCCCGGGAACGGGGTTCGAGAGCTAGAATCTCCGCTACGCACGGCCCTCTTTGCCCCCGTACGCGAAGGACCCACCATGTTCGCCTCACGCTGGCTCCGCGACTCCGCGCTCGTCCTCCTGATCAGCGCCGGTACCGTTATGCCGAGCCTCGGACAGGTGCGCCGGCCGGTAGGGGCTCCCCCCCCTGCTCCGCCCCCCGCGGCGCCCCTCGGCGCCAAGGTCGGCGAGACTCTGATGGGTCCCCGCACCAAGCGGATGGTCATCAGCGAGGACGGCAACCACATGGCCATCGTCACCGCCAAGGGCAGCCGACAGGTCGTGCTGATCGACGGGGTGGAAGGGCCGGTGTTCGACGAGATCCCCGAGACGTACGTGTGGACCAGCTGGCCGGGGAGCCCAGGGCCGGTCGTGTTGAGTCCCACCGGCGGCCACAGTGCCTACGTGGGTCGGCGCGCCGGCGATTTCATTGCCGTGGTCGACGGCAAGGAAGCCGTTACCCTGAGCACGCCCGCCACCCAGCAGGGGATCGGTTACAGCGACCCGAAGGGCTGGAACTTCTACTTCAACCACGATGGTTCCCACTTGGCCTACGCGGCGATCGCCGGGCCGGCGAGCTGGGTCATGGTGCTCGACGGCGTGAAGGGTACCCCGTACCACGCGTTCGACCTGACCCAGATCGCGCTCAACGGCAAGCATCTGATCTACGTGGCACAAGTCACCTTCGACATGAAATGGCACGCCGTGGTCGACGGGAAGGCCGGCCCGGGGTACGACACGATCTCGGGCCTCAAGGTGACATCCGACGGCACTCATTACGCCTTCCTCGCCACCCGGAGAGGCACGGGACCGGGTGCGGCCGGGGCGACCGGCGGACTCGCGGTGATCGACGGCGTGGAGGGGCCGGTCTATCCGATGGGCGTGAGCGACCTGGAACAGGCGCCCGACGGCCGGGTGTCCTATATGGCCATGAAGCCACAGACCTCCCCTGGGGGCAATCCCCCCCACCTCATCGTGGGTACGCTGGACATTCCCAACACCACCACCTTCGGGGTGACGGTCCGCAACGCCTCTCGTTTCTCGCCGCAGTACCATGTCGCCTGGAGCCCCGATGGCAAGCGCTTTGCCTGCGTCCAGACGAACACCCCGAACCCGGGCATCACCGTCCTGGTCAACGGGAAGCCGATGGGGCTCACCTACGACAACGCCAACGAGCTGGTGTGGAGCCCCGACGGCAGCCGGTTTGCCTACCAGGCGCGCAGCAAGACCGGAACCTTCCTGGTGCTCGACGGACAGGAGCTGGCCGGCTACAACTGGATCAAGGAGTTCCAGTTCAGCCCCAGCGGAAAGCGGTACGCATACTACGCCGCCAACAGCACCGGCATCTGGATGAATGTGGACGGCAAGGAGCAACCCAAGGCCCTCGGCATCACCACCGACGCCTTGCGGTTCAGCCCGGTCGGTGACCACATCGCCTATGGCGCCCAGTCCACCGTCATCAACTATCAGCCGATCGTGGATGGTGTGGCCAAGCCCTACAACCTGGGGAACTTCGCCTCGAAGAACCAGACCAATCCGCAGACACTCCTGCCGGTGTTCTTCTACAGTCCCGATGGCAACCACCTGGCCTACGTCGCCGGGAAGGCAGACGGCAGCGGGAAGGTCTCGGTGTGGGTGGACGACGTGGCCAATCCGGGCCCGCTCCCCAGCTACTTCAACCCGGCCTGGAGCCCCGACAGCAGGCACTTCGCCGCCATCGTGTCGAACGGCAGCGGCCAGGGATGGACGATCATGATCGACGGGAAGCTGAGCCAGCCCTACGAGGACTTCATCCTGCTCAACGAAGCCAGCTCCGGCTTCGCCGACGCGCACACTTTTCGGTTCTACGCGACCAAGGGAACCGACGTCTACCGGGTGACCCTCGACATCGGAGGCTGACACTCCCCGCTGCGGAGCTGCTTCACTCGGTTCGGAGCAGCTCCATCGCGCCCGCGCGCCCGATGCGCCGGGCCGGGAGCCACGCCGCCACGAACGCCATACCGCCCACCCCCAGACCGACGGCAAGGTAGGTCACCGGATCGGTCGGCGCGACGCCCTCGAGCAGGCTCACGATCAGGTGCGAGAGCCCGGCTGCCGCCGCGAGCCCGACGACCAGTCCGATGGCCACCGGCCTCAAGCCGCCGGCAATCACCCACCGCACAATGCGCCGCGGAGAGGCGCCAAGCGCGAGCCGGATCGCGGTGTCGCGCGCCCCGATTGCGACGGTGTAGCTCATCAGCCCGTAGACCCCGGCGAGGGCCAGCCCGAAGGCAACGGCGCCGAAGGTGCCGAGCAGAAGCACGTTGAATCGGGGACTCACCAGCTCCCCGTCGAACAGCTCCTCCAGCGAGCTGAATGCCCCGGTCGTCAGCTCGGGCTCGACGACGCTCAGGCGCTCGCGGACCACGAGTGGGAGCGTTGATCGGTCTCCGCCTGCTCGAATGACGAGGTAGGATCCCCAGCGGGGCTCCTGCTGATAGGGCCAGTAGATTTCCGGTTCGATCCCCTCGTCGGGATTCATTGGCGGTACGTCAGCGACCACACCCACGACGGTCAAGTGGATTCCGTCGTTCCTCCTTACGACGTCACGCCCCACCGGCCCGACGCCCGGCCAGACCCGGTGGGCAAAGGTCTCGTTCACCACCGCAACCCGCGGCGCTCCGAAGCCATCCTCGGGAGAGAGGTCCCGCCCACTCCGCATCGGCAAGCCGATGGTGGCGAAGTAGCCCGGGCTCGCGTCATACCAGCGCGCCGTGGTGAAACGGCCCGGCGTGCCGGCCGCTGCACCGGCCGGTCCAAACTCGTCCAGCTCGCGGCCCCCGAACAGGGGCCCGGAAGCGGCCAGCGGCCCGGCCGAGACCAGCGCCGCCGAGGTGATTCCGGGAATCTTCCGGCTGTAATCGAGCACCCGGCCGAACGCCTGGGCCGCGCTCCGCCCATCCTTGTATCGCTCGGTGGACAGCGAGGTCCAGGTTACCACGACGCCCTCGCGATCCAATCCCGGCGACCATTGGAGCAGCGAGGCGAAGCTGCGCAGCACGAGGCCGGCGCCGACCAGTAGCAGGCAGGCCAGGGCCACTTCCGTCGCGATGAGGACGCGGCGGAATCCCCCGCCCCGGCGCGTCACCCTGGTACCGGACGTCACCAACCCGGCCGGGGCCGTCGCTCCGGCGCGGAGCGCGGGAAACAGCCCGAACAGGAGCACCGTGAAGAGGGTGGTGACGAGCGCGAACCCCAGCACGGTGCGGTCCATCCTGATCTCGCCCAGCCGCGGAATCCCCGGTGGAGCGACCGCCACGAACAGCCGGGTTCCGGCGGCGCCGAGCCACAGCCCAAGGCCGCCGCCAGCCGCGCCGATGAGCATGCTCTCCACCAGCACCTGGCGGACCAGTCGCGACCGTCCTCCGCCGAGCGCGGAGCAGACCGCGAGCTCCCGCTCCCGCGCGGCGCCCCGGGCAATCATCAATCCGGCCACGTTGGCGCAGGCGATCAGCAGCAGCACCGCCGCCGCGCCGGCGAAGGTGAGCAGGCGGCGCCGCACGCCCCCCACGACGTCATCGCGAAGCGAGCCGACCCGCACCTGCCACCCGGCGTGGCTCTGGGGAAAGGTCCGGCCGAGATCGAGCTCCCGCTGCGCCAGCTCCTTCCCGACGCCGGCCAGGTCGGTGCCCGGCGTCATCCGCCCGATGACCTGGAACCCCCGCCACCGCCGGTTGGATTCCTCGGCGGGATCGATCGGAAGCGGCACCCACAGCCTGGGGTACGCCAGTCCGGGCACCCGGGAACCCGGCCGGAGGACGCCCAGAATCTCGTAGGATTCTCCGTCCAGCTCGATGCGTCGGCCCGCCACACCGGTATCGGCGCCGTACTCGGCGCGCCAGAAGGCGTCGGTCAGGACCACGGTCCGGCTGCGGCCCGGCCCGACGTCCTCTTCCCGAAACAGCCGTCCGATCGCCGCAGTGAACCCGAGCGCGGTGAACAGGCCCGGCGTCACCCAGCCGCCCGACACGCTCTCCCGGGTACCACGGTCCCCTCGCATCGAGAAGGACCAGTCACGCGCGAGACCCACCGCGCCCAGCGTGCGGCTCTCGCGGGCCCATTCCCGCACCGAATAGGGCGAGGCGATGCAGAAGCCCTCAACCGATGGGTGGACCTCGCAGAGCCGCACCAGGCGGTCGGGGTCGGGAAACGGAAGCGGGCGGAGCAGGACGCCCCGCACCGTGCTGAAGAGGGCCGTGGTCGCGCCGATGCCCAGGGTCAGCAGCAGGACCGCGGAGAGCGTGAACCCGGGACTGTGGCGCAGCCGCCGGAGGGCGAGGCGCACGTCCAGAGCTATGCCGGAGAGATTGTGGCGCATGGCCCGGTCACTCGCGGGAGGGGACACCTACCTGACGCATTGAACCGCTCAGGCGTTGCACGCATGGCGTGCGTGTAACGCAGGATTCAAGCGGAGGCACAACCTCCATCGGCTCCGCCTCAGTAGCGACCGGCGAAGACGATGACCCCGTACCCAACCACCGCCACCAGGAGTAGTAGGGCCAGCAGAATCAGCATTCCCAGAATGACTCGCGGAAGCACAGTGGAGACGTTCATGCCGGCCTCCTTTCCATGTCGCTCATATAACACAGGCATCGTGAAGGAGGCGGCAAGCCATGATGAAGCTCTCTTGCGGAACACCCATGAGAGTGAGGGCCTCTTCACAGAAACTTCATCACCCCTTCTCCCGATTATCTTGCAATCCACCCAGGGCCGCACTAGCGTGCCCATACTGATCGCTGTAGAGCGCATCCTCGGAAGGAGGCGCGATCATGCCGGTCCGTCGAATCACCGCATCATGGTCGTCCCTTCTCGCGCTCGCCATCTTCCCCGTCGTGTCCGCCTGTCGCAGCCCGGCCGCCGTTACGCAGGCACCCGCTGCCGCCGCGACGGTGTCCTCCGCGGACGCCCGAGCCGACGCGCTCCTGCTGGCGGCCGCCAAGGTGGCCCTGCCGCCGCCCGGCATCGATTCCGGCGACCTGGCGGAGCCGGAGTCGCCCGGCGCGCACCTGGTGGACCACTACTGCAATCAATGCCACCCGCTGCCCTCGCCGGCCATGCACAGCGCCACGGATTGGCCCCGGGTGCTCCGGCGGATGTGGCTGCGGATGGACCGATTGCCCGATTCGCTGGGGATTCGCACGGCCGATGAGGGAGAGCGGGGTACGGTCCTGAAGTATCTCATGGCCAACGCGCTGCAGGTGAGCGGGGCGGAGCTGCCCAAGGGAGTCGGCCGGGAGGATTTTGCGCTCATCTGCAGCCGATGCCATGCGCTGCCCGATATCAAGATCCACTCGTCGGGAGACTGGCCGTCGGTCTTCATGCGCATGGAGCGGAACATGGAGCGCATGAGGGTGTCCCTGCCTAACGGCGAGCAGACCAACATGATCCTGCGCTACCTGCAGGAGGTCGCCCCGCACCGGTAGACCGTCAGCGCGGCATTCTCCCTGGCTCGCCCGGCTCCAGCATCACCCGGGCGTCCGCGGCCACCGCGCCGGACGGCATCGCCATCAGAGGGTTCACGTCCAGCTCCGAGATCTCCGGGTAGTCGGTCACCAGCCGCGCGATCCGGAGCAGCACGTCTTCCACCGCGCCGCGGTCGGCGGGTGGCATGCCGCGCACCGCGTCGAGCAGCCGGGCACCCCGAATCTCGGCCATCATGCGCCGGGCCTCCTCCCGCCCGAAGGGCGCGATCCGGAACGAGACGTCGCGGAGCACCTCCACCAGGATGCCGCCCAGCCCGAACATCACCAGCGGGCCGAACACCGGGTCCCGGGTCATTCCCACGATGAGCTCGCGTCCGTTCTGGAGCATCGCCTGGACCATGACGCCGGTGATCACCGCGTCGGGATGGGCGGCGCGAGCGCCCAGCAGGATCTGATCGAATGCCCGCCGGACCTCGGTGGCGTCGCCGAGATTGACCCGAACCCCGCCCACCTCGGTTTTGTGGATGATGGCCGGGGCCACGATCTTGAGCACCACCGGGTAGCCCATCCGGTCGGCGTGGCCCACCGCCTCCGCCGCGGTGGCGGCCAGCTCTCCCCGGGCCACCGGGATCCGGTACGCCGCCAGGAGCTCGAGCGCCTCGTCCTCCGCGAGCCGGCTCCGACCCGCCGCGCGCGCCGCGCTGATGAGCCGGGTGGCCGTCGCGGCATCGACCGGGATGTCCTCCGGCGCGGAGGAGGGACGCTCCTGCCATTCCCGCCAGCGGCACATCGCGGCAAGGGCCCGCGCGGCCGACTCCGGAAAGATGTAGGCCGGGATCCCGGCCTCGTGCAGGGTCGCCCGCCCGGCCGGCAATCCCTGATGACCCATCAGCACCCCGAACACCGTCTTGGCCGGGTGCTCCTGCGCCACCGAGGCGATCGCCAGGCTCACGTCTTCCTGGGTGACACCGAGCGGCGGGACGAAGATAGCGAGCGCCGCGTCGACGTTCGGATCGTCGAGCAGGGCGCTGAGCGCGGCGCGGTAGCCCTTTGGCGTGGCCGACGCGATCATGTCGAGCGGGTTCCGGATCGACGCCTCGGCGGGAAAGAGCGGCGCCAGCCGGGCCACCGTCTCGGGCGCGAGATCGGGAAGCTCGAGCCCGTTGGCCTC
>JBGPLG010000017.1:0-57032 GCA_041486305.1 Gemmatimonadota bacterium
CGCGCCGCGATACCCCGCTCCCCTGCCTTGCCGGCCCAGCCCGCGGGCCGGCGGGGCTGGAACCTGCCGCGGCCCCGCACCGCCAGCACTTCACCCCCCGCGCGGCCGAGGGCCGCGCGGCTCGACGCCACCAGGCGGTTGGTGCCCTCGGTCACGGTCACCGGCCGCTCGGTGTTCCCCCGCGCGGTAAGGCAGGGGATTCCCAGGACGGTGGTCTCCTCCTGAAGGCCCCCCGAGTCCGTCAGCACCAGGGCCGAGCGCTCGACCAATCCCACCGTTTCCAGGTAGCCTAACGGGTCCACCAGTCGCACCGACCCGTTCCCTACGGTGAGCCCGAATTCCTGGATCCGCTGCCGGGTCCGCGGGTGGACGGCGAAGATCACCGGCATCTTCCGCCCCAGCTCCTCCAGCGATTGGAGCAGCTCGGAGAGCACCGCCGGCTGATCGACGTTGGATGGCCGGTGCAGCGTCACGAAGGCATAGTCGCCGCTTGCGACGCCCATCGATTCGGGCACCCGGCGCGCCCGCGCCGCGCCCCGCAGCCGCAGCAGCGTATCCACCATCACGTTGCCCACCAGACGAATTCGGGACTCCGGGATGCCTTCGGCCAGGAGGTTGCGGTTGCCGTCCCGGCTCGGCGTGAGGCAGAGGTCGGCGAGCTGATCGGTCACGATGCGGTTGATCTCTTCGGGCATGGTTCGGTCGCCACTGCGCAGCCCCGCCTCGACATGGGCGATCCGTACGCTCTTCTTGGCGGCCACCAGCGCGCAGGCCACCGTGGAATTCACGTCGCCGTAGACCAGCACCCAGTCGGGCCGGTGGCGATCGAGGACCGGCTCGAACGCCAGCATGATGCGCGCGGTTTGCTCGGCGTGGGACCCGGAGCCGACGCCCAGGTTCTCGTCGGGCTCGGGCAGTCCCAGATCGTGAAAGAAGGCATGGCTCATCGCCGCGTCGTAGTGCTGCCCGGTATGTACCATGACCTGGTGCAGTCCGGCCGTCTGTCCGGCGGCCAGCACCGGACTCACTTTCATGAAATTCGGCCGGGCGCCCACGACGTGCAGCAGTGTGGTCACTGGACCCCCTGCGGGGCGGACTCCACCGGGGCAAGATTCAGGACGAAGGAGAATCGGGTTCCCTCCACTGCCCCGGTGTCGACCTTGAGCTCGGCCCGCATCGCCTCGACCAGTTTGCGGCAAATGGAGAGGCCCAGCCCGGAGCCGGAAAAGGCGTACTCTCGGTCCCGCTGGCGACGGCGGAACGGCTCGAACAGCATCGACATGGATGAGGCGGGAATACCCCGGCCGGTGTCCCGCACCGAGAATTCGAGTGCGGTCGGGCCCAGCACCTCGGCCTTCACCTCCACGTAGCCTTCATCGGTAAATTTGAGCGCGTTGGTGGTGAGGTTGAGCAGCACCCGCGAGAGGGCGACCGGGTACCCGATGCGCAGCCGGTCCGCGGGCACCACCAGACGCACCTCGAGCCCCTTCTCCTCGGCGATCGGTTGAACGATGTCCCGGACGGATTCCAGGATATCGACCACCGAGAACGGGAGCGGGTCGAGCTCGAGCTGACGGTCTCCGCCCCGCGCGAGCTCGATGACGTCGCTGGCCACGGACGTGAGCCCGAACGCGGCGGCGTAGATCAGGCCGAGCTGGCGATCCTGTAGCGCGGTCAGCGGGCCGCTGCGGCCGCGCCGCAGGGTTTCGGCCAGAAAGAGAATCGAGGTCAGGGGCGAGCGGAGGTCATGGGCCACCTCGACCACCAGCTCGGAACCGTCCGGCCCCGAGAGCCGGTCGGTGAAGCGCTGTTGCCAGTCCGTTTCGATGGCCTGGGACACGGTCTCGACCGCACCCAGGTACCGCAGGACGGCTGATCCGTCCGGCGCGGGCCGCAGCGCGCTCAGTCCCTGGAGCAGCGCGCCGCGGATTCGCTGCAGGACGCGGCGGGCCAGATGGGATTTGGGAAGCTCGGGAAGGGCATCGCCGCGCAGCGCGGCGAGGATTGCCTCCTCCATGGTCGCGGCGTGGACATCGATTTCATTGCCGGACGAGTCCACCGTCATCACGCCGTCGGGATCGTCCTTGACCTGCCAGCACGCGGCTTGGAGGACCTCCCGCAATCGTTCGTCAGACACCGCTGGCGCCGTCACACACCGCCATCTTCGCCGTCGCGACGCTCTCCGCGCAGCAGTTGATGCTTGTCGATGAGACGGTACAGAGTGGTGCGGTCGACGCCGGCCAGCCGGGCCGCCTTGGACATGTTGCCCGAGGCACGGGCCACCAGCGATGTGAGGTATTCCTTCTCGAAATCGGCGACGACCCGGTCCTTGGCCACGTGGTATGGCTCGTTGGACACGACCAGGGAGGGCTGCCGTGCTTCGCTGACCGAGTCTCCCTGGGCCTCGTCGTAGAGCGGAATGTCGCCCGGCTGGATCAACTGGTCCGGCTCCACCAGGACGGCCGCGTGCTCGATCACGTTTTGCAGCTCTCTCACGTTGCCCCGCCACGGGCGCGACTTCAAGAACGCAATGCTCTCGTCCGAAAGCCGGGGGCACCGGTCCGGCCCCTGCCGGTGGCGGTGCCAGTAGTACGTCAGAAAGTGATTCGCGAGAAGGGCGATGTCTTCCTGGCGTTTCCGGAGGGGCGGCAGGGTGATCGGCACGACCCGGAGCCGGTAGAAGAGATCTCCCCGCAGCACTCCGGCTTCCACCGCCTGGTGGGGATCCCGGTTGGTGGCGGAGATGAACCGCACGTCCACCTGCGCGTCGGTGGATTCGGAGCCCACTCGGCGAACGACCCCATCCTGAATCACCCGCAGCAGCTTGGCCTGGAGCGGCATCGGCATCTCGGTCAGCTCGTCCAGGAACAGCGTCCCGCCGTTGGCGGTTTCCAGCAGGCCCGGCTTGTCCCGGTCGGCGCCCGTGAAGGCGCCCTTGCGATGGCCGAACATTTCGGATTCCAACAGCGGCTCGGGAAGCGCGGCGCAGTTGATGGCGACCATCGGCTTGCGGGAGCGGCGGCTGTGCTGATGAATGAACTGGGCGATGACCTCTTTTCCGGTGCCGCTCTCGCCGCTGATGAAGACCGACGCGTCGGTGAGCGCCACCTTGCGGGCCAGTTCTACCGCCTTGCGGAACAGCGGCGAAATGCCGATGAGCGAGAGGGTTTCGCTGTGACTGTGCTGCTGGAGAACCTGCTGGCGCAGGTCGCTGGCTTCCCGGTTTACCAGCACGGCATGGGAAGCGCGGCCGACCAATACCTGCAGATGGGTGGCGGAGAACGGCTTGGGAAGATAGTCCAGGCGCCGGCCCGAAGCGCCTCGATACTCGTCGTGACGCTGGGGTTGCCGGTCATCACCACGACGATGGTGTCCCGATTGGCTTCGAGCCCCGCCTGGAGCAGCTCAAGTCCGGAAACCTGCGACATGTAGAGGTCGACCAGGACAATGTCGAATTTGCGATGCTTGAGGAGTTCCAGCGCCTCCTCGCCGCGACCGGCCAGCGTCACGGCGAACCCGTCCATCTGGAGGACGCTGGCGCAGCTCTCCCGGAGCGTGCGCTCGTCATCGACCAGCAGGATACGGATGCTGGCCTTCACGTCGGGCGGGATCGAAAGAGGATCCCGGGACGCGGGACCCTCCCGATCAGGCCCGGGTGGGCGATCTGACTCTGTGATGACCGGACTCGCCATGAAGCATCCAATCAATGGTCGTGTGGTTCCGACTGACGAGGCGAATTCTGTGCCGCATCGGTAACACAGATGTCGAACCGGCGCGCAGGCACTTAGCCCCGCCAGAGAACGTCACGTGGACCGGACAACACACATCCTGTTGCACGATGCATGCATGCAATGGTAGTGTTGCAATAATACCACAGATTACGCCGCGATGCCATCGGAGACGATGGCGAGACCGGGCATCAGGGTACTGCGGCCGCGCCACTGCCGCGGTACCGCCCTTGCATTGGCGGGAGCATATTATCGATGCCCAACGGTGGGTCGGAGGACGGGGCCCCTGCTCCCCAGACCGCCGGCATCCTGGGCGAGTCAATTCAGAATGAGGTTTCAATGTCTGGTTCGCTGCTTCCGGGCCGTCCGGCAACATCAGTCACTTCCGATCATGCGGACCTTGCTCCGGCGGCGATGGCCGCGGGTCACCTGGCGGGCGGCTCGGCTTCGATGGCTGAACCGGGAGCCAGCCCACTGGCCCGTCTCCTGGCGGCATGCAGGCGGTTTGCCTGGCTGATCGTGGTGGTCGCAGCGCTCGGCACCACCGGGAGCGTAGTCGCCACCCGATTCCTGAACCCGGCCTATGTCGTGGTCGGCACCCTATGGATCGAGAACGGGACCGGTCGCACTCAGGGACCCATCCAGGCGCCCGAGCTGCTCAATTCGTTCAGCTGGATCGAGCTTCTGCGTACCTACACCGTACTTGACCCCGTGGTCGAGCAGATGAAGCTCTATCTGCGCCCCGGCAAAGGCACCACGCCGGGGCTCTTCGACGGCTTCGCGCTGGCGCAGCGTTTCGCGCCCGGCAGTTACACCATGACGGTCGACGACGCCGGGTCGCAGTTCAGCGTCAAGAACGCCTCCGGGATCGTGGTTTCGCAGGGCCAGGTATCCGACTCGGTGGGCAAGCAGCTCGGCTTCAGGTGGATGCCGGGACCGGGGCGCCTCAAGCCGAAGGTCAAGTTCTCCTTCGTGGTGGTCACGCCTCGCGACGCGTCCCAGGATCTTCAGGCTCAGCTTACCACCAAGATGTCGGACGAGGGCAATTTCCTCCAGCTCCAGCTGGCCGGGTCGGATCCCCAGCGCATTGCCGAGACGATGAATGTGCTGCAGAGGCAGTTTGTGGACGTGGCGGCCGAGCTCAAGAAGCGGAAGCTCACCGAGCTCTCCAAGCTCCTCGGGGAGCAGGAGCGGCAGCAGGAGGCCAAGCTGCGGGAGTCGGAGCAGGCCCTGGAAGCCTACCGTGTGGCCACCATCACCCAGCCCAAGGAAGATGGCCCGCTGGTGCCCGGTCTCCAGATGACGACCAGTTCTGCCTACGGCCGGTACTTCCAGCAGCGGGTCGATCTCGAAACGATTCACCACGACCGCAAGGCAATCGAGGACGTGCTGTCGCGGCTGGAAACCGGCGGCATCACGGTGGACGCATTCATCCTCATTCCGGCGGTGCGGGCTGCCCCCGACCTCTCGCGGGTCTTGAACGAGCTGTCGCAGGCGGACGCGGACATACGCGCCCTCCGGACCAGGTACACCGACGACTACAAGCCGGTCAAGGATCTCGAAGAGAAGATCCGGGTCATGAAGCAGGTGACCATCCCCACCTACGCCAAGGCCCTGGTTGGCCAGCTCCAGAATGCCGAGAACGACCTGGACGCACGGATCTCCACCGCCGGGGGAGACCTCAAGGGTATTCCGGTGCGTGCGATCAACGAGGGGCGGCTGCAGCGCGAGATGGAGAGTGCGCGGGTGCTCTTCACCAACCTGCAGAACCGGTACGAAGAGGCCAAGCTGGCCGAGATCAGCGCCATTCCCGATGTGCGGGTCCTCGATCCTGCGGTGACGCCGACCCGTCCGCAGAAGAACCAGGCCTCGCGCATCATTCTGGTGGGCATCATGGCCAGCATCGGGCTGGGTCTTGGCCTCGCCGTTCTCCTGGACCGGCTCGACCGCCGCTTCCGGTATCCGGAACAGGCGTCGCACGAGCTCGGCCTCTCGATTCTCGGCGCGATCCCCGTCATCGCTCACGGCCGCAATGGCCGTCCGATGCCTTCGGACCGGCTGGCCCAGGTGGTCGAAGCCTTTCGCTCAGTGCGACTCAACCTGGCGCACACCTTCGAACCGCCCGCGGCCATCTGCTTCACGGTCTCGAGCCCGAGCCCAGGCGACGGAAAGTCGCTCATCGCAGCCAACCTGGCGCTCTCGTTCGCCGAAGCGGGATACCGGACCATCCTGGTGGACGGAGATATCCGGCGGGGCGAACTGCACCGCACGTTCGGAACGGATCGCCGGCCCGGCCTGCTCGACTACCTCACGACCGGCGGCGACATCGAACGGGTCTTCCGGCAGACGACGCACGGCCGGCTGACCCTGCTGCCCTGCGGCACCCGGCACCAGCATGGCCCCGAGCTCCTCGGCTCGGCTCGGATGGCGGAGCTGATCGCGATGCTGAAGGGCCGGTTCGAGGTGGTGCTGGTGGATAGCCCGCCGCTCGGCGCGGGAATCGACCCGTTCGTGCTCGGTACCCACACCGGCAGCATGCTGCTGGTACTCCGCAGCGGTGAGACCGATCGTCAGATGGCGGAGGCCAAGCTCCGCATCCTGGACCGGCTCCCGGTACGGGTGCTCGGCGCCATCCTGAACCACATTGATTCGAGCTCCGGGGCCTACAAATACTACTCGTACAGCTACGGGTACTCGTCCGAGAACGAGGTCGGGAACACCGAAGATTCGCCCGGTCTCGTCGAGGGAGCATCCACCGCCGAGCGGTGACCCACCGGAACAAGGAATGCGGCCCGCGCGGGTAACCCGCGCGGGCCGCATTGCGTTCCTCCAGGATCATTCGCGTGCGCTGGCCGGCACCGAAGCCCCATTCCGGAGCGCCGCGCCCGCCCGCTCGATCATGATGATTGGATCGAGCGCTTCCTCGGCGAAATCCTGGCATCCGAAATACCCCGCACGCAACTTCAGGCGGCCGGTGTCGGGGGCCAGGGAGCCCGCCGAGCCCGCGATCGCGGTTTCGAGCCGCTCGACGATCTGCGCGGCTCCGATCGGCGATGTGGCCGGCGCGATCACGCCGAACTCCAGCGGCCCCAGGCGGCCCACCGCATCGGCCGCCCGGCCCGAGCTCCGAAAGAACCGTCCGATCTCAAGGACCAGCGACTCGGCTGAAGCGACGGCGGTTTCGAACGCCGGCGACTCGGGTGAGAAGACGATGCAGGTCAACGACTGGTGACGCCGGCCGGCCTCCGAGGCGATTTCCCTGGCCCGCAAGGCGAGACCGCGAGGCGTGTACAGCCCGGTGGCCTCATCGAGGAAGGCGTCGGCCCGCACCTCGTCCAACGCGCGCTTGGCGTCGAGGAAGGTGCGCACTTTGAGGAGCAGCGTCTCGCCGTCGATGGGCTGGCCGATGAAGTCCCACGCCCCTGCCGCGTACGCTTCCAGCCGCTGACTCCGTCCCGCCTGGCCCGCGGTGGTGATGATGATCGGTGTCGTGGCGCCGTACCGGGGATCGGCCCGGAGCCGGCGGCAGATTTCCGCGCCGTCCACGTCGGGGAGCTGACGATCGAGGATGAATACATCCGGCATCGTCTCCGCGGCGCGTTGCAACGCCTGGGTGCCGGTGTATGCGCGAAGCACTGTGTAGCCCTCGGCCCCGAAGATGCTCTCGACTGATCGTGCCGACCATTCCTGGTCGTTCACGATCAGTACAGTTGGGGGGCGGGCAGGTGTTCCTTGTTTATCCATTGCGCCAGTCGGGACCAGGCCTTGGTTCGATCTTCACAAGCATATGTTGCAAGAACCACACACAACGCTGTACTGACGAGCTACCCTCACCTTGCCCCGGTCAAGGGTGCTTGCCGCATCGACACTTGACAAGAGGTTGCCCCCGAAGTACTTAGCAAATTGTTCAGAACTATCTAATAATTTGGGAAGGTCAAACCTGTCCCTATCAGGCGCGCACAACACGCAAATGTCTGGCCGGACCGGCTGGAAATTAGCCGGTTTCTTATGCTGCGAGGCTCGATTGGCGCAAGGAAGTGCAGGCTCGCACCGGAATTTCGCGCTTGATTCCCCCAACTGGTGACGGGGTGGCCGCAACGCACCGTTGTGGAGAAGCCACACTCACTGCGGCGCCCGCGCCAATGTTCCCGAATTTGCAACGCCTAAGCGCTTGCAGGGAAAGAGCTTCAAGTGAATTCTGAACCCGGCATCACGCCAGCACGGTCCGTGCTGTTAGTAGAATCCAAACAGTCAACTACTTCGACTTGCGGAAGAGACCAGCCTGTGCGCTCAGCGTTTCGATACCTGGTAGTCGCGGCCTGCCTGATCGCGGCCCTCCCCATGCCGAGGTTGGCTGCCCAGTCGCCTGATACACGACTGGCGCAG
Organism: Gemmatimonadota bacterium; assembly: GCA_041486305.1. Classification (GTDB taxonomy): domain Bacteria; phylum Gemmatimonadota; class Gemmatimonadetes; order Gemmatimonadales; family GWC2-71-9; genus JABFSM01. The sequence goes on from JBGPLG010000017.1 coordinate 8,115, forward strand.
GCCACGCGTGTGCAGGTACAAACTGCCCTCGCCGAGGCCGAGAAGATCGTCACCTCTTCCGGCTATAGCGGGCGGATCAAGGACATCAAACGGAAGGAAATCGCCTTGCTCAAGAGTCGCCTCGAGGACGGCGATCTGCAGCCGGGTGACCAGGTGATTCTCGTCGTCACCGGGGAGGCGCCGCTCACGGCCACCTTTACCGTGGCACCCGGCCGGGTCCTTCCCCTGCCCGGCATCGGTGACATCTCACTCAAGGGCGTGTTGCGGTCCGAGGTGAAGGACTACCTGACCAGCGAGTTCCAGAAGTATCTCAAGAGTCCTACCGTGTACGCCCAGACCACCATGCGCCTCAGCGTCTTGGGTGGAGTGGGACGGCCCGGCTTCTATCAGGTGCCGTCCGAGCAGCTCATTGGCGATGCGATCATGGCCGCCGGCGGGCCGGCGGCCGGGGCGGATCCATCCAACACGAATATCCAGCGCAACGGCCAGGAGGTCCTGACCAAAGAGGGCTTTCGTCAGGCTGTGATCGATGGCCGGACCCTCGATCAGCTGAATCTGCGAGCGGGCGACGAGATCATCGTCGGGGGCCACCGGACGCCCGTCGGTTCCGGAGGGGGCGGCACGTTCCTCCGCAGCGTCCTCCCGCTGTTGGGGGCCGCTACGTCGGTTGGATACCTTCTCAGCCGTATTCTCTAAGTGAACCGACAGAAAGTCCAACCATCAGGCCATGTGACGCCTACCGACGAACGCACTCGACGGCTGCCGGCGCAGCGCCCGACCTACCTCCGGATCGTCGATTCCGAATCGACCGACGCAGGTATCCAGGTCCGCGATGCCAAGCTCCGCCGCGCGCTGAACGTCTCGGTGGCGCTGCTGGGCATCCTCCTGACCTTTCCGGTCTGGGTGATTATCGCGATCCTCATCAGGATTACGTCGCGAGGTCCCGTCATTCACGCGCAGGTTCGGGTCGGGCTCGACAGCCGCGCAACCGGCAACAGCGCCCATGACCCGCGGCGGCGCCATGACATCGGCGGCCGGCCGTTCACCATGTACAAGTTTCGCACGATGCACGTGGGGGCGGAGAACCACTCCGGCGCCGTGTGGGCCACCGCCAACGATCCCCGGGTCACCGGAATTGGACGAATCCTCCGCCAGTACCGCCTGGACGAGCTGCCCCAGCTGATCAATGTCCTCAAGGGAGACATGAACATCGTCGGGCCGCGGCCCGAGCGCCCGACTATCTTTGCGTCACTGAGCGAGTCGGTGCCGAACTACCGGCTCCGGCAGCGGGCCCGTCCCGGCATCACGGGACTGGCCCAGATCCGCCAGCAGTACGACTCCTGCGTTGACGACGTCAAGCGCAAAGTGGAGTTCGACTTGGAATACATCCGCGCTCCCAGCTTCTGGCGCGATCTGAGAATCATGCTCGAGACGATTCCGGTCATCCTCCTTCGCCGCGGCGGCTGGTAAGCTGAGTGACTGACCGCAGCATCGCGGATCTCGATTCCGCGATACCCTATCCGGCCTTCCTCCGGGGCCGCTGGCCACTCCTGCTCGCAGGAGTGGCCTTTGCGGTCCTGTTTGCCGAGCCGATGTACCTGCTCGCGCGGGACTGGTGGAACGACCCTGAGGCTGGGCATGGACTGCTGCTCGCCCCGGTCTCGATCTGGCTGGTGTGGCGGGCCGGCATTCGGCCGAGTGCAGCGCCCAACCGGGTGCTCGGTGTGGCGATCCTCATCGTGGCCATCCTGTTGCGCTACGTCTCCGGGCTCGCGGCCGAGCTCTTCACCATGCGGTTCTCCATGGTACTGGCCCTGGCGGGCCTGACGGTGTACTACCTGGGCTTCCGCCAGCTCTTGTCCTGGTGGCTCCCCTTCATCCTCTTCAGCATGGCCATCCCGCTTCCCGAAATGGTCAAGAGCGCGATGACGCTTCCGCTCCAGTTCCGCGCCTCGCGCATGGGCGCGTCACTTCTGGCGTGGCGCCACATTCCGGTGCAGCTCGACGGCAACGTCATCCTGGTGCCGGGACGCCAGTTGTTCGTGACCGAAGCCTGCAGCGGGCTCCGGTCGCTCACGGCGCTGGTGAGCCTGGCCGTCCTGATGGGCGCGCTCTGGCTTCGTACCCCCGTCGGGCGAATCGCTACGCTGGCCGCGGCCGTCGGGATCGCCATCGTGGTGAATGCGATTCGAGTGTTTCTGACCGGTTTCCTGGTGGTCTTCGTGGATCCGAAGCTGGGTGAAGGCTTCATGCACCTCACGGAGGGCTGGCTGCTCTTCGTGGTGTCGCTGTCCCTGATCGGTGGCACCGCGTGGCTGATTGGCCGAATCGAAACCTGGGTCCGGCCCCGAAGCCCGGAAGCCGCCGCGCAATGAAACGCGTCACTCCGTACGTTCCCGCCGTCCTGCTCGGGCTGGGGGCGCTGCTGGCGATGGGCGTGAACCGGCAGCAGGTGATGCCGCTCCGGACTTCACTCTCGGGAATACCCCTCCGCATTCTCGGATACGAGGGCATCGACCGGCCGGTCACCCCGGAGGAGCAGCGGGTCGCGGGAATGAACAGCTATGTGTTCCGGGAGTACCGGGCCGATTCGATTCCGGCCTTTTCGGTGTACGTCGGGTACTACGAACAGCAGACCCAGGGGCACACCATTCACTCGCCAAGGAATTGCCTTCCTGGCGCAGGATGGGAGCCGCTGGGAGTTTCCCAACAGGCCATCCGGCTCGAGGGCGGACTGGTTACCGTCCAGCGCTACCTGCTGGCGAAGGACTCTCAGCGCGCGCTGGTGTACTACTGGTATCAGGGGCGAGGCCGGATTTCGTCCAATGAATACCGGGTGAAATGGGAGCTGCTACGCGATGCGGCACTCCGGGGCCGGAGTGAGGAGGCCTTGGTGCGGATCGTACTTCCCCTGACCGGGTCCGAGGCGGCAGCCGATTCCCTCGCCATGGCAACCGCCAAAGTCCTGATTCCCTCGATCGAGCAGTCCCTTCCCCCCTATCCCAACCGCCGCATCGGCGGGGGCGCGCTCTCCCTGCTACGGTAGGGGTTCAGCCGGCCTTCTCGGCCCGGGCGCCTACCACCAGAGGAGCGGACGCCGCGTGCCGTCGGGTCGCCGGCAAACCGCCTACTCCCCGAAACGACGCGAGCGCCACCCAGGCGGCAGACACGGAACCTGTCAGGTCCTTGACCAGCGCCTTGAGCACTCCCGCGTCGAACGCCCCCTTGTTGGCGGCGGGCACCCCGCTCCGCACCTGAAGCGAGTCCAGCACGAACGACATGCTGAGCAGGGCCAGGGCGACGCCGGTGATGGCGCTCAGGATCCCGGTCACCAGGAGCACGCGGCGATGCCGATAGATGGTCCCAGAGGCGAGAAGGATCACCAATCCGAGGAGCGGCGTCAGGAGGAACCCCCCGGCGAGACCGAATGCGCCGTAGCGCCAGTTGACCTTGCCCAGCTGGAGCGGCCAGACGTTCATGACGAAGTCCATAAGAGGCAGGGCCAGAAACAGGAATCCCAGGAAGTACACTGGCCCAGCCGTACGCTGGAATCTCGAGGAGGTCTGGTCGTCCATTGGTCCCAGGGGGTAGGGAGTGATTGAGGTGCGGCGAGGGCCGCCACCTGGCGATCCGGGGGAAAGATAAGCGGGCCGGAGTCAGTGCGACCCCGGCCCGCCAACCCCGCCTTACGAGCCTGGCTTAGTCCTGCCGCTTGCCCCGGCGACGGACCCGGGCCAGTCCGACGATGCCCAGGAGTCCGGTGGAGACGAGAAGCACCGCGCTGGGCTCAGGAGCGACCATGGTGATGAACTCCTGACTGCCCCGAATCTTCGGGAAGAGTGGAGTCGGGCCGTTGTTGATCATCGCGGGATCGCTCAGCACGAACCAGTACAGGGGGTTGATCTGACTCCACTGGCCGTTGTTCAGCTTGTTGAGCCAGAAGGCCTCACCGGGACGAACGGTGTTCGGCTGGGCCGGAGTGAGCAGGTGCCAGATCGTGAAGTGCAGGTCTTGCACATCAGACGCGTTGGACAGCCCGCCGAAGAACTGCGTCAGGTACGCCGCCTTCATGTAGTTGTTGAGGTTGGCGTAGCCGAAGCGGGTGCGGGTGTCGAACGCCGTCTGGCCCGCGTCGAACCGGGTGACGTTGATCAGGGTGTTGTCGTCGAAGTGGTTTACAAAGTCATCGCACCAGATGTCGATGACCGGCTGGCCGGGCGACTGGAGCAACTGCCCCCTGTAGGTACCGTAGGGGCTGAAGGGTCCGGACGAGACCAGGTGAAGCTGATCCGAGGACGTCGTCGAGAAAGGGTCGAACTGGGCAACTGCGGGGGTGGCAGCCGCCGCGAACAACGTCGCCGCAAAGAGAGATCGGATCAGCTTCATAACGCCTTCCTGATGTGAGAAACCCGGGCGGGGCCGGGGACGAGAGGACATCGTTAAGAAATGGTGGCTGAAAATCAGGCCGAATCGTCACATTCTTGTAGATGTCAACGAAACAGCCACGCACCACGGGGTAGCAAGCCACGGGCCACACTATTCAGAGCGAGACAATGCTGAGCTAAGTATCTATTTCAAACTAGTTTACGCCGCATTTCCGACGGCTTCAATCGCATGATTATTGAGTCGTTTTCACGAGAATGATGTTGGCGCGCCACAACACTTTGAGAGGTAGTTGATCCATCCCAAGGACTGCCTGGGCTCATCCTCGCCTGGTCGGCTCCCAAATGGGGTTCAGCTCGCGACTCAGCGCCTCTTTCCAGGCCACCAACCCAGCCACCTGGGCCCCCAGAACAAACCCGAAGATCGCGAGGCTCCTTGGGACTCGCGTTCCCTCCGGCAAGGTCAGCGCAATGACCCCGAGCGCAATGCAAATAACCACGGCCGCGAGAAGGCCCGCGGCCCACCCCGATTGGACTGCAAGGATCCCAAGCCCCACCAACCCGAGTGGCTGAAGGAGGAACACCAGCCATCGGGCGAGCTTGTGACTCAGCAGGCCGAAGGCAAACCAGCCACCACTTCGCCAGATCGCGCGGCGCTTGTACCAGAGAGTTTCCAGACCGCGGGCCATGGTGCGGACCTTTCTGCGGTACTCGGCTCTGAGTGAGCGAGTGCGCGGGACCAGGCAAACCGCCTCGTCCACCGAGACCGCGCGGTAACCGTTCTCCACCGCAAGCAGGGCCGAAGCAAAATCCCGGCTGAGCGCGTTGGGGAAAAGCACGCTGTAGAGATGCCGGCGAATCGCGTAGAAACATCCGCTCGCCCCGATGATCGAGCCCCGGCGGGTCTCGAGCGAACGCACCCACATTTCGTAACTCACGTATCCGGACTCGGCCTGGTTGCTTTCCTGGTCGGCCCGGCTCACGCTCTGGTCCCGCCCGGAGGCGACGCCAATTCGAGGGTCCTGGAACACCCGGATCAGCTTCTTGAGCCCGTCCGGAGCGATTCGAATCGTCGCATCGGTGCTGACCACGATGTCGCCGATGATATGCCGTCCCGCGGTATTCTCCGCGACGGTCTTGCCGCCTCGAACGGGCAAACGGACGAGGTGCACGCCGCGGGAGGCATACCCTCGCACGATCTCGTCGGTGCGATCGGTCGAGGCGTCCGATACCACCAGAATGTGACGGCGTTCCGCCGGATACTCGAGCTCGAGCAGGCTGTCCAGGGTGGCCGCGATAACCCGTTCCTCGTTGTAGCAAGGGACCGTGATCGTGATCTCGGGCCATACCTCGGGATCGGCCTGGGCGAGACCCAGACCCCGGTGCCGGGTGAGCAGCCACATGAGCACGGGATAGCCGACGTAGGCATACAGCAGCAGGATCGTCGGTACCAGGATCAGGATCACCGCAAGCAGCGTCATCGCCGCACCTTGGCGGGGCGGGTGTCGAGGAGCCGTCGGTACATGGCCTCGTATCGGTCGAGCCAGGGCTCGACGGCGTACGTGGTGGCAGCTCGGGCCCGGGCCAACCCCGCGCGGCGGGCCGCGAGCGAGGAATCGGTCAGCGCCTCGTGGGCCGACTGCGCCAGCGCGGCGGACTCAAGCGGCGGCACCAACCAGCCGGCGCGCCCTTCATCGAGAAGATCGGGAACGCCCCCGACCGCGGTTGCCACCACCGGAACGCCGGCGTTCATTGCTTCGAGCACCACGATTGGGGTTCCCTCCGTTCGGGAGCTGAGTGCCAGGACATCGAATGCCAGGAACCACTCGGCGGCGCCGGGGACCAGCCCAGCCCAGACGATCCGGCTCTCCAGGCCGAGCCTCGCCACCAGCCGGTCCAGACTGGGGCGCTCCGGTCCGGTGCCGACGATACAGGCGGTCCAGTCGTCGTTCCGGATCAGTGCCAGCGCCTCGAGAAAGACGTCGCAGCCTTTTTCCAGTCCCAGGCGTCCGACCCAGCCAATGACCGGACCATTGACGCCGGGCACCAGTCGGGCTCGGGCCTCGGCCCGGGGTCGTAGGGGCCGGGCGGGTCGAAATCCATTGGGAAGCAGCTCGATCCTTTCGCTCCCAATGCCCTGGTCGAGCAACGTCTTTGCCAGCGCTCGGGAGACCGGCAGCACCGCATCGAACCCGGCCAGGGCCCGAATCTGGAGCCATTCGTAGGCGCGATTCTTCCGGTCGCCCCCGGTGAAGCCGTGCACGGTACTGGCGATCGGACCCGGAAGGCTACGCCGCACCGAGCGGACTAGGACATCGGACCGGTAGCCGTGCGAATGCACCACTGGTCGGTCCATCTTCAGAGCCTTCGCGAGGACGGCACGCCGTTCCCCGAGATATCCCGACGGTGTGAGCAGCACCGGGACCGATGCGGCGCGAAGTCCGTCGACAAACGGATGAGGCGGCCCCGACGGGGCCACCGACGCCGCCACGTGAACCAAGTGCCCCCTGGACTGGAGGCCTTGCGCCAAGGTGGAGACGACCGACTCGACCCCCCCTACCTTCGCGGGGGCGGTCACATACAAGATATTCAGCGGGGATAGCCCCACCGCGCCTCGCATGATAATTGCTTAAGTTTATGGGCAATTGTCCCGCAATTCACTCTGACAGCGCAAGTTGTGGGCCGTTGAACCTCCAGGATTCCGGGCTGGAAATCAACATTTTCGCCGGGCCGCGGGCTCGCAAGGGAGCTTCAGGAGTGAGCGAAACAGTCGCCAGAACCGTCGAGGTCAAGCCGGGGGTGCTCGCGGAGCTTCGCGGGATTATTCGAGAGATCTGGGAGTGCCGAGACCTCCTCTACCAGTTGACCCGGCGGGACATCACGATCCGGTATAAACAGGCGGTGATGGGCTTCGCCTGGGCCGTGCTCATGCCGGTCCTGATCGTCGCCTCGGGCTTTCTCATCCGGCTGGCCATGTCGCGCTTTGCGGGGCGGCCGCTGGTCGCGACCACACTGGCCGGAATTGCCGTCAAGTCCATCCCCTGGGCGTTCTTCGTTGGTGCGATCGGATTCGCCACGCCGAGCCTGTCGGGGAACTCGGCGCTGGTTACCAAGATCTACTTTCCCAGGGAAGTTCTTACCCTGAGCACGGTGCTGGCCCAGACCAAGGACACCGGGATCGGGCTGATCTTCCTTACGATTCTCCTCCCGTTCATGGGAGTCCACTACACCTGGGCGGTCCTCTGGGTCCCGGTGCTCCTGTTGCTCACCCTGTGCTTCACCTCGGCGACCGGCCTCTTCCTGGCCTGCGCCAATCTGTTCTTCCGGGACGTCAAGTACATCGTCCAGGTATTCCTGACGTTCGGCATCTTCTTCACCCCGGTGTTCTACGAGCCGAGCCTGCTGGGACCGCGGGGCGCCTCGCTGGTGATGCTCAATCCCATGGCCCCCTTTCTCGAGGGGATGCAAGTGGCCGTGGTGCGGGGTCACAACCTGCTGGAGCCGCTGATCGGCGCCACCTCGATGGGGGGGCCGCCAGTACTGCTGTGGTCTCCCTGGTACCTGGTCTATGCGGCGGGCTGGGCCATCGTGGGGCTGCTGCTCAGCCTGTTGTTCTTCCGGCGGCTCTCGTACCTCTTCGCGGAATACGTCTGAGCCATGGCGGAATCGGGGGTGTTCTTCGAGGGCGTGTGGAAGAAATTCCGCCGTGGTGAGGTGCATGACAGCCTGCGCGACCTGCTGCCTGCCCTGGCCCGCCGAATGCTGGGCCGGCGTCCCCGCGCGGATCAGCTGGAGGAGGGGGACTTCTGGGCGGTGAAGGACGTCTCGTTCACCGTCCTACCCGGCCAGACCCTGGGCATCATCGGAGGCAACGGCGCGGGGAAGTCCACCGCGCTCAAGATGCTCACCAAGATCCTCCGGCCCACGCTCGGCTGGTGCGAGATCCGGGGCCGGGTGGGCGCGCTGATCGAAGTATCGGCAGGATTCCACCCGGATCTGACCGGTCGCGAGAACGTCTTCCTCCAGGGATCGATCCGCGGGATGCCGGCCGCGTTGATCAAGAAACAATTCGACTCGATCGTAGAGTTTTCGGGAATCGCGGATTTCATCGATACGCCGGTAAAGCGCTATTCCAGCGGAATGAATGCGCGGCTGGGGTTCGCAATCGCGGCGCACCTGGACCCCGAGGTCTTGATCATCGACGAGGTCCTGGCCGTGGGCGATCTGGGCTTCCAGACCAGGGCATTCGAGAAGATCCAGGCGATGGCCACCTCCGGGATTCCGGTGGTGATCGTCTCGCATCAGCTGGACCGAATCGCTACGCTCTGCACCTCGGCCATCGTGCTGGACCATGGCCAGGTGGTTCACAGCGGCAGCCCGACCGAGTGCATCGCGAGATACACCGAGGGTACCAACCGCGAAATCGAGTCCAGCCGGGACGGGGCGGTGCGGGTCGAGAGTATCCGGGTCGTCGGAAGCACTCCGGTGGCGTCCGGCGATGAAATCCGCCTCCGGATGACCGGCGTCATCGAGCCGGGAGCCACCGAGGCCGACGGCGATTCGGTGTTCGTGCGACTCCGCTCGGCGCAGTCGGGCACGGTACCCTTCGCCACCAGCACGACCCGCCTCGGCCTGCGCCTCCCCGCGGAGGGACCCTTCAGCCTGGAGGTACTGCTCCAGATGAACGTCTCGCCGGGGGTGTATGTCATTGAGACGGGCGTGTATCAGGAACGTCTCGGCAAGCCGGCCGGCAGTGGTCCCACGGTCTACGTTCAGGTGGAGGGCGGCCCGAGCTTCTGGGGCACCATCCAGCTCAATCCCCGAATGACGTTCGAGAGCCCGGTGCCAGCAGGCGAGTGAACAACGTCTCATACTCCTGGCCGGCGCGCTCGGAGCCAAACCCTTCACGCACCAGCAGGGCCCCCGCGGCGCCCAGGCGCTTCGCGAGGGTCGCGTCGTCGAGCAGACGGACGATCGCGGCGGCGAGCCGGTCGGGCCGGTCCGGCGGGACCAGCAGGCCGGTGACGCCGTCCTGAATGAACTCGGGCAGGCCACCGACTCGGGAGGCGACGACCGGTCGCCCGCAGGCGAGCGCTTCCAGCGCCGCGATGCCGAAGGGCTCCGACCGGGATGGCAACACGAACAATCGGCAGCGGCGCATCTGTCCCACGACTTCGTCATGGGGCCGAGTCCCGAGGAAACGGATGCGGGACCGGGCCGCGCTCCGGTCAGCCTGGGCCTCGAGTTCCGGGCGCAGCGGACCGTCGCCCACCAGGTGCAGCTCGAGGGCCGGATACCGCGACGCGATCATGTCAAAGGCGGCCAGGAGCATGTCGAGGGCCTTCTTTTCGTTGTGCTGGGCCACGGTCAGGATGAAGGGCGGTTCATCGGCGCCGGCAGAGACCGGGTTGGGGTCGGACACCACACTCAGGTCGAGCGCGTTGTGGATCACGACCGAGCGCTGGTGCAAGCCAGGCCTCGAGGCGAGTGCCTGAGCGAGGTAGGCCTGGGAAGGAGCCACAATCGCGTCACTGGACTGGAACAGTCGGTTCAAGGCCCAGCGCCACTTGCGGGGCTCGCCCAAGTTGCTGACGAGATCCGCGCCGTGAATCGAGGTCACCAGGCGGATGGGTGTGAGAGCCCGGCACAGGGCCAGCCAAACGAACCGATCGAGCGGATAGTGCAGGTTGACGATGCTGATGCGCTCCCTCCGAATCAGCCACAGGAGTTGCAGGAGGGTCGGCCCGAAATAGGCGCCGAACGCCAGACGGGAGCGTATCGGACGGGCCTCCAGCACAGGCGCGCGAAGATCGAGCTCCCAGGCGGGAAACCCGTTGCGGGCGGTCTTGCGGCGCAGGCGCGACGATTCCCCGGGGTGCAGAAACTGCACGCCGTGGCCCCGGCCCCGAAGCTGCTCGGCCAGGTTGCGCACCACCGAGGCTACCCCCCCATATTCCTGATCCCAGGGGACGACGATGAGTACGTTCAAATCGTGTAGGCGGTGGGCATGATTTCGGTAATTATCTCCACGCGCGACCGGGCCGACAAGCTGTGCGCCTGCCTGGAATCGATCGCGGTGGCCGCCCCGGGCTTCACAACACCGATCGAGGTCGTCCTGGTGGACAATGGGAGCCGGGACCGGACCCCTTCCGTCGCCTCGTCCTTTACGACCCGGCTCCCCCTGCGATATACCACTGAAGAACGGCCGGGACTCTCCTACGGCAGGAATCGGGGAATCGTGGAGGCGCGGGGCGACATCATCGTGTTCCTGGACGACGACTGCCTGGTGGCCCCCGACTGGCTGCATGTGGTGGCGCAGGAGTTCGAGGATCCCACCCTCGACGCGTGCGGCGGCCGAGTCGAGCTCAATGATCCGGAAGATGCGCCGGTCGGCATCCGGACCAGCCCGGTTCGTGAACCGGTCAAGACGGTCTACCAGCTCTTCGGCGGCCTTCCCGGATGCAACCTGGCGGTCCGCCGTCGTGTGCTGGACCGGGTGGGGCACTTCGATCTCCACCTCGGTGCGGGGTCACCCACCGGGAGCGGCGAGGATACCGACTTCATCTACCGAATGATGCTGGGAGGGCATTACCTCCTGTATGTCCCGACGATGGTCGTCTACCACGATCATGGCCGGCGGGGGCAGGCGGTCGAAGAGCTCAACTGCAACTATGTGCGCGGCCGGGGGGCCTTTTACTGTAAGCACATCCTGCGAGGATCCCGGCCCATCTTCCGTCTGGCGGCACGGGAAACCGTGGACCTTGCGCTCGAAGCGCTCCGGCTCGCGCCGCAGCGCCGAATCGCACCGAGAGCGGGCAAGCGCCTCAGGCAACTGGCGGCCGGCGCGGCGATGTACTTGAACAACCGTCGCCGGGCGCTGGGACCAAGCCCCACCAACAATTGATCTCGATTCCCCGGCCGCAGTGACGGCCTCGCGGAGTCCCTCATCGAGCCGGTTGCTCCTCCTGAGTTACCATTTTCCGCCCTCTGCCGCGGCCGGCGCGCTCCGGTGGGAGAAGCTGGCCGGGTTCGCGGCCCAGCGGGGCTATGGCCTCGATGTCGTATCCCTGGAGGCACCGGCAGATACCCTGCCAGGCATTCCTGCAGGCACCAGGGTCATTGGCGTACCCTCCGCGATCCACTGGTCCCGGCGTCTCGAGGAGCGGACCTGGTCCCTGCTCCGCGGCCGCCGCAGTCTCCATGATACGGCTCCGGCCCCGGTCGCTCACGCTGGCGGTCGTGAGGCCAGACCGAGCTCGCTCGCGGCGGAGGAGATCCGCTGGAGTATTGCCCCCCGCGCGCTGTTGCGGGCCTGGTGGTCGTGGGGAGGGTGGGCCCAGGACCGGGCCTGGGCGGCGCGGGCGGCGCGGGCCGCCAGCGGCATTCTCGATCCATCGGTGCATCGCGCGATCATCACCTGCGGGCCCCCGCATATGGTGCATCGCGCCGGCGGCCGACTGGCCCAACGCGCGGGGATCCCCCACGTCATGGACCTCCGGGATCCCTGGGCCATCCCACGCCGTCAGCCGGAGGAGCTCGCGAGCCCAGTCACGTTTGCGCTGGCCGCACGGAGCGAATCACGGGCGGTCGCGGGAGCTTCCCTGATCGTGGCCAATACCAACCCGCTCCGGGATGCGATGCGGGCCCGGTATCCGGGGATGAATGAGCGTATCATCACCGTGATGAACGGCTATGACGACGAGGTGCTCCCCGCGCCGAACCGATCCGATCGTCGGTTCACGGTGACCTACGCCGGCGCGCTGTACCTCGATCGCGATCCCGGGGTGTTCCTCCGCGCCGCCGGCCGCCTGGTTACGGAGCGCGGGCTCAGCCCCGAGGAATTCGGAGTGGCGTTCCTGGGTTCCGGCGACAACTTCGCCGGAGTTCCCCTGCGCCGGATCGCGGCCGAGGCGGGCCTCGAGGGTCACCTGGAGATTCTTCCCCGGGTGCCTCGCACGGACGCGCTTCGGGTCCTCGCCGGCTCCACGGTGCTCCTCAACCTCCCTCAGGACAGCGCCTTCGCCATTCCGTCAAAGGTGTTCGAGTACCTGCTCTTCCCGGTCTGGATCCTGGCGCTTGCCTCGCCCGGCAGCCCTACCGCGGACGTGCTGAAGGGAACCAGCGCCGACGTTGTCCCCCCGGACGATCTGGAGGGGATTCGGGGGACGCTGGAGCGCCACTACGAGGAGTTTCGACGCGGGATCCATCCCGGACCCATTCGCGGACGCGAGCATCTCAGCCGGGCCCATCAGGCCCAGCTTTTCTTCGACGCGCTGGAGCGCCTTCGATGAGCCGCCCTCGCGATGCGGTGCTTCGGCTGCTCACCAGCCCGCTGCTCGAAGCGGGGCTGCGCCCGGCTACCCGTGGGGCCGTCCCCATTCTGATGCTGCACCGTTTCGAGGATCCGGAGCGCGGGATCTCCGGATTTCCTGGCGGCGTGCTGCGGACCCAGCTCGTGGAGCTGCGCCGGCGGGGCTATCACCTGATGTCGCTCGACGGGGCGCTTCGGCGACTCGAGGGGGGCGACCCGGTCAAACGCGCCGTGGTCTTCACCGTCGACGATGGATACGCCGACTTCGGGAGAATCGCGCTCCCGATCTTCGCGGAGTTCGACTGCCCGGTGACGCTCTTCGTCACCACCGGCTTCGTGGACGGCACGACGTGGATGTGGTGGGACCGGGTGTCCTACACGTTGCAGCTGGTTGGACGCCAGGCGGAATCTGCGCGGCGCATCGAGGAGCTCAAAGGGCTCCCGGAGTCGGCCAAGCTGGCGGCGATCGAATTCCTGGCCCAGTCGTGCGGCGTCGATGTTCCGCCCCAGCCCCCGGAGCGGTATTCCGCCATGACCTGGACCGAGCTGGCGGCGGCAACGCGTCGCGGGGTAACCCTCGGCCCCCACACTGTCACCCATCCGGTGCTGTCTCGCACCACCGACCCGCAAGCAACGGCGGAAATCAACGGGTCATGGGAACGCCTCCGGGAGCGGGTCGAAGGCGCCCTCGACGTGTTCTGCTACCCGAACGGCGGACCCAACGACCAAGGACCTCGGGAAATGCGCCTCCTCGAGGCGTGCGGGTTAAGGGCCGCGGTCACTACCCGGCCCGGTCTGGTCACCCGCCGCGAGGCGCGCCGGGGTGGATCGGAGCGATTTGCTCTGCCCCGCCTGGCGCATCCCAAAGGCATTCCCGATCTGTTGCAGCTCATCAACGGGCTGGAGCGCCTCAAGATGTGGGCGCGCCATGAAACCGTGTAGTATGTTGCGTTGTCGCGGCACTATGTTGCTCCCGTCCATCAACCGACGGGAAGTCCCATGACGCGGGGCGAGGCGGCATATCGCCTTTTTGCCGGTCTGGGGCTTGCCCGGCTCGTGAGGCGGCGGGATCGGGGAACCGTCTTCTGCTTCCACAACGTGGCTGCCGATGCCCGTGCGGCCGCCCTGGCGGACCGCGGCCTCTGCGTCTCCGCCGCCGACTTCGCCGCGAACGTCTCCTGGATCGCCGATACCTTCGATATCGTCCCGCTTCGCACCATGGTTGATCGGCTCATGGCAGGGCGTTCGCTCCGGGGCCTTGCCGCCCTCACCTTCGACGACGGGTACCGCGGAGTCCTGACGAACGCCCTGCCGGTTCTGGAACGACGGGCCTTGCCTGCCACCATCTTTGTGATTTCCGGAGCCTCCGACGCCCCCGCCCCGTTCTGGTGGGACCTACTCGCGGATCCTCTGCGTCGCGCCGCCGCCGACCGCCGGGTTTGTCTCGAGGAGCTGGCGGGCGATCGCGAGGCGATCCTCGCCCGTTTCGGGGCCCTGGGAGTACCGAACCCCGATCCCGACTTCCTGCCGTCTACCTGGGCCGAGCTCCGGGACGGTCTGCGGAACCGGGAGGTCGAGATGGGAGTGCACACCGTCTCCCACCGGAATCTCCTCGCCATACCTGTCTCCGATGTGAGCCGGGAGCTGGAGGCCTGCCGGGAGCGAATCATGGAGCAACTGGGGACTCGACCGGAGTTTCTGGCATATCCGTACGGGCTCTGCGACACGGCCATCCAGCGGTTGGCCCACGCGGCCGGGTTTCGGGCAGGATTCACGCTGTACTACGGCAACATCCCCCGGGCCGAGCCCCCGTTCGCGCTGCGCCGAATCAACGTGCCGGGGGGGATCTCGCCATCGACCCTGGAGTGCTGGGCCTCGGGACTCCGATGGCGTCCCGGTCCATGACCGCCGACAGCGCCCTCCGCGGAGTCCGGATCGCGATGGTGGTGCCGAGCCTGCGCGGTGGCGGATTGGAGCGAATGGTCCACGACCTCTCACTCGCGCTCCAGGGCGCCGGGCTTCGTCTCGGCGTGTTTCCAATCGGAGGGTTGGGGGTGTATGCCGATCCTCTTCGCGCCGCGGGGATCGAGGTAGTCGATTGTCGGGAGCCGAAGCTGCGTATTCGGGGATTTCCCCGACGCCTGATCGCCGCGCTGAAGACCTTTGCCCCGAGCCTGATCCATGCTCACAGCGGGACGTGGCTCCCCGCAACCGTGGCCGCGCGCTGGTCCGGGAAGCCGCCGCTCGTCTTCACCGATCACGGCCGCTATCCACCCGAGCCGAGGGGTCGGGCGATCATCGAGCGCTGGTGCGCCAGACGGACCAGCCTTGTGGTGGCGGTGTCCCAGGACCTTGCTTCCTATCTCGCATCCTGGCTTGCGCTTAGCTCACCGGTTCGCATCATCCCAAACGGCATTGATCTTGCTCGGTTCCAGGAGGTCAAGGCGGGTCGCCGGGAGGAGCTTCGGGCCTCGCTGGACGTGGGATCCAGGGACGTGCTGGCGATCGCGGTGGGACGCCTGGTTCCGGTCAAGAACCATACGGCAATGCTTCAGGCCCTGGCGCGGGCGGCTCCGCAGGCCCCGGGGCTCATGCTGGCCCTGCTCGGGGCGGGCCCGCTGGAGGCCGAGCTCCGGGCGCTTGCCACGGACCTCAAGGTGGCCGATCGAGTCAGGTTCCTCGGCTTCCGCGCCGACGTGGCCGACTGTCTCGCCGCCGCCGATCTGTGGGTCAGCACCAGCACGACTGAAGGGATGCCCATCGCGCTCCTGGAGGCCCTCGCGGCTGGTCTGCCGATCATCGCGACCGCGGTAGGCGGAGTTCCTGAGACGCTCGGATCTCCGCCGGCGGGGCGGCTGGTTCCGCCCGGTGACGCCGCCGCTCTGGCCGGTGCGCTGGTGGAACTGGGGAACAGCGGGGAAGCGCGGCAACGGCGCTCCCAGGTAGCCCGGGCCCGGGCCAACGCGTACTCGATCGACACGGTCGCGGCGAGTTATGCGGCGGTCTATTCGGAGATCCTCCGCGGACGAGGGATGGGATGATCGGAGCGCTGTGGCACCGCATCAAGTACCTGAGGTTCCTCGGAAAGCGGGGATTCTGGCGCTGGGCGGTGGACCGCATCGACTTCATGGTCACTGATCACATCCAGCCGTGGACGGTGCTGCGACGGGGTGCGGTACGGTGCGACGTTCACCCGTCGGTGTCGTTCCGGCGGGCGGAGAACGTCATCCTGGGGAGCTACACCAGGATCCAGAACAACTGCTGCCTCTGGGCCTCGCCGAATGCCGAGATCCGCGTAGGCGACAACACCGGCCTGGGGCCCGGGACATGCGTGTTTTCTTCGAACCATCAATTCGCCCCGGGCACGCCCTACCACCGGCAGCCGTGGACCGAGCAGAGCGTGACAATCGGTCAGGACGTGTGGATCGGCGCCGGCTGTATCATCCTGCCTGGCGTCGAAATCGGCGATGGGGCGGTGGTGGCGGCCGGCTCGGTGGTCACGAAGAACATCCCGGCGAATTCAATCGCCGCGGGAGTGCCGGCCAGAGTTATCCGGTCTCGATGAGGAGGATCAAATGCGCGGCGTAGCAGTACCGGCCTCGAATCGGCATCCGTCCGGGTTGCCTGTGACGCAGGCGCCGGCGGCGGCGCGAATCGGAGCCGTCCCGGGGGTGTCGCCCGCCGTCCGGTGGCTGGTCGCGGCGGCCATCTTCATACCGATCAGCAAGATTCACGGCTATTTCCAGGTGGTGGCCAAGCTGCAAATCCCGCTCATCCTGGCCGTCTCGGCGCTACTCGCGGTATTTCTGTCCACCTCCAAGTGGCGTCCCGCCGACCTCGGGCGGCACTGGCTGCCGAAGTGTCTCGGCGGGATCTTCCTGATCGCGATGGTCGGCATCCCGTTCGGCATATATCCGGGGCAGAGCTTCCAGTTCCTCAACGAGGGCTTGTCCCGGACCATGATGCTGAGCGTGATGGTGTGGGCGGTTGCCCGGACGCCCCAGGGGGCGGCCTTCATTGCCCGTGCGGTTCTCGCGGCCTGCGCCACGGCCGCGATACTCGCGCTGATGATGGGACGGGTGGACAATACCGGCCGACTGGCCGGCGCCTTCGCGTACGATGCCAACGACATCGCCGTAGTGGCGGTCATCGGGATTCCGCTGGCCGTGTGGTACCTGGTCGACCAGCGCAACTACCTCCGGGTCGCGATGCTGGTGGTCCTGCCGCTCTTTTTCTACCTGGTATACAAGAGCGGATCGCGGGGCGGGTTCCTCGGGATGATCGGGGTGTCGGCGGCGTTCTTCCTGGTCGGGCTGGGCAGGATCCACCCCAAGGTCCGGCAGGCCGGCCTGGCGGTCGGTCTCCTGGCCCTCGTGGCGGTCCCGTTCCTCCCCGACAGCTACATGTCGTCCATGAAGACGATCACCTCGGAGGAAGACTACAACCGGACCTCGCCCCGCGGCCGCATCAACATCTGGAAGCGGGGCATCGGCTACGCCGTGGCCAATCCGATCCTCGGAATCGGGCTCGCCAACTTCGGCTCGATGGAAGGACGCACGGACATCGCGAAGGCGCAAAAGGCCAAGGGCAAGGGCTGGAAGTGGTCCGCGGCCCACAACTCGCTGGTGCAGATCACCGCGGAGCTGGGCTTCATCGCCGGCGCCTTGTTCGTAACGATCATCCTGGGCTCGATCATCAACCTGGTGCGGGCCCACCGGCGCAATCAGGGACTGGATCAGCTCCCGGCCTTCTTGGCGTTGAGCGTAGTAGGCTACGCAATCACCGGATTCTTTCTGTCCTGGGCCTACTACGACCTGACGCATGTCCTTTTCGGCCTTGCGGGCGGCGTGTTAATACAGTATTCGAGCAGAAACATGACCGCCGGAGCAGCGCTCGCCGCGCCGGCTGGGCCACCCCGGCTGCCCCGGCGCAGCCCGATGTGGATCCCGCCGGCCGGGAAGGCGCCTCGGGCGCCCGACTTTCGGCCCCAGCCCACCGAGCCGGCCGAGTCCGTGTGATCGTCGGAAAGATCTGGGACAGCGAGTATCCCTGGGATGTTCGCGTCGAGAAGGTGTGCGCAACCCTCGCGGCCGCGGGTCACCAGGTAGAGCTGGTTTGCCGGAACCGCCGCCGCGAGCCCCTGGTCGAGGCTCACCCCGGTCTGCGCATTCATCGGATGCCGGTGCTCGAGAGCTGGCCGCGGCGCCTCGAGCGGGCGTCCAGCTTTCCCGCCTTCCCGAATCCGCGCTGGTATCGACACACCGTGCGGACCTTTCGCTCGACCGGGGCCGAGGTGATTCTCTGCCGCGATCTTCCACTCGCTCCCATGGCCCTTGCCGCGGGGCGTACTCTCGGCCTGCCGGTGATCGTGGATCTGGCGGAGCACTATCCCGGGCTGCTCAAGGACCTCTACAACCTGCACGATTTCCGGATGGGAAACCTGCTGGTCCGCAACCCGTGGCTCGCCGCGATCGTGGAGCGCTGGTCACTGCCCCGGGCCGACGCGGTGTGGGTGGTGGTGGAGGAGATGGGACAGCGGCTCGCCGAGATGGGGGTGGATCCCGCGGCAGTCACCCTGGTGTCGAACACCCCCCTGGCCGAGCGGGTGGCGCGGAGCAAACGGGAATCGGGCGCCCCTCATGACCCTTCGGTGCTCCGGCTGGTATACCTGGGCAACGTGGAGCGCTCCCGCGGACTTTCCGTGGTCCTCGACGCAGTCGCCATGCTGGGCGGCCTGCCGCGGGTTACGCTCGACGTCTTCGGGGACGGTTCCAGCTTCGAGTCCGACCGGGCCCGCGCCAGGGGCCTGGGCCTGGGAGACCGGGCCACCTTCCACGGCCGCCGGCCCTATGAGGAAATCCTGGACCGGCTGAGCGAGTTCGACGCGGGCGTGATCCCCCATCACGCCACCGACCATTGGAACTTCACGGTCCAAAACAAGCTGTTCGACTATTTCTCCGCCTCACTGCCGGTCCTGGTGTCCTCGATGCCTCCGGCCGCCCGCATCGTCACCGGCCTCGGCGCGGGACTGGTGTTCCAGGATCGGGATGCGGCCTCCCTCGGGCGGGCCATTCTGGACCTGGCCGACCCCGCGGTTCGCAGTGCCATGGGGGCGGCGGGACGCCGGGCGGTCGAGCGCCAGTACAACTGGTCGGTGGACGGAGCACGGATGGTGGCGTCGCTGGAGCGCCTCCGGAGGGCTCCGCACCTGAGCGCCGTCACGGCCGCTGCCGGAGGCCGGCCGGCTTGATGAGTACCCATTCGCGCTCCCTCCACGCTTCGCCGGCGGACGACATCCTGGTCTTCGGCGGGAGCGCCAGCCAGCGACTCACCGAAGGAATCTGCGCGGAGCTCGGCATTCCCGCGGGGCGGGGCGAGGTGCTCCGCTTTTCGGAGGGCAATCTCTTCGTGCGGATTCTCCAGAACGTGCGCGGGCAGCACGTTTACCTGGTCCAGTCCACCGGATTCCCGGCCAACGACAACTTCATGGAGCTGCTGTTCTGGATCGACGCCTTCTGCCGGGCCAGCGCCGCGTCGGTCACTGCCATCGTTCCCTATTTCAGCTACGCCAAGGGAGACAAGAAGGACGAGCCCCGGGTCTCCATTCGGGCCCGAGTCTGCGCCGATGCCATCGAGGCGGCCGGAGTAGGCCGGATCGTCGCGATGGACCTCCACAGCCCCCAGATTCAGGGATTCTTCAAGGTGCCGGTGGATGATCTCTACGCCCTCCCGATCCTCTGCGCCGCCGTGGAAGCCAAGGGCCTGGGGGACCTGGTCGTGGTCTCGCCCGACAGCGGGTTCGCGAAGAAGGCGCGGAAGTACGCCTCGCGTCTGGGCGCCACGCTCGCCATCGCCGACAAGGAGCGGCGCGATCACGACGAGCGCGCCGAGGTCCACGGAATCATCGGCGAGGTGAAGGGAAAGACCGCGCTGCTGGTCGATGACTTCACGATTTCGGCAGGGACCCTCGCGGCGGCGGCGGAGCGGCTGGTCGAAGCCGGCGCTCGCGCGGTCTACGCGGCGGTATCGCACGGCGTGTTTGGCCCCCACGCCATGGAGCGGCTCGACGCCAGCCCGATCATCCAGCTGCTGGTGACCGACTCGGTGGAGCTGCCGGCGGACCGCCGGTCGGCCAAGGTGGAAACGGTTTCGACGGCGCCGCTCTTCGCCGAGGCCATCCGCCGGATCCACGGCCACGAGAGCGTCAGCGCGCTCTTCGACGAGCGCTCGTCTCCGCCGGCCTAAGGCCGGTACCGCCAGATCACGAAGGCGGTGGGACGGCCCGAATCCACCGAGCCCTCCCGGTATTGCTCGTCCTCATGCCGGAGCAGGAGCGTGCCGCCGGCGCGGCGGTAGAGTTGGGAACGGATCGGAAACTCGAAGGTCTGGTAGGTGCCCCGGTTGACGTCCGGATACTCCCACAGCGCGTGCTGTGCCACGTAACCGATGCCCTGGTCCCGCAGGTATCCCGCGACATCGCCCCGCCCGAGATACTCCTGGTACTCGTAGTTATTGATCACCCCGTCGAGATTGGTCACGCTGCGATCCGAGAAATACCCGAAGACCCCCGCATCTTTCATGGCGATACGCGCGGCGGCGGGCAGATGGCCCCGAGCCCACAGCGCGGCGGCGTAGGCGCCGGCGAAGAAGACCCGGATCGGCCGATCCCGGTAGAGGTAGAGGTTCGCGGCCCCCCCGAGCAGCGCCAGCGCCGCGATGCCGGCAGGCACCAGGCCGGAGCGGAGCAGCCCGGCGGCGCGGCCCCATAGCGCCCGGGCAAGCACCAGGACCGACAGCACCGCGCCAAGGGGATAGAGGTAGAAGTGCCAGGGGAAGACCGCCCAGCGCATCGTGAGCATGGTGAACGCCAGATGGAGCATCACGTAGGCGCCGAGCAACATCGTGGCCCGGTTCAGCCGGTCGGGTGCGAGGCCGGAGCGACTCCGTCGCGTCCCGGCGTAGAGGAGGCCCGGCAGCACCAGGAGGACCATCAGCCAGGCGGAGCGATCGACGTATCGGGTCGTGAGCGCGAGCTGGGGCAGCGAGTTCTTGAGCGCTCCGCTGATCGGCATCAGGTGGCCGTGCACGGTGACGTTCCAGATCAGGTACGGCGCGGCCACGAGGGCGGTTCCCAGCACCAGCGGCACCGAGCCACGGAGCAGCGCTCCGAGACGGACCGGGCCGGCGCGCCGCGCGGCGACCCAATCCAGCAGCAGCGCCATCAGCCCGAAGGGCAGGATCAGGAGGATCGAGTCGGTCCGCGCCAGGAAGAGCGCTCCCAGCGCCAGGCCCGCTTCGAACCGGCGCGCCGGGGAGGCCCCGGCGTCGAGCCATCCCCGGGTAAGCACCCCCGCGACCACGATCACCCCGGCAAGGAGGAGCACTCCGGATTCCATCGCATTGACCTGCCGCTCGGGGAACAGCAACAGCTCGAGGGCCAGCGCCATCAGCCCGACCACCGGCCCGGCCGCCTGGCGCACTGCGCGGAACAGGAGGACCGCCGACGGAACGAAGAGCAGGCCCACCTGCAGGCTCAGGATCCACCGGAAGGCGGCCTCCCCACTGCCGCGGAACAGCCGGAAGAAGCCCACCAGCAAGCCGGTCCACAGGGGGTGAAACCCGTTGGTGGGGTTGCGGCCGTCGAACGTCAGGCCCTGCCCCGCCGCGGCGCGCCGCGCGGTTTCGAGATAATAGAAGGCATCGTCGTGGGTGAAGGACTGGAGCAGGTGGGGAATGTCCCTGGTCCAGATCAGTGCCAGGATCGCCGCGGCGGTAAGCGCCAGCGCGGTCCAGCACACCGCCGTGGCCGGCCGAAGCCAGGGGGAGTCGACTTCGCTCGTGGGTACGGTCATCCGTGGCTCGCGCGTGGAGGGGTATTGGCGATGAGCCCGTCGAGATCGTCCATGGCGCGGCCGGCCGCGCGGTCCCAGGTGAACAGCCGCTCCGCCCGGGCCCGGCCCGCCAGGCCCATCCGGGCGCTGCGCTCGCGGTCGGTCAGCGCCTCTACCAGGGCGGTGGAGAGCGCCGCGGCATCCCCATCGGGGATGATCCAGCCGGTGACGCCTCGTTCGATCAGCTCCGGCATGGCCCAGCGGTCGGTGCCGATACAGGGCAGTCCGGCCAGCATGGCTTCGACGAACACGATGCCGAACGGCTCGAATCGAGACGGAAGGCAGAATACGGTCGCCTCGGCGTACAGGCGAGAGAGCAACGCCCGGCCTTCGGGCTGGTCTCCCGGCACGAAGCCGTGAGCCACGATCCCCGGGAGCCCGGAGCCGGCCGGCCGGCAGCCGACGAAGTGGAGCTCGGCGGCAGGTACCCGTGACCGGACCGCGGTCCAGGCGGACAACAGCACTCCCGATCCCTTGCGCTCGTGGAGTTTTCCGACGAACAGGACCACGGGCTTGCCGCCGGGAGCAGGAGGAGATCGGGGGGCGATCATTTCGAGGTTGGGCCCGGCGTAGATGGTGCGAAGGCGCTCCGGAGGCACCCCGAAATCGGCGGAGAATGAGCGGGCCAGCGCGTCGCTCATGCACCAGATCCGATCGGCGCGGGCGTACACCGACCCCTCGCGGCGGGCCATCGCGTCCAGCACGGCCGGCACCAGCCGCGACACGTCGGAGAATGGCGCCCCGCGCGCCGCGTGGCGCACGTTGCCGTCGCAATAGAGCACCATCGGGATCCCGGGCAGCTTGGCGTCGAAGGTCGCGCCGATCTGGATCACGGCGTCGTACGGCGGGGAGGCGTGCCGGAGCCGAGAGCGGGCCAGCCTGGAGCGCAGCCGGTGGCCCAGCGGATGGAAGAGATAACGCCCCCTCCAGGCCTCCCTGGGCCATCGAAAGCTGGCCGCCGCAACGAGCGCGCGGCGCCAACCGGTCAGCTCGACGTTGAACGGGTCCACCGAAGCGCCGGCCCGGCGGAGCGCCTGGACGAAGCGCTGGGCCGACCCCGACCAGCAGTCCCGGGTCTCGGCGTCGCCCTCGGCCACCAGCGCGAGCCGGGGCTGCCTCACAACCTGGTACGCTCGAAGATGCGATCGGGCACCGCGCGGATGACCGCCATGATGATCCGCCACCACCAGGGCGTGTACACCACGGCGGAGCCGCGGCGGATGCCGCGCTGGATATCACGCGCCACGCGTGCCGGGCTCGCGAACAGCGGTCCCTTCCGGACCTGCGCGGTCATGGGCGTGTCCACGAACCCCGGCTTGATCACCACGACCCGGATGCCTCGGGCGGCCAGCCGGTGCCGAAGTCCCTGGGCGTAGAGGGCCAGTCCGCCCTTGGCAGCCCCGTAGATGTAGTTGGACATCCGCCCGCGATCACCCGCCACCGACGCGATGACGCAGATCACCCCCGCACCCGCGGGCTCGAGCCGGAGGGCAAGCTCGTGGAGCAGGGCGCAGGGACTGGTGAAGTTCACCCGAAGGGCCGTCTCCGCCGCCGGCCACGAACGCTCGCAGAGAGCCTGGTCGGGCAGCACCCCGTAGGCGATCAGGGCGACGTCGATCCCACCCAGCGAGGCCCAGGCCCGATCGAGTACGCCGGCATGGTCGGCCACCTCGGAGAGGTCGGCCACCGCGGTGTCGACCGAGCCGGCTCCCCGGGCTCGCAGGTCGGCCGCCACCGCCTCGAGGCGATCCCTGGAGCGGGCAACCAGAAAGAGCCCCGCCCCCTGGGCCGCGTACCGGCGCGCGACCGCTTCGGCGATCGCGGAAGTGGCACCCAGAACTACGACACGCTGCATCGGGTCTCCTTCATGATCCCGCCAACCGGCGCCAGAGGCTGCTCGAAAACGCGGGGTCGACGAACCGGCGGAACTCGTCGACCCGAGGAAAGAAGGCCTGGAACGCCGCGGCGCTCATGCGGGCGTCTTTGGCGGGATACACCGCTCCGCCCGCCTGGCGCACAATCACGTCGAGATCGTCGCAGAGCCGGAATGTGGCCTGGTCGCGGATCGGGAAATCGAGGGCGAGGGTCAGGCCGGGCCGGGGAAACGAAAGCATGCCCGGAGACACCGCGTCGCCGAAGATCTTGAGCACGGCCAGGAAGGAAGCGGCGCCGCTGCCGGCAACCCGATCCAGGATGGCGCGCGCCGCGACGGCATCGGGGCGCACCGGAACCACGCACTGGTACTGCAGGAATCCGGATCGGCCGTACATCCGGTTCCAGTCGAGGATCGCGTCGAGCGGGTAGAAGAAGGGCTCATAGTGCACCGCCTGGCCGGCTCTGCGCCTGCGGTGGGCCCACGAATAGGCGTGATTGAACATCCAGACGCTGCCCCGGTTGAGCACCCATCCCGGCAGGTCTACCGGCATGCGGTGCCGCCGAGCCGGCGTCATGGCGGGCATCGGTCCGTCGGATTCGGTCCAGTGGTCCCCGCAGGTGAACACCCCGCGCCCCAGGGCCTTGCCGCGGGCCAGCACATCCACCCATGCCATGCTGTATCGGCGGGTCTGCCCCACGTCGGCCGAAAGCTGGAGGAATTCGTCGAGGCCGCGAAACGGGATCACGTCCTGCCGGATGACCGGACCGGCGATTCTTCGGAGCCGCAGCTCGGCCCAGGTGATCAGTCCGGTGAGCCCCATGCCGGCGACCGTGGCGGCGAACCAGTCGGCGTCCTGTTGCGGAGAAAGCACCCGGCGGGTGCCGTCGGAGCGGAGCAGCTCGAGGCGGGTGACGTGGCGACCCAGGGTCCCGTCGACGTGGTGGTTCTTGCCGTGCACGTCATTGGCGATCGCGCCGCCAAGGGTGACGAACCGGGTGCCGGGGGTGACCGGCAGAAACCAGCCCCGGGGGACCGCCAGGCCGAGGATCTCGTCCAGGGTGACTCCGCATTCGGCGCGGAGCAGCCCGGTCGCGGGGTCAAACTCGATCAGCCGGTCGAGCCCCCGGGTGAGCAGGACGGTGCCGCCGTCGTTGAGACAGCAATCACCGTAGCTCCGCCCCATGCCGTAGGGCAACACGCTGCCCGTGGTGGCGGGAAGCGGGTCGGAGCGCCAGTGCAGCGGCAGCACGCCCTGGCGCACGAGGGGAAACCGGCCCCAGGACGCGGCGGTCCGGTCATTCGGCATGGTCAGACGGCGAGCAGGGCCGCGAGGCCGACGAGCCCGAGCGCCAGCCAGCTCACCCGGTCCTTGATGGCAAAGACGACGGGATCCTCGAGCACCTCGCCCCGGCGGGCGAGGATCCACAGCCGGCTCAGCCAGTACAAGAGGACCGGGCAGGCCAGCCAAAGCAGCTGGGGCCGGCGATAGAGCCCGGGCACCGTCGAGCTGTTGATGTACAGCGCCAGGACCAGCACCGAGGTGTAGGCGCTCGCGCTTCCGAGCATGGCGACCTGGTCGATATCGGCGGCGTGATAGCCCCGGCCACCGGCCCGGGTCTGGCCCCGCTGGGCCATCACGAACAGCTCGGCGGCGCGCTTGATCAGGGCGAGGCTCAGGAAGAAGAACATCGAAAACGCGAACAGCCAGGGCGAGATGGGCACGCTCACCGCGGCGGCGCCCGCGGCGATGCGAATGGTGTAGAGAGCGGCGAGGACGACCGTGTCGAGCGCCATGACGCGCTTGAGGCGCATCGAGTAGGCGACGGTCAGGCCGATGTATCCGAGCAGCGCAAAAAGGAAGTCACGCGGCAGGGCCAGTCCGATGCCGAGGCCGATGGCGAGCAGGACCGGAATCGCCGGGAAGGCCCAGAGCACCGGCAGCGCCCCCGACGCGAACGGTCGGTTCCGCTTGGTGGGATGCAGCCGATCGTGCCGGAGGTCGGCGATGTCGTTGAGCAGATAGATCGCCGAGGCCACGGACGAGAAGGCGACGAAGGCCATCAGGGCGGCGAGCAGGTTGGCGGGAGTGACCACGTGCGCCGCGAGCAGCGGGATGAACACCAGGGCATTCTTGGCCCACTGATGCACCCGCAGGGCCTTGATGACCACGCGAGGGCCCACCGTCGAGGGCGGAGCCACCACCGACACGTCGGCGTGGCCGGACTGGAGGCGCGCCAGCGCGCGGGGCGGAAGCGCGGCGGTGAGGGCTCGGCGCGCGCCGGCCCAGACCGGGAAATCCGCGTTCGAGTTGCCGAGGTAATCGAAGGCCCCGCCCCCCAATGCCGCGCGCACGGCCGCGAGCTTGGCGGGGCCGGTGCGATTGGTGTCGTGGTCGGTCGAGATGACCAGGTCGAAGAGCCCCAGGTGCTCCGCCACGGAGTCGGCGATGGCCCGGGCGGCGCCGGTGGCGAGCACCAGCCGTCGTCCCCTGGCCCGCTCGGCCCGAAGCAGCTCGAGGACCTCCGGCCGGTACAGCAGGGCGGCTGGATCGAGGCGGGCGCGGCCGGCTACCCATCCCTTGAATCGGGCGCGCCCGCCGAGCAGCCGGAAGGGCGCGGAGAGGAGCGCGACCGGGCTCCCGGTGAGCATCGCCCCGAGGCCCTCGACCAGAGAATCGGTGACCAGAAGCGACCCGTCGAGATCAACGCAAAGCGGCGGCTCAGAGCCTTCAAGGGGCGAGGCCGTCGTCGGTGCGGGCATCGGCGACCGTTTCGAATCAGGAGGTTCGGTGGTGCCCCGGCGGAAGGCCGGGAATCATCCCAACGATGGCAAGTTCAATGCCGGAGGCGAGGAAATCAACGTCCTGAGGTATACAAGTGGTCGATGTAGAGGTACTGGGTCTGAACGATGGTTCCCCCCTGGCCGCCCCAGGTCGGGTTGACATGCACGGTCTCCCAGACGTAGTGGCTGCCGGCGTCCCGGAGATACCGAATGTCCGTGTAATGAAGCACCAGGTTCCCGTCGAGGTACACCTTGAGAACCCCGTCCGGGGCACCGAACGAAGAGTTCATCGTCATCAAGACCTCCACCTGGTGCCAACGGTCGAGCGATACCCGCCCTGATCCGGCGTTGGCTTGGAGGTTCCCCCGGCCGTTATCGGCGGTGCCCTGGAGATTCATCTGCAGGTCGCTTCCCGGGCTGATCGAAATGATCGGCTCGAACTTTCCTCCCGCCGGGCTGTTGGTTCGGAAAAACATCAGCTTGACGCCGGTGGGATGATACTGCCAGTTCGGGCTCAGCTTGAAAGCGAACTGTACATACAGCTCGCGCCGCTCACCGCCGAACGCCAGGGTCTGGGCCACGCCAGGAGAGAAAGTGTTGCCGAAGGCGATGGTGGCGGCGGGATAGCGGAACCGGAGGACGCTCGATGGGCTCAAGGGTGCGGTGCTGTCCAGTTCCAGGGAGATGTTGGAAAAGTTCTTCTCGACATCGTCCCAGCCCTCGCTGCCCCCGGTCTTGTTGGGATAACTCCCGTTCCCGCGATCGCCCGCAAAAGTTGCCAGGGTGTTGAAGGCCCGTTCGACAATCGGCGTATACCCCGCCGGCTCGTTGGGGTGGAGAACGCCCGAAAGCGGCGGCTCGGGTGGGGGGGGAGGCGGAGGCGGAGGCGGAGGCGGAGCTGGCGGCGGAGGCGGTGCCGCCGTGGAATCGGGCGGAGTGGCCGTGGAATCGGGAGGCGTCGCCGTCGAGTCGGGTGGACTCGCTGTGGTATCCGCGCTGGTGCCGGTGGTGTCGGGACGGGTGCGGTGGAGGCTGTCCGCGATTGACGCGCTGTCGGCCGTGCTCACCACGGGAATGCTCAATGGGCCGGCCGACCCCGTCGCGTCGGATCCGACGCAGGCAATAAGGAGCATGCCCACGCCCAGCATACTCATTCCGCAAGCGACGGATTTGAAGAACATAATGTATCGGCGCCGATCGGGTCGGGGAGAGGGAACCTGCCAATCTACATCCCGCAGGCGGCGTCGGGAACCGCCTCAGGGATCCAGTTCGGTGGATTCGCCCGGAGAGCACCGCGAAGAGGCCGCCCTGAGTGAGTGGATCACGGGATGTGGAGGGGGGCCGGCGACGGGAGCCGGCGCTGCTCGATGCGCTCCCTGAGGCGGAGGAAGGGGCGCTCGATGAGGAACCACGATGCAGAGGCGACCGCAACGGCACCCGCTGCGCCGAGGATGAACTGGGCCCAGAGAGACCCGGTAACCCGGTGAGCGGCAGAGATCGTCCATACGTGCCAGAGGTATATCGGATAGGAGATTCGGCCCAGATACCGCATGACCGGGTGATCCAGCCAACGCCAGGCGGGATGCCACGAGGCGAGGAGCACCGCCTGGGTCAGTAAGATGCCCAACAGAATGGAGTCAATGGTGAAGCCGAGCGTCAAGTGGTACGGGGTACTGATCCCAAGGCGGCTGAACAGGAGCAACCCACAGGTCACCAGCGGATACCACGCCCGTGCCGCAAGGGACGCGAGCTTCGGCCGCGCCAGGGGCAGGCCTGCCAGCACCGCCAGGAGGCAGCCGACGGCAAGAGAGTCGAATCGGGTATCGAACGCGTTGTAGAGGTAGTCGAATCGGAGTCCCAACAGGTGAAATGCGATCAATCGCCAGACGACGACGAGTATCAGCCCGGCCAGGAGTCCGTGAACGACCCGGCCTCGTCGGAGCAGTACGAGGCAGCCCAGCGGCCAGAGGAGGTAGAACTGCTCTTCTACCCCGAGGGACCAGGCATGGGCGATGGAGGGAATATCGCCATACCCGTGGAAGGCGGTGTAGTAGTTCACCCAGTAGCCGAACGCGGCGGCGATCTGGGTCCCGGTCCAGGGATGTCCCAGCACCCGGTCGGCGGTAAACGACACCAGGATGAACCAGTAATACGCGGGGAAGATGCGAAGGGTACGGCGGAGGTAGAATCGCCGGAGCGAGATGGCGCCGGAGCCGCGATACTCCTGGAGGAGCAGCCGGGTGATCAAGAAGCCCGACAAGACGAAGAAGCCGGTGACGCCCAGGTCGCCCTGCGGACCGCGCTGAAGCCCGTGATGTACCACGACGGCCAGCGCCGCGATCGCCCGCAACCCGTCGAGGGCCGGCAGGTGCGGCCGCTCGAAGAGCTGATCTGTCGCTGGGCGCATCAACGGGTGGCCACGGCGGACTCGCGCGTCATGAACCCAGAGTCAGCCGTTCCCGGCGCCGTGTCAAGAGGGTGCGCCGGCCGGGGAGTGGAGCGGCCTCGACTAACGACCGCCCACGTAGAAGTGATCGAAGTACAAGTACTGAGTCTGGTTGATGGTGCCTCCCTGGCCACCCCACGTCGGGTTCACGTGCAGCACATCCCACACATATGCGTTGGTGCTGTCCCGGAGGTACTTGATGTCGGCGTAGTTCATCACCAGGTTGCCATTGAGCCAGACCTTGAATACGCCATCCGGTACGCCGTAGGCGCTGTTCATCTCCAGCACGACCTCCACGTCATACCACTGATTCCTGGTCAGCGCTCCGGAACCGGCATTGGCCTGAAGGTTTCCGCGAGCGTTGTCCTCCGTGCCCTGCGGGTTCATCTGAAGGTTTCCGCCATTGCTGATCGACAGGATCGGCTCGAACTTGCCGCCTGGCGTGCTGATGCTCCGGAAGAACATCAGCTTGAGCCCGGTCGTGTGATACTGGAAATTCGCGCTCAGCTTCATGGCGAAGTGGACGTACATCTTGCGCCGGCTGCCGCCGAATGAAAGGGACTGGGCCGGGCCGGGAGTGTAGGTCTGCCCGAACGCCACCGGGCCGGCGTCATAGCGGAATCCGAGGACGCTGGGCCCGCTCAGGGGCGCCGTGGGATCATTGGCGAGCTGGAGATTGTTGGAGTTCTTCTCGACATCGTCCCACCCCTCGCTTCCGCCGGACTTGTTGGGATAGCTGCCGACGCCCCGATCGCCCGTGTAGGTCGCCAGCGTATTGAAGGCGCGCTCCACGATCGACGCGTACCCGGCCGGCATATGAGGATTGCTGATCATCGGCGGTGGGGGGGGCGGGCCGGCTGGGGTGACCGTCACCGCCGACGTATCCGCCTTCACACCCGACGAGTAGGTGGCGACTACCCGATAGGTGCCCGCGGAGGCCCCAGCCGTGTAGAGACCGGCTGCGCTGATCGTACCGCCCGTCGCGCTCCAGGACACGGCCGGGACCGTGGTGGATCCGTTCGACCAGAGCGCGCTCAGCGTGAATTGTCTGCTGCTCCCAGCGGTCACCGCGGTCGGCTTGGGTGCGACGGTCAGGCTGGTCAGCGTCGGCGGAGGCGTCGCGGTCACCGTCACCGCGACGGTGTCGGCCAGGGTCCCTCCCTGGTGCGTCGCGATTACGCGATAGCTGCCCGCGACCGCGCTCGCGGTATACAGACCGGCGCCCGAGATGGCCCCGCCGGTCGCCGCCCAGGTCACCGCGGGAACCGAGGTGGACCCGTCGGACCAGAGCGCGCTCAGTGCGAACTGTTGCGTGCCGCTGACGGCGACCGACACCGGCTTCGGCGCCAGGGTCAGGCTGGTCAGGGTCGGGGCCGGCGGGGGGGTACCGAGGACGGTCACGTCCGCGGTGTCGGCCCGGGTGCCGCCCTGATGGACCACGATCACCCGATAGGTTCCCGGAGTCGCGCCCGCCACGTAGCGGCCCGAGCCTCCCATCGCTCCACCGGTGGCGCTCCAGTTCACCAGCGGTACCGCAGTCGAGCCGTTCGACCAGGTGGCGTTCACGGTGAACTGCTGGCTGGCACCGGGCAGCAGAGAGACCGCCTGCGGGGCGATCGCGAGCGTGGTGAGCGTTACGGGATTACTGATGATGACGGACGAGGTGTCGGCCTTCCCGCTCGCGGCATGGGTGGCGATGACCCGCCAGGTTCCGGTCGATGCGCCGGCGGTGTAGACGCCGCCCGGAGTAATCGATCCACCCGTGGCCGTGAAGGTGACCGGGGGGGCCGCGGTGCCGCCGTCACTCCAGGTCCCGGAGACGCTGAACTGTCGCGCCGCCCCAGGAGCGAGGACGGTGGATCCCGGCGTGAGCAGTAGACCGGTAAGGGTGGGCGGCGCCGGAGTGACCGTCACGAGCGAAGTGTCGGCCACCGTGCCGCCCTGGTGGACCGCAATCACGGCATAGGTGCCCGGCACCGATCCGGCCACGTAGAGCCCGGAGGGAGCAATGGCACCACCGCCCGCCGACCAGACCACCGCAGGCGCGGCAGCGCCGCCATCGCTCCAGATGCCGGCCACCGCAAATTGGACCGACTGGCCCGACACGACGGACGCCACTACGGGTGTCAACACCAGGCCGGTCAGTGCCGGCGGCGTAATGACGACATCGCTGGTATCCGCCAACCCGCTGGGATGGGTCCCGATCACCCGATAGACACCGGGAGCGGTACCCGCGACATAGAGCCCTCCGGGGCTGATCGTGCCACCGGTGGCGCTCCAGGCGACCAGGGGAACGCTATTGCTTCCATCACTCCACTCGGCGATGGCGCTAAACAGGCGGGTGCCCCCGACCGGTACGATTGCGCTCGACGGATTGACTCGAACCCGGGTCAGGGTCGCGGCCGGCTGCACCACGCCGACGGTCGCGGTATCGGCGAAATCGGCGCCGACGACCGAGACGATGACGCGAACCGAGCCCGGCTGCGCCGGCGCCGTGAAGAGGCCTCCAGCGTCGATGGCGCCGCCGGTCGCCTGCCAGCTCATCGGCACGGTGCGCCAGGTGCCATCGCTCATGAGAGCCAGCGCGGAGAACTGGTTGCTCGCGCCCGGCTGGGTGGTCACACCCTTCGGCGAAATCGAGACCCCCACCACGCTCGCCGGCACCACGGTCACTCGAGCCGTGTCCGCGAGGCCGCTCTGGGGATTGCGTGCGATGACGGCGAACTGCCCACCCATGCTGCCCGCGGTATAGATCCCCGCAGGCGAGATGGTTCCGCCCGCGGCGCTCCAATCCACATCGGCCGGCTGGGTTCCGCCGTCGCTCCAGTGGGAAGCCACCGTGAATGCGATCTGCTGACCGGGGACAGCGGTGGCCTGCAGCGGGCTGATCCCGACCCCGACGAGCGTGACCAGCTTGGGCCGGACCAGGACCGCGGCCTCGCCGCGCAGGCCGGCGGGCGAGACCGCGGTCAGTCGATACATACCGGGGCCCGAGGCCCGGAACATCCCCCGATCATCGATGGTCCCGCCCGACGCGGACCATTCCACCGAGGCCTGGAACGTGATGTCGCCCGACGCCAACAGGAGCGCCGCGGTGGCTTGCAGACTGTCTCCCACGTCAACGATGGCGGAATCGGGGAAGACCAGCAGCTGCACCAGCTGGTTGTCGCTTCCCCAGACGCTCACTCGCGCCGAGTCGGCGACCCCGGGGGCGTTGCGGGCCCGGCCCACCACCGTGAACACTCCGGGCTGGCGGCCGGTGTAGAGCCCGGTCGGGGAGATGTCTCCGCCGGCGGCGGTCCAATCCACGGTGAGGGCCACCGGTTGTCCGGTGGCGGTGTACCCGGTCGCCGAGAATTGGAGGTCGCTGCCGATCTGTACCGCGGCGATCAATGGCTCGACTCGAAGGGTCTGGACCGCCGGAGCTGGACTGGGGTGCGGATTGGGGCCGAGGAAGTCCACCTTCTCGCCTTTGGTGCAGGCGACGACGAGGAGCGCCAGGGCGGCCACGCCGGGCACCACGCAGGCGGTACGCTTCGCGACTCGATGCAGGTAGGTCATGAGACTCTTCGTCGAGGATTTCTGGGGTCGTGGTGACCCGCAATGCGCGGGGAGCGACCCGCGCTATGGAAGAGCAAGTATCGGGCGCGAACAGTCAAGTGATATCGTACTGATTCTATACATGCCGTTTTTCATACATGTTGGCTTTGTATCTATTTGATTGATATGTATGTAGTTGAATGACTGCAATCGGTGGCGAAATAACTATTGCTATGGTAATATATTCGTCACTCTAGGCGTTCCGCGAGTCTGTCTTTGCACCACCCCAGGAGACCCCTGCCCGGCCGGTTCCCGTCCAATCCCTGCTCCCGGCCTCAAGGCCCGGGGAAGAGGAACCGGAGCATCGGGTCGACCCTGGTCTTGAAGGACGTCGTCGTGTGGGTGCCACCAGCCGGCAGGTTTTCGTACAAGAAACTCACGCCCGACACCCATCCGCGCCCCACCAATGCCGGAACCATCAGGGCATCAGCGGCGTGCTGAATGGGGCTTTCTGCTCCACCCCGCGACCAGTAGATCTTCACCGGCTTCTTGGCCGCCAGGCCGGAGATGTACGTCACCTCTTCGTCGTTGTTGGCTCCGAGGGGCGGCGAGAAGGCCGCCACCTTGCCGAAGACCGACGAATAGTGCAGGCCCAGCCGCCACGCGGTCTGTCCACCGGCGCTCACCCCTGCGCTGCCCCGATCCGCCGCGTTTGCCCTGGTGCGGTAGGTCGCATCGATGTAGGGCACCAGCTCGGTCGTCACCATGCTCTGGTAGTTGAGCGTCGTCTGGTTCTGTGCCCCGGTCGTCGTGAGCCATTCCGAGAACGAGGCATCGGTGTTTATGCCGACCATGATGATGGGCTCCACCACACCGCCTTGGATGAGCCCGGTTGCGACGGTGCTGTAGTCCATCCCGCCCCCGAAGTCCCCGTCTCCCTGGATGTAGAGCACCGGGTAGCGCCGCGAGATATCGGTACTGTACCCGGGCGGGAGGTAGACCTTGATCGGGCGGTTCACGTTGATCTGGGTGATGTTCGAGTGAAACGCGGCAATCGTGACGATCGTCGCAGGGCCCGTCGGCGGTGTGACGGCGCTCGTGACGGTCACCGCGGAGGTGTCCGCCTTGGTGCCGCCCTGCTGGGTCACAATGACCCGGAAGTTCCCCGTAGCCGACCCGGCGGTGTAGAGTCCGCCGGTCGACACCGTGCCACCCGTGGCGGTCCAATTCACCGCCGGCACGGTCGTCGACCCATCCGACCAGGTGGCGTTCAGCGTGAATTGCCGCGTGCCGGCCACCGCCACCGACGTGGAGCTGGGGGAAAGCACCAGCGAACTCAGGGTCGGCGGCGGAGCCGAGGTGACGGTCACCGCGGCGGTGTCCGCCTTGGTTCCACCCTGCTGGGTGGCGATCACCCGCCAGGTCCCCGCGACCGACCCGGCGGTGTAGAGGCCGCCACCGGAGACCGTGCCACCGGTCGCCGTCCACGCTATCGGCGGCACTGTGGTCGATCCGTCCGACCAGGTGGCGCTCAGCGTGAACTGGCGGGTGCCGCCCGTGGCCACCGACGCGGAACTAGGGGACAGGACCAGCGAGCTCAAGGTCGGCGGCGGCGGGGGCGAACCGAGGATGCTCACCACGGCGGTGTCCGCCTTGGTTCCACCCTGCTGAGTCGCGATCACCCGCCAGGTTCCGATGACCGACCCGGCGGAATAGAGCCCGCCGCTCGACACGGTGCCGCCGGTCGCCGTCCAGGTCACCGGGGGCACCGCGGTGGAGCCGTTCGACCAGGCCGCAGTCAGGGAGAATTGCTGGTTGGCGCTCGGCAGGAGCGATACCGTCCCCGGGGCCACCGTCAGGCTGGTCAGGGTCACCGGCGCGGAAATCTGAATGGCGGAGGTATCGGCCCTGGTGCCACCGGTGTGGGTGGCAATGACGCGGTAGAGACCGGGCACCGCACCCGCGGTGTAGCGGCCGGTGGAGGTGATGGCGCCCCCGGTGGCCGACCAGGTCACCGGTGGCGTTGCGGTGGAACCGTTGCTCCACAGTGCGAACACGGCGAACTGCTCCACTCCGCCGGTCGCCAGCGTGACCGTGGCCGGGGAGAGGTCCAGCGAGCTGAGGGTCGGCGGCGGCGGCGGCGTCACACTGACCGACACGAGGCTGGTATCGGCGACCGTCCCACCGGTCTGGGCGACAATCACCCGCCAGGTCCCCGCGATCGATCCGGCCGTGTACAGCCCGCTCGCCGTAATGGCGCCGCCGGTAGCGGTCCAGGTCAGGGGCGGCAGGCTCGTGGCGCCGTCGCTCCAGAGTGCGCCGGCCGAGAACTGAATGGTCTGGCCGGGCATGAGATCCACGACGCCGGGAAGCAGGTTCAGGGTCAGCAGATCCGGCGGGCTCACCGTCACGTCGCTGGTGTCGGCCTTGCCGCCGGCCGCCGTGGCGATCACCTGGTAGTCTCCGGGAGCGGTGCCGGCGACATACAGCCCGGCGGCGGTGATGGAGCCACCAGTGGCACTCCACGTCACTGGCGGGCTCGCGGTGCCGCCGTCGCTCCAGACACCGGTCACGAAGAACTGCCGGGCGGCGCCGGCGGGAAGGACGACGCTGGAAGGGTTGAGCAGTACCGACACCAGGGTCGCCTGGGGGTTGATGACCGTGACGAGCGCGGTGTCCACCGCTCCCGAGACATTGACGACGACATGGTACGTGCCGGGCGTCGCGCCGGCGGTGTAGGTCCCCTGAGAATTGACCGCTCCGCCGTCGGCGGTCCAATTCGCCGGGCCGGTTCGGAAGGTGCTGTCACTCATCTTGATCAGGGCGGCAAACTGCAGGACGGCTCCCGGCGCCATCGAGACCTGCCCGGGAGAGATGCTCACCCGGACCGGAACCGGCGGACTCACGGTTACGGTGGCGGTGTCGGCCAGGTCGGGCGTCGGATAGGTGGCAACCACCGAGTAGGAGCCGGGCGTGATACCGGCAATGAAGAGTCCCGCCCCGGTCATGGTTCCGCCGGTACCGGTCCAGGTCACCGGCACCGGGGCCGTCGCCCCATCCTCGTAGACGCCGAGGGCCTCAAAGACGGCGGCCTGTCCTTCGGCCAACGTGATGGATTTCGGAGTGATCCCGATGCGGGTGAGGACCGGTTCCCGGGTTCGAACCGAGACCGTGGTCGAGCCCCGCACCCCGTTGTAGGCGGTGGCCGTAACCGTATAGGTACCCGGAAGGACCGCCGTAAAGGTTCCCGCGGTGTCGATGGTGCCGCCCGAAGCGCTCCAGATGACGGGCTCGTGCTGGGAGAAGGCGCCGTTCCCCAGTTCGGACAGGGCCGTGAATCGAACCGTGTCTTCGGTCCGCATGATGACCAGCGCCGGGGTGACGCTTTCGCTGACCACATCGCTCGGCGCTTGCCACACGGCAAGGTGGGCGGAGTCGCCAATCTGGGGATTCCCCACCAGCACGGCGAAGACTTCGACCTGACCGGCATCGGCAGCGGTGTAATGACCGTCCGGGGTGATGGTCCCGTTGGTCGCCCGCCAGCTCACGGCGACGGGGAACGTGGCGCCCTGCTTGGAGATCCCCATGACCGAAAACGCGACCTGTTCCCCCGACTTGACGATGGCGAACCGGGGATCAAGGCGAATCGAGGCGATCGAAGAGACAGTGTGGGTGGTATCGGGACCAAGGAAGTCGATCTTCTTGCCCTGAACGCAGCCGATGGTGGCGAGCAGAAGGAAGGCGATCGAAACCTTCAGTCGCGGCGCGTACTGGGCGAGTCGCTGTATGTAAATCATTAGAAGCCGAGGATCTTCGTGGAGGTCTGTGTAGCCGGCCTCGTCTCAATTTTTCCCGAGGCAGCGTCCCTTCGAACGATTGCATCGCAGTGCAATTATCGAGCGAAGGCTTCATTTCATTAGTGTCATGAAATGAGTCAGAAAAGAAACGAAACACCGGTCTGCGGTATCTGGTTGTATTGGTGCGAGATCCAACGAACGCGCATTGACGTGCAGGGAGGAGACGAATGATGGCGGTGCAATAACACACGCGGCGCGGCGCGATCGCGTTAAGGGATTTGCTTGACCGGTCTCGAAAGGGTCCGCTCTATGGACTCGAAGTCGCGTTCCGCCACCTGCGAATGGGTGGGAAGAGTGATGAGTGATCGCGAAAGCTCAGCTGCACCGGGAAATGATTCGGCCAGGCGGAGAATGCGGCCGGATGCCACCGGCAGAGCGCTGAGCGGTGCAGGATATCCGGACATCGCACCGGCCCGGCGCGCCGCACGGTCGCCCAACACAGCCCGCCGAGCCCCGGAGCGAACCGGGAACCGCAGCCACCCCCCGCGGGACCCGGGCGGCACCGAATACATGAGGAGGCCGGGCACCGGCTCGAGCACCCGTCGCCACCGCTCCGCATTCGTTTCCCGGACCAGTGATTCCCGATCCGACCAGGCCCAGACCGCCTCGACCACTCCGGCGGCAAGCGCCGGCAAGCGACGAAGCGGCGATGCTGGCCGATAGATGGTCTCGCCGAGTCGGAGCAGGGGCAGGCCGGCCGGGACACCGTACAACCAGGGTCGCCCGAGGGCCCACTGCCCCGCCAGTCCGAAGAGACCTCGGAGTCCGCTGCCCCCGGGACCCAGCCGCTCCATCACGGGGTGAAGGAGGGCTGCCGTCTCCGGTGAGTCGGCGAGGACCGCGCCGCCGTGCCCACCGGTGCGTCCCTTGCCCCGCCCGAAGCTCAGGATCCCGAACGAGCCGAGGCTGCCGGCCGGCCGGCCCGAAATGGAAACCCCCACTCCCTGGGCCGCATCTTCGATGAGCAAGGCTCCGGCGGCTGCGCAGAGCCGGCGGGCGGCCCCGAGGTCCGCCGGCACGCCGTACCAATGGGCCACGACCACGGCATGCGGTCCGGCCGAGAGGGCCCTCTGGAGGGATTCGGGATCGGGTGACAGCGTGGCTGGATCCAGGTCATAGAGGATCACCTCCGCGTCGACCGCATCCGCCGCGGTCATCAAGTCGTAACACCCGTACGCAGGGAGGGCCACGCGAGGCCGCGGGGCTCCCCGCGCCGACGCGAGGATCGCCAGGACAAGCCCGGTGGTGCCGCTATCGCAGAGTCCGACATCCGCGGATCCCAGTTCGCGCCGGATGGTGGCGCGAAGGCGGTCCAGCGCCGCAGCGCCTTGGCTCGCCGCGGCAACCCCGGCCCCGAGCGCGCGGAGACCCAGCGGAGACCATGCGGGGAGCTGGCGGCGAAGGGTCAGGGGATCCACCGAACGATGCGGGGACCCAGCGCCGTTGCCAGGGGCAGCGGAAGGTGCTTCCACACCCTTGGGCCCCAGGCGTAGGCGCCCTGATCCGGGGAAGGAGTCGCGACGGGCTCGCCCGCCGCACGGGAGGCCTGATACCAGTAGAGCGGCTGGTCATGTCCGCCCCACTGGCTCTTGAAACGATGGGTTCCGCTGCCGGGAGTGCAGCGCCCGAAGTTGAAACGCCGGATCCCCTCGTTCTGGGCTCGCTCCATGAAGGCCCAGTAGAGCAGCATGTTGGGCGCGATCCGGTTGTGGGCGCTGAGCGAGGAGGCCCAGGTCATCTCGAGCTCATCGGCCCAGCGAAACCCGGCGCCGCCGGCGACCGGCTCGTCACCCAGCCAGGCGCAGGCGAACCAGGCGTCCTCGGGAAAGCGACGCGCGATGGCGGCAAACCACGCGAGGGGCAGCGTCGGCGTGCCGAGGTCGCGCATGTGCCGGCTGAACACCCGGAAGAAGGGCTCCACCTGGTCGGGGCCGAAGCGCACCGTCACCCCTTCCTTCTGGGGCCGGCGGACCTGGCTGCGAAGCTTCGACCCGAATGACTTCATCAGGGCATCGGCAGTTTCCGGCAGGTCGAGCAACACGGTGATCTTGCGGTGCGACACCGGAAGCGGCAGCGCCAGCTCGACCCTGCTCCGCAGCTCGAGCAGCTTCGCTCCCGAGCTCCGTGCCTCGGCCTGGGCCGCCTGGGCGAGCGCAGCGACGCCCTCCGCGGATCCCAGCGGCCCACCGTAGTTGAGGAACGGCATCGAGACGAGGTAGTGGCCGAACAGAATGCTCTTGACCCGCACCAGCGGCAGCACGGCGACCAGCGTCCCGGCCGCATCGCGGGCGCCGAGATAGAGGCATTCGTGGCCGAACACACCGGCCATGACTTCCTTCCAGCCGAAACGGTGGAAATGGGTGAATCCAGGATGTTCCCTGGCGACCGCGTCCCACTCGGCTTCCCGGCCATCGAAGGGCCGGATCACGAGACTCACAGCGGATGGTCCGCGAGCCAGTCCCGGACCGACCCGAAGCGAAACTCGGAGAGCAGAGATTCCAGCTTGGCCGCGGTCCCGGCCAGCCCGCGGTAGTGCCGCACCCTGGTGAGCCATCCGACCGGCAGTCGGGGCTGATCGGGGTCGACTTCCCACGGATGGATGTAGAACATGCCGGGATGTCCCTGCGCGGCCTGCTGGCGGAAGGCGCGGCGAATCAGGACGAGGGGAAACTGCCGGAGGTAGCCGCCGCCGGCCGCGGGGATTCGCAGGCCGAGCAGGCTGGCGGTGGCCAGGGGAAACTCGAGCAGGCGTCCCGCGTCCCGCACGATGGCGTAGGGCCTGGTCGGGGAGGCGGGATACCCATAGTCGGGCCGGCGGATCGGGAAGAGGCTCGAATCGTAGGCATAGCCTTCCTCGAGCAGGGCGTCGAAGGCCCACTCGGTTCCGGGCACGATCGAAAAGCTCGGGGCGCGGAACCCCCGCACTGCGGTGCCGGAGGCATTCTCGAGAATGGCCCTCGACGTCCGGATCTCTTCCCGGAACTGGGCCACCGATTGGGTGGTGACCCTCCGGTGCCACCAGGTATGGGATCCCACCTCGTGGCCCGCCTCCGCGATGCGCCGCACCAAGGAGGGGTGCCGCTGGGCCACCCAACCCAGGGTGAAGAAGGTGCCCCGGGCCCCGTGCCGATCGAGGAGCTCGAGGAGGCGGTCGGTGTTCGGCACCACCCGGCTCGACTGGGCGTCCCATTGATCCCGGGACAGGATGTCGTCGAAGGCACTCACCTGAAAGTGCTCCTCCACGTCCACCGAGAACAGGTGGATCGGGAGGCTCACTTCGGGGCCGGAAAGAGAAACCGGAGGATGGGGCCCACCCGCGGCGCGAAGGAGGCGGTCTTGTGGATGCCGCCCGGCACCTGGACAAACACGAAATCGGTGCCTTCGCTCCATCCCTTCGAGAGCAGGGCGTTGCGCATGGCCTGGTCGGCGTCGTGCTGGTTCCGCTCGCCGTTGCCCTCCTCCGATCCGCGATCGAAATAGATGCGGACCGGGAGCTTGGCGGGGAGGTACCGGACCCGGCGGACTTCCTCGGAGTTATTGGCGGCGAGCGGCGCCGAAATGGCGAACATCTTCCCGAAGACGTTGGGCCGGGTGATCGCCGCGTAGAAGGAAATCTGGCCCCCGGCCGATACGCCGCCAATGCCGGTGTTGGCCGGATCGGGAAGGGTGCGGTAGGTGACGTCGATGCGCGGCTTCAGCTCGTCCACGATCATCCGCAGGTAGAGCGGACCGCGGCCCGCCGTCCCCCGGCCGGGCGATGGAAACAACTCGTCGAAGCTCCGGCTGGGATTGTCGATGCCGACCAGGATCAACGGTTCCACGGTGCCGGCCAGGATCTGGGCGGTCGCCTCGGCGTTGTAGCGCATTCCCCCGCTGAAATCGTCCGGGCCGGCCACCAGGTAGAGCACGGGATAGCGCCGCTCTCCGGTCGAGTACCCGGGAGGCAGATAGACCGTGATGGTCCGGGAGTTGTTGAGGAACCCGGAGTGAAATGCAGGAATGGTCTCGAGTCGCGCGCCCTGAGCCTGACGGGTCGCGCCGGACCAACGAAGGGCCGCGGCCGAGCCGAAGATCAACGCGGCGGCGCCGAGGTACCGGAGCACCATGGACCTGGGTCGGTTCATTCGCTAGGAAGGTGGGAAGAGGAAGCGCAACGCCGGGGCCACCCGAGTCTTGAAGTCCGCCGTGGTGTGGATCCCGCCGATCGGGAGATGGTAGTAGTTGTACATTCCTGGGGAGGCCCAGCCCTGCGCTTCGATGGAGCCGATGAGGGCCGCGTCTTCGATGGGCTGTTCCGGATTTCCATCCAGGGTACCCCGCCCCCAGCACAGCTTGACTGATATTGCCGCAGTCAACGCCGCCCCACTCAGGGCGTCGATGTAGTCCCGTTCCCGGTTGGTCCCATCCACCCTGCCGGTCAGCATGTTGGCATTGAGCGCCGGCGAGAACGCCGCCACTTTCCCGAAGACCGTTGGGTTGTGGAGGGCGAGCTTCCAGGCGGTGTTGCCCCCCGCACTGACGCCGGCCGTCCCCGTATTGGCGGCGTCGGTCATGGTTCGGTAATGGGCATCGATGTACGGCTTCAACTCGCTCATCACCATGTTCTGATAGT
The DNA here is from genome assembly GCA_041486305.1 of Gemmatimonadota bacterium. GTDB lineage: Bacteria > Gemmatimonadota > Gemmatimonadetes > Gemmatimonadales > GWC2-71-9 > JABFSM01. Next base: position 48,811 of record JBGPLG010000017.1, read on the forward strand.
CGATCGCCCGCTGGGTACCCGTGGCCAGCCACTCGGAGAGAGACCCGTCGGTATCGATCCCGACGAGGATGAGCGGCTGTACCCGGCCGGCCAGGACCTCCGCCGTGGCCGTGGTCGAGTATTCCATCCCACTGGTGATGTCGCCCGGACCGCCCTGGACATAGAGCACCGGATAGCGGCGGGTGCCGGATGACGCGTAGCCGGGGGGCAGATAGACCCACACGGCTCGGCTGGCATTCACCTGGGTGATGTTGGAATGGAACGCGATCGTTTCGATGATCGGCGAACCGGTCGGGGGTGGAGGTGGAGGCGGTGCCGGGGGTGACGGGGGGGGTGCCGGAGGCGGGACCTGGGGGGGGGGAGGGGGCACGGTCGGGCTCGATGGCGGGACCGGCACCACCACGCTCCCGCCCCCGCAGCTCAGAGCGGCGACGGCAATCCACCAGACCAACTTGGACGGAACAAGCCGCATTCAAGATCTCGAGTGGTCTGGGTCACGTCTGATGCTGGACGAACGGGCGCATTCAGTCCGGGCACCGCCGCATAGTTGCAGTCAATTTAGCCTGGGCAACTCTCAGGCCGAACGCGAGGCGGCAAGTACTCCTAACGAACCGCCTCGGATCGCAAGACATTTCGGCTAGCGTAGATATCTCACCGTTGCAAGAACGCATCGACTGTGGCGTCCAATCGCTATTCCTTGGAACGATCGCTGATCCGTCGCAACAGACTGGTGCCCGGTATTGCATCGGTGCCAGTGCTCAAAACCTTGCGCCAATGTAGGTTAGATCACCCGTGTCACCACGGCAACAGTTTTCTTGTCGCCGACAAGAGCACCGGCTGTTGGTGCCGGTACCCGCAGCAGTGGGCATGATCCTTGACCATATATAGAGGGCGCGACCTCGAAAACTCCATTGGTGTTCTTTCATCTTTGTGCCTTGGGAGCGTGTCATGTCCAGCCCCGCCGCCACCGTGTCTCCGCTCGACCTGACCCGCTCGGGCCAGGTGAAGACCTCGACTCTTTCCCCGGGTCAGTTACTCCCCCTGATCGTGGAGCCGGTGGATCCCAAGACGGATCTCCGGGAATGGGGCAAGGCCAACCGGGCCGGGATCGAGCAGGCATTGCTCCGGCATGGCGCGATTCTGTTCCGGAACTGGAACCTCCCGGGCCCGCGGGAGTTCGAGCAATCGGCGCTGGCGGTGTACGGGGAGCTCTACTCGGACTACGGAGATCTGCCCCGTGCGGAGGCCGGCGAGAAGATCTATGAGTCGACCTGGTACCCGAACGACCAGATGATTCTGTACCACAACGAGAGCTCGCATCTCAACATGTGGCCGATGAAGATCAGCTTCTACTGCGTGGTCCCGGCCCAGAAGGGCGGCTGCACCCCGGTGTTCGACACCCGGGCGGTCATCAAGGCGATCGATCCCAAGGTGCTGAACCAGCTCCGGGCCAAGGGACTGGTGTACGTGCGCAACTTCTCGCCGGGGGTGGATCCGACCTGGCAGGCATTCTTCCACACCGAGGACCGGTCCAAGGTCGAGGCCATGTGCCGTGAAGCGGGGGCGTCGCTGGAGTGGACGCCCGGAGACGGGCTCCGCATCAGCCAGAAGACCCAGGCATTGTGGAAGCACCCCAAGAGCGGCGAAGAGATCTTCTTCAACCAGATCCAGCTGCATCACATCGCCTGCGTCGATGCCGAAACCCGCGAGGCGCTGCGGGAGCTCTATTCGGACGAGGAGCTGCCCCGCAACGTGTACTACGGCGACGGGAGTTCGATTCCCGACGAAGTGGTGGAACACCTCGGCGAGGTGTTCGAGAAGGTGGCGATCCGGTTCCAGTGGCAGAAGGGCGACATGATCATGTTGGACAACATGCTCACGACGCATGCCCGGGACCCGTTCGAGGGCGAGCGGAAGATCGTGGTGGCCATGGGGCAGATGATGAGCATCGAGCAGGCGCGTGGCGCCGCTTGAACGCACGGGACGTGGCTCGGCCTCAGCCCAGCGGGGGAGCGTCCGCCATTGCGCGGGCGTACCCGCTCACGCCCCTGCAGACCGGGCTCCTCTCCCACTATCTGCGGGAGTCGAGGTCCGGAGTGGACATCGAGCAGCTGGTGTGTTCGCTGCCGGAGGTCCCGGAGGTACCCACGCTTCGGCAGGCGTGGGCTGAGGTTGCCGCTCATCACGAGGTGCTGCGCACCGGTTTCCGTTGGGAGGGCGTCCGCGAGCCGATCCAGGAAATCCGGCCCATCGGCGAGGTGCCGTTTGAGGAGCTGGACTGGATCGCGCATCCGCCGGCCCGTCAAAGATCACTGCTCGCGGAGTTCCTAGCGCACGACCGCAGAACCGGATTCGATCTCGCCTCCCCGCCGCTCTTCCGCATCACGCTGATTCGCACCGGCGCGGCCTCGGTCGACCTGGTCTGGACCTTCCACCATATCCTCCTCGACGGCCGGGCATTTCCGCTGATCATTCGCGAAGTGTTCGCCCGCTACGAAGCGCTTTGCCGGGGCGAACGCGTCCAGGTCGCGACCCCCGTTCCGTTCCGGGATTACGTCGGGTGGGTCTCGGCGCAGGAGTGGCGGCGCTCGGAGCCATTCTGGCGCGCCACGCTCGCGGGGTTCGCCGCCCCGACCCGACTCCCCATCCGCGCAACCGGCACGGCGACCGCCGCGGAAGCCGGCGCCGGGGAGCGCGAGCTGACGATTGACCCATCGACCACGGGTCGGCTGAAGGCGCTGGCCGGGACGCATGGATTCTCGCTTGGCACGATCGTTCAGGGAGCCTGGGCGCTCCTGCTGTCGCGCTACGCCCAGGAACCGGACGTCGTGTTCGGAGTGACCCGCACTTGCCGGCGAACCTCGGTGCCGGGAGCCGAGGACATTGTCGGCCTCCTGATCAACACCGTGCCGTTGCGGCTTCGGGTCCACAACGAGGTGTCGCTCACGTCTTGGCTCGAGACGGTTCGGGACACGTGGCGTGCGCTGCGCGATCACGAGCACACTCCGCTGCGGCTGATCCAGGGCTGGAGCGACGTCCCTGCCGGCACGCCTCTGTTCGAGAGCCTGGTGGTGTACGAGGAGTACCTCCTCGACCATTTGCTCCGGGATTCAGGCCCCGCCTGGGCCGGTCGCCGGTTTCGTCTGCACGAGCAGAGCAACTACCCGCTGACCCTCGCGGCGTATGGCGGCGCGGTCCTTACGGTCAAGTTGGAATTCGACCGGCTCCGCGTCACGGAAGCCACCGCGGAGCAGCTGACCGGCCAGCTGGTCACGCTGCTCACGGAAATCGCCTCCGATCCCGATCGCCTGGTTGGCGAGATTCCGCTGGTCACATCCGAGGAGCGGCACCGCCTTACCGAGGAATGGAATCAGACCGAGACGCCATATCCCCGTGGTGCCACGGTCTGCGAACTGTTCGCCGAGGTCGCCGGGGCCCATCCCGGCCGAGTCGCGCTCGAGGCGGGGAACGAACAGATCAGCTACCGCGACCTGGATAGTGCCTCGAACCGGGTGGCCGTGCTGCTGCGGCAAAAGGGGATCGGGACGGGGGACCTGGTGGGGATCTGTCTCCATCGCTCGCCGGCCATGGTGGTAGCACTGCTCGGAGTGCTCAAGGCCGGGGCGGCCTACGTACCTCTGGATCCATCGTATCCAGAGGAGCGCCTGGCGTTCATGCTCTCCGATACCGCGGCGCGGGTTGTCCTGAGCGAGCGCGCGCTGGCAGGCAGCATTCCGGCCGGCCCCGGGTGTTCGGTCGTCCTGCTGGACGACGGAGACGCGAGCGCGCCGGATGCCGCAGATCTCCTCGAGCCGACCGGATCTGCGGAATCTCCTGCCTACGTGATGTACACGTCGGGAAGCACTGGCCGACCCAAGGGCGTCGTGGTTCCGCACCGCGCCATCGTCCGGCTAGTCCGGAGTACGTCATATGCCACGTTCGGCCCCCAGGAGACCTTTCTCGCGCTGGCACCGATTTCCTTCGACGCTTCGACCTTCGAGGTCTGGGGCGCGCTGCTGAACGGAGCCCGGCTGGTGCTGTACCCCGAAGGCACGCCGTCCCTGGGTGAGCTCCGGGAGGTTATTGCGAGGCATGGCGTCACCACGCTCTGGCTGACCGCCGCCCTCTTCCAGCAGGTGGTGGACGGGGAGATCGAGGCCCTGAGGCCGCTAAGCCAGCTACTGGCCGGCGGGGATGTGCTGCCGGTCCCGCAAGTCCGCCGAGTTCTCGAAGAGATGCCGAGCTGCCGGCTGATCAACGGCTACGGCCCCACGGAGAATACGACCTTCACCTGCTGTCACACGGTCGAGCCCGCAGACCTGAGCGCCGGGGCGATACCGATCGGCCGTCCCATCGCGAATACCAGGATCTACGTGCTGGATAACCTGGGTCGGCCGGTCCCGGTTGGGGTTCCCGGGGAACTGTATGCCGGTGGAGACGGTGTGGCGCTCGGCTATTTGAACCGGCCAGATCTGACCGCGGAGCGGTTCTTGCCGGACCCGTTCCGTCCCGGGGCGCGGCTCTATCGCACCGGCGATCGTGTCCGCTACCGCGCTGACGGCGCCGTGGAGTTTCTCGGGCGCACCGACGATCAAGTCAAGATCCGGGGGTTTCGAATCGAGCCCGCCGAAGTCGAGGCCGCACTGGCCTCGCATCCGGCGGTCCGCGAAGCCGCAGTGGTGGTTGGCGACGGCCCCTCGGGCTCCAAGCGCCTGATCGCCTATTACACGGAACAGGCGTGGGACTCCATCGGCGGTGGCGCGCTCAAGAGCTTCCTGGCCGGTCGGCTGCCGGAGTACATGGTGCCTGCCGTGATGATCCGGCTGGAGTCCTTTCCTGTCACTCCGAACGGGAAGCTGGATCGTCGGGCGCTCCCGGCTCCACCCTCCACGGCGGACGAGGATACTCCGTACACGCCGCCCCGGTCACCCGCCGAGGAGACGCTCGCCGGCATCTGGGCCGATGTTCTCCGCCTGCCCCGGGTCGGAGTCCATGACAATTTCTTCGATCTCGGCGGCGACTCGATCCTGAACATCCAGATCACCGCCCGGGCTCGACAGGCGGGTCTCGCGCTGTCGGCGGGCGCGATTTTCAAGCTCCCCACCATCGCCGAGCTGGCTGCCTCCGTGCCCGCCGGCGGCTCCATCGCAGCCGCCATCGAGGCCGGTGACGACCAGGACATCCCGCTGACGCCAATCCAGCACTGGTTCTTCGAGCAGGACCTCGACGACTCCAACCACTGGAACCAGGCCTTTCTCTTCGGGGCCACCGAGCCGCTCGATCCGCGCGGGCTTCAGGAGGCGCTGAACGCCGTGGTGGCTCACCACAGCGCTCTCCGGTCGCGATTCCTCAGGACGCCGTCGGGATGGCGGCAGGGCGTTGCCCCGGGAGTCTCCGTGCCCCCGATCCGGCGCGTGGATATCAGTGGCGCCTCGAGCGAAGACCTGGGGGCAGTGATCCAGCGCGAGGCGGAGCAGGCGCATCAGGCCCTGGACTACCAGCGGGGACCCCTGTTGGCGTTGACCCATTTTGCCGGCGGCAAACGACACGAGGACCGGATCCTGATCGTAGTACACCATCTCGCCGTGGACGGGGTGTCTTGGAGGATACTCCGCGAGGACCTCGAATCCGCGTATCGGCAGCAGCAGGCCGGCATGCCCATCACGGTTCCGCCCTCGACACCATTCGCTCGATGGGCACGCGCGCTGCGTCGATTCGGATCCAGCCCGGCGATCAGGCGAGAGGCGGCAGCGTGGAAGTCGGTATCGGCGGGACCACTCGTGGCACTGCCGCCGCCCCAGGGTTCCGAGGCGGATGACGTCGAGGGCCTGGCAGCGACGGTAACCGTGGTGCTAAGTCCCGAGGAGACCCGGGACCTGCTGCGCCGCGTGCCCGCGACATACGGGACCCAGATCAACGACGTGCTCCTCGCTGCGCTGGCCGATGGGTTGCGGTCTCTTGCAGGTCCAGGCGAAATGCTCGTGGGCATGGAAGGGCACGGGCGGGAGGACATCGGGGAGCCGATGGACCTGACCCGGACCATCGGCTGGTTTACGTCGATCTTCCCGATTCGGCTCCCGCTGGACGGAGATCTTTCCACGCGCCTGCAAGACGTGAAGGCCCGCCTTCGTGCCGTGCCCAGCCGCGGCATCGGGTTCGGAGTACTGCGGTACCTCGGAGACGCCGACCTCTCCTTGCCGGCGGCGGCCGTGACGTTCAACTACCTCGGCCAGCTCGATCAGATTGTGGCCGGTTCCGGACTCTTCCACTTTGCCGAGGAGAGTGCCGGCCCGTGGCATGGCCCGCGCGCGAAGCGGCGGTACCCTCTCGAGATCCTTGCCGCCATTCGGAACGACCGTTTGGATATCTCCTGGACCTACGGGTCGCGGAGGTATTCCTCCGCGACCATCGCGGCGGCGGCTGACCGGATGGCCCAGGCGCTTCGAACTCTGGTGACCCGCGCCGGACCGGCGGCTCCCTACCGCCTGACCCCAGCCGATTTCCCGCTGGTACGGCTTTCCCAGGCGGCGCTGGACCGGATTGCGACACTGGATCCGGAGATCGAGGAGATCGGACCGCTGGCTCCCTTGCAGGGACTCTACCTTGCCGGAGCCGGCTCTCGCACCGACGCCGGCATCGAGCAGTGGCGATACGTCTTTCGGGGCCCCCTGAACTTGCCGGCGTTCCGACGCGCCTGGCAGACGGCCGTGGAGCGTCATGAGATTCTCCGCACGAGGTTCGTCGCTGAGGGGGTACCCGCTCCGGTGCAGGTGATTTCCCGGACCGCAAGGATCACGATTTCGGAGCATGACCTTCGCGGACTGGCCGCAGAACGGCGCGCCGAAGCGCTGGATGGGCTCGCCGAACGGGATCGTCGTTCCGGATTCAATCCCCTGCAACCGCCCCTCACTCGGGTCCTGGTGGCGCGCACTGGCGAGACGGAGTCGGTGTGCGTCTGGACTCACCATCACCTGCTGCTCGATCGCTGGTCGTTTCCGATCCTGCTTCGGGAAGTCGGGCTGGCCTACGAAGCCTACCGCAACGATGCGGAGCCGCAGCTTCCGCCTGCCGCGCCATACCGCCGCTACTTGGCATGGCTCGCTCAGGAACGCAGCGCCGAGCTGGAGCGGTTCTGGAAGGACCGGCTGCGGAGCTTCGATTCACCCATCGCACTGTCCGGCGGAACGGAAGCAGGAGATGGTCCGGACGGTGCAGAGACCCTCGAGTTGCCGCTGTCGGTCTCAGCGCGGATTCGAAGCGGTGCGCGGCGCGCCCGGCTCACGACCAGCGCCATCGTGTCGGCGGCCTGGGCTTTGGTGCTGTCACATGGGTCGGGTCAGGAGGACATCATCGTCGGCCTCACGGTCTCGGGGCGGCCCACAGATCTGGAGGGGGTCCACGAGATGCTCGGGATGTTTATCAACAACCTCCCCCTGCGCATTCGAATCCTTCCGAACGAGCGGGTCGTGACCTGGCTGAGCCGGATCCAGACGGAGCAGTCGGAAATCGAGCTTCACGCCGACGCGACTCCCCAGTCACTGCAGATGTGGAGCGGACTGCCGTGGCATCGCCGCCTGTTCGAGACGCTTGTGGTGCATCAGCATCACACCGCGGATCGGGATGCTGAGACGTGGCTCGGGCCGTCGATCCAGATCCGGCCCGAGCCGGTATCGACTCGGACGGCCTACCCGCTCTCGCTGGTCGTCGCCGGCGAATCCGGGCTCCGATTCCACCTGACGTACCGATCGGGAGTCTTGACTCCCGGGTTGGCGCGGACCCTCCTCACCAGGGTCGCCCAGGCGGCCGAAGCACTCGTCGAGGGCCTCGACCAACCGGTCGGCCGTATCCTCGGTTCGATGGAGCCGGCGGTCCTCCCCGGCGTCTCCAACGCCGGCGCGCCGCGAGCCCCCACGGGCGGGACGCCGCCGGGTTCGGCCGTCGAATGGGTGATCGCCCGGATCTGGGAGGAACTGCTGGGCCGAACCGGAATCGGCGTGGAGCATGACTTCTTCGGCCTGGGTGGAAACTCGCTCGTCGCCACGCAGGTCGTCGCGCGAGTGACCGACCGGCTCGGCATGGACGTACCGGTGTCGCTGGTTTTCGAGCATCCGCAGATCGCCGCCTTCGCCGCGGCGCTGAGTGCCCGGGCGGCAGAACCCGGCAAGCTGGAACGCACGGCCGCCATCATCCGCCGGGTAGAAGCAATGAGCACCGAGGAGATC
>JBGPLG010000018.1:0-55092 GCA_041486305.1 Gemmatimonadota bacterium
GCCAGCGTTACCTCCTGGTGCACCTGACGGATTCCGGCGCCGTCACTGACTACGATGTAGTGGACCGCTAGCGCTGGACCCGAACCGGCGTGCTGCGGGTCGAGGTGGTCCCGTCGCCCAGCTGCCCCGACGCGTTGCCCCCCCAGCAGTACACCGCTCCCAGGGCGGTGAGCGCACAGACGTGACTGACGCCGGATGAGATCACCGTGAACGTCACTCCCGCCGGCATCGTCACCGGGCCCGGCGCGTTCTGGGTGCCGAACGAGCCGTTGCCGAGATTGCCCGAGGATCCGAGCCCCCAGCAATAGGCGGCGCCGCTGGGCGTCAGGGCACAGGCCACCACCCCCCCGACCGCAAGCTGCGTGAAGGTGGTGCCCGCGGGCATCGTCACCGGCACCGGCGCCAGGCGCGCGAGAGCGGTTCCGTCGCCGATGCCCGCGGCGAACAGGGTCAGGTCGCCCCAGCAGTAGGCCAGGCCCGTGAAGCTGAGTGCGCACCCGATGCCCCCGGCGCTCTGGGCCGTCACGAACGTCAGCCCCGGCGCCAGCACCGCCGTGGGAACGAATCGCTCGGCGGCCGAGCCGTCCCCAATCCCGCCGAGCCCCCAGCAATACGCTGCGCCCGCGGCGGTTGTGGCACAGCTCACCGGGCCGCGCGCGGTGATGGTCGCGAACGTCTGACCGGCGGGCATCGTGACCGGGAGCGGGAGGGATCGGATGGTGGTGGTTCCGTCTCCCAACTGGTGACTCGAGTTCTGACCCCAGCAGTAGGCGACGCCGAGCAGGGAGATGGCGCAGGTGTGGCCCGAGCCGTTCGAGAGGGTGGTAAATGAGACTCCGGCCGGCGGGAGCGTAAGTGCCGGAGTGGTGACGTTGGCGATGATGCCGTTCCCCAGCTCGGCCCCGTTGCCGGCGCCCCAGCAGTAGGTCGCGCCATTGGTGGTGATCCCGCAGGTGGTGTTGGCGGTCCCCGCGGACACCGAGGTGAACCGGATGCCGGCCGGCGCGAGGACCTTTACCGGGAGCGGCCTGGTGATGGCGGCTCCCGCGGTGCCGTCGCCGAGCTGGCCCAGAAAATTCCTGCCCCAGCACCACGCCTCTCCGCTCGCCGTGACACCGCAGGTGTAGACATTGCCCGCGCTGATCCCGACAAAGCGGAGGAAGACGTTGAACGCCGTACTGGTGGCGGCGCCCAAGCCGGGCGCGCTCGCCGACAGGGTGTAGCCGGTCCCGGCACGGTCGATCGTGAGGCCGCCGAACGTGGCGATGCCGCCCACGGCATTGACCGCGGTGGTACCGCCCAGCGTACCCCCGGAAGGATTGGTGCCGATACCCAGGGTGACGAGGTCTCGGGCGCCCGCGACCAGCGCGCCGTTGGCGTCTCGGATTTCCACCTGCACCGCCCCGCCGAACAGCAGGCCCTCGGTGCCTCCGGTCGGCTGCACCGAGAGCGCGAGCTGGGTGGCCACCTGGGTCACCGTGAGCGCCGCCGTCCCCGGCACGCCCAGCGCCGCCGCGGTGATCGTGGTGCTGCCGGGCGCCTTCGCGGTCGCCTTGCCGGTGTTGTCGACGGTGGCCACCGACTGATCGGAAGAGACCCACAGGAACGTCACGCCGGTCACCACCGCGCCATTCCCGTCCTTGGCCACGGCGCTGAACTGCTGATTGGCCCCGATGGCAAGCAGGCCGGCGGTGCCCGGGCTCACCTCGACGGTGCTGACCTGCTGGGCCACCAGCACCGAGGCCTGTCCCGACTTCCCGTCCACCGCGGCGGTGATGCTGGCGTTGCCGCGCCCGACGGCGGTAACCAGGCCGCTGGAAGGATCCACGCTCGCGATGGCCGGCGCGGAGGAGCTCCAGGTGAACGTCTTGCCGGTCACCACCGAGCCCGACGCGGTCCGCGCCGTCGCGGTGAGCTGCCGGGTCAGACCCAGAGCCAGGAGGGTGTCGGTTCCGGGCGCGACGGTCACCGAGGCGACGACCTGCGGCTCCGGCCCGGTCGTGCCACCGCCTCCGCCTCCACAGCCCACGACGACCATCGCGACAATGACAGAAAGTGCACGACGATACATGCGGCCTCGGCGGCGCGGGGTGCACCACGATGGGGAATCGTGTCGGGGACCGCAAGGCCTCCGAGGACGGCGTGATGCTAGCATGGGCGGGTCACGGAGCCTGCCCGTGGGGGACCCAGCGGCCCGTGATAGCCGCCGCGAGCTCCGATGTCACCGGCACCGGAATCCCGTGCGCGGGTCCGCCACGGAGAATCGGGCCGGCGATGGCGTCCAGCTCGGGCGCGCGGCCGGCCGCGACGTCTTTCTGCATCGAGCTCTTGAGGCCCGCCGGCATGCCGCGCAGCAGCCGCAGGGTTTCCTCGGCGTCCACCTTCGCCCCCGTGGCCCGGGCCACCGCGCCCGCCTCCCGCGTCACCGCCTCGAATCGTCGGGCCCATTCCGGGCTGGCCCAGAGCTCGCCCACCGTCAACCCCGCCGCGGTGGTGTTGAGCGCCATCGGGGCCAGCATCACCAGCTTCCTCCAGAGCAGAGTGAGCTCATCGGCGTCGAACCGGCAGGTGCAGCCAAACTTGGTGAGCGCCCCCGCCGCCCACTCGAGACCCGACTGTCCGGCCGCCGAGAACGCGACACTGGCAAAGGGAGACCGGTGCTCTATCCGACCCGGGGCGGTACGCTCCACCTCGCAGGCGATGGTGCCGGGCACCACCCGATCCGGCGCGAACCGGGACCGGAGCCAGGCGACGTGGTCCACCCCGTTGAGCAGCGGCACGACCATCCGGGCGAGCGCCGGATCCGGCGCAAGACTCAAGGCCGCGGCGAGGTGGGTTGCCTTGGGGGTGACCCAGAGGACGTCCACCGGTTCGCCGAGCTCACGGGCCGGAACGACCGGGGCGGTCACGCTTCCGAACGGGCTCTGGAGGGTCAGGCTGGCGGGATATCCCGGGAACGTCTCGGGTCGGAGCAGCAGAATGACCCGCGCGCCGGCGTTCGCGAGAATCGCCCCGATGAAGCCGCCGACGCCGCCGGCTCCGAGGATGGCATGGGTCTGGGAGACCTTGGAACGATTCTTCATCTTCTCCTCACGATTCCGGCAGAATCGGTTGGTAGATTGCCGCTGGGTCAGATTTCCTGTCCCCCGCGACGTCCAGGCACCGGACATTCCCGGCCCAACCCAAGGCCTAGAGGCATCATGACTACACGGAAATACTCAATGGTCGCGGCTGCGACCACCCTGCTGATCGTCGGAGCCACGGCCACCGGCATGGCACAGGCCCCCACGATGGCCCCCGGCAACATGCCCGAGCACAAGGCGGGCATGCACGACATGCCGGGCATGAGCGCAATGATGGCCGGACCCCATCACACGCTGGCCATGGCCTACCATGACAACCTCGCGACGTTCGCCCGGGCGTTGCAGGTCGCCAAGTCGAAGACCGTCGATCTCGACCTGGCTCGGCCCGCGGTGGCCGAAATGCGGCGCAGCCTCGACCAGATGCAGCAGCACCACCAGGCGCAGATGACGATGATGGGCGACAGCACGAAGCAGGCGATGTCGGCCATGATGCAGCACATGGAGACCCACCTCACGACGGTGGCCGGGCACCTCACCGGCCTGGAATCCGAGGTGAATGCCGCCACGCCGGACCGGGACAAGGTCATGGAGCATGTGACTGAAATATTGAAGGAATGTGCCGCCATGTCGCCGATGCACCCGAAGGCCAAGCCCTGACCCGACGGGTCACGGCTTCAGCGCGGGCTGAAAGAGCTGCTCGGTGCCCGGAAGCGGCAGGATCAGCCCGGTGCGTACCTCGATCAGGAACAGCCGGGAAATGAGCCGCGCGATGAGCCACTGGCCATTCGAAGACCAGGATAGCTGCGAGAATCCCTGGTGCAGCAGCTCCGGTTGCGTGAGGTAGCGCTGGCCGGTCCCATCCTGGTTCATGAGGACAACCCGGCCAGTGTTGTTTTCATAGAAGGCAATCTCGGCGGCCGCCGGCGACCATTCCGGAAAGCGCCCCGGTACGCCCGGGCCGACGTACGCCCGGGTGGCCAAGTCCCAGACCCTAACCGTGACCTCGTTCCCCACCTCGTGGAAGGTCATGAACTGTCCGTCGGGCGAGATCGAGGGCCGGTAGCAGAGACAATGCACCAGGGTCTCGAGGCCGCTTCCGTCGCGCCGGATCCGGTACGTCCCCGTGGGACGATTGTCTCCCACCGGGACGCCGGTGAAGTACACATAGAGTCCATCGAGCGACCAGGCCGGAAAATACGGCACGTCGGGCTCCGCGGCCGCCCAATTGAGGTGCGAGACGGTTCCCGACAGCGCGACGAAGTCGAGCTGCCGCTCCACCTCGGTCGGCGCCACCGCGACCTCGTTGCCTGAAGGGGACCAGGCCGGCTCCGGGAGGTCGGGTTGCTGGGGAACCGACTCGAGCAGGCGCCGCCCGGTGCCGTCGAGGTCGCTCACGATCAGGGCGCCGACCGATACGGCCGCATAGCTCCCTTCCGGCACGACACTCACGAACCCGCTGTCCTGTAACCCTCCCACACTCGCGGTGATCGTGGCGCGGCACGGCGCGGTGGCGGTGACCAATCCGGTCGACGCGTTGATGGCGGCGGTGGCCGGCGTCGCGGCCACGGTCCAGGTGACCGGATCCGAGCGCGCATTGCCGAACCGATCCTTCAGGGGCGCCGCGAACTGTACCGATTTCCCGGGGTGCATCAGCGTGTCCCGGGGCGTAAGCGCGAAGGGTACGACGTTTCCAGGCGTGATCGTGAAATCGACCGTCACTGCCAGGGACACTCCCGCCGCTGCGATCTGAACCCCTCCCGCTCCGGCCACCGTCCCGAACTGCACCAGAACCGTCGCCTGGCCGGCGGCGTCGGTCGTGATCGACTCCAGCTCTCGGTAGACGCTGTTGCCGGGCACGCGAACCAGCATCGTTGCCGGCACGCCACCCGGTCCGGCCAATCCGATGACCTGGAGGCCGATCCCGGCGGTCGGCCGGCCAGCGGCGTCCCGCGCCTCGACGACGATTCCCTGAGACGGTCTCGCGGACACGGTGTCCGCCGGCGACGGTCGGGTCACTATGGTGAGGGTGGATGGAAAGCTCGGCGGTGGCGGCGGTGGCGGAGGGCCCGAAGGCGACCCACCGCCGCACCCGGCGGCGGCCAGCAGACCGATTCCCGCACCTCGGATTCGTTTCATTGGTACTCCAAACTTACCAAACTGGCGCCGAGCCTCCACATTGTGGCCATGCCCGCCGTGTTGCGCCGTCAATCCTTGTTTCGAGGAGTGCCGAATGGCTGACCGATCCGCTGGTTCCCTCGCTGCCGCGCTCACCCTGGGCGCCGGTCTCTTCCTTCACGCCTGCGGCGGCTCCGGGTCCGGGCCGAGCGGCACCTACGCTTCGGTCGACGACGCGTCCCTGACCATGGAGCTGTCGTCCGGAGGCAAGATTCTTATGACCGCGGCCGGGGTGGGATCCTCGCAGGGGACCTACACCGTGGATGGGGAAAAGGTCATCGTCACCGTCAGCGGGCAGGCGCACACGCTCATCCTGAACGGCAACTGTCTCGAGGATCCCCAGAGCGTCTTCGGCAAGATGTGCAAGGGTGGCAAAGCCGGCGCGGCATCCAACGTCTCCACCCGGGCGGTGCCGGCGAGCCCGGCCGGCACCTGGACCGCCAGCAATGCCGATGGCCAGTTCAAGCTGGAGTTCGGCGCCGGGAACACCGTCACCCTGACGGCCACGCCCCAGAGTGGCGCCGCCGACACGCGCTCCGGCACCTACCTGGTACTGGGGGACGTGGTCCAAATCACCCTGGCCCAGGGCGAGCCGCTGACCCTCAAGTTCGTGAACAACGCCTACGAGAGCACCTCCTTCGGGCTGATGATGCGGTTCACGAGGCAGTAGCGCTACCGGAAACCTAGTACCACGCTCGGACCCATGGACGGGGGATCGCTCGAGGCGCGATCCGGAGAATTACTACTCCGGCGGCATATGGCCGAGGAGGAATAATTCTACCGAGTTCCGTTTCAGCACGCCGGGTCCCCACATCATGGCTACGCCGGCGCCGGATCACCGCAGGGCGACCAGCCTCGGCTTACCGCACATGCACCATCACTGTCACCGTCGGCCCGAACGGTGACGGCGGCGGCGGCGGGTCTCCCGGCTTGGGAGGCGGCGGCAGGAAGAAGTCCGGTATCCCGAACTTGAGCGTGAGCTCCCCCGCCTTATTCGGCGTGAACTCGAAGTCGTAGATCTCCCCCGGATCGAACACCAGCATCGCCGGGGCCGAGACCGCGAGCGACGCCGGGAGCGGATACCCGTCCTTGGCCACGGCACGCCACGGGACCGGCGTGCCGTCCTGGTTGAGCGACACCTGGGTGGGGCTGTCGCCCGCCAGGTTGAAGAGCCGGAAACGATACCGCGTGCCCGCCTTCAGCTCCATCGGCGCCGGCTGGGCGCTCCCGTTCAGAATGACCTTGGGAAACGGCCCGTCGAAGAAGTTGACCCCCGCCCCCGCGGTGCCGAAGAACAGCACCCGGTCGGTCGCCGGATCGAACCTCTCTCCCGGCGCCAGCACGATGATCGGGCCGTAGAGCCCGGCACCCATCTGCTTCAGTTCGCTGAAATGGGAGTGGTACATGAATGACCCGGCCCGCGGCGGGGTCCAGCGCACCGTCAGCGAATCGTGGGGCGCGATGGGCTTGAGAATGTTGGTGCCCGACCCGCTCCACCCCGGCACACCGTCGGGATAGCTCTCCAGCTCGATCCCGTGCCAGTGGACCGCCGCGTGGTCCTCCGACTGGTTGACGATGGTCACCTGCACCCGCTTGCCGCGCTCCAGGATCAGCGTGGGCCCCGGCACCGGCATCGCGCCGGGATCCGCAGGATGGGTATTGTCCTCCATGCTATAGGACATCCCCGGCTGGTCGCCGTACCCGTTGGGCTTTTCCCGCTGCACGATCCGGATCACCCGTTCCGGCGCCGGGTACACCGGGGCCGGGCCCTTCGGCGCCACGCTGAGCCCCATCACCAGGCCGAACATCTGGTGAGGCCGGTCCGACATATGATGCTCGAGCGCCATCGGATCCAGGACGCCGCGATCGGTATCGAGCTCGACCACCGAGGAGAGATGCGCGGCGTAGTGGCAGTGGAAAATCCAGTTGCCCGGCCGGTCGGCCTTCCAAGAAAGCCGCATGGCCGAAAACGGGAGCAACACCTGGGTCACCGCCATGTGCGGGTGTGCCGAGGTGTCCGCAGGGTTCCCCAGGTCATCCACGCGGAAATAAAACCCGTGGAGATGCATCGGGTGGTCGGCCTCGGTGAAGTTGACCATCCGCCAGTGAATCGAGTCGCCCTGGGTGTATTCGAGCCGCTCGGTATGGGGCCATGACTGCCCGTTGATGGCCATGACGCCGCGGCCGAAGCCGCTGGGACTCTTCTGGTCGCGGGTGAAGTACCAGGAAATGGCCATGACGCGATCGCTGGGACTGTGCGGGGCATCCACCACGATGGCGCCGTTGAGCTGCATGTCCTCCGAGGGCCGGCCGAGCTCGGGGTCCGGGTGGTTGCGGGCGGTGTACAGGAACGTCCCCGGTGATGATGCCTTGAACCGGAAGGGCACGGTGGCGCCCGCCGCCACGACCAGGGTGTCGCGCAGACTCCGGGTGGGGCCGAGGCCGAGGACGGTCAGGCTGCGGCCGAGCGTGTTGTGGAGCGTGCCACGGACCGCAGTGCCGACCGGCACCCGGATCAGCGGACCCGGGGTGAAGAGCGGCTGCCCGACTTCGGCGAAGGCGCCGAGGCCGTCGATCGCCCGGCCGCCTTCTCCGTCGGGGCGCCAGCTCCCGGGCCGGGTCTCCAGCGCCACCGTCAGCACGCCGTGGGCGAGGATGCCGGCGGCGTGGCGGTTGTCGTTGGGGTGGATCTCCTCGACAATCGGGAGGGTCTTCGAGCCGGTGACGAGGACGGTACAGCAAGCCAGGGCGGCGGAACTCATCGAACGGAGCATGGACGGCCTCTCGGCCTGGGCGGGCCGAAAAAGGGGATCGGCGGCGAAATTTCGGGGGATCGGAGACAATCTAGTGCGAATTGGGAGCGGCGGGAACGGACCCCTCAGGGCGCAACGCGTCCAAGCCCCATAGCGTCTTAACGTCTACTGTCGCAGCAGATTCATCTCCATGAAGCGGGTCCAGGTCGTGCCATCCATGCTCACATCACCGACCTCATGCCAGCGCGTTCCGTCGAACTGGATCGTGAAGCGCACCGTGGCCCCGCCCCCCGCCGGGATGGACCACTCCAGGCCGCCGTCCAGCAGCTTCACCTCGGCGTCTACCGGCTCTCTCCCGATCTCGCGGCCGTTCCAGCGGTAGCGTCCCGACTTCTCGTCGTAGGAGAGCACCACGAGGCCGTCGTGTGTCACGGTGACTTCACCGCTGGCGGCCGTTGCTTCCCCGCGTCCGTCGAGCAGCAGCACGGTCCCCCCAACCTTGTGCTGCACGGTCTCGACGATGGTGAAATCGGTACGCTTCCCGCTCGCGGACGTGGACCAGCCGGTCCCTTTCCACTCGCCGATCCACCGTTCGAACGGCCGCATCGCCGCAAGCTGCACCGCCGAAGGCGCCAGGCCCTGAGCGAACCCCGGGCGCGGCGCGAGCAGCAGCGCGACGCCGGTCAGTGCGAGTACCGCGGTGCCTCTCATGTCGAGGCCAGGAGAGTATCGAGCGCGGCGAAGGCGGCGTCCATGCCCTCCTGCATGCCCGAGTGCAGGAACCCATCGCGCTCCTCCGGAGTGTGCATCTGCATCACGATGCCGATCCTGGTGCGGCCGTCTCCCAGATCGGTGAGGGTCACGAATTCGATCGCGACGTGCCCGGGCATCCCGTCCCACTCGAATGACCGCACGAATCGCTCCGACGGGGTGACCTCGCGGTAGCGGCCTTCGAAGCCGAAGACCCCGCGGTCAGTGTGCTCGACGTAGCGCCAGTAGCCCCCGCGCTGAAGCTCGTGGCGCTCGATGTCGAGCCGGTGGCCCCGGCCCCACCATTGCGCCACCAGCGCGGGGTCGGCGTACGCGCGCCACACCCGGTCGCGGGGGGCCTTAACGATCCGCTCGATGTGGATTTCCCTGTCAGAAGGCGTGGTGATCTTCGTCTTCGTGGTCGTGACGGTCATCGTCGCTACTCCCTGGTGCGCTCGAGCAAGGCTTCGAGCCGGTTGAATCTGGAGTCCATGAGCTGTTGATATTTCTCGATCCACGCGGCCTCCTGTTCCAGCCGCCGGGGGCCGATGCGGCAAGTGCGCACCCGGCCTTCCTTCTTGGTGGAGACGAGGCGGGCGTCTTCGAGCACCGCGACGTGCTTCTTGATGCCGGTCAGGGTCATGTCGAAGGCGAAGGCCAGCTGGCTGATCGAGGCATCCCCGCGGCCGAGGGACTCGAGAATCCCGCGGCGGGTGGGATCCGCCACGGCGGCGAACGCGGAATCGAGGCCTGTCGAATACTGAACCATATGGTACAGTATAAGAAATGGCGGCGACCTTGGCAAGAGGGCGCACCCTCCGGGGTCAGCCGGGGATTCGGGGTGGTCGCCTTGAGCGCTACGCCGAACCCGCGGCCTGGCAACAACTTCGCGAAGAAGGCGCTGGTGCTGGGAGTATCGCCGAGCTCGTACTATACGCCGAGAAGGACCTGCGTTACGGCACGCGCAGCATCACGATGCTCGACGCCGCCACCAGACCAGTCCGAGCGCCAGCAGGCCCACCCCAAGAAGGGGCAACGCCTCTGGCTCCGGGGTGATGGTATACGAGAACTGCGTCACCAGCCCCGGGCTCGCGGCGAAGGGAGGATCGAGTGTCCCGATGCCATTACTGACAAAGGCGCGCGTCGTGACCGACCCGGAGAGATCACTGTCGAGGGCAACGCCGGAAAACGTGTCACTCAAGGCGTTCACGAAAATGTCCATGAGCAGATTGCCGCCGCTCGGATCGTACAGGAATGGGCTCCCCCAGACATTGAACGCCCCGCCGACCGCGGATCCGGTGGTGGCGAACGCGGCGAACTGCGCGTTGTTCCCACCGACATTGGACCCGAGATTCGACGAGAGCCCGTTCACCGGGGCACTCGTCGTCGAGAAGAAGATCGTAAAGGCCGCGTTGGCGAAGAATCCAATGCCCGGTGAATTGAAGAACGTCAGGCCATTGATCGAGATCGCCCCGAGGCCCGAGAACGCGCTGCTCGCATACACCTGCTGATAGCGCGTCAGGTTGAACAGTGCCGGGCAACCGAACGGTATGCAGTTCCCAAATGAGGGGGTGGCGGTCCCGACCGTGACCGTTTGGGCTCCCACCGGAGCCGTCGCGGCCAGCAAAGCCACCAATCCGACTGCGGCGAGGCAGGCAGGCTTGCGCATGTTTTCGTAACCCGCACTGGGAGGGATTGTGGTCCAACAGCAAACCTGGTGCCACGTGCAGCCCTCCGCCGAGGTGCGCCCGTCAGCGCCTTGCATCGCCTTGTCGAAGGAGGGCTTATCGACGGCGCCCCGGCCTCACCCCCACCGCCGGGTTTCCCCGCTCGTCAGCCGGTGCGGCGGTTACACCACACGAGAATGCAGCGGCAGCACCTCAGGGAAACAGGGGCGGCGGGATCCGTTTCTTCGTCGCCTGCTCGAAGGCGAAGGCCAGCTCGATCAGCCTCGGCTCCGAGCAGGCCGTCCCCGTGAAGCTCACGTTGTAGGGAGACGGCCTGGGCTCGAAGCCCTCCGGAAACGCGTTGGCCCCGGTTGCCGGGCCTGCCGGCACGAAAGCAAAGGGCACCGTGACCGTGGGATAGCCCGGCCGAGCGCCGATGTTGGCGCTGCTGACCGAGGGAAAGAGCAGCGCGTCGAGCCGGTTGGCCTTGAGGGCCGCGTCGATGCCGTTGGTCGCGGACAGCAGGATGTCCTTCCGCCGGTCCGCTTCGTACCGCGCCCGGTCCGCCTGCAGGTCCATCTCGTCGGAGACGTCGAGATTGGCTTGGCCGTACTTGATGGCGCCGGCCCGCTGGTGGGAAATATTCCAGGCCCGCAGGTCGGCAAGCGTCTTGACCGGCGCCCGGTCGCCCAGCGACTTGAGCCAGGTATTAAAATCCCGCTTCATCCCGTACTTGAAGGCGATCGAGCAGTCGGCGTCGCGCCCCTTGGCGTTGTCGAGCCCGCCGCAGGGATTCCAGTTGAGGAAGTTGTTTGCCGGCACGGTATCGACCACGCTGGGAATATCGGCGGGGTCCACGATCACCGCGCCTTGCGCCTTCAGCACCGCGATCGCGTCGTCCATCACCTTCCGCTGCGCGTCCCCCAAGCCGCCGCGCGGGTTACCGCTCGCATTGCCGGCCGGGGTGCGGTCGTAGAAGAAGGCCCGCGGGATCCCGATGCGGGCGCCGGTCAGGCCGTTCGGGTTGAGGAACCTGGTGTAGTCCCGGGCCGGGGGCGGCGGGCACTTCCTGGTCGCGGCGTCGTTCGAGTCGGGCGTGGCGCTCTCCAGGGCGCCGAACATGATGGCGGCGTCGGTCACCGTGCGGGCCATCGGGCCGGGGGTGTCCTGATCGGCGGTGATCGGGATGACGCCGTAGCGGCTCACCCGCCCCACCGTGGGCTTGATGGCGGCGAGCATGTTCTGGTTGGCCGGGCTCAGGATGGAGCCGGACGTCTCGGTGCCGACGTTGGCGGCCCAGAAACTGACGTTGGTGCCGACGCCGGAGCTGGATCCGCCGGTGGTCAATACCGGTCGCCCGTCGAAGCTGTTGTCGCGGGGGTCTCGGCGCGGATCCCAGGGATTCATGCCGTAGCCGGCGAGCCCGTTGTAGTTGCCCGGCATGCCGCTCGCCACCCAGTTGGCGAGCTCGGTCAGCTGAGTCTTGGCCAGGATGATTGCGCCCGCGGCCTTGAGGTTCCTGGTGAGGGTCGCGTCGTAGGGAGGCACCAGGTCAGCAAAGGCCAGCGCGCCACCGGTGGTCGGCATCTCGACGTCGTGGATATTGTCCTTGAGGGCGACCGGGATCCCATGCAGCGGGCCGAGGATCACGCCCCGGGCCCGGAGGCGGTCGAGCGAGTCGGCGATTGCGAGCGCGTTGCGATTGACCGTGATGATGGCGTTGAGCCGGTCCTCGTAGGTGGCGATCCGCATCAGGTACTGCTCGACGATCGCTCGGCTGGTGGTGCGGCCCTGCTGGAGCGCGGTGCGCAGCTCGGCGATCCCGGCCTCCACCACCGAGAACGGCGCGGAGGCCGGCGTGCGGGGCGTGGCGGGGCGGCGGGTCTGGGCGGCAAGGGGCGCCACCGCGAGCATACCGCAGACAACCAGGAATCGAGTCATGATGTCACAGGGATTGGCGTGAAGGAGCTGCTAGGCCCGGGGACCGGCGCCGCGGCGGCGCAGTCCGAGCGACACCAGGATGAGCACGAAGGCCAGGATGTTGAGTTCCCGGGGCGGCGCCACCTTGGGAATCACCTCGAGCATCCCCAGGACATTGACCAGGAGAATGAGGAGAACCAGGCCGAGGGTGATGTTGCCGAGGCGGCGCACGGTCGCGGGGGTCATTGGGGGCCGGGATTGAGGGTTAGGGCGCTGCGATCGTAGTCAGCACGTTGGTCAGTCGGCCAGGAGCACGACCAGTAGGAGACAGTTCACTGAGCCACCCCGGCCCACGACACCTTGTACCGGCAGACCGTCCCGCCCGAGGCGCGACATTCTGTCTCGACGATCTGGACGCCGCTGGCCCCGCACATCTCGAGCGCCCGCTCATACCAGCCGATCACCGTCTGGCAATCGGGGGCGCTGAACGTCTCGGCGTCATAGGTAGTGAGCACGCCGCTCCGGTCTCCGGTCCGCTCGTACTCGCGGTGCCCGGTCTCGTAATAGAGCGCGTAGATGGTACGCGCCCGTCCCAGGAACTCGTGGGGTTTGCCCGGCGCCAGCAGACTCTTGTGAAGCGTGGACAGGTTCTTGTCCGCCGATGAGGCGCCGAGCTGCCGGAAGAAGGCCGGGTCGCCGTTGCCGCATTGAGCGACGATGGCATCGTCGAGCCGCTTGCCGATCTCGAACGGATACCAGCGCACCGTGAGAATCGACTTCAGTGCCTGCTGGTCTTCGGCCGGTAGGCTCGCCCGGATTCGCTCCACCGCCTCGTCGCCGAACCGATCCCGGACAAACGCCAGGCGCGACTTCAGGATGGCGCCCTTGATCTGTTGCATGACGCCTCCCTCCCGGGTGGTTCAGGTGGAGTATGCGACGCGCGGAATATACCGCGTTGCCTACGGCTTGGCTTCGATCACAAACCAAACCAGCAGCGGGTGCCGGACCGTGCATTCGACCAGATACCTCTCCGGCGGCCATTGCCTCGTCGGGATTGGGCCCCGAAACACTGCCGCGCGACGCGGATCATCCTCAACAACGAGCGCGACTGGTCCGGCCGGTGGCTCCGGCAGGGGGACCAGGAGGAGCCGACCACGATGCTGCTCGGCACCCATCCCCTCGATTCGCTGGTGGTGCAGCCCGCGGCCGCGCGGCCCAGTGCGAGGCTCTGGGGGGTACCTGGCCTGGCGACGCCGGCGACGAGATCCATCTGATCGATGCCGGCGCGGGTCTGGGGGCGGCCGCCGAAGGGACAGGTGCCCACCTCCGCCCTGCTGAACGAACCTCCAGGGGCTTGCCGCCGTGACTAGGGGCGCCACGGAGCTGATGGAGGTGTTGCTGGCGCGAGGGTGCGGGCCGGGCTGATCGCGGGAGGCAGCAGCGGAACCGTCGGCCCGATCTGGCAGGACGATGTGGAGCGGCGCGCGCGCTAGGGCGCGCCACACGAGGCCAAAGCTCTGGAGGTGATTTGGGCCCTACCGACCGCTCACGTTCAGGGAGGCAACCATACCCTAGGGGCGAGGCACCCCTCACCTCAGCCGAGAAGGAAACCGAACGCGGTCCGTGATGCAAGGACCGCTTCGAAGACATTCAAACCTGCAAGTGGGCCCATCGCGCCGAGCTCAGGCGGAGGCGAACGACGAGAGGTAGGGCCGACGGGCGAGCAGCCCCGGTTCGATCAACAAAAAGTAGTCCTCCGGAAGACTAGCCCTCGGAGGACCCTTTCGTCCGCTCAGGGTCAGCGCTCCCTGCAAACTGTCTTACGGCATCGTCGACCATCGTTCGCGTGCACCAACGCGCATAGTAGCCCCCGAAAAGGCGGCCAAGCCACCGCGCCGGCCACCGCGGCGGCAAGGCATAGTCGATGAAGACCCGGAACCGGGAGCCATTCCCGCTCGGGACTACCTCAAACCCCATCCGGTAGGGACCGATGACTAGAAGCCTTGGTGAGCCCACGGTCTCCCACACTTTCCGGATTGGTGGTTGGCGCTCGGTCACCACCTCGTCGAGCGACAGCTCAAGGCCGAGGATTTTGCCGCTCATCCGAATGTGGGATCCCACCACCTTGCCCCTGCGCTCGTCGGGCATGGTCTTCATATGGCCCCCGCCCATTCGCCACGATGACTGACCCATGTGAGATGCGAGGCGCTCATGATCATCGACGAGCGCGAACACGCACTCCGGGGAAGCCGCCACCAGCGCACTGCTCTCGTGGTGATGCGGCAAAGGGGCGTGGTCTTGATCTGCCATATTCGGACCCTTCCGACAATCCCGACGCCTATCGCACCTCAAGCGTCAGCGTGGCCCACTGAGATTCGTAGTTTATCCCAGGAAGCGTTGACCGATGCATCCTGACGAACTTGGCATACCAGCGACCGGGAGCACCCAAAGGGAGGCGCGCGATCCCATCGGCACCGGTTCGCACCCGAATCTCCTTGATAGCACCACCCTTGGGGCCGATTCCACCGGCGATAACGACCAGGTTGCCGACCGGTTGTCCATCGATCAGGCACCGCACACTGAGCCCCTTGCCTCGCGTCAGACCATAGGGATTCTCGAGCGGGACAATTTCCGCGGCATACCCGAGGGTGGCAACAGCGCTTTCGGTGCGTGCCTTGCCGACCTGAAAAACTGACTTGACATGCTTGGCATACCGTTCCTTGGCAGGCTCACCGAGCGTGCCGGTCCGGGTCCGTTCGGCGAGCACATCCTCGATCCCTTCTTCCTGGAGGTACTCGTTGAACTGCCTTCCGGTAAGCGCAATCTCCCGGGGCCGGATCGACAGGCCGAGCACGTAGGTGCCCTCGGCACCGGTGCGGAGGCGCAGCTCACTGGACTTTGCGCGCGCGGTGACCACTCCCGTGTCCAGCGCTTGGGTGCCCGCCGGTCCGACCAGCGAGATGTCGGCGATCCGGTCGCGAGCGACTATCCCCTCGCTCGTGGTAAAGGTTCCGTTCAGGATCGTCACCCGCACGGGGGTGTTCGGCGGCAGGAAGTACGTGTCGAGCTTGAGAAACAGGTCATGCGCCGCGGCTGAGCCTGCCGTCAGGGCAGCACATCCCAGGATAAGTAGCGCCAGCCTCGTTCGACGACTCTCAATGCGCATGCTCGGGCTCCTCAGCGTGAATAGTGTCCTTGGTCGTGCCGTCGTGTACATGGCCGCCCCGCTCCTTCACGATCCCCTCGAGCACCTCGGTCGGAATCCCCAGTGCATGCCGGTACACGATCTCACCGCCGAGGTATCCCACGGCACCAAGGCCGAGCGCGCCGAGGAGGCCGACAATCGCTGCGGAGCGCGAGAGCGGCCGCCGCCATCGCCACGCGGCGGCGGCCAGGAGCACGCCGGCGGCAAAGAAGGCCAGGTTGCGGTGCTGGATCATCATTTCGTGGGCGTGATTCGAATGTTCCACTCGGCCGTAGGCCAGAAGGCCGGTGGTGATCGCCGCTGCCGCCCCCGCCAGCCCGACCCACCACAGGAGTGTCGCCCCGGTACGCCAGCGAATCTCTCGCCGCCACGCCGCGATGCCATCGAGCAAAGCCGCCAGAAGCAGCGTGACCAGCGGCACGTGCACCATCACTGGGTGCCAACTGTGCATCGGGAAAAGGGCGCTGGGCTCGGTACTCTCCGGTTCCTTGTGGTGCGCACCCGCGCCTGAATCCGTGACTGGAGGTACATCAGGATGGGCAAGTTCATTCGTGGAGGTCACTGGCGGCTCCGCGAGGGACATGCCGGCCAATCCTGGCATCCCGTGGTCGGGGAACCTGGCGGTCCTCGCGGGCACCCTACGCGGCGCCCTGGCGTTGATCTTCATGGCCGGCATCGTCGCGTCCATCCCCTGCCCCGGGGCGGTGCCGGTCAGGCTCTTCCTCACCGTTGAATCAGCGCCGCCCATCGGGTGGGTGATGCCGGGGGCCATCGGCGTCGGGGCCATGGAGTCATGCGCCGGCTTCCCAGGTCCCGGAGCCGCGTGATCCATACCCTTCATGCCACCGCCCGGGCTCGCCGGCGGCAGCAGCCCGGTGGCTGGGCCGCCCATGGCGCCGATCCCACCCATCATCTCGCCCATACCACGCCACTCGTCCATCGACATCACGTTATGGGTCCGGTCCCGAAACTCGGCAAGCTGCTGGTAGATGACCTCCCGCTTACGAGACCTGGGAATCGTGTCGGCCGCCAGCACGTCCGAGATGATGTCGTGCATCATGTGCAGGTTGTCGAAGATCACGGCCGCCCGGGGGTGCTGGGCGGTGAAGGTCGGCGCGACCGTCGCGGTCATCGGCATCACCGTCGGGAACCGCGATGGTGGATCCTGAAGCATCGACCAGAACCGGGCCAGAGTGGCCTTGAGACCCGCCTTCCGCTCGGTCACCGTCTTTCCCAGGATCAGCGGCTCGTAGAGGCCCACCTGGAGCCAGTGATAAGACCAGATCAGTCCGTTGAACTTCACATGCCGCTTCCGGAAGACCTGTCTGAAATACTGATCATCCATGAGCGCCATGGACTTGGGAACATCGGTGAAGGCGATGTCCTTGCGGCTGAGGTAGTAGTCCGTCACCTTCTCGATCAGCGCATTCTTCGATCGGTCGTCGAGGCGCTCGTCGGAGTAAATGTCGTAGATCTGACGATGCAGCAGGTGGGCCCAGTCGAACATCTGTTTGGCCTGCCAGGCCAGCTTTGCGTACACCGGCTCGATCACCTCTTCAGCGATCGCGAACCTCGGGGGCCGGACCAGCAGATCGGTGGTGAGGAACTGGTATTCCTTCTCCAGCGCCGACTCCCGCTCCCCGGCCGGCAGGAGCAGCAGCCGCTCGTACAGCACGGCGTGCCCATAGTCGAAGGCGTTGAAGAGCCGGGCCGCTTCTGGATACAACTTCAGGAACGTCCAGTTGAACGACCCGGGGTAGTAGAACTGCTCGTTCCGCCGGTCCTGCCCCTGGAGCAGATGGGGAACGCCCAGGGCGAGGTCGAGCAGCACGAGGAGCATTCTCCTCATGGCCGCCCCGCCGGCATCAATCCGGGGATGGCGAATGCTCGCGAAAGACCGGCCGTCAGCTCGAGGTCCGGCCCGGTCGTCTTTAGCCGTCGGGCGATCCCCGCATCGAACACCAGGTAGGGCGTCATTTGAGCCCGGAGCCCGACCGACACGTTGACCTGGACCGGACTCGCCGACAACGGCCGCAGCGCGTACATCTCTCCAATGAGCAACACGCTCCGCCGGTACAGCGTCAGGTCAACCGCCCCGCCGTACCACCATTTGTTGACCGCTTCTGCCACCGAGAGGGGGCGGTCCTTCCCAAAGGTGTACCCGCCGTTCACGTGCAGCCGGGCGCGCCCCCAGGATCGCGTAGCGATGCCCTTGACCGACACGCGGGTCCCTTCTCCGGCCAGAATCCCGACCGGGAAGGTCACGTCACTCCGGAGCGACAGAGCCGGCAGAAGTCGTCCTTCGGTATTGAAGTTGTACAGCCCGAACAGGCGGAGTCCGGAAATCCCCCAGTCACGACCATCCGCCCTGCTGGCCCCGGCGATGGGGAGCTTGAGGCCGAGGTGGGCATTGCGCAGCAGGCCGTAGGCGAGCTCCGGCACGAACGCGTGGACCGAGGCGCCCGTTCTGTCTCGGCTGAACCGCCACGGCACCAGGAACTCGAACCCGTACCGCTCCACCGGGTACGCGTCCTCGATCAACGTGGGACGGTCATCGTCCAGATTCCGGTAGTCGATCTGGGCCCGGGCGGCGGACGGCTGAGCCAGGGCCTGCCCGACGATGGCCATCACGACCCAGGCCACATTCCTGCCATTCACAAGTCGCTCCCTCACGGATATGCCGATGGAGGGCAAACCTGGATGAGGTCGGGTTATGGGAGGCTCAATCTAGGGTTAAGATTTCTTGAAGAAGACCGGGGCTTACTGGACAACCCGATGGGACTGGTTAGGCTCCGGTTGGGAGGATGGCCTGTGCGGATTCTGGTGGTCGAAGACGATCCCAAGACGGCTCGGTTCCTCAAACAAGGCCTGGAAGAGGAGGGGCATGCCGTGGACGTCGCCGCCGACGGCGAGGCCGGCGCATTCATGGGGCACCTCAATCCCTACGACCTGATCGTGCTCGACATCCAGCTGCCAAAGAAGAACGGGCTCCAGCTTTCCACTGAGTTCCGCCGCGAAGGAGTGGAGGCACCGATCCTGATGCTCACCGGCCGCGACTCCACGCCGGACGTGGTCCGCGGGCTCAATGCCGGCGCGGACGACTATCTCACCAAGCCATTCGACTTCGACGAGCTGGTCGCGCGAGTCAACGCCTTGACGCGGCGTCGGGCCGGCGGGACCGGCGGCGTGCTTCGATTCCAGGATCTGGAGATGGACCGTCTCAAGCGACAGGTTCGGCGGGGGGGCCGTCTGATCGATCTCTCTCCCCGGGAATTCCGCCTCGCCGAGTATTTCATGCTGCATCCGGACGAGGTGGTGACGCGGGTGCAGCTCCTCGAGAAGGTATGGGACATGTCCTTCGACCCCGAAACCAATGTGGTGGATGCCCATATCTCGAACCTGCGGAAGAAGCTCGAGCAAGGCGGCGTGCGGCTCATCCAGACGGTGCGCGGGTCGGGGTACGCTCTGCGCGAGACCGACCCGGAATGAAATCGTTCAAGAATGCCCTCGCCCTCCGCATGGCTGGCGGCGGGCTGGCACTCTTCGCCGCCGTCGGAGTTGCGAGCGTCCTGGCCCTGCGGACCATTCTCTACCGCCAGCTCGATGGCACCCTGCTTCATCTCGCCGAGGTGGAAGCCCAGGCCGGCGCAGCCGCGGCAGGGTCCGAGTTTCAGTTTCACGAGGGCGTCCTCCTTTCCGCTCGCGAAGGCTCCGCAGTGGAGCTCACCCGATACGCCCAGCTCTGGACCAGCGACGGTCAGGCGGTCGTCCGCAGCCGGAACCTGAGCCTCGATCTGGAGCTCCCCCAAAGGGCACTCGAAGAGGCCAAGGCGGGCCGAGTCGGTTGGGCCACGCATCTCTGGCGGGGCGGGCGGATTCGGAGCGTGGTCTATCCTCTGGCCCTCGTTGGAGTGGCGCATCATGAGCACCTCCTCCAGGTCGCGGCCCCGACCGAGCCGGTGCGACAGACCCTCACCCGCTTCTCGGTCCTGCTCACCCTGCTCACCCTGCTCGCCACGGCCGGAGCGTACGCCCTCGGCCGGCGGATTGCCGGAGCGGCGCTTAAGCCCACCGCCGAGATCACCGCCCAGGCTGAATCGCTCACCGCGGGCACACTCTCGGAGCGGATCACCGCCCACGCGGATGTCGAGGAATTCGGACGGCTGGTCACCGTGCTCAATCGGATGCTCGATCGCCTCGACGGCGCGTTTCAGGTCCAGCGCCAGTTCACCGCCGATGCGAGCCACGAACTGAGGGCGCCGCTCACGGTGCTGAAAGGCGACATCGATGTCACGCTCAAGCGCGAGCGGACTGCCCCGGAGTATCGGGAGACGCTGGAGCGCTGCCGCGAGGAGGTGGAACGGCTGGCGCGGCTGGCGAGCGACCTGCTGGTCCTCGCTCGGTCCGATGCCGTCGTCCCGTTGGAGCATGTTGCTCCGGTCGATTTTCGTGCCCTGGTTCACCGGGTCATCGGCCGGTTCGAATCATCCGCGGTGGCGCGGGGCGTCACGATCGCGGTCGACGCGGAGGATGCGGCAGTCTCGGGGGACGAGCGCATGCTCGAGCGCGTGGTGAGTAATCTGGTGGACAACGCGATCAAGTGTGCCAGCCCGGCCGGGCTGGTGACGCTCACACTGACCCGGAAGGGCGATGCGGTGTTGATCGTACAGGATGACGGGGCCGGCTTGCCGCCGGAACAGGTTCCCCATCTGTTCGTCCGATTCTTCCGGGGCGATCCGGCCCGCCGCAGGAGCGAGGGGACCGGATTGGGTCTGGCGATAGCCAAGGCGGGCGCAGAGGCCCATGGTGGCCGGCTCGAATTCGTCGGCAACGCGCCTGGAGCGGTCTTCCGGTTGGTGCTCCCCTCCGGAGGGAACGGGGCCACACCGTAAGCCACTCAACCAAACCAACTGACCGAGGGACCATGTACCAGCGTTTCGCCGGACTAGTATTCACTCTCGCGCTCGTCGGCGTTCCGGCTTCCGCCCAGACGCCGACGGCCGATCAGCAGGCCGTCCTCGCCGCGGTCCGGGCCTTCCACGATGCCCTCGCGCAGGGTGACTCCCTTGGCGCGCTCAAGCTCCTTGCCGACGACGTGGCAATTCTGGAATCCGGCGGGTTGGAGACTCGCTCCGACTACCGCCGCCACCATCTCCCCGCCGATATCACGTTTGCCAAGGCAGTCCCCAGCAAGGGCGATGACCCGAGGGCGACAATACTGGGCGACATCGCATGGGTCGTCAGTACCAGCCGCACCGCCGGCACCTTCCGAGGACGGCCGATCAACAGCGCCGGGGTCGAGCTCATGGTCCTGTCCCGAACGCACGGTGGCTGGCAAATTCGGGCCGTGCATTGGTCTTCACGGGCGGTCCGTACGCCCTGAACTCGCTACCGCAGCCCTCGGCCGGGCGGACCGAGGGCGGGTCGAGTCTGCAGGTGCGTGTTCTCGACTACTGCGTGGTGAATCCAAACACCATCCCGTACGATCCATTGGCGTGCATCCAGCCGCTGCCCATCATGCCACTCTGGCCGCCCATCATCCCGCCGGCCGCCCACTGCCCTCCCATTTCCATGCCGTGGCGCTCCATACCCACGGGTAGTCCGTCGGCATCCATCATCCCGCCGCCCATGTGGATAGTATAGGAGGTGGCCGACATCAGCGGTTGTCCCGGCCGGCAACTCAGCGTCCGCTGGCCGTCAGACCAAGTACAGCCCATTGGCTGCGTTGGACCAGTGACGCCGCCCTGATGGAGCGCCAGGTACTGCTCCATCCCGGCCATCATAGGCCCGCTGAAGGTGAGCAGGATGTCCGGCGAAGTCGAGAGGCCCACAGCCCCGCTGCGTGGGCTGATCGACAGGAGCTGGGTGGCTACATTGGTGTCCGTCATCCCGGGGCTGCATCCCGCTGCGGACAGCGCCGCGCCGGCAATGAGACATAGAGTCCCGCTGATCTTGAACATGGTACGCCCCCTCACAGAGCAGAACCCGAACGCCTCCGCCCACCAAGCGGAGGCGAGCCGGATCAGAAAGTCAGTCGCAATTCGGTAGCGAAATTATTGGTCTTGGCGCCCCCGCCCTGCGGAGAGTCGAGATGATACTCGAGCGCCCAGCGCAGGTACTGCGGCAAATTGATCGGCACCACACTGCCTAGCACGAATCTCCGGTCAGCGGCGTTCGTGA
The DNA here is from genome assembly GCA_041486305.1 of Gemmatimonadota bacterium. Taxonomy (GTDB): domain Bacteria; phylum Gemmatimonadota; class Gemmatimonadetes; order Gemmatimonadales; family GWC2-71-9; genus JABFSM01. The sequence continues at coordinate 21,734 of JBGPLG010000018.1, forward strand.
GGGCGGTGTTCGGATTCACGCGCTCGTATCGACTGAAGAGGGTGAGCTTCGTTTCTTTTTCGGTCACGAAGCTGTACTGGGCGGAGACCCACCAGCCCACCCCCTTGTTGACGCTCTCATCGAATGGTGAGGTTCCCCCCAAGGGCAGGTCGGTGTCCTTGCCGTAGAACAAGGCGCCGAGCCCCTCGAAGTTCTTGAAGATCTTGCTCGCGGTAATCCCCAGCCTGGAGTAGTGAGTAGCGAGGTCCGCGTTGGTGCCCGACTGGTCCAACCCGCGGATGCCTCCGTAGTAGGCAAAAGCCTGGATTCCCGAGCCGCTCTCGTCGAGCAGATACTGGTCGGTGATCAGCAGGTCCTTCCGGGTGTCCGCATCGGTTCCGCTGCCCATGCCTTCGGCGTTGACGCCATTCAAGACCTGGGCCGACAGACGGTTACGTCCGGTGACAAAGAAGGCTTCGAGACCGAGCTGATGCTCCCCAAGGGCGAATGGGACGCCCCGGGTGATCGGACCATCGATGGCCAGCGGGGCATTGATCCCGACGGTTCGGTCGAGTCCGGCCAAGCCCCACTCCGCCAGGTAGTGCATCTGCCCGAAGCGGAAGCCGGCGTATCGCTTCTCCTTGCCCCAGAGTACCGAGATTTGCGCAACCCGTTCTATTTCATTGTCCTGGGCGTGCTCGAGCTCCACGAATCCGCCCAGGTTCTTGCCGAACGGACCGGCGTAGAACAGAGTGACCGCGGGCAGCGCAAACCCGCTGGTCCGGGTGGCTTCGCCCTTGGTCTTGTCCCATTCATACTGGAAATTCAGGCCTGCGGCGAGATAGTTCTGGACCTTTCCCACGTCGACGTTCTCTCCGATTTCCTCCGGCATCCGATAGCCGGCCCACTTGAAGAGCTGGCCATGCTCGTTCAGCCTCGGTACCACCGGCGTGTGGCAGTGAGAGCAGTTGACGTTGTACCTCCGGGCCCAGGCTGGAATCCTGGCGTGCAGAGCGCTGAGCCGGCTGCTGTTGTAGGCGGTGATGTAGTTGTGAACCAGGAGGAGCTTGCTGTCTCCCCCCGATCGGGACAGCGTTGCCCCGCCATGCAGGGCGACCAGGGTCGCTAGAGGAAACCACAACATGGCATTCTCCAGGAAGTGGGAATACTCCATTCGTTCGTTCCCAGCACAAACTCTACGCCTTCACATGAAGTAAGAATGAACGCCACTTGAAGGCTCGCTCATGCAGGCTTCTTCTTCTCCGCCAGTTCCTTGATGTACTTCGCCACCGCGCGCATTTCCGGTTCCTCCAGCTTGTCCTTGAACGACTTCATGTCCTTGTCGATCCCCTTCTTCAAGATCGTCACGATGGAGTCGACCGACAGCCTGGCCACGAAGCCGCTGTCACCGAGGATCCGAATCTTCTTGTACTGCTCCTTGGCGCGGGCCGGTGGAACCCCGTTGATCCCATGGCAGGATTTGCACTCCTCCTTGTAGACGGCTTGCCCATCCGGCTCCTGGGCGAGCGCCCGCTGGGCTGCACCTGCGAGCAAGAGCGCGGCCGCCGCTGTGCCCATCAAGCCATGCCGCATACGTACTCCTTGTGAAATGGGAGAACTGTCGCGCCGCCATTCCGGTCATTTGCCCCCCGGTGGGGGCGGGAAGGTGTCGGCGATCTCCGCCGGCACCGATGTCGGGCGCTTTCCCCGCAGCGACGCGAGGTACTGGGCCAGCTCCTCGATCTGTTGGTGGGTCAGAGTCGGAGGACCGAAGGCCGGCATCTCGGTGGTGTCACTCCGGAACAGCGCCGGCCGCTCGATGAAGCTGTGAATCCAGGCGGGAGAGTGGTGAAACCCGACCTCGGTCAGCTCGGGGCCCTTCTTGCCGCCTACTCCAGCGATCTTGTGGCAATCGTCGCACTTCTGTGACCGGAACAGCGCCCGTCCCGCCCGCTCTACCGACGTAAGCGGTCGTCCGACCTCGGGGGGCACCGCGGGGCCACGTTCGCGGACCGCTGCGCCGAGCAGGTAGCCGGCGCCACCCAGGATCAGCACGAGAGAAGCCAGCGCCGCCGGCCGGCGAACCAGATTCCTGGTGCTGCGCCGGTCGAAGAACGGCAATGCGACGAGCGCCAGCAGCAGCGCGGTCGGGACTCCAACCGCCACCAGGCTCTCCAGGGACCCAGGAACCATCTTGAGCAGCTGATAGAGGGGAAGGAAGTACCATTCGGGCTTGGGAACGTACGAGCTGTCGGTCGGGTCGGCCGGGGCTTCCAGCGGAGCGCCGAACGCGGCCGCCAGCAGGACGATCAGCGCAACGACGGCCGTGCCGACCAGTATGTCCTTGCCGATGATGTCGGGGTAAAACCGGACCCCTCCCCGCTTGGTGGCGGCGTAGGCTTCCCGGTAATAGGGGGGATACGCCGGATCGCTGGTCCGGCGGGGTGCCCCCGCCTCGAGCGCCTTGGGGCGGGGAGCGATGCCCTGGCGAATCACCGCGGCGACGTGCAGGAAGATGAAGAGGGCCAGCAACGCGGGCAGCCAAAGCACGTGAAACGCATAGAACCGGCTCAAGGTTGCCGCCCCGAGCTCGGCTCCGCCCCGGAGCACCGTGACCAGCTGGCCCCCGATCAGCGGCGTGGTACCCGCGATGCTGGTGCCGACCTGGGTCGCCCAGTAAGCCTTCTGGTCCCACGGGAGCAGGTACCCCGTGAAACTGAACCCGAGAACGACACCGAAAAGCCCTACCCCGACCAGCCAGTTCGCCTCGCGGGGGTACTTGTAGGCGCCCATGGCGAACACCCGCACCATATGAGCCAGCAGCAGCACGACCATCGCGCTCGCGGCCCAATGATGGATTCCCCGCAGGAGCGGACCCCCGGGTACCATGCTTTGGATGTACCGAATGCTGTCATACGCGTGATCTGGCGAGGCCGAATAGAAGGTGGCGAGCACGACACCGGTGACCACCTGGACGACGAACACCGTGAGCGTGGCGCTCCCCAGCGTATGCCACCAGGTCAATCGATCCGGCACCTCCCGATCCAGCAACCCGCGCCGCAAGCCGGCCAGGTCGAGGCGGTCGTCAAGCCACTGGAAGAGCCGGCTCACCGAGCAACCCGACTCACGAGACGGCTACTTTGGCGTCAACCCCGGCTCGAAAATCCTGATACGCCGCGTAGAGCACCCCGTTCTCCACCTTCGTCTCCAGGGTATCCAGGCCTCGCGGCGGCGGTCCGCCCAGCACCTTTCCGGTCTTCAGCTCAAAGAGCCCGTGATGGCAGGGACAGTGGAAGATCCCCTTCTCCTTTTCGAACGCGTAGCTGCAGGCGAGGTGGGGACAGTGCGCGTTGTACACGGTGAAGGCGACGTTGTCGTCGGTGTAGATCCACATGCCGCGGAGGGCCCGGGTTTCGACCCAGGCATCATTGATACTCTCGGTGTAATCGAATCGGGTGGGCACCCCGGCCTCGATCTGGTCTACTTCCCCCAGCTTGATCCAGTTGGTCTTCTTGGCCTTGGGGGCCAGCGGACCGAGAAAGGCGCGAAGGGACGGCAGCCCCACGAGGGTCGCAGTCAGGAAGGAGCCGATACCGGTCGCCCAGCGAAAAAACCGCCGACGAGAGAGAGACACCACCTGCCCTCCCCTGAGGAACATTGCGCCACCCCGCCTTCCCGCCGAATTCAACCTAGACGAGCAAGTCTACGAACCCCGTGAAGCTTTTGTGAGTATTCATTTAACTTCGAGGGATGGCAACTCCCGACCCTTCCAGAGCGAGTAGATCGCGGGAATGACCACGAGCGTGAGAATCGTGCTGCTGACCATGCCACCGACCATAGGCGCCGCGATCCGCTTCATCACGCTGGCGCCGGCACCCGACCCCCAGAGGATCGGAAGCAATCCCGCCATGATGGCCGTGACCGTCATCATCTTCGGGCGCACCCGTTCCACCGCACCTTCCATGACCGCCTCATAGAGGTCGCCCGGACCGGGCCGGCCGCCGGCGGTGCGACGTGCCTCCCAGGCATGATCGAGGTAGATCAACATGATCACGCCGGTCTCGGCCGCGACCCCGGAGAGGGCGATGAAGCCGATCGCTACCGCGACCGACCAGTTGTAGCCCAGCAGCCAGATGAACCAGATGCCGCCCACCAGCGCGAATGGCAGTGAGAGCATCACGATCAGCGTCTCCCCCACGCTCTTGAAATTGAAATAGAGCAACAGGAAGATGATCGCCAGCGTGGCCGGAATGACGAGCTTCATCCGCTCCTTGGCGCGCTGCATGTATTCGTACTGGCCGCTCCAGACCATGGTGTAGCCGGGGGGCATGCTCACCGCACTCTCGACCCGCTGCTTGGCATCGGCGACATATCCGCCGATGTCCCGCCCGACGACGTCCACATAGACCCAGGCGGTCGGCAGGGCGCCCTCGGTACGGATCACCATCGGCCCGGCGACCTGCTTGATGGTCGCGATCTGCCCCAGCGGGACGAAGGCCTCTCCTCCACCCACCGCCCCGGCCGCAGCAGGAGCAGCACCGGCCATTCCTCCGGCGCCGCCTCCTCCCTGCCCGGGGCCGTGAATCGTGGGGATCAGGACCGAGGCGAGCCGCTCGGGATTGTCCCGCAGCTCCAGTGGGTACCGGATCCGCACCCCGTAGCGCTCCCGCCCCTCCACCGTCTGGGTGATCACCATGCCCCCCACCGCGGTGGCGATCACGGTCTGCACATCCCCAACGTTGAGTCCATGGCGCGCCGCGGCGGCCCGGTCGATGTCGATGTCCAGGTAATACCCGGAGACCGCCCGCTCGGCAAAGGCGCTCCGCGTCCCACGCACCGATTGTACCGCGCGCTCGACCTCCTTCCCGAGCCGCTCCAGCTCGGCCAGATCGGGTCCGAAGATCTTGATCCCCACCGGGGTTCGAATCCCGGTGGCGAGCATGTCGATCCGCGCCTTGATCGGCATGGTCCAGGCGTTGGTCATTCCCGGGAGCCGCACCGCCGAGTCCATCGCCGCGACCAGCGCGTCATAGGTGATCCCCGCCCGCCAGGCGGACTCCGGCTTGAGGGTGATGGTGGTCTCGAACATGTCGAGCCCCGCCGGGTCGGTCGCGGTGTTGGCTCGGCCCGCCTTGCCCCAGACGTGCTCCACCTCCGGAAAGCCCTTGAGGATGCCGTCCTGGATGCGAAGGATCTCGCGCGCCCGGGCGACGCTCACTCCGGGCAGCGTCGTCGGCATGAACAGGATGGTGCCCTCGCCGAGCGGCGGCATGAACTCGCCCCCGATCCGGGACCAGGGAATGGCGGTCAGCACCAGGGCGATCAGGGACGCGCCCACCACCGGCCAGCGGCTCCGCAGCACAAAGGTGATGACCGGGCGGTAGACCGCGATCAGCCAGCGGTTGATCGGATTGGCCCGCTCCCGGTAGATCTTCCCCCGGATGAAGAGCCCCATGGTGACGGGTACGAGGGTCACCGACAGGAGGCTCGCCGCCGCCATCGCGAAGGTCTTGGTGAAGGCCAGCGGCTTGAAGAGACGACCCTCCTGTCCCTCGAGGGTAAAGACCGGCAGGAACGACACCGTAATGATCAGCAGGGAAATGAACAGCGCCGGCCCGACCTCCTTGGCCGACTCCCGCACCACCTGCCAGCGCTCGGCGGGGGTGAGCAGCGAAGCGTCGACGGCCCGTCCCGCCGGATCCCGTCCCGCGGAGCGCTCCTTCGCGTCCACGGCGCGTTCCAGGTGTTTGTGCATGTTCTCGATCATCACGATGGCGGCATCGATCATCGCCCCGATCGCGATCGCGATGCCGCCCAGCGACATGATGTCGGCGCCCACCCCGACCCATCGCATGGCCATGAAGGCGATCAGGATGCCGAGCGGCAGGGTCAGAATGGCCACCAGGGCCGAGCGGGCGTGGAGCAGGAACAGAATGCACACCGCCGCCACGACCAGGCTCTCTTCGAGGAGCTTGCCACGAAGGTTCTCGATCGCGCGGTGGATGAGGTCGCTTCGGTCATAGACGGGCGTGAGGATGACTCCCTCGGGCAACCCCCGCTGGATTTCCTTGAGCTTGGCCTTGATCCGCCCTATCGTCGCGAGGGCGTTCTGGCCGAATCGCATCACCACGATGCCGCCCACCGCGTCGCCCCGCCCGTCGAGCTCGGCGATCCCCCGCCGCACCGCGGGGCCGACGCTCACCCGGCCCAGTTCCGCCACCCGGATCGGGGTCCCATCCGGCGTGGCCCCCACCACCACGTTTTCGATGTCGGAGAGCGACTTGAGGTACCCCAGCCCGCGCACCATGTACTCGCGCTCGGAGAGTTCCACCACCATGGCACCGATGTCCGCGTTCGCGTTCTGGATCGCGGCCATCACGGTGGCGATGGACATCCGGTAGCCCAGCAGCTTGGCCGGGTCGAGATCGACCTGGTACTGCTTCTCGAACCCGCCCAGCGCCGCAACCTCGGATACGCCGGGCACCGCCGTGAGCGCGTAGCGGAGATACCAGTCCTGGATGCCGCGCAGGTCCGCCAGGCTCTTCCGGCCGGTGGTGTCCTCCAGCGCATACTGGTACACCCATCCGAGGCCGGTCGCATCGGGTCCGAGCGTCGGCGTGACACTGGCGGGGAGCCGGCCCTTGATCCCGCTCAGATACTCCAGGACCCGGGAGCGGGCCCAATACAGATCGGTACCGTCCTCGAAGATCACGTAGACGAACGAGATCCCGAAGAAGGAGTAGCCCCGCACCGTCCGGGATCCCGGCACCTTGAGCATCTCCGCCGCGATCGGATAGGTGACCTGATCCTCCACGATCCGCGGCGCCTGATCGTTGTATTCGGCCTGCACGATCACCTGCACGTCACTCAAGTCCGGCAGGGCCTCGAGCGGCGTGCGGTTGATCGCCCACACGCCGCCCGCGATGGCGGCGAGCGTGAAGATGAAGACGATGAGCCGGTTCCCGACCGACCAGTCGATGATTCGTTTGAGCATGACGGGCTACGGCATTTTCATCTTTGTGGTGTCCTTGGCCGGCCGCTTCGCGCCGGGTGCCGGCGGCGTCGGCGCGGCGATGTCCATGCCCGGCATGTTCCCCATCCCTCCCAGCAGAGTGCTCAGGTTCGACTCGGCGTCCACCAGGAAGGTGGCCGAGGCCACCACCGTATCGGCGGTGGTCAGGCCGGCCAGGATCTCGATGCGCGCATCGGTGGCCTGGCCCAGCGTCACGTAGCGCGCGACCAGCGAGCCGTCGGCGGCACGGACGAAGACCAGGTCGCGCTTGCCGGTGGAGAGGATCGACGAGCGGGGCACGCTCAGCACGGGGCCCGTCGAGGCGGCAAAGCCGAAGGTGGCGTACATCCCCGGCTTGAGCTCGAGCCGCGGGTTGGTCAGCTCGACCCGGACCTTCACCGTCCGGGTCTCCGGGCTGAGCGTCGGGTAGATGTAACTGATCCGGCCGATTCTCGGTTTGCCCGGAAGGGAGGGAAACTCGGCCACCACCTGCAAGCCGAGTCGTACCGAGGGCAGGTCCCGCTCGAAAATCTCGCCCTCCAGCCAGACCGTGCTCAGATCCGCGATGCGGAACAGGGTCTCGCCGGCCATGATCCGCTGGCCGCCCAGGACCGATTTCTCCAGCACCACACCGTGCACCGGTGACCGGAAGGTGAGCGCCTTGCGGACCTCGCCGCTGGCCTCGATCTGCGCCACGTCGGCGGCCGGCACCTCCCAATACAGCAGCCGGCGCCGCGCCGATTGCAGCAGCTCCTCCGCGCCGCGGACCGCGTCGGGAGTGCCCCCGGACAGGTTCTCCCGGAGCCGCTTGGCCAGCAGCAGCTCCTGTTGAGCCGAAACCAGCATGGGGGAGTAGAGGCTGAAGAGCGGGTCGCCGACCCGCACCGCCTGGCCGGTGAAATCGAGGTAGAGGCGCTCGACCCATCCGTCCACCCGCGCCGTCACCGACTTGAGTCGGGTCTCGTCGTAGCCCACGTTGGCGACGGTGCGGACCATCCGCTCGAGCGGCCCCCTTTGCACCGGCGCGAATGTCACCCCGATCCGGCGGGACTGCTCTGCGGTGAGCCGGACCGGCATGGCGCTGTCCGCGGCGGGTGCCGTGGCGTGATCGTGTTCGGCAGCGGCTACGGCGGGAACCTCACGCCGGCCGGCCAGCCACACCGCGACCACGGCGCCGGCCAGCACCAGGCCGAAGATCAGAAGGGCCGGCAGACGGCCGAGCCGCCGACGCCCCGCACTCTCTAGCCCCATCATCGGATCCTTCCAGGCGGCTGCGTTGAAGCGCTGATCGCGGGGTCGAAGAGCGGCTGACCCAGCAGCATCTCCAGCTCGGCGAGGGCCGTGCCCTCCTCGGCATCGAGCTGAAAGAGCTGCTGGCGGTACCGGTTCACAGTCATCCGGGCATCGAGGAGCATCGGCAAGTCAACGTCGCCGGATTGATATGCGGAGAGCGCGGCCCTGACGGTGGCGTCGGCCTGCGGCAGAATCGTGCTGACGTAGAGGGCCCGCAGCTTGCGGGTCCGCGCCACCTGCGCAACGAGTTCGCCCAGACGGCCGCGGGTATCCGCCCGCATGGCCCGGAGCTCGGCTTCGGCGCCCAACCGCATGGCGTCGGTCTCACGGCGCATCTGGAGCTGCCGTCGCCCCGCCCAGATCGGAACCGTGAAGCCGAGCATCAGGCTTAGCATCCGATCGGTGCCGCCGGCCATGGGTCGCTGGCCGTATTGGGCTCCGAGCTGCAAATCGGGCCAGATCTCGCGGCGGGCCCTCAGCTGGGCCGCCGCTGCCGCTTCGACATCCAGCGCCCCGGCGGCAAGCATGGGCCGGCCGGCGAGCGCCAGACGCTCCAGCGAATCCGCCGGCGCCAGCTCGCTCGGGAATCGGGGAAGCACTGGTGACGGAACGACGGTTTCGGCCGGCCGGTCGAGGAGTGAGTTGAGCCGAGCCGCGGCTGCCTCACGCATCGCCTGCATCCGGGCAATGTCCTCACTCATCCGGTCGATCTCAACCTGGGCTCGAAGGACATCCGCCTGGCGTCCCAGGCCGACCGAGTACATGGTCCGCGCCGTCGTGGCGATATCGCGCAGCAGGGCCTGCGTCGCGAGACTGACCTCGATGGTGCGGTCGAGCTGGTAGATCTCGTAGAAGGACATCGCGGCCCTGGCGCGGAGGTCCCAGCCGAGCTCGACGGCCCGTGCCCGCGCGGCGCCGGCCTGGGCGGCCGCCCCCCGCGATGCCAGTCCGAGCTGCCCCGCAATCGGAACCATCTGCATCACCTGCACCTGATTCATGCCGAGCGGATCCTGCAGGCCGAAACCGGGGAGGTTCCGGTTCATCAGCCCGAACTGGAGCTGGGGATCGGAAAGCGTGCCGGCCGGCTTGATCCTGGCGCTGGCGGCGTTGGCCATCTGGCGGGCGGCTTCGAGGCTCGGGCTGCCGGCATCAAGAAGCCGGAACACGTCGGCAAGGATCAGCCTCGGCGCAATGCTGTCCGCTGGCGGCTGGGCCGCGAGTGACGGCGTGGTGAGCCGGAGCCCGAGGAGTATCAGACCAACCAGGTTGCAGACTCTTCTGGGCACCGCGTCCCCCCGCTCTTCGGGCGACTCGACAACTCGTGAGTAGGACTCGCGCCCGGAACCTAGGTCAGCGCGCAACCAGCGGTCGTGAACAGGTAGTTAAAGAGTCTTGATATAAGACATTAAGAGACATTAACCTGGACATCACGTTCCCATGAGCCGTGGCTCATACCTTGGTGGTTCGAGCAGCCAGCCCCATGACTTCAGACCCAGAGGCAGTATGAGCTCTCGCAGACGCTTCACCGTCGCGGCTGCACTCCTGATTCTCGGCGCCGCGACTTCCGCCATGGCGCAGACACCCCCGCCGCCGCCCGGCAAGATGCCCGAGCATCCAGAACCCATGAAAGACATGCAGGGCATGTCTGGCATGATGGCCGGGCCGCATCATGTGCTGGCGATGGCCTACCGCGACAACCTGGCGACGTTTGCTCGGGCGCTCCAGAGACAAGTCGCCCAGGCGAAAACTGTTGACCTCGACCTGGCCCGCCCCGCGGTGGCAGAGATGAGGCGGAGTTTAGACCAGATGCAGCAGCACCATCAGGCCCAGATGGCCATGATGCAGGACCACTCGATGCCGTCGATGTCGGCAACGAGGCAGGATATGGCGACCCACCTCGCGGCGCTCGGCGCGCATCTCACCGCACTAGAATCCGAAGTGAATGCCAGCGCGCCGGACCCCAAGAAGGTCACCGAACATACAACCGAGATCTTGAAGCAATGTGCCGGCATGTCGGCCATGCCTGCCAAGGTCAAGCCGCATCAGACGAACTGACGAATCGGCAGCTCCGGTGAAGGAACGGCGGTCCGGAGTTGCAATGGAGGCAGCATGCAGAACACCGGGCACGGATTCATGGGTGGGTACGGTCTCTGGTCGATTCTTGGAGTCTTGCTGGCCATCTTTCTGGTCGTCGCTATCGTCAAGATGGTGCAGAAGAAATAGGCCGGCTCCCAGGCGCTCTCCGGCCTTGCCCGTCAGGTTGATATCCGGCTGGTACTCGGCGGCCGTCTACGAGCACGTCACGTGGCGGCGGGTCGTGCATGAATCGACAACGGTTCCCGGGGGCCAGTGATGATGCCCGAACACCGTGGGCACGCCCACCACGCCGACACGGTTGAGCCGGCCCACGATCACCGCTCCATGCCGGCTCTGCCGACGCCTGGCCCGGTCCGCCACGACCACGCGGCGATGATGGCCGACCCCAGCCATGCCAAGGCGATGGAGGCCGACATGCGCCGCCGCTTCCTGGTGGCGCTCACCTTCACGGTCCCCCTCATCGTCCTGGTCGGACACCTGCCCGGCCTCCCGATGCTGGTCGAGCCGCCGCTCCGGAGCTGGCTGGGCCTGCTGCTCGCCACGCCGGTGGTCTGGTGGTGCGGCTGGATCTTCATTTCGGGGAGCTACGTCGCGCTGGCCCGCCGCAAGCTCGACATGTCGGTCCTGATCGCGACCGGCGTCCTGGCCGCCTACCTGAGCAGCGTCTACCTCACGATCATCGGGTACCCGGCCGCCTACTACGACGCGGCCGCGATGCTGGTGACGTTCGTGCTTTTCGGGCACTGGATGGAGATGAAGGCCCGGCGCGGGACGTCCGACGCGCTCCGGGCGCTCTTCGACCTGGTCCCCCCCACCGCACGGGTGCTCCGGAACGGCCAGGAGGCGGTGGTTCCCACCAGCGAGGTCGTCGTCGGCGACCTGCTCCGGCTCCGTCCGGGCGACAAGATCCCGGTGGACGGGGAGCTGACCGAAGGTGATACCGATGTGGATGAGGCGCTGGTGACCGGGGAGAGCCTGCCGGTCCGGAGGCGCACCGGCGACCCGGTCGTCGGAGGGGCCATCAACGTGAGCACCGCGGTCACCATGCGGGCCACCAAGGTCGGGAGCGATACGGTGCTGGCCCAGATCGCGGCCCTGGTCGCGGAAGCACAGAACTCCAAGGCCCCGGGCCAGCGCCTGGCCGATCGGGCGGCGGGCATTCTCGTGGTCGTGGCAGTCGGCGCGGGCGTGCTGACGTTCCTGGGCTGGAAGGTCCTCGCGGGGGAGCCGTTCCTCACCGCGCTCACCTTTGCGATCTCCACGGTGGTCATCGCCTGCCCCGACGCGCTGGGCCTCGCGACACCGACAGCGGTGGCGGTCGGTACCGGGCTCGGCGCCAAGCACAACATCCTCATCAAGGATGCCGCCACGCTCGAGGGGGTGAGCCGGATCCAGACCGTCGTCCTCGACAAGACCGGCACGCTGACGGAGGGGAAGCCCAGCGTGACGGACATCGTCCCCGCGGCCGGCGTGGACGAGACAACGCTGCTCGCGGCCGCCGGGGCGGTTGCGGCCCGCTCCACCCACCCGCTCTCGCGTGCCATCGCGGCGGCGGCCAAGGCAAGAGGCCTGCTCTCCGGCGACCAGGCCGAGAACGTTCAGAACATCTCCGGGTTCGGCCTCAAGGCACGCCTCGGGGGCGACGTGGCCCTGACCGGCAATGCCCAATTGCTGGAGCAGGAGCACGTCGATATTGCGCCGGTCCGCGCGGCGGGAGACCGGCTGGTCGCCGCCGGCCGGTCGCTCACCTTCGTCGCCCTCGGCGGGCGGGCGCTTGGAGTGCTCGGCATCACCGATGCGATCCGTCCCAGCTCCGCCCAGGCCATCCGGGAGCTCAAGGAGATGGGCATCACGCCGGTGCTGCTGAGCGGCGACTTGCGCCCCATCGCGGAACGGGTCGCCAAGGAGGTCGGGATCGAACAGATATTCGCGGAGGTCCGCCCCGAGCAGAAGGCCGGCTACGTCAAGCAGCAACAGGAGGCCGGGCGGTTCACGGCGATGGTAGGCGACGGGGTGAACGATGCCCCTGCCCTGGCCCAGGCGGACATCGGGATCGCGATCGGGGCCGGCACCGATGTGGCGATCCAGGCGGCCCAGGTGGTGCTGATGCGGTCCGATCCCGGGGATATCGCCCGCGCGATCCGGCTGAGCAAGGCCACGGTGCGCAAGATGACGCAGAACCTGGCGTGGGCCAGCGTCTACAACCTGCTGGCCATTCCGGTGGCGGCGGGGGTCTTCTATCGTCCGTTCGGCTGGTCGCTCCGGCCCGAGATCTCGGCGCTCCTGATGTCGCTCTCCTCCATCATCGTTGCGCTCAACGCAGTATCGCTCCGCCGGGCGCGGATATGAGGGTGGACACACTGCTCAGGGAACCGCCTCGACCTCGGCGCCATGCCCCGAGCACACCCCCGGCCCTCGTTCAGCGCTGCGGCGTCACCGGCCTGGTTCCCCCCAGCGCCTTGTACAGTGCGGCATAGGCCGTCGCCGCCGCGGTCCGCCCCACGGCCACCTGGCTCTCGGCATCGAGCTGGGTGCGCTCCGCATCCAGCACCTGCAGAAAATCCGCGACCCCATCCGAAAATCGGAGCCGCGCCAGCTCGGCGGCCCGCCGGCTTGACCCGGCCGCCTCTTCGATCCGGCTCACCCGCTCCCGCGCCGACCGGTACCGGACCAGCGCGTTCTCCAGATCCTCCCGGGCCAGGAGCGCCGTCTGACTGTACTGCGCCGCCACCTCATCGGCCCGCGCCCGCGAGGCATCCACGCCCGCCTTCACCCGGCCCAGATTGAACAGCGGCCAGCTCACCCCCGGCCCCACCGCATAGCGGAAGGTGCCACTCTTCCCCAGCGAGTCGAAGGTCGTCGCCGAGAATCCCGCGCTCGCACCGAGGGTGATCCGCGGCAGGTAGTCCGCCTTCGCTGCGCCCACCAGCGACCGCTCCGCCGCCGCCCGCCGCTCGGCCGCCGCGACATCGGGCCGCGCCGTGATCAGCGAATCCGGATTGGTCACCGCCGGCGGCTCCGGAAGCACCGGCAACGCCGCGCTGTCGGCCGGCGCCACCCCGACCCACCCGGGCGCGTGTCCCGCCAGCACCGCGATCCGGTACTGCGCCGACGCGACCGCCGCCTCGACCGCGGGAATGGACGCCAGGGTGAAGCTGAGCTGCGCCTGAGCCCGCTCGGTGTCGAACGCCGTGCCCCGACCCGCATCGAGGCGCTGCCGGGTGACCGTGAGCGTGCTCCGCTGGTTGTCCGCATTTCGGCGCGCCACCGCCAGCTGCCCCTGTCCGCCTCGCAGCTCGAAGTAGGCCCGGGCCAGCTCGGCCACCAGCGAGACCTGCACGTCGCGCAGCTCCTCCCGGGTGGCGTCGGCAAACTGCCCCGAGGCCGTGAGCCCGTGGCGCAGCCGCCCGAAGAAATCCAGCTCCCACGACGCGTCGAACCCGCCATCCCAGATACTCTGGTCGGGCAAGGCGCCGGTCCCGCCGGCCCCGGGAAACGCGGCGCGGGGAAGCCGCTGCCGCACAAAGCCGCCGCCGGCGGTCACCGTCGGCGCCAGATCGAGCGCCGCGCCCAGCCGGAATGCCCGGGCCCCGCGAACCCGCGCCTCCGCCGACCGGACATCCGGGCTGGACCGCAGAGCGTCCTCCACCAGCCGGTTCAGTGTCGTGTCACCCAGCTGACGCCAGAAGGCCGCCACATCCCACCGGTCCGGCGCCGTCGTATCCGACCCGGTCACCCGCCGAGCCGGGCTCGCCACAGCGCGGCTCGAGGCCAGCGACGCGAGCAGGACTATTCCAAGCATCAGGCGCGGGTTACGCATGGGCGCTTCCCTCCGCCGGCATACCTTCACCCGCCACCGCCGCGGGCACCCGGCGCCGCTCCACCAGTCCCTGAATCACCACGTAGAACACCGGGGTCAGGATCAACCCGAAGAAGGTCACGCCGAGCATGCCGGAGAACACCGCCACGCCCATGGCATGGCGCATCTCGGCCCCCGCTCCCGTCGAGAAGACCAGCGGCAGCACCCCCATGACGAACGCGAAGGAGGTCATCAGAATTGGCCGGAGCCGGATCCGGGCCGCCTCGACGGCGGCCTCGACCCGGTTCTTGCCGTGCAGGTGCAGCTCCCGGGCGAACTCGACGATCAGAATGGCGTTCTTGCAGGCCAGCGCGATAAGCACGAGAAATCCGATCTGGGTGAAGATGTTGTTGTCGCCGTGGGTGAGCCACACCCCGCCGATCGCGCTCAGAAGACTCATCGGCACGATCAAGATCACGGCCAGCGGCAGGGTCCAGCTCTCGTACTGCGCCGCGAGCACCAGCAGCACCAGGATCACGCAGAGCGGGAAGATGAAAGCCGCCGTGTTACCGGAAAGGATCTCCTGATAGGTCAGCTCGGTCCACTCGAACCCGATCCCGTTGGGCAGCGTCTCGGCCGCCAGCCGTTCCATGGCCGCCTGGGCCTGGCCCGAGCTGACTCCAGCCGCGGGCCCGCCGCTCACGTCCGCGGCCGGGTAGCCGTTGTAGCGGAGCCCGCGGTCGGGGCCGAAAGACTCCTTGACCTTGAGGACCGCGCCGAGCGGCACCATGTCGCCGTGCCCGTTACGGACCTTGAGCTGGGTGATGTTTTCCGCCGTGGCGCGATAGGGCGCGTCCGCCTGCACGATCACCTGGTAGGTGCGGCCGAACTTGTTGAAGTCGTTGGCGTACACCGAGCCCAGGTACACCTGCAGGGTCTGGAACAGATCGGTGAAGGAGATGTTCTCCCGCTTGACCCGCTCGCGGTCCACCTCCACGTCGAGCTGGGGCACGTTGACCTGGACCCCGGAGAACACACCCGCGAGAGCCGGCGTCTGCCAGGCCTTCCCGACCAGCGCCTGGGTGGCCTTGGACAGCTCCGCTTCTCCCAGGCCGGCGCGATCCTCCAGCTCCAGCTTGAACCCGCCCACCGTGCCGAGGCCCTGGACCGGCGGCGGCGGGAACACCGCAACGAAGGCCTCCTGGATCGAGGAGAATTTCTGGTTCAGCGCGCCCGCGATCGCCAGACTCGCCTCCGCGGCGGATTCGCGCTCCTCAAACGGCTTGAGCGCAAAGAAGATGATCCCGGCGTTGGCGGCGTTGACGAAGCCGTTGATGGAGAGCCCGGGGAACTGCACCGCGCGGGCCACGCCCGGCTGGGAGAGCCCGATCTCGCTCATCTTGCGGATGACGCCCTCGGTGCGGTCCAGCGTCGCGGCATCAGGGAGCTGGGCGAATGCCACCAGGTACTGCTTGTCCTGGGTGGGCACGAACCCGTGGGGCACCTTGGCAAAGCCCAGCACGGTGAGCAGCAGGAGCCCGGCGTACACCGCCAGTGCAATGCCGCTGCGCCGGATCACGCTGCCCACGGTCGCGCCGTACTTCTCCGAGGCCCAATGAAAGACCCGGTTGAACGGCCGGAATACGCCGCCGAGCCCCCGGTCCAGCACCCGGGTGAGCCGGTCCGGTGCCGCGCCCTTGCGCCGCAGCAGGATGGCGCTCAAGGCCGGCGACAGGGTGAGCGAGTTCATCGCCGAGATGACCGTCGAGAAGGCGATGGTGAGGGCGAACTGCCGGTAGAACTCACCGGTCAGGCCGCTCAGGAACGCCACCGGCACGAACACGGCGCAGAGCACCAGCGTGATCGCGATGATCGGCCGGCTGACCTCGTCCATCGCCTTGTAGGACGCTTCTCTCGGCGAGAGCCCGGCCTCGATGCTGCGCTGCACGTTTTCCACGACCACGATCGCGTCATCCACCACGATGCCGATGGCCAGCACCAGTCCGAACAGCGACAGGGTGTTGATCGAGAACCCGAAGGCCAGGAGAATCGCGAAGGTACCGACGATCGAGATCGGGACGGCCACCAGCGGAATGATCGAGGCGCGCCAGGTCTGGAGGAACAGCACGACCACGATCACCACCAGCAGCACCGCCTCGAGCAGGGTCTTCACCACTTCCCGGATCCCGTCCCGCACGTTGATCGTGGGGTCATACACGATCCGGTACTCCACTCCCTGCGGGAAGCTCGCGCTCAGCTCGCGCATCGTCTGGCGGACCGAATTGGAGAGCTGGAGCGCGTTGGACCCGGGGGCCTGGAAGATCGGGAGCGCCACCGCGTCCTGGTTGTCGAGCAGCGAGCGCAGCGAATACCCGCCCGCGGCCAGCTCGATCCGTGCCACATCGCGGAGCCGGGTCACCTGCCCGTCGGCTCCGGTCTTGATGATGATGTCCCCGAACTCCTCCTCATTCACCAGCCGCCCGCGGGCGTTCACGGTGAGCTGGTACTCCACGCTCGGCGACATCGGCGGTGCGCCGACCACGCCGGCCGCCACCTGCACGTTCTGCTCCCGGATCGCGCCGACGATATCGCCGGCGGAGAGCCCCCGGGCCGCGACCTTCTGGGGGTCGAGCCAGATCCGCATCGCATAGTCGCCGGCGCCGAAGACCCGGACCTGGCCGACCCCGGTGACCCGGGCCAGCGCGTCCTTTACCTGGAGAACCGCGTAGTTGCGGAGGTAGAGCATGTCGTAGCGCTTGTCCGGCGACACCAGGTGGACCACCATCGCCAGGTCGGGCGAGCTCTTCACCGTATTCACGCCGAGCTGGCGCACTTCCTCGGGCAACCGCGGCAGGGCCTGGCTCACCCGGTTCTGGACCTGCACCTGCGCCAGGTCGGGGTCGGTGCCCACCTTGAACGTCACCGTCAGCGTGAGCACCCCGTCGGGCGTGGCCTGGGACGACATGTACAGCATGTTCTCGACGCCGTTGATCTGTTCCTCGAGCGGGGTGGCCACCGCCGCCGAGAGCGCCCGCGGGTTGGCTCCCGGATAGATGGCGGTCACCACGATCGAGGGCGGGACGACCTCGGGGTACTCGCTGATCGGCAGCGCGAACATCGCGATCGCCCCGGCGAGGAACACCACTATGGACAGCACGGCCGCGAAGATCGGCCGATCGATGAAGAAGCGGGAGAATTTCATGGCAGCCTCGCCGTCACCGAGCCAGAGTCGGTCCGCATCGCGGCCAGCGTGGGCGCGGTCTTCATGCCGGGCCGCACCCGCTGCAACCCGTTGATCACGATCTGCTCACCGGGCTCGAGCCCGGACAGCACCACCCGGAACCCGTCCACCAGGCGCCCGATCCGGACCGGGCGATAGTCCACCGTGCTGTCCGGCTTGACGACCAGCACGAACTTCTTGTCCTGGTCGGTGCCGATGGCGCGGTCCAATACCAGCGTGGCGGCGTGCTGCCCGCTGCCGGCCAGCTTGAGCCGGGCAAAGAGCCCCGGGGTGAACAGCCGCTCCT
The DNA here is from genome assembly GCA_041486305.1 of Gemmatimonadota bacterium. Lineage (GTDB taxonomy): Bacteria > Gemmatimonadota > Gemmatimonadetes > Gemmatimonadales > GWC2-71-9 > JABFSM01. Next base: position 39,441 of record JBGPLG010000018.1, read on the forward strand.
TGTTGGAGAACACCGCCCGGGTCCGGATGGTCCCAGTTTCCGGGTTGAGCTGATTGTCGACGAAGTCCACATACCCGGTGTGCGGAAAAGCGCCGTCTTCATTGGAGAGGCCCAGGGAAATCGGGCTCTTGTGCTCCCGGGAGCTGGGCCGCGTCCCGGCCCGCGCCTGGGCGCTGTAGCGGAGATAGGTCGCTTCGTCGGTCTCGAACGACACGTAGATCGGGTCGAGCGAGACCACCGTGGTGAGCAGCGTGGCCGCGGGCGGTCCCGCCTGTACCAGGTTGCCTTCGGTCACCTCGGCCCGCCCGACTCTACCGGAGATCGGGGCGCGAACCTGGGTCCACTCCAGGTTGAGCCGGGCGGTGGCGACGATCGCCTCCGCCCCGCGCACCGACGCGGACCCCTGCGCCGCTGCGCTCACCCGGCCGTCGAATTCCTCCTGCGAGATCGCCTTCACGTCCACCAGCCGGCGGGCCCGCTCCACATCGCGAGCGGCCAGCGCGGCGCCGCTCCGGGCCTGATCGAGCGCCGCTTCGGCGCGGGCCAGCTCGGCCTGGTAGGGCCGCGGGTCGATCTCGAAGAGGACGTCACCCTTCTTCACTTCCCTGCCTTCGGCGAATGCCACGCGGCGCAGGTAGCCGGAGACCCGGGGGCGGATCTCCACCGCATCCACCGCCTCGAATCGGCCACTGACCTCATCCCACTCGGTGATGGCGCGGCTGGGTACCGCCGCGATGGTGACCGCCGGAGCGGGTGGCGCCGCCTGCTGCGGCTTGCCGCAGGCGAGGGCCAGGGCGCCGGCGAGGCTGATCGCGAATAGTGTCTTCATCGTGACATTCCTTGGGTGACGCCGCTGATTACGTGATTACCAGGGGAAGCGGTACGAGATGCCCCCGCTCCAGGCGAGCTCGAGCTGGGTCTTGTCGAACCCGGCCAGCGCGCCGTTCATCTTGGCGAACTTGTACAACCAGCTCTTCCCCTCGGCGAAGAAGCCGAACTGGGTCCTGGGGATCTGGTAGTTGAGGCCGAGGCCGAAGGTGCCGGCCGCACGGGTCTTGTTCTGTCCCGAGGTCCCGACCTGGTGCAGCGTGACCGCGCCACCGCCGGCGAAGGCGTAGGGCTCGAAGCCGCTCGAGGTCGGGTACTGGAGCTGGACCGACGCGTCGTAGAAGAAGCGGTTGGTGCGGATGCCGGTCGCGACGGCGTTGTTGCGCAGCTCGTTGCGCCCGAAGTTGAAGTCGCCCCGGAAGGTGAGGTACTTGTTGGCCTGAATCCCCACCCCGCCACCCAGGTTGTAGCCGGTCTTCTTGAAATCGGAGGTGCCGGCCTCGTTGAGGTCGGTGAGCGCGTTGTATCCGCCGCCCTTGGCAAAGAGGCGAACGCCGTGATCCTGCGCTGCGGCCTGCTGTCCTGCGCCAATGGCAATCACCAGGGCGCCTAGTGCACTGCGTGCGAACGACATGGATCGATTTCTTCCTTCCCCTCACATGGTTGCGTGGTTCGGCCACGCTCCGCCAAACGAATGCCTTCCCTCTTCGTCGTTTGGGCTACCCTCAATTCGACATCTGTCGGTGCTTCACTTTCGAGCGCTCAATGATGCGTATATAGATAGTCAAGCGCTGTACTATTGACTGAAAAAAAGGCACTACTTCCCCTCGGCCGTCAGCTCCTCCAGGGCCCGGACCAGGGCGGACGCCTCTTTCGGACTCAGGACCTGGAGAATCTCCTGCTCCTGGCGCTCGATCACCTTGACCGCCTGCATATAGGATTTCCTGCCCTTGTCGGTGAGCGAGGCCAGGGTCACCCGCCGATCGTCGGGATCATCCACCCGCCGGACCAGTCCGTCGGCCTCGAGGCGATCCACCAATTGGGTGACATTGGAGCGCACGCACTTGTTACACTCGGCCAGCTCGCTCAGGGGGACCGGCTTCCCTGCCCGGGCCAGGGTCTTGAGGACGCCCGCCTTCCCGGGCGACAGTCCGATTTCATCCAGGGCGGCGTCGAGGCGGACCTGAAGCTCCCGCGCGGCGCCCAGGATCTGGAACACCAGCGGCACTCCGGCGTCGGAGGGCGCCTTGGGCGGGGAGTCGAGCGAGCCGGGGATTTGGTTCACGGCTGAACAGTACAGCACCTCCCGAATTCTGTCAATCCGGGGCCTGGCCGGGGCTGGCTCAGCCCGGGCAATAGTGCAGCGTGAGCGTGCCGGTGCGTCCGGCGCGGTGCGCGCCGGAGCCGTGAAACACCGAGTACGACGTAGTCACCCCGTCCTTGAGCGGAATGGTGTCCGACGGGGGCATGGTGGCCTCCACGGAGTAGGTGAATCCGCCCGGGTTCACCACGACCTCGTGGTCCGCCTCGTCCGCCGCCAGGCCGATGTCGACCACGGCCGTCTTGCCGTCCTCACTACTCAGCGTCAGGTCCAGCTTCGCATCGAACGGCGACCCGCTGGTGACCCTCGCCCCGGCAAGGCCGGAATGATACGTCACGGTGGCGGTGCCCCCGCCGAACATGACGAAGCTCCCGTCCGCCTGAGGCGCGCTCCGGGTCAACTTCAAATCGGCGTGCGCGGTCTGCCAGTCGCCGCCGCTAGTGGTCTGGTCCCAGACGATCCGGCAGGGGGCGTCGGGCGCAGGCACCCGGGCGCCGCCCAGCGCCAGGGCGCCGGCGAGGATTGCGCTATAGCCACGGGTCAGAGTCATGGGTACCCCGGGTGAGCGTGAATAACTGCGCCCGAAGAGGGGAAATGGGCGTCACTCCCCGATCACCGTGGGATCACCCAGCCGTCATCTCCCCGGTTCAGCGCGGCCCGGCGCGAAGCCGGAGCACTCCCGGAACGGCGGTCCCGCCGGTGACTCGATAGCGATCAGGGCCCCAGCACCAGCTTTCGGGCGTGGAACGCCTCCGCGTAGCCCTCCTCGACGGCGCATTCGAGGCCCCGGAGGCGCATCCACGCCATGAAGGTGTCCTCGGTGAAGGCGCGCTTGTCGTGCTGGGATGGAAAGGCCGCCAGCAAGTGCGTCACCTTTCGCCGCCGGATGTCGTCCGACAAGGCAATGAAGGTGTTGGGAGCGCCATAGTCGCCGTCGTACTTCGGCACTTCGTATTCGAGCACGACCTGATTGCGGAAGGTCTCCCAGGTAATGTCGGAAATGATCCGGTGATCCTGGTGGCGATCCGCTCGGAAGTGGGTGAAGATGAGATCGGGGCCGGGCACCAGATCTCGTTTGAGTTGCTCGAAGAGGTCCTTCAGGGCCGGCCGGGCCGCGGGCAGGCAGCCATCCCGGAGGTCGTGCACCAGGATCCTGGAGGTGCCGGCTCCCGCCAGCATCCGCCCCGCGCTCTCCCGCGCCTCGCGGCCGCGTTCCGGACTCGCACTGAACACCACCCACCAGACGGCACTGCCGGGATGCTCGCCCAGCAGATGCAACACGCTACCTCCGCACCCGATCTCGATGTCATCGGCGTGGGCCCCCAGGAACAGCAACGTAAGCGGCCGGGAGGGAAGTGCCAGGGGCAGCATGATCAGGTCCGACTGAGCTCTCGGACCACGGGACCCCACACCATCCAGGGCGGCTTGCCGCTGGCATACAATTCGTCCACCCGCTGCTTGTCCTTCGCGGTGTCCACCGCGAGCCAGAACCCGTCATAGGGGTACGCGACCAGCTGCCGCTCCTGGATCAACCGCTGAAACGGCTGCTCGACCAGATCCTCTCCCGGCCGTAGATAGCGGAAGATGTCGCGCTTGAAGATGAAGAAACCGCCGTTGACCCGCAGATCGGTCTGCCGCAATTCTCTGAATCCGGTGACCAGGCCGCCCGGCGCCGATTCCACAGCGTGGTAGCTCAGGCTGGGCCGAACGCTCACGAAGGTGGCTACCCGGTCGTGACGGAGAAAGTGGGCCATCTGGTCACCGAACGGCAGATCGGTGAGACCGTCCGCGTAGTTGGCGCAGAAGAACTCTTCTCCCGCCAGGAACGGCTCGGTCGCGGCCAACCGCTCCCCGATGCTGGCCCCGATCCCACTGTCCACGAAGGTGATTGACCAGTCACTGCAATGCTCCCGCATGTAATCCCGGATCACCTCGCCCCGGTACCCGAGACAGAGGATGAAGTCCTTGAGGCCGTGATGGGCGTAGTACCGCATGAGATGCCAGATGATCGGCCGGGACCCGATCGGCACCATCGGCTTGGGCACGTTGTCGGCGGAGGTGCGCAGCCGCATCCCCAGCCCGCCGCAGAAAAGGACGACCTTCATGGCCGGGACCGGGGCGAAGCGAGCTCCTCACGAATCTCCGCCCACAGCCGGTCTCTCCGCCGTCGCATCATCTTCAGCGCGCTCATCACCAGCCCGGCCTTGCGACGGAGGGGCAGGTCCGCATGAAGAATGGAGCCCAGGTGGCCGCGCGATCTGGCCCACAGCGGCCTCGAAGCCGCGCGGTCGCCCCAGTACCGCGCGAGCCATTCCGGCTCGCGGCCGTGCTGGCTGTTGGAGCCCGCGTGGAGCCGGCGGCGGAACAGCACCTGGGGGACCTCGATCAGCTTGCCCAGCAGACTCAGCTCGCCGAGCAGGATGTAGTCTCCCCCCGGATACCCCGGCAGGAGCCGGGTGCGCGCCAGGGCCTCGCTCCGGATCACGCCGATGAGGGAATTCACCCAGTGCCCCGCCCTGAGCACCTGCCGGAACCGCTCCGCCGAAGACTCCTGGGGCAGGTTCCAGCCGGGGTCGGTGATGGACAGGGTATGGTCTTCGGCATCGATGAATTGGGCCTTGCCGTACGCCAGCACCACGTCGGGACGAGCATCCAGCACGGCGATGCAGGCTTCGAGATACCCCGGCAGGCACACATCGTCCGCGGCGGCCCACTTGAAGAGCTCGCCACGGGACAACCCGAAGACCCGGTTGAAATTCGCGGCAAGTCCGATATTGGTGGCGTTGCGCACGTAACGCACTCGGGGATCCGCGGCCGCGAACGCCCGGCTGATTCGCTCGGTATCGTCGGTCGAAGCGTTGTCGGAAATGATGAGCTCGAAATCGCCGAACGACTGCTCCAGCAGACCCCGCACTGTGGACTCCAGCGTCTTGGCGCCGTTGAAGACCGGCAGCCCGATCGACAGCCGCGGCTTGTTCCCCTTGACTCCCGTCGCCGCCGGCCGGACCCAGTGCAGCTCCGCATCGAGCCGCCCGTCCAGGAGGAGCTGCTTGACGCGCCGGGTCCGGAGATACCGGATGCCCAGGAACTCTTCCCGGGTCAGTCCGACCCGCCGGAACCCCTCGAACAGTTCCTCGATGCCGCGGCGGACATTCCACCGGGGACGAAACTCCGGCAACGCCTCGGCGATCTTGTCGCAATTGACCCGATAACAGCGCGGGTCCGGTCCACCGCCCTCGGCGTAGACTATGCGCGAGCCGGGAACCACCTCGGCCACCATCGCCGCAACGTCGCGAATCTGATAGTTCTCGGCGCTGAGCCCGACGTTGAAGGCCTGATTGTGAATCCGATCCAGTGGGGCGCCAAGCCCGGCCAGGTACGCCGCCGCGATGTCCTCCACGTGGACCAGGGGACGCCAGGGCGTGCCGTCGCTACCGACGCGCACCTCCCCCGTAGTCCAGGCATGGCCCACCAGGTTGTTCACCACCAAGTCCGCCCGCAGCATCGGGGAGACACCGTATGCCGTCGCACACCGGAAGAAGGCCGGGCTGAAGCTGGAATCCGCCAGCGCCGCAATGTCGCGCTCGGCCCGAACCTTCGATTCCCCGTAGGCCGTCACCGGATTGAAGGCCGCGTCTTCCGTCAGCGGCGCGTCGCCGGCACGGCCATAGAGGGCGCACGAGGAGGCAAAGAGGAAGCGGGGCACCCCGGCCGCCCTGGCGAGGCCGGCCAGCCGGACCGATCCCCGGTGATTGATACCGTAGGTGCAGTCGGGATTGAGATCGCCCAGGGGGTCGTTCGACAGCGCCGCGAGATGAATGACCGCGTCGAATCCCTCGAGATCCGGGGCCTCCGCATCGCGAACATCGCGGCGCAGGGTCTGGACGGATGGACCCGCGACGCCAAATCCGCACCCGGCGTACCACCCAGTGTCGAGGCCGATCACATCATGACCCGCGCGGAGAAGCATCGGTACGAGCACCGCACCGATGTATCCCTGGTGGCCCGTTACCAGCACTCGCATCACCGTACCTCAGGGCTTCTGCATGGGCCTGATGCTGATGTCCGTGACCTCCGCGCTCGAGGGCATCTCCAGCGCGTGAATAACCATCGTCGCAACATCCTCCGGCTGGAGCAGCCGGTCCGGCCGATAGGATTTTTCCTCATGCCGGTGGATCAATGCCTGCATCGGCGTCGCGGTTCGGCCAGGATAGACGCTCAATACCCGGATGCCGTCCGGATTCACCTCGTTGCGCAGGCGGTCCGCCAGTGCGCGCAACGCCTGCTTGCTCTCGGCGTAGACTCCTGAGGCCGTCGCTCCCGGCAGTCCAACGCTCGAATTGACGAACACGATCTGCCCGGGGCCCACTCGCAACAGGGGTAGCAGCAGCCGAGTCAGGGTTGTCGCGGCGCGGACGTGGCCGAGTGCCTGGTCGGACTCCGCCCGAGTCAGCGGAAAGACACCGGCGCAGTGGACCAGCAGGTCCGTCGCGCCCAGCTCCTCCCCGATCCGTTCGCCGAGTCGCTCGGCTCCGTCCGTAGCGACGAGATCGGAGACTAGGCGTACCGCACGCCCTCCGCGTCGTTCCACCCGACCGGCCACCTCGTCGAGCGCATCGGGACGCCGACCCACCAGGCCCACCGTGACACCATCCCGGGAGAGCGCCTGGGCAATGGCCCGGCCGATGCCGCTACTCGCTCCGGTGACGACGGCAACCCGGGTCTCAAGCCTCACGAATCAAGTCCTTCTCCCGCAACGCCATGGCCGCCTCCCGGATACGGGCAAAGGGCAGGCCAGCCCGCTCGGCGATGTCCAGGAGACTATGTCTATTGTCTGCAAGGTTTAACACCCACAGGAGGGCGAGCTCCTGTTCAGGAAGTTGACGGACGCCCGCAACACCGTGGTACAGCCCCCTCCGTCCGAGCTGCGGCTCGCCCCTGGGGTCGGTCCGGAGGTAGCCACGGTCTTGCTCGAGGACTTCCAGGATTCGGGACAGCGTCGCATACGAATCGGCCAGAGGTCCGGGCGCCACCAGGTCCAGGTTGTCGGCCGAGGTGTGATACTCGGGGAACTCCCCGTTCGGGGTTCGCGTGAAACAGCCGACCGGTAGATCGAACCCCGGCGAGCAGTACTGGCGTTCGTCGTAGCCATAGGGGAGGAACTCCCGCACCCGGCCGCCCTGGCCTGCGTGGCTGAGCACGTGCGAGGCGGCCCGATCGATCGCCGCGTTGCCGCGACGGCTCCGCTTGTAAGTGACCGGACCGGAATCGCCGAGGCAGGAGAGGACCAACCCGTGCTTGATCCGGCCCAGGTCGGCCTCGTTCCGGGCGAGCCACGCGATCGAGCCGATGGTGCCCGGAAGGAAGATGAAGCGATAGGAAAGCGCGCGGGGCTCCGCCAGGACCTGCCGGGCCAGCTCGGTGGCCACGGCGAGCGCGGACAGGTTGTCGTTCGCAAGCGAGGGATGGCACGCGTGGCAGGAGATCAGGACCTCGTCGGTGGACGATCCCGGCACCAGCAGCTCGCCGTAGGTGAGCGATCCGGCGGCCAGGGTCGAGTCGATGCACACGTCGTACTCGCCCTCGGGAAGCGCTGCCAGTTGCCGGTGGCTGAGACAGAACCCCCAGCTCTCGGTCCAGTAGGAAGTGCGATAGGGAATCCAGTCGGGATGGTCCGGGAGCGAAAAGAGGCGCGGGCGCAGCTCGGCGAGTGTCATCCGGCGCCGGACCGGCGTGCTGTAGCTCACCACGTGCAGGTTCGAGGCGCGGAAATCCACGACCCGCTCCCCGCCCCGCGCGATATAGGCGTCGCGGATGTTCCACTCGGGCGGCACCGTCCAGTCGAGGACGGCGGTGCCCGAGGGAATCTCGTGCAGGACGATCGGGACCTCCCGCTGCACCCGGCGCAGCGTCTGCCGGATCCCCTCGCCCGTGATGCTGCGGCAGACCGGAAACAGCTCCTCGACCAGCCGGTACATCCAAGCTCCGAGTGCCGCGTCGCGGTTCGTCATGGGCGCAGCTTCCCCGCGTCGAAGTCGGGATACGCGGCGTCGCGGGGGAGCAGGATGGGCGCCGCGATCGGCCAGGCGATGCCAAAGGCGGGATCGTCCCACCGCACGCCGCGGGCCGACTCGGGGTGATGGAACTCGGACATCTGGTACCAGACCTCGGTGTCGTCGTCCAGGGTCTGGAATCCGTGCGCGCATCCGCGCGGCACATAGAGCGCAAGGCCGTTCCGGTGGCTCAACTCGAAGGCGATGTGCCGCCGGAACGTCGGCGACTCGGGGCGGAGGTCGATGATCACGTCGAAGATGGCGCCCCGCACGCAGCGCACCAGCTTGGTCTCTTCGTGGGGAGCCGCCTGGTAGTGGATGCCACGCAAGGTGCCCCGCCGGAAGTTGGACGAGAGGCTCGACTGGGCCACCACGGTCTCCAGGCCGGCGGCCGCGAACTCCCGGGCGCACCAGGTGCGGGCGAATGCTCCCCGCGCATCGGTGACCGGCTCGGAGGCGACGATCCAGGCGCCGGTCAGCCCGGCAGGAGTGAAGATCAGGCGCGTATCCTGAGGGAGGGGATCGGCACGGCAAACTGCCCACCCCAGTCGCGGATCCGGCTCATCTGGGCGACGATCTCCTCCTCGATATTCCAGGGAAGGATCAGCAGATAGTCGGGCCGGGTCTCGTCGATCTTTTCCGGGGCAAACACCGGAATCCGGGAGCCGGGAAGGAACTTGCCCTGCTTGTAGGGATTGCGGTCCACCGTGTATTCCAGCAGCCCGACCCCGATCCCGCAGTAGTTGAGCAGCGTGTTCCCCTTCCCCGGCGCGCCGTACCCGGCCACCCGCTTTCCCTCCCGCCGAGCCTCCTCCAGAAACTCCACCAGTCGCCCCCGGGTCTCCCGCACCCGCGCATCGAAGGAGGCGTAGTACTCGAGGGAGTTGAGCCCGGCAGACTCCTCCAGCCGCCGCAGCGCGCAAACCCGCTCGGTGACCGGATGAGTGGGGTCCGTGGCATGGCGCGCAAGGATCCGGAGCGAGCCCCCATGGGTCGGAAGCGTCTCGACATCGAAGACCGTCAGGCCGTGAGCGCGGAGAATCGCCTCGACGGTCCCCAACGAGAAATAGGAATAGTGCTCATGATAGATCGTGTCGAACTGGTTTTCCTCGACCAGGCGCATGAGGTGGGGGAACTCCAGCGTCAGCACGCCACCGGGCCGGAGGACGAGGGCCAGGCCGGCCACGAAATCGTTCAGGTCGGGAACCTGAGCCAGCACATTGTTGCCCGCCAGCAGATCGGCCTGGATTCCCCGGGCCACCAGATGGGCCGCCGATTCCCGGCCGAAAAACTCCACCAGCGTGGGGATGCCCTTCGCGGTCGCGACGGCCGCGACGTTGGCGGCCGGCTCGATGCCCAGGGAGGGGATTCCCCGGCGGACAAAGTACTGCAACAGATAGCCATCGTTGCTGGCCACCTCCACGACCTGGCTGGTTTCCTTGAGCCCCAGCCGGGCGATCATCGCCTCGGCATATCGCTCGGCGTGGGCGAGCCAGCTCTCGGAATAGGAGGAGAAGTAGGCGTACTCGGTGAAGATCTCTTCACCGCCCACGTGCGCCGGGAGCTGAACCAGAAAGCAGCGGTCGCACACGAACACGCGGAGGGGGTAGAACGGCTCTTTCTCACCGAGGCGGTCGGCCGGGATGTAACTCTCACAGAGCGGAGACATGCCCAGGTCGACAAACGTATGCGAAAGCGGCGTGCCGCAGAATCGGCAGGCGCCAGACACTACCGTATCGGTCATGAAGTGTGTCACCGGATCGGGGAAGATACGCGGAGGCCGATTCGGAGCAAGCATGACCAACGTTACTGTGGCTTCACGATTCCGTCCGGTGGGAGCCTCTCCGGAGTGTCACCGCGCCCGGACTAGAGCCCAAGCCGCTGAAGTAGCCCGGCATAGCCGGCATCGGCGCGAAGCCGGGCCAGCTGGGGGTCGGCGCGCAGGTTCACCAGCGAGGCCAGGCTGTAGTAGGCGTCCTTCAGTTGCTCCAGGGCCGCGGCGCTTTCCCCCCGCATCGCGTAGAGCATCCCCAGGTTGAAGCGGGCTCGGCTGTCCGGCCGCTGCGCGTTGAGCCGGCGCAGCAGGCTGTCCGCGGCCGCCTTCTGCCCCGCGCCGGCGTAGGCAAACGCCAGGGCCCCGATCACGCCGGGAAAGCCGGGCGCCAGCTCCCAGGTGCGCCGGAGCGGACCGATCGCCTCGGCATAGCGCTGCTCGCTCGCCGCGATCTCGCCCTGGTAGTAGAGCGCCAGCGGAAAGTCGGGTTGCAGCTCCAGCGCCCGCGCCAGGTGCTTCCGCGCCGCCGAAAGATCGCGCGCCATGCAGAGGATCGCCCCGCGATTGGCGTTCCCCGCCAGCGAGAGCGGGTCCAGCTCCAGCACCCGATCGCTTTCCTTGAGCGATTCCTCGACCCGGCCCGTGATCATGAGCAGCATCGAATAGAAATGATGGGACCAGGGGTAGCTCGGGTTGAGGCCGATCGCCTTGCGGTACTCCCGCTCCGCGGCGGCAAATTCCCGGTGGTTGGTGGATCAAGCCCAGTGAGGCGTGGGCATCCGCCAGGGTCGAATCCAGCGCGAGGGCGCGGTCCACCGCCGCCCGGGCCCGCACCAGGCGCTCGGGCACCGGCGTGCTGCTCAGGTTGCCGAGCCGGAGCTCGGCATCGGGCAGCCCGGCATAGGCCGGCGAAGCCGGTATCCCGCGCCACCGCCTGGCCGAAGGCTTCGACCGCGAGTTTCAGCTCGCCCTGGGTGAACTTGGCCCAGTGATATCGGCCCCGAAGATAGAGGTCGCAGGTGCAGGGCCCGGACGATCGCCTGGGCGATGTCTTCCTGGACCGCGAAGACGTCGCCCACCGCGCGGTCATAGCTCTCCGACCAGAGCACCGAGTCGTTGGCCGCGTTGACCAGTTGCGTGGGACCTTGAGCCGGCCGCCGCCTCGGCGCACGCTGCCCCCGAGCACCGGGGTGACACCGAGGGTATCGGCGATGGCCCGGAGCTGGAGCCCCTTGCCGGCGAGCGCGAAGGCCGAGCCAGGTCCTCCTCGGCCGGCTACATCAGCCGTGCTCCAGCGACAGCCGGAGATGTTCGGAAGCCAGGACTTCCAGTGCCACGGTTCGATTCACCGGAATCAGCCAGGACGCTGCCTCCAATGGTCCCGCAGCTCGGCGTTGAAGACCTGCCAGCGTTCCTCGGGGAAGAACACCCGCGCCCCGTCGAATTCGGTGCGCCGGCGCGTCCCGGGAATGGTCTTCGCAAGCCAATGAGACCACTTGACATCGAAATAGACGTCGTCGGTGCCCCAGGCGATCAATGTGGGCGCCTGCAGTGTCTTCAGCCTTCCTTCGATCGCCACCGTGTGCTTGCAGTCGAAGGCACCCAGAAAACGCTGCAGATCGGCGGTGCGCTGTTCGGTGCTCACCAGCGGGCGCAGGTACGCTTCGATGGTTGCGTCCGCCACCATCTCCGGATGCTCGTAGGCCGGACCGAGCGCCCCAGCCGACCGGTAGACGTTCTTGTCCCCCAGCATGGCCTCGAGCGCCCCGCGCAGCCCGCCGGCGGCCGCCATGGCGAGGAACGGCTTGAACGCCTCCGGCGGCCAGTTGTCGTGGGTGTCGCAATCGGTCAGCGTGAGACTGCGGACCCGCGACGGATTCAGGGCCGCAAAGATCTGCGAGATGCCGCCGCCGCTGTCGTTGCCCACCAGGTCCACCTGGTCGACGCCCAGCGCGTCGAGGAACTCCAGCAGCATCTGCGCATTGGCGGTGACCGACACATCCTGGCCCGGTGCGATCTCGGTGTCTCCGTGCGCCAGCAGGTCCACCGCAATGCAGCGCCGCAGGTCGGACAACTGCGCCAGCTGATGCCGCCACAAATGCCCATTGAGCAGCACGCCGTGCACGAACAGCGCGACCGGCCCGCTCCCCGCTTCAGTGTAGCTGATGCGCCCCGAAGGCGTGACGACTTTCCGCTGTGTCATCGCTCACTTCTTCCCCGAGCGATGGGCTTCCTTCAGCGACTGGGCACACTCGTCGCAGCACACCTCCACAACGTTTCCGCCGACCTTCACCTTGATGCTGTTGGCGTCCAGTTTGCAATCGCAGGCCGCACACGTTCTCGCGCTCGTCATATAGATCTCCTTGCGGGTCGTTGGTTCGTGGAGAGCTACGATAACAGTGCGGAATCGGGGTCGCTATCGAAATCTTTAGCGACCTTTTGCGCAAACAGGGCTACTTCCGGCAGACCTCCACTCGAAAATTGTCGATCCCGTGGTTGGTGGTATCCGGACCTCCGGCAGATACCAGCGTCTCCCGCATGATTCCGAATCGGATCTTGCCACCACCGGGTCCCAGGTTCGCCCCCGGGAACTGCGCCGGCGTCAGATTGGTCTGGAGACCCTTGGCCCACGCAGCATTGCCGAAGAGGCGCACGCCGCTGCTGGGCGCGAATCGGGTTCCCCCCTGCTCCAGAAAGAGACTCCACCGAACGTCGGACCCGCTATATGGCGCCAGGTAGATCTGGTCCTCGGTGTAGTTGATGTGGTCGATCTCGTTTCCGGGCAAGGCCGGATCGTAATCGACGTCGAAACGGTGGTAGACGGTCAGCCCCATCGGCGGGTGGGCCACGTGCTGAAACCGCCAATACCCGCCGGGATTGCCGCTTCCGGCCAGGTAGGTCGCGCTCCAGATCGTCGGCGGGCCCACCACCGGCCCCGCCCCCGGGCCAGAGCTGGTCCAGCGGCCGGCGACGTCGGTCGAAAAGTCATCGCCAATGACGTAGGGATCGAGGCAGCCCGCGACGCTGCCGCGGAATTGAACCTCATTGTGGTACAGCGCGAACACCCGATACGACCCCAGCCCGGAGGGCAGGGTCCACACCGTGGTGCCGATCCCGTTCGCATCGGTGACCGAGTACCGGGGCGACACGGTGCCCGACTCCGCGGTCCAGTTGATGGAGGCGCCGGGCGTCGGCGTCCCGCCGGCGTGACTCGCCCGGGCTGCCAGGGTGATCGCGCCCCCGGGCCCGACGGTCTGGTCGTCCCCCGACACGATCACCAGGCTTTCACCCGAGGTATCGGGCGGAGGCCCGCTGGAGTCCTCAGCGCCGCAGTTGGTGCAGGGTCCGGACACCAGGGTGAGCACCAGGGCAATGCCCTGGGGGAGGGAAAGGTGGGTCCGGCGCATGAGGAGCCCTCAAGGGTTTCCCCGGGTACGTCCGGATGGCGACAATATTCTCAGGTTTCCCGTCTCGCCCAAGCTGCACCCCTCGGGAGCTGCGGTGCGCCCCTGAGGGCCGGTCTGAGAGAGGGGTCAGCGCCGGCGCACCGAACGCTGGAACTCTGCCGGGGTGCGGCCGTACGTCTGCCGGAAGGCGGCGCTGAAGTGGCTGTGGCTGGAAAAGCCCAGGTGCAGGCTCAGGGCGGTGAGGTCGGTGTACTGGGCCAGCAGGTCGAGCGCGCGGGCCAGCCTCAGGCGGAGCTGGTAGCGGTACAGCGGCATGGCCTCCACCTGCTGGAACACCTGGGTGAGATACACCGGAGAGACGCGGACCTCGGCGGCAATCTCCGCCAGGGTCCAGCGCCGGGCCAGGTCGGAAGCGAGCACCAGCTTGGCGCGGTCGACCAGCTTCTGCCGGGCCTGGCTGGCCCCGGCCGCGTGCGAGGTCCGTTCCCCCACCGCGCGCCGCACCAGGGTCAGCGCCAGGATTTCCGCTTCCAGTGTCTCAGCGGCGTTCAGGGTCAGGCTGTGCCGGAGCACCGCCACCAGGGCCTGGGTGCGCGCGTCGATCCGCAATCGCTGCCGCCGAAACGCCAGCGTGCCTCCCTCGCGCACCTCCTCCTTCGGCGCCAGCTCGCGCAACAGCGGCTCGCCCAGCTCGAGCACCAGACTGGCGTCGCCGCCTGCGACCGGATGGCTGACCCGGCAGCTCTCGCCCTGGTTGAAGAACAGCACCTGGTTGGCTTCGGCCACGGCGTCGTCGGAGCCGAGGTGACGGACGTAGACCCCGCGGTACGGGAACACCAGGTGGGTGCATCGGGCGGTCTCTTCCGGACTCTTGTGCCGGCACTCTCCGCGGCAGACGACGTCCTGGATCGCGACGGTCTCCGTTTTCAGAAGCAGCCGGGCTGAGAGTTGCGGTGTCATGGGAGGGAAAATATACCAGGCGCGGATACGGCCGGCCCGTCGCGGCGCCGGGATTGGGGACTTCGCTGAGTCTTTGATGCGGTCTTGACGCCGGTTTGATCCCGTCGCCCCAGCTTGGGGGGTCCAACTCAACCAGGACCGCCCATGCTGCTTTCCAAGCTCAGTCCGGCCGCCTTTCTGGCGATAGGTGCCGCAATGCTGTTCCCCATCCCCGGGCACGCCCAGAGCATGCTCAATCCCAGCGTCAGAATAACCCAGGCACCCTCCGGCCTGCTGGTGTCCTGGCCTGCCGTGCCGAAGGCAAGTTCCTACCGGATCGACCGCGTCAAAGAGGGTGACCCGTGCTGTAACTACTCGGTGACCGTCGGCGGTAGCACGACCTCGATCCCCGATGCGGTGTCCCCGTCCGTCGAGGGGGCCTACCAGTACACCGTGACGGCGACGATTCCCAACTATCCCCAGATCGCGCTGCAGGGGTCCTGGTACCAGTACGTCCTCGAGCGGGCTCCCATAGGCCGGTTGAACCCCCGCATCGTCACGCCCTGCACCCCGTCCCAGACGACCGGTGGGGTGCCGACGACGACGGTGTCAGGCCAGCTCGCCAGCACGACCAATGTTTCCATTTCCTGGGCTGCCGTGCCGGATGCGGCTGGATACCTGGTGGAACGGGAGAACCGGCATGCCTACGGTACCTGGTACCGCCTTGGGTGTCTGCCGGCCTCGCAGACCTACTTCACCGAGCGCACCCGCTCGGACGTGCCCCCGGACGAAACCCCCTATCCCCAATACGGCGCCCTGTACAAGTACAAGATCACGGCCTTCACCGCGGCCGGCGCGGCGGGCTGGAACAGCGGAACCGTGACGATGCAGTCGATGAACCCGCCAGCCGGCTTGACGGCGACCCGCACCGGCAACTCGGTGAAGCTCTGCTGGAACGCCGCGGGCAACGCGTACTCTCGCCCATCGCGGTTTCGGGTCACCTCGTCCTACGGGAGCGATTTTTCCGTGATCGCATCGTCCGGCTATAACTCGAGCTGTGGCACCACGGATGGGACCACGGTGCTGGGGGTTCCCATCGGCACCTGGACATTCAAGGTCACCTCGCTCTACTACGCCATCCCCAGCTTTCTCGAGACGACCGGACCCGGTGTCTCCGTCACCGTCGCCCCGTGAGGCCTTCAGTACTTGAGATTGACCTGGCTCAAGCAGGCGCTTCCCTTGTCGCCGTTGGCACAGACATCGCCTTTGCCGTTCGACAGGATGCCCATCAATGCCTTCACCTCGCCACCGGCCGACACTTCCACTCGGC
>JBGPLG010000019.1:0-54110 GCA_041486305.1 Gemmatimonadota bacterium
AAGAGACCGGTGGGGCCCCCGCCGATGATGGTGATATCCGTGGTTTCGTTGGTCACGAGAGGAATATAGAGGGGCAGGCACGGCGGGCAGGACGGTCAGGACGGGCGGGTATCGCAGAGGCGCATCCCGGCCTCGGGGGTGGCGCGGCTCCGCCCTGCCCTGCCCGCCCGCCTTATCTTTCTCCCCATGAAGATCTACACCCGCACCGGGGACGAGGGCGAGACCGGGCTCTTCGGCGGCGGCAGGGTTTCGAAGGCCGACCCGCGGGTCGCCGCCTATGGCGACGTGGACGAGCTCAACTCCTCGATCGGCGTGGCCCGGGCCGCGCTGCCCGCCGAGCTGTTCGACGCCGAGCTGGAGAAGATTCAGCGCGATCTCTTTTCCATCGGCGGCCACCTGGCCACGCCGGATCCGGACAAGGTGCGCGCGGCCCTCGCCAGGGCGGAGCTCAGCCCCGCAAGAGTGGAGGAGTTCGAGCGCGCGATGGACGCCGCCGACGGCTCCCTGTCGCCACTCCGCGCATTCATTCTGCCGGCCGGAAGCCCCAAGGCCGCCGCGCTCCACCTGGCCCGGACGGTGTGCCGACGCGCCGAACGCAGCGTGGTGGCGCTGGCACTGCGCCAGGACGTGCCCGAGCTGTTCCTGGTCTACCTCAACCGTCTCTCCGACTATCTGTTCACCCTCGCCCGGCTGGCCAACCAGGATGCCGGACGCGGGGACGTGACGTGGTAGAGCGGGAGCCGGTCGTCCGGGTCACCCACGCCGGCGGGAGCTACCCGGTCCACGTCGAGCCGGGACTCCTCGGCCGGTTGCCCGGGCTGGCGGCGGACCTCCTCCCCAAACGCAGACTCGCGGTCATCACCGATCGAACCGTCGGGCGACTGGTCCCGCACGGGCTCGAAGTGCCCACCCTGGTGGTGGCGCCGGGAGAAGGATCGAAATCGCGAGCCCGGTGGAGCGCGCTCACCGATCGGCTGCTGGACCTGGGGTTCGGGCGGGACAGTGCCATCGTCGCCGTGGGCGGCGGAGTGGTCGGCGATCTGGCCGGCTTCGTCTCGGCCACCTATCTGCGCGGGATTCCCTGGCTCTCGGTGCCGACGTCGCTGGTGGCCATGGTCGATGCCTCGGTGGGCGGCAAGACCGGCGTCAATACCAATCACGGCAAGAACTTGGTCGGCGCCTTTCATCCACCCGTCGCGGTGCTGGCCGATCCCGCCCTGCTGGGCAGTCTTCATCCCGCGCACCTCGGCGCCGGCCTGGTCGAGGCGCTGAAACACGGGATCGTCGCGGACAAGGACTACTTCGCGTGGATCGGCGCCCAGTCGGCGGCATTGCTGCGGCGGGATCCCCATGCGCTCAGCGAGCTGGTGTCCCGGAGCGTCATCATCAAGGCGGGGATCGTGAGCGGAGACGAGCGGGAGCAGGGACGCCGCGCGATCCTCAATGCCGGCCACACGGTGGGACACGCGATCGAACGGGTGTCGAACTACGCGGTGCTCCACGGTGATGCGGTGGCCATCGGCCTGGTCGTCGAAGCGCTGCTGGCCCACCGGCTTGGCCTGGCTGAGCGGGCCCTGGCACCCACGATCCGGCTGGCCCTGGAGCAGCTCGGCCGCCCCACGACGCTCGCTCCCGAATGGAGCGATACCGCGCTGCTCGATGCGATGGCCCTGGACAAGAAGGTTCGCGCCGAGGCGCTGCATTTCGCGCTGCCCACCACGCTCGGGACGATGGCCAACGCCGACAGCAATTGGACGGTGGCGGTTTCCCGCGATCTGGTTCAGATCGTTCTTGCCACCGCGCGATCCTCGGCGACGCTCTACTGAAGTTATCCACGTCTCTCCACACGAGCAGAAAGGCGTAACTATTTGTAGCTATTTCATTTGAGCAATTTTTCTAACATTCTCGCAAAGCCGTAACTCGTGGACAAAGTGGACGAAATCCACAACTGATTGTGCGGGATAAGTTTGTGATGTGGAAGGTGTCAAACTCTTGACCGTCAAAAAATTGTTCCTACATTGCCTCGCGTAAGTCGTAAGGCCCCCACCAAAATCCCGACCCGCACCTCCGCGGGTGAATACGCAAAGCGTGCGCAACCACGGCATCGACCCCGTAAGAGGTGGCATGTCCCACGTTCGTCCTCGCGCTACCCCTCGTGCCCTCAGCAAGGCCGCTCCCAACAACGCGTTTGACCAGTATCTCCTCGACATCCGGAAACTCCCGATGATCGCGGATCCCAAAGAGGAGATCCGGCTTGCCAAGCGCGCCCGCAAGGGAGACCAGGCATCGATCGACCGGCTGGTCACGGCCAATCTGCGCTTTGTCATCTCGTATGTGAAGCGGTTTCAGGGGCACGGTCTCGACCTGTCCGAGCTGGTCGCGATCGGCAACGAAGGACTCCTCAAGGCGGTTCGGAAGTTCGATCCCGCCCACGGGGTCAAGTTCATCAGCTACGCCGTCTGGTGGGTTCGCCAGTGCGTGCTCAAGGCCCTGGCCGAGCAGACCCGCACCGTCCGGATCCCGCTCAACCAGAACGCCGCGCTGATGAAGATGGCCAAGATCGAGAGCCTGCTGTCCCAGGAGCTGGGGCGTTCGCCCACCGATGCGGAAACCGCGCAGGTGCTCGACGAGCCGGTGGAGACCATCCGACAGGCCCGCCTGGTCACCACGGTGGAGGTCTCGCTCGACGCGCCGGTCGAGCGGCATGACTCCGGATCCGCCACGTTCGGCGAGCGGGTGGCCGGCACCGGGACGGGAGACATCGAGGACCTGGTCGACGCCGGGCTGCGCAAGGAGTTCCTTTCCACCCTCTTCAGCCGGTACCTGACCCCCCGTGAGCAGCGCATTCTGGCGCTGTACTACGGGCTCGAGGAAGGGAGCGAGGCGCTCACGCTCGAGGGCATCGGGGCGATGCTGGGGGTCACCCGGGAGCGGGTCCGGCAAATCCGGGAGCGGGCCTTCGAGAAGCTCCGCAACGCGCCGGAGGTGAAGCATCTGCGGAACTTCCCGATGGAGGCCGCGTAACGGCCGGGCTCAGCTCTCCGGGAATCAGGGAATCGGGGTGGCACGGCGGAACGATCGTCGGGCCATCTGCACTCCTGGCTCCCCGATTCCCTGATACCCCGATTCCCCGTTAGACTCCGAGCCATGTCTCACCCGCTCCCGCTCTTCCCCCTCAAAGTCGTCCTCTTCCCCGGCGCTCTGCTCCCGCTCTACATCTTCGAGCCCCGCTACCGGCGCCTGCTGGCCGACGTCTCCGCGGAGCACCGGCGCTTCGGTATTCTCCCGCCCGGCGAAGATGGCGGGCTTCCCCAGCCCGGAGCGGTCGGCTGTGTCGCGCTGGTGCGCGGAGTTCAGGCGCTCGCGGATGGCTGCGCCAACATTGTGGTGAGCGGCGAGGAACGGATCCGTTTTCTCGGCCCCGTGGTGGCGGATTCACCTTACCATCAGGGAATGGTCGAGCCCCACGAGGATATCGACGAGGTCCAGGTCGTGAGCGACGCCGACTCGATCCGGCTTCGCGCCCTGGCCGAGCGCTATGCGGCCGCCCTCGAATCCCGTAATGACCAGTTTATCGAGCTGCAGTTCTCGCTCGACGCCGCCCCCCTCTCCTTCGAGGCCGCCAGCCTGCTCGAGTGGCCGTTCGACGAGCGCCAGCGGCTGCTCGAGTCGCGCTCGGTGCGCGGGCGGGTTGCGCTGCTGCTCCATGCCCTGCCCGCGCTGGTGCAGGCCGCCGAGCAGCGGGCCCGGGTGCACGCCCAGGCCAAACAGAACGGCCGCGGAGCGTTGCGCTGACCGGCCGCATCATGGAACGCCTGTCCGGCGTGACCGGCCCGCGGTGGGTTCGGAGCCGCCCCGCCGAGCTCCGCACCTTCGAGTCGGACGGCTTGCCCACCCGCGCCTCGACGCCCCGCCTGGTGGTGCTGCCGGCCAGCCGCGAGGAGTGTGTCGCCGTGATCCGGTTGCTCGCCGCGGAGGGCATACCCTGGGTCGCGCGCGGCGCCGGTACCGGCCTCTCGGGCGGGGCGGTGGCCGAAGACGACAGTGTGCTGGTCGTGCTGACCCGGATGAATCGCATCGTATCGGTGAGCCCGGCGCGGCGCCGCGCCGTGGTGGAGCCCGGCGTGGTGAACGCCCGGCTCTCCGAGGCGGTGCTGCCGTTCGGCCTCCACTATGCTCCCGACCCCTCCAGCCAGAGCGCCTGCACGCTGGGCGGGAACGTGGCCGAGAACGCCGGCGGCCCTCACTGCCTCAAGTACGGTGTCACCACCAACCACGTCGTGGAGCTGGAGGTCCTGCTTCCCGACGGCACGATCGCCACGCTGGGCAGTCCTCACGGAGACGCGTGGGGTCCCGACCTGGTGGGTCTCTTCGTCGGCAGCGAGGGCATGTTCGGCATCGCCCTCAGCATCACCCTCCGGCTCACCCCGCTGCCCGCCGCGATCCGCACCCTGCTGGCCGATTTCGAAACGGTCCGCGCGGCCAGCGAAGCGGTGAGCGCCATCATCGCCGCGGGGATCGTTCCCGCCGCGCTCGAGCTGATGGACCAGGCCTGCATCGTGGCGGTGGAATCCTCGATCTACGCCGCGGGTTACCCGGTGGACGCCGGCGCGGTGCTGCTCGTGGAGCTGGACGGCGGCCCCGCCGCGGTCGCCGCCGAGAGCCTGGCGGTCGAGGCGCTGCTCACGGCCGCCGGCGCCCGGACCATCCGGGCAGCGTCGACCCCGGACGATCGCGCCCGTCTGTGGCAGGGCCGGAAGAAGGCCTTCGGCGCCATGGGGCGCATCGCTCCCGACCTGGTGGTGCAGGACGCCGTAGTGCCCCGCTCGTCCCTGCCCGACGTGCTGGAGCAGATCATGGACATCGGACGCCGTTACGGCCTGACCGTCGCCAACGTGTTCCATGCGGGTGACGGCAACCTCCATCCCAACATCTGCTACGATGCGCGCGATCCCGATCTCACCGGCCGGGTGCACCAGGCGGCGCGGGAGATCATGGCGGTCTGCGTCGCGGCGGGCGGCTCGATCACCGGGGAGCATGGGGTCGGCTCCGACAAACTGGACTACATGCCCATGATCTTCGACCCGGAGAGCCTGGCCGCGATGTGCGCCGTCCGGCAGGTCTTCGATCCGATGCAGCACGCCAATCCGCGGAAGGTGATACCGCTCCGACATTGCAACGAGTGGCGGCAGGGGCCCGGCGCCGGCGCCGGGCGGGGCGGGCGATGAGCGACGCGATCCTGATGCGGCTGCGCCACGCCCTGGGTGAGGGGGCGGTGGAGCAGGATCGCGACGGCCGTCCCCGGGCCACCCCGGACTCCGCCGATGGTGTGGCGCAGGTGTGCGGCCTCGCCCACCAGGAGGGCTGGCGGGTCCGCATCGAAGGCCACGCCACCTGGATGCCGCCCGACGCGCCGGCCGACCTGTCCCTCTCCACCCGCGGCCTCTCGCGGGTCGTCGAGGTCGCGCCGGCGGACCTGGTGGCCACGGTCGAGGCCGGGGCCTCGATCGGTGTGCTCCAGCGCGAGCTGGAGGCGCGGGGAGCGTGGCTGGCGCTCGATCCTCCCGGCCGGCCCGAGCGCTCCATCGGGTCCATCGTGGCCACCGGGACCGCGGGCCCCGAGCGCTACGGCTTCGGTCCGGTGCGCGACCATATCCTCGGCGGCACCATCGTCACCGGCGACGGCCGGACCATCAAGGCCGGGGGACACGTGGTCAAGAACGTGGCGGGCTACGATCTGACCAAGCTGCAGGTCGGCGGATTCGGCGCGTTCGGGGTCGTCACCCAGCTCCATCTCCGGCTTCGGGCGCTCCCCGCCGCGCGGGCCACCCTGGTGGCCCGGGGCGAGCGCGACGTGCTCACCCATGCGGCTCGCGCGCTGGTCGAGCAGCGGCTCGGCGCGTCGGCCATGGAGCTCTTCTCTCCAGCGCTCGCCGGCGAAGCCGAGTGGGTGCTGGCGATCGAGCTCACCGGCACCGAGGCCGGCGTCAATGACGAGATCGCGCGGGCCTCCGCGGAATCGGAGGTCTCCTGGACCCGGCTCGCGGCCGAGCACGCCACCCCGTTCTGGAACGCCGCCGCTCGCGCCGTGCTGGGTGGTCCGATCACGTTCCGGCTCGGCGTCTTCGCCGACGGTCAGGATGAGATGATCGACCTCCTTGCCGAACACCTGGATGCGGGACTGGTCTCGGCCGGGCCGGGCGCGGGATCGCTCCGCTGGAGCGGGGAGGCCGGGATCGAGAAGCTCCGCACCGTGCGCCACCTCGCGGCGGAGCGGGAGATTCCGCTCACCCTGGAGCGCGGTCCTTGGACGCTGCGGCACGGCTTCGGACACTACGGAGCCTATCGCGAGGGCGTGGGCGCCCTGGTCTCCAAGCTCCGAAGCACCTTCGACCCCGATCCGACGTTCGCGGTGGCGCTCGAAGGCGTGGAGCATGAATAGAGGCGGCTTCGAAGCGCTGGACCCCTGCGTGCACTGCGGGTTCTGCCTGCCCGCCTGTCCCACCTACCTGGCCACCGGCGACGAGAGCGATTCACCCCGCGGCCGCATCCTCCTGATGCGGGCCCTGGAGCAGGGCGAGCTCCTCCCGTCGGACCCGGCGGTCCGCGAGCACCTCGACGCCTGCCTCGGCTGCCGCGGCTGCGAGCCGGTCTGCCCGGCTGGAGTGGGATACGGGCGCGGACTCGAGGCGGCGCGCGAGCGGCTGGTCCGCGCCAACGGGCTTCCGGCGGGCGCGCGCGCGGTGCTCGGCGTATTCCACCGCGAGGTGTGGTGGCGGCCTCTGCTCACGATGGCGCGCTGGCTCCGGGGCTCCGGGCTTCCGAGGCTCCTGGCGGGAGGTGGACGGGTCGGGTTCGCGATGGGGATGCTCGCCGCGAGCGGCGCGGGCAAGGCGGGCAAACCGGGCAAGGCGGGCGTGACAACGGAGACTCCGGTCCGCCCTGCCCGCCCTGCCCGCCCAATCGTGGTCGCCCTGTTCCGCGGCTGCGTCATGGACACGCTCTTCCGCCACGTCCATGAGGCCACCCGGCGCACCCTCGAAGCCAACGGCTACCGGGTCGTGGAGGTGCCGGGCCAGCGCTGCTGTGGGGCGCTGCACGATCATGCCGGCCGGCGCGGCACCGCGGGCGAGCTGGTCGCCCGGAACGCATCGGCGTTCGAGGGGCGAGCGGACTACATCGTGGTCAACAGCGCGGGGTGCGGCGCGCTGCTGAAGGACGCGGCGCACTTCGATACATCGGCCGCCGGTTCCGCGATGGCCGGCCGGGTCAAGGATGTCTCCGAGCTGCTGGCCATGGCCGGGCCCCGGCACGGCGCGCCGCTGCCGATCGACGTCGCATACGATGCCCCCTGCCATCTCGAACACGCCCAGGCCGTCAGCAAGGCTCCGCTCGCCATGCTCGCCGCGATTCCCGAGCTGCGGACCCGGCGGCTGCCCGGCTCGGACAAGTGCTGCGGCAGCGCCGGCATCTACAGCCTGCTCAACCCCGCCATGGCCCGCGCGGTGCTGGACGACAAGATCCGGGCAATTGCCGCCGCGAGTCCAAGGCCTGCGACCGTGGTCACCGGGAATCCGGGCTGTCTGATGCAGATCGGTGCCGGACTCAAAGCGGCGGGGCTCGACATCGGAGTGGCGCACCCGGTGGAGCTGCTGGATGACTCGTACGCCCGGGCTGGGTTGTACTGACCGCACGCCACAGAAACAGCGGATGTCAATGGATGTTCTGTAACAGAGGCCAGCCAGACTCCTGAGCATCCGAATGATCCGTTGTTTCTGTGGCTACCCGGACCAGCACTCGGGGTTCGGCCCCCGATTAGCTTCCCTCCATGCCGTTGGACCTGGCGCTTTCCGCTAGCCGCCTTCACGCAATTCGCTCCGGCGCGGTCCTGGTGCCGGACGCGCCGGCGATCCTCCGGGTCGAGGGCCCGGGTGCGCTGACCTGCCTGCAGGGATTGCTCACCAACGATCTGATGGCCCCGGGAGACGGCTCGCTGGTCTACGGCGCCATGCTCACGCCCAAGGGGATGATCATTTTCGACGCCTGGGTGCTGCGTGAGGAGGCGGCGCTCACCGTCGTCACGGGCGCTTCCGCGCGCGCCGGTGCCCTCGACCTGTTCCGCAGGGTGCTGCCGCCCCGCCTGGCGCGGGTCGCCGACCTTACCGATTCCCACCGGGGGGCATGGCTGCTGGGCGCCGCGGCCGCCGATCGCCTGGCCCGCGCCATCGACGCGCCGGTTCCCGCACCGGCCAAGGTGCTCCGCACCGGCGCGGACCATGGAATACTCGTGGGCGGCGGGACCACTGTCGCACCGTTCATCGCGCTGGTCATCGCCCCGGAGCCGGAACAGGCACGGCTCGCGGGGCGATTCGCGGGTGG
This sequence comes from Gemmatimonadota bacterium, assembly GCA_041486305.1. Classification (GTDB taxonomy): domain Bacteria; phylum Gemmatimonadota; class Gemmatimonadetes; order Gemmatimonadales; family GWC2-71-9; genus JABFSM01. The sequence continues at coordinate 8,380 of JBGPLG010000019.1, forward strand.
CCGCGCATTCGTCGGAGACGACCAGGACCGGGCCGCGGCGCTGGTCCTGGCCGGGTGGCCGGCCCTGGGACGGGAAATCGACGAGAAGACCCTGCCCCAGGAAGTCCGCTTCGACGAGATCGGCGGGGTTTCCTACACCAAGGGCTGCTATACCGGACAGGAGACCGTGGCGCGGATCCACTTCCGCGGACACGTCAACCGCTCGCTTCGGGGCCTTTCCGTCGAGGGAACGGAGCCGCTCCAGGACCGCACGCTTATGTTGGCTGGGAAGGAAGTTGGACAGGCCCGGAGCGCGGTCGCGCTCACGGACCGGGTGCTGGCGCTGGGAACGGTGCGTCGGGAAGTCGAGACCGGGAGCGTGGTCACAGCCGGGGATCGCGCCGCCACCGTGGTGCCGCTCCCCTTCGAGGTGGGATGAAGGAACAAAGTGCGGGCCTCGGCGCGCGCCGAGGCCCGTCCTGCCATGCGAACCTGTCCTTCGGTCCGTGCCTAGTTCGCCTTCGAAGTATCCCCGGCCACCTTGGTGGTGTCCTTCTTGATCGTCGTGTCAGCCGTGGTGGTGGTGGTCGTGGTGGTGGTGGTCGTGCTGACAGCCGTGGTGTCCGTGGAGGAAGCGTCTGCGTCCTTCTTGCCGCAGGCCGCCAGGGCCAAGGCAGCGGCAACAACCAGGTACTTCGACATTGTTACTCCTTGCGTTTTCGGGGGGACGGGGCCGGCGCCTCGGGTGACGCCAAATCACACAGCCGGCAAAGATACCGGGAAGGGTCCTTTTGTCAAGCGTGGCATAGACTTACGCCGTCTTGAGCCATCACCAGGAGACCGCGAGGCCGAGTGGAACCCGCGCCCCCCTCGTGCCGAGCCCAACCGGGCGCATTCAAATCAAGTGACGAGCGTACAATGAGTTACCTGCCCAGACCCGAGGGACTCCCGCTGACGCTGGCTGCGTTGCGAAAAAGCCGGTGGGGTAGCGGCCCGATCCGGGGAAGATCGGTCAAGGACGAGATCCGCGAGAATCTGCTGGTCGCCGTGGCCGAGGAGACCGAGCTCTTTCCGGGGATCCGGGGGTACGAAGACTCGGTCCTGCCCCAGATTGCGAACGCGCTCCTGGCCCGGCACGACTTCATCCTGCTCGGCCTCCGGGGGCAGGCCAAGAGCCGGATCCTGCGCGGGCTCACCGGGTTCCTGGATGAATGGATGCCGATCATCGCGGGGAGCGAAGTGAACGATGATCCCTTCGCGCCGATCAGCAAGTACGGGCGCGAGCGCCTCGACGCCGACGGCGATCAGACGCCGATCGGCTGGGTGCACCGGGACGACCGCTTCGTGGAGAAGCTGGCCACGCCCGACGTGACCATCGCCGACCTGATCGGCGACCTCGACCCCATCAAGGCCGCACGCGGGGGACACCTGCTCTCCGACGAGCTGACCATGCACTTCGGGCTGCTGCCCCGGGCCAACCGGGGCATCTTCGCGATCAACGAGCTGCCCGATCTCGCCGGCAAGATCCAGGTCGGCCTGTTCAACATCATGCAGGAGGGCGACGTCCAGCTGAAGGGCTACCCGGTCCGGCTCCCGCTCGACGTCCTGATCTGCTTCACGGCCAACCCCGAGGACTACACCGCGCGCGGCAAGATCATCACGCCGCTCAAGGACCGGATCGGCTCGGAGATCATCACCCATTACCCCCGCTCGGTGGAACTGGGCATGGAGATCACCGCGCAGGAAGCGTGGATCGTGCGCGACGGCGCGGCGCCGCCGGCCCGAATTCCGGACTTCATCCGAGAACTGGTGGAACGGGTGGCCTTCGAGGCGCGGGGGGACAAGCGGGTGGACCGCCGGTCCGGGGTGAGCCAGCGCCTCCCCATCAGCGTGCTGGAAAACGTGGTGTCGAACGCCGAGCGCCGCGCCATGGCGCATGGCGAGCGCGAAGCGGTGCCCCGGGTCGCCGATCTCTACGCCGCGTTGCCGTCGATCACCGGCAAGCTGGAGCTGGAATACGAGGGTGAGCTCCAGGGCGCCGAAGCGATCGCCAAGGAGCTGATCCGCCGGGCGGCACTGCGCACCTGCCAGGACCGGATCGGAGACGAGGAGGACGAGCGGCTCGACCGGATCGTGAGCTGGTTCGACCAGGGTTCCGCGCTCAAGATTTCGGGTGACGAGCAGGCCCAGGCGGCCATCAAGGCGTTTGCGCTGGTGCCGGGCCTGTTGCCCCTGGTGCACGACGTCGGGCTGGCTCCGGTGTCCGACTCTCCGATGGAGGTAGCGGCGAGCGAGCTGGTGCTCGAGGCGCTCGCGGCGCAGAAGCGGATCAGTCGGAGCGAGGAGAGCGGCTGGACCGCCCAGAGAGGCAAACGATGAGAACGCCTGGCGCTGGGGCCGGTCCCTCAGGCACCCGGTTCCGCCCCTGACGGCGGCCACATGGCCCGGGCCCGTTCGACGATCACCGCGGCGGCCCCATCCAGCCCGAGCAGGCCGGTGTTCAGCACCAGGTGATAGTTGGTGGGGTCGCTCCAGTCGAGGCCGTAGTACCGCTTGAGGTAGCGGGCCCGGTTGGTGTCGGCCTCCTGCATGGCCGCTTCCGCATCCTTCGCGGTTCCCATCCGTCCCTCCGCCAGTACTCGCCCGACCCGGAACTCCGCCGCCGCGACCAGCTTTACGTGCAGCGCCGAATGTTCGGCCCCAAGCACGGCGGGCCCCGCCCGTCCCACCAGCACCACCCGGCCCTCCGCCGCCATCTCCGCCACCACGCCCTCGGTGATCTTGACCAGCGCCGCCTCTTCGGGCTCCGGCACCTTGTCCGCCGGTGCCGGAAAGCTCTCGGGGGAGGAGCGCGACAGGGCGCGAGTCAGTCGCTCCACGAATCCGGGGGCCCGTTCGTCCCGGCGCGCCACCTCCTCCGGAGACAGGCCGGCGCGCGACGCCACCCGATCGATCAGCTCGTTGTCCACCACGCGCCAGCCCAGCGCATCCGCCACCCGGCGCGCCACCTCGGATCCGCCGGCGCCGTATTGGCGGGAGATCGTGATGATCATGGATTCTCCTCGGGCGGGAGGGGACGGGGATCGGGGAGCGGCACCGGTTCACCCACACCCGGGATTCCCACCGGCACGCTCGCACTCCCAGTGGCCCGCGCCCCGGTCAGCGCAGGCCGCCGGCGCCCCGCGAACAGTCCCATTCGCCAAGCGGATACCGCTGCCGCCACCAGGCAGATCGAACCGCCGATCAGGATGGCGGTGACCGTGCCGGCATGCTCCGAGATCCACCCGGCCTGGAGCGATCCGAACGGATTGAGTCCCACCACGATGAATGAGTAGAACCCGACCACCTGTCCGCGGAGATGGTCGGGCGCGCCGGTCTGGAGCACCGTGTTGGTCATGATGGCGTTGAGGGCCATGCTGAGCCCGGCGGCCACCAGGACGATCAGCGCGAACCCGAGGCTGGGCGCCAGTCCCAGCAGCACCAGCGCCGTGCCGAGCGCCACGCCGGCCCAGACCGCCGTGGGCTCCCGGCGGACCCGGTGGCCGATCCCGGCCATCGACAGCGCCCCGGCCGCCGCGCCCACGCCGAACGCCGACATGAGGGCGCCGTAGCCGCCGGCCCCGGAGTGGAGCACGTCTCGCGCGTACACCGGAAGCACGGCGATGAACGACGCGCCGAACACGCTGAACACGGCGACCAGGAGGACCAGGGTCCGGGGCCACGGGCTGCCGAAAATGTGGGCGATGCCTTCCCGCAGGCCGGCCCGGCGGCGGTGGCGTTCGATGGCGAGGGCGGGGTCGGCCCGGATCATCGTCAGGCCGACCAGCACCGCCAGGAAGCTCGCCGCGTTCAGGAAGAAGCAGACCGCGGTCCCCAGGGTGGCGACGATGGTTCCGGCCAGCGCGGGGCCGAAGACCCGGGAGAGGTTGAAGGCCGAGGAGTTGAGCGCGATCGCATTCATCAGGTCGGACTTGCCGACCAGCTCGACCAGGAACGATTGCCGGATCGGAATCTCGAAGGCGCTCACCAGGCCGCCGAAGAAGGCCAGGCCGTAGACCCACGGCATGGTGATCAGGCCGAAGGCGTTGAGCAAGCCGAGAGCCAGCGCGTCGCAGAGCAGCAGCGTCTGGAGCAGGAGCAGCGCCCGTCGCTTGTCGACCCGGTCCGCGATCACCCCGCCGTACAGCGTGAACATGAGCACCGGCAGCGCGCCGAGGGTCGTGACCAGGCCGACCTTGAAAGCGGAGTTGCTGAGCGTCAGGGCCAGCCACCCCAAGGCCACCGTCTGCATCCAGGTGCCACAGAGCGAAACGAATTGCCCGAAGATGAAGAGACGGAAGTTGCGGTGGCGGAGGGCGCCGAAGGACGCGCCGGCGGTGGGCATGGCGGAAAATAACGAGGGGATCAGCGGATCAGGGATTCGGGGATCGGGGGAGCCGCACGTTTGCCGGAAGACGTGCGTATCATTGGGGCAGGCAATTCCCGGATACCCTGATTCCCGGATCCCCGATGCGCTTCACCACGTATACCAAATTCGTCCCCGGCCTCGCCGACGCCGTCAATCTCCAGGCGCTGCTCGACCAGCTGGGCGATTTCCTGCTTCAGTCCGGTTTTGCCGGCGGTCCGGGGGAGTGGCCCTGGTGGGCCGAGCAGCAGGATGGCCAGCCACGATCGATGGATGGCTTGAAGGAAGCCATCCTCAAGGCGCTCATGGAGTCGGGCCAGCTCACGCCCGAAATGGTCAAGTTCCTCCGCGGGGAGTCCACCGGAGATCCGAACCAGGATCGCGAGCTGGAGCAGCAGATCGCCCAGATGCTCGATCAGATCATCCAGCGCCTGATGGACGAGGGGTACCTGAACGTCAAGAATGCCCCCCAGATGCCGGAAGACCATACCCTGATGGGGCCGGGCGGCCAGGCGGCCGCGGCCGCGCGCGACGTCCAGTTCAATCTGACCGAGAAGGGCATGGACTTCCTCGGCTACAAGACCCTCAAAAACCTGCTCGGCAGCATCGGCAAGTCCAGTATCGGGGCGCACGAGACACCCCACCTCGCGACCGGCGTGGAAACCGAGGGGGCGAGCAAGCCCTACGAGTTCGGCGACGTGATGAACCTGGACGTGGCGGCCACGCTCGGGAGCGCCATCGCGCGCGAGGGCCTCACCATGCCGCTCAACCTGGAATACCGGGACCTGCAGGTGCACCAGTCGGAGTACCGCTCCTCCGCGGCGACGGTGCTGATGCTCGACTGCTCCCACTCGATGATTCTCTACGGAGAGGACCGCTTCACTCCGGCCAAGAAGGTCGCGCTGGCGCTGACCCACCTGATCCGGACCCAGTACCCCGGTGACTCGCTCCGCGTGGTGCTGTTTCACGATTCGGCGGAGGAGATCCCGCTGGCGGCGCTGCCCAACGCCCAGGTGGGGCCCTACCACACCAACACCGCCGAGGGGCTCAAGCTGGCGCGCCGGATCCTGACGAGTCAGAAGAGCGACATGAAGCAGGTGATCATGATCACCGACGGAAAGCCGTCGGCGCTGACACTGCCCAACGGGCAGGTCTATATCAATTCGGCGGGCCTGGATCCGCGGATCCTGAGCGCGACCTACCGGGAAGTCGGCCACTGCCGGCGCGCCGGCATCATGATCAACACGTTCATGCTGGCACGGGATCGCGCGCTGGTCGAATTCGTGAAGCGGGTGGCCGAGATCTGCCGGGGGAAGGCGTATTTCACGAACACGATGACACTGGGGCAGTTCATCCTGATGGATTTCCTGAAGCGCCGAACCACGAGAATGTAGGGTGCAGAGCGACTCCCACCCCCCGTTGCTTCAGGTGCCGGCGTCGCAGCGGGCTCGCGAGGCACGCAAAGCAAGCGAGAACGAGCTCCAGACGCGGACCTGGCGGAAGATCGTTCGGCGGGTGCTGTGGCAGTGCATCCTGCTCATGCTGCTCGGCGTGCCGCTGTATGGCCTGGCCTGGCACCTGACCGACCCGACCCAGACCCGGCTGGTGGTTGCCGCGGCCCTGTTCGTTTCGTACGCGGCCCCGCTCATCCGCCTGCTCATCTTCCATGTGAGGGCGACCGAGCGGGGAGACTACTGATGGAGGACCGGGATCATCCCGATTCGCCGTCCCGAACAGGAGCACGCCCATGTTGGTACGATTGAGCGTTTCCGCAGTCCTGCTGGCTTTCGGAGCCGGCCCGTTATCAGCGCAAGCTCCGTCGGTCCAGTACCGCTCCTCCGCGGGCGTGGAGTACCGGGCCCAGAAGGACACCGGCGCCATCGCCCGGGCCGAGGCCGCGCTCGCCGGGGACCCGCGCAACGTCGACCTGATCATCGCGCTCGGCGTGGCGCAATCGGGCGCCCGGCAGTTCCAGGAAGCGATCCAGACCTTCACCCGCGGGCTCGCGATCGCGCCCAGCAACGCGATGCTGTACCGCTGGCGGGGCCACCGCTATCTCTCGACTCGCCAGTTCGACAAGGCGATGGCCGACCTGACCAGGGGCAACAAGCTCGACAGCACCAACTACGGCATCTGGTATCACCTGGGCATCGTGCGGTACGCCAAGGGAGACTTCGCCGGGGCGGCCGACGCCTTTGCCCATGCCCAGCCCCGCGCGCCCGAGGCGGGCGAGCTGGCGGGGTCCACCGACTGGCTGTGGATGTCGCTCTCCCGCGCCGGGCGCGGCGCGGAGGCTCAGGAGATGCTCAACCGGCATCCCGATTCCCTGCCCGTCACCAACGCCTACGCCCAGCGGCTCCGGCTCTACCGGGGCGAGATCGGCCCGGAGTCGGTATTCACGCCCGCCGACACCAGCGACATCCAGGTGGCGACGCTGAGCTACGGCCTGGGGAACTGGTACCTGGTGAAGGGCGACACCGCGCGGGCCAAGGAGTATTTCAGGCGCTCGGTGGCGTCAGGCGGGTGGCCGGGATTCGGGTTCATCGTTTCGGAGATCGAGCTTCGCCGTCTGCGCTAGGGCGCGGCGAACCTACTGCGGCAGGGCGATCGACGCCTGGCCGAATACGTACCTCCAGCCGCCGGCGGTCCTCACGTAGGTGTCGCTGAACCAGAGCCTCTTGTCGATCGTCCTGCCCGACGCGACGCCTTTTTCCCACAGCAGCGCCGTCACCACCGCGGTATTGCCCCAGAGGCGCACCGTCTGCAGGGTGTCTTCCTGGTGCTCCCAGATCACCTCCTTGTTGCGGGCGCCATCCAGGAGGTCTTTCTTGTTGAAGACCTTCCCGGTCCCGACCACCAGGATGAAGTCGTCCGCCAGGATGGCGTCCATTCCGGCGACGTCGTTCGCCTTGACCGCCGCCTGGTACCTGGTGTCCAGCGAGGCGACCATGGCGGCGTCGTCCAGGACCGGAGCGGGCAAGACCGACAGGAGCACAATCCAAAGCGCGAACATGGGCCATCCGCCGTAAGGTGTGGAGCGTAATCTAGGAAGAACTCGGCCAGCCGCTTTCAGAATCTTGCCCGCTTTGCCCCCGGCTCCGCGAGGCGTAACTTTCAGGCCTCATGGGACACCTGCACCGCCGCGAGCTCTTTTCCGGACCGCTGGTCAGCCTGACCGACGTCCGCTGCCGGGAGTCCTCCCACGCCTGCTCCGGCGAGGAGCGCGCCCGCGGCCATCAGCTCATCGTGATCCGTTCCGGCGTCTTCGTGAAGCATACGGCCGACGCGTCGCGCCGGACCCTGGTCGCCGAGCCCATGCAGGCTCTCTTGCTGAACCGGCACGAGCCCTTCCGGGTGAGCCACCCGACCACCGGCGGCGACGATTGCACCGCGATCGAGTTTTCCGACGAAGCGGCCGCCGAGGTATTGGGCGCCCTGGAGCCCCGGGTGCGGGATCGTCCCGAGGTGCCGTTCCGGATCGGCCACGCCCCGGTCGCCGCGCCGGTGCGGCTCCGGATCCACCAGCTCCGGGCCGCGGCCGACGCCGGCGATGGCCTCGCGGTGGAGGAGGGCCTGCTCGGCATTCTGGCTCGGGTCGCGGGCGACGGGTACCGGGTCCACGGAAGGTCGGCGGTGCCGCGGCGGGAGGAGACCCGGCGCACCCAGCGTGAGCTGGTCGAGCGGACCCGATTGGCCCTGGCCGCGGCGCCCGCTGAACCATGGTCGCTTTCCCGGCTGGCCCGCCGGGTGCACGGCTCGCCCTTTCACCTGACCCGGGTGTTCCGGGCCTTCACCGGCATGCCGGTGCACCGATACCTGCTTCGTCTGCGGCTCGCCCTCGCGCTGGAAGAGCTGGAAGGCGGCGGAGGCAAGCTGAGCTCCCTCGCCCTCCGGTCGGGCTTCGCGAGCCACAGCCACTTCACCACCGCCTTCCGGCAGGTCTTCGGGGTCCCGCCGAGCTCCATCGCGAGCTAGACGACGCGGCAGGCAGCCCGCCCTACTGCACCCGCTTGGCCCAGGTTCCCGCCGGCATGGTGCCGTTGGGGTCCATGCCATTGATGGCCGCAATGGTCTCGACTTTGATCGCCGACGGATACTCCCGGTAGAACTCGGTCACCGTCATGCCTCGGGGCAGCCGCACCAGCGAAAGGTGCACCGGCTGCCGGTTGAGCGCGGCCGGGTCGGTGAGCCGGGCGAAGCTCTGCATCGCCTGACTGATCGCGCCGGCGTAGCTGCCGTACTTCTGGGCGGTGGAGTACCCCAGCAACTGATAGGTCGTGCCGCCGTATGCCAGGTACATCACCCGGCCGGCGAGCGCGCCCGACTGCTGGTCCTGGGCCTGGAACTCGGCGGTCACCGCCGACAGGCCGTCGGGCGACGACCGCTGGCTCGCGGTCATCTGGATTCCCTGCTTCTGCCCGAATTTCGCGAGCAGGGCGTCGGGCGTCTCCCGGCCCCCCAGCGATAGCTGGAAGATGGCGTCGTTCGCGGGGCTGCCGGCCAGCACCGCATCGGCGGTGTTCTGGGTCTGCCATCCGGATGGGAAGTCGATCCGGAACCGGAGGTCGGGATGGTTGAAGCGGGAGCCCTCGAAGAATCCCTGCCGCGGATTCACCCCGAAGACGATTCCGTCGACCGCCCGGAAGTAGGGATCCCGATTGATGACGGAGCGGTTGAGGCTGTCGGCGGGTACCGAGGCCGCGCGCTGCTCGGCCTTGGCCAGGCGGTCGCCCGGATCGGGATGGGTGGAGGCCCAGGTCGGCACCTTGCTGCCCGCTATGGCCTGGACCCGGCCCAGGGTCGCGAAGGTCTTGGACATCTCCCGCGGGTCGTAGTTGATCCGCCGCATGTAGCGGAACCCGAGCTCGTCGGCCTGGGTCTCATCGGCCCGGCTGTAGCTCAGGAACAGCACCGCCAGCCCCTGCTGGATGCCGCCGGCGGCGCTGGCCACCTGCGACGACAGGATCGAGCCGGCCACCACTCCGAGGGTGGCGAGCTGGGCCCGGGTGATCTGGCGGGCGGTGTGCCGGGCGGTGACATGCCCCGACTCATGGCCCAGGACCCCGGAGAGCTCGGCCTCGGACCCCAGGTAGGCCAGCAGCCCGCGGGTTACGAAGATCTTGCCGCCGGGCGCGGCGAACGCGTTGACTTCCGGATCGTCGATCACCTCGTAGGACCATGGCAGGGCGGCCCGCTCGGTGACCGCAGCCAGCCGAACCCCCACAGCCCGGACGTAGCGCTGCAGCCCGGAGTCCGGGTACAGGCCGATGCTGGCGCGGGTGCTCGCCGCGGTCTCGTCGCCCATGGCGATCTCCTGGGACTCGCTGACCAGGGAGAGTTCACTCTTGCCGGTGGCGGGATTGGTGGCGCAGGCCGCTCCGAGCGCAGCCGCGAGAATGATTCGTCGCATGAGGCACCTCATATGTGCTGGTCGTGTCCTGCAAGATACCTGACGACGCCGGGACCGCGCCCCGGCACCCCGGCCCCCGCGAATCGGCACTATCATTCCAAATGGCCGACGACTTTCCGCCCCCGCCCTACCCACCGGCCAAGTGGAACACCGCGGAGATCGCGACCGATCCCCGGGTCAGCTTCCTGCTGGCGCTGGGCCGCGCCCTGCACGCGGCCGGACACTCCTCGCAGGGACTGGAAGAGATGCTGGAGCTCGCCGCGGCGCGGCTCGGCGTGCCGGGAGAGTTCTTCACGACCCCGACGTCGATGTTCGTGGCGTTCGGGCAGGAGCAGGGGCAGCGCACCTTTCTGATCAGGGTGCAGCCGGAAGGGCCGAACCTGAGCCGGCTGGCCCGGGTCAAGACGATCCTGGACCGCGTGCTCGACGGGAGCCTTTCCCCCGGCGACGGCGCGGCGCAGCTCCGCAGCGTCATCGAGGCGGACTCGCCCTATTCCCGGGGCCTCACCACCATCGCCTTCGCCCTGTCCTCGGCGGCATCGGCGGTCTTCTTCGGGGGAGGCGTCCGGGAGATCGTCCTGGCCGCGAGCCTCGGGCTCGTGACCGGGCTGCTGGCGCTCGTGGCGGCCCGGAACGTGACCCTGGAAAAGGTGTTCACCTCGGCCGCCGCATTCCTGGTGGCCGCACTCGCTACGGTGGCGGGGGTGGTGGCGGGGGGAGTCTCGGTGTCGACCGCCACGCTGGGAGGGCTGGTCGTGTTGCTCCCCGGACTCATGCTGGTCGGCGCCATGGGGGAGCTGGCCACCGGGCACCTGGCTTCCGGCACGGCGCGCGCGGCGGGGGCGTTCATCACGTTCATCGGGATCGGGTTCGGCGTGGCGCTGGGCACCCGGGTGGCCGAGCAGATCGTGGGCGCCGCGCGGGTGGTGCCGCCGGTCGGAATGCCGGAGATCTTCATCTGGATCGCACTGGTCGCCGCGGCCCTCGCGTTCGCGGTGCTGCTCAAGGCCGACCGGCGCGATGTTCCGTGGATCGTGGTGGGCGCGGTGGTGGCCATCCTGGCCTCGCGGCTGGGCACCCGCCTGGTGGGCTCCGAGCTCGGCCCCTTCTTCGGATCTTTCGGCGTCGCGGTGGCCGGCTCGGCGTTTGCCGCGCGCACCCTGCGCCCCGCGAGTGTGGTGGTGGCGCCGGGAGTGCTGGTGCTGGTACCGGGAAGCGTGGGGTTCCGGAGTATCACCGCACTGCTGGACAACCGGGTGGTCGCCGGAATCGACACTGCGTTCAGCGCGCTGTTCACCGCCGTGGCGCTGGTGGTGGGGCTGTTGATCGCGAATGTGGTGCTGCCGGCGCGGCGGGATCTGTGAGACGCTAAGACGCTAAGACGCTAAGACACCAGGAGCCACACTCAATCAAGGATTCCGTCGCAATGCATCGTCGTCTGTTTCTCGCGCTGGCCCTGCTCGCTCCGCTGTCCTCCCTCGCGGCGCAGGACGCGCCGCTCACGGTCTTCCTGGTCCGCCACGCCGAGAAGGGGTCGGAGAATCCCGACCCCTCGCTCACCGCCGCGGGGCGCCGGCGCGCCGATGAGCTGGCCCGGGTGCTCAAGGACGCCCACGTCACCGCGCTCTTTGCCTCGGAGTTCAAGCGAACCCAGGAAACCCTGGCGCCGCTGGCACAGGCCACCGGATTGGTGCCGATGCTGGTCAACGCGGGCAAGATGGACGACCTGGTGGCGATGCTGCGGGCGCTGCCCGCGGGGAGCCGCGCCGTGGTGGCCAGCCACAGCAACCTGGTGCACCTGATCGTGGAACGGCTCAGCGGCCAGAAGGTGCCGCCGCTGACCGACCTGGACTACGATCGCATGGTGGTGGTGACGGTAGCGGGAGACGGCAGGGGTCAGGCGGTGGTGCTGCGCTACGGCGAGCCCTGAGCGCGGGCTCAGTACACCGCCTCAAGCACGACGCCCCGGGAGCCGACGGCCTGCAGCGGCAGCCCGGGGCCGCCTTCGATGGACAGGAGCAGATCCCGAAGCGGCGATGCGGTGACCTTCCAGCTCGCGCCGTCGAACCGCAGGATGACGCCGTCTTCTCCGACCGCATAGACATCGGTGGGCCCGCTGCCCCATACCGCCCGCAGCTCCTTCCGGGTCGGGCTCGGCATCAAGTACCACTGCACGCCGTCGTACCGCATGATGGCACCGCCCGCGCCGACCGCAAAGACGTCGCGGGGCCCGCTGCCCCACACCCCGCGCATCAAGGACAGCGTGGGTGTGGGCATGGACCGCCAGTTGTTGCCGTCCCAGTGCACCACGGTGCCGCTGTCCCCCACGGCAAAGACGTCCGAACCGCTGATCCCGTAGATATGCCGCAGGAACCGTCCGGTAACCGCTGGCGATTCCACCCAGCGGCCGGCGGTGTAGCGAAGCGTCACGCCCTGCTCGCCCACGATGAAGGCGTTGCCGGCCCCATCGTTCCAGATCGAGCGCAGCAGCCGCCGCCCGGCGAATGACTCATCCCGCCAACCGGCGCCGTCGTAGCGAAGGATGGTCCCGGTATCGCCCACCACCACCAGCTCTCCGTTCTGATAGGCGGCGCCGTAGAGCGGCCTCGTCGTGGGGATCGGCAGCGACATCCAGACCGCGCCGGTGCCTCTGAGCACCGCGCCGTTGTTGCCGACCGCGTAGCGCGATCCGCCCGGCCCCCGGGCCACGTCGAACAGCAACGATCCGCTCATCGCCAGCCGCCAGGCGCCGGGGTGCTTCGTGATGGCCGTGCCGGACCAACCCACCGCCGAGAATTCTCCGCCCGGCAAGGCGTGCACGGCGCGGAGGTTTTCCGCGCTGGCCGACTGGGGCACCAGGGTCCAGGCGGAGCCGTTGAACAGCACCATGGCGCCGGTATTTCCCACCGCGAGAATGTTGGCGGCGCTGCTGCCCCAGATCGCGAAGAGATCGGCGTGAGTGGGAATCGGGACGATGTTCCAGCGCACCCCGTCGTACCGAAGAATGGTGCCCTGGATCCCGGCGGCGTAGACCGCCGAGGCGTCGCTGCCCCAGAGTCCGAGCAGGAGCAGCCGGGTGGGGCTCGGCATCGGACTCCAATGGGTGCCCTGCAGCGTGAAGATCACGCCGTTCTGGCCCACGGCGAACAGGTGGGAGCGATCGGTGCCCCACACCGCCCAGAGCTCGGCGGTCTCGGTGCCCGAGAGCGGGCGCCAGGAAGTCCCGTCGAAGTGGAGGGAGACGCCCGACCCGACCGCGTAGATGTCATCCGCGGCGAGCCCCCATACCTCGAGCAGCACGTTCCCGGTCGGGCTGGCCATCCGGCGCCAGCTCACCCCGTCGTAGTGGAGGATGGTTCCGAACGCCCCCACCGCGTACACGTCGGCGGGCGAGGACCCCCACACGCCGACCAGGTCGGTGGAATCGGGGGTGACCATCCTGGTCCAGGTCGACCCGGCGTCGGTGGAACGCAGGATGGTTCCGAACTGCCCGACCGCGAAGGAAGTCTGCGCGTCGACGGTCCAGAGTCCCAGCATCGAGACATCGGTGAGGGACTCCCGGGCGATTCGCCACGAGGTCACCGGGACGGTCTTCGGCACCACCGTCACGAGGGTCCGGCCGGTGGCACGGGGGTTGGTCGCACGGACCTGGGCCTGTCCCGGCGCCACCGCGGTGACCGTGCCATCGGGCGCCACCGTGGCGACCGCGGGATCGCTGCTCTCCCACCGGACCGCGCCGCCGCCGAGCTGGCCCAGGACGGCGCCCACTTTGAAGCTGGCCCCGGGCTCGAGGTAAAGCGTGGCGGGCGACACCGCGATGCCGGCATCGTCCGGCCCGGTGGAATCGAACGGAGTCCGGTCGAGGCAACCGGCCAGCAGCGCCAGCGCGAGCAGCCGCGCAATGACCGGGCGGCTCAGGAGGCCCGGGCCTCGACCCGGCGCATGACCCGCAGCACCAGCGCATCCATGAGCCGGTCGGGAAGCAGTCGCGACAGGGCCAGGCGCACCCGCGCGTCGCGTCCCACCACGTAGCGGGTGCGGGGATCGGCCGACTCGAGCGCGTGAATCACCACCTCGCCCACCGCCTCCGGAGGAGAAGCGACCCGAGGGGCCCGCTCGACCATCCACTCCAGCACCCGGAGGCGAGCCCCATAGCGGGCCATGCCTTCGTCGGGAATTCGCCGGGCGACGGTCGCGAATGCGGCCCGGCCCTTGTCCCAGATGGGGGTCCGTACCTGGCCTGGCTCCACCACCGCCACGTGAATTCCCTCAGGGCTAAGCTCCAGCCGAAGCGCGTCGGCCAGCGCCTCCACGGCGTGCTTCGACGCCGCATAGGGACCGGTGAAGGGGGAGGTGATCCGCCCGCTGATCGACCCGATATGCACGATCCGGCCCCGCCCCCGGCGCACCAGCGGGAGGAACTCCCGGGTGACCGCGTGGAGGCCGAAGACGTTCACCTCGAACTGGGTCCGCATCTCGTCGGTGGTCAGGTACTCCAAGGGGCCGCCCATGGCGATCCCCGCGTTGTTGACGAGGCCCGCCAGGCCCCGATCGCCGACCGCCGCGGTCACGGTCGCGAGCGCCGCGGCAATCGCGCCGGCGTCGGTCACATCGAACAGCACCGGGCACATGCGCTCGCTGCCCCGGCTCCGGAGCCGCTCGGCGTCACCGGGGCGCCGCACGCCGGCGAAGACCTGATAGCCCCGGGCATGGAGCATCAAGGCGCAGGTTTCTCCGATGCCGCTCGAGGCGCCGGTGATCAGAACTGCTGGAGCAATGGCCATGGGGGGAAATCTAAGGCCCCCGGGGTCGGGGGCCGTCGATTTCACGACATGCCGAACGGATGCGGCTACTGCAGTACTCGACCCTGGCGGACCACCGATTTCACTCCATCGGAGAAGTGGAGCACGAAATTGGAGCCGCGGGCCCAGAGCCGCGCCGAGCCGCCTCGGGCGAAGCTCAGGATATCGCCGGTGACGGCATCGCGGACCATCACCATGGGATAGCGGGAGGCGTCCCAGCGCAGGTCGACCTGCTGGGAGTTCGCGCGGGTCATCGTCGGCGCCGGATCCGCCGAGGCGAGGGCGGCGAGCCGGGCCCCGGTGCGGAGTCCCGCCCGGATCCTGAGGCCCGACAGGTCAGCCTCCAGCGCCGGGTCCAGCGGAATCACGAAGGCAAAGTGCCGCTCGGCGCCGCCCGGCAAGTCGGCCACCTCATCGGCGTCGAAGCGCACCGTGCGCAGGAGCGAGCCATCGGCGGCCAGCAGCTCGAGCCGGTTGGCGCCCGGCATCGGCGCCCGGCCGACGGAGGACGCGACCCGGAAGGCGGGCTCCAGCACGATGCCGGCGTCGGTGATGCGGCCCCACACCAGCAGCCCCGGGTTGCCGTCGTCGACCGGCGGCGCGTTGTTCGGGCCACCCTGGCGATAGGTCACCATCGCGCTCCAGTTGTAGTCGCTCACCCACACCGGGCTGCAATACCCCATCAGGTCGGCATAGGTCGCCGGATTCTTGAGGGCCAGCGTAGTCAGGTCGAGCCCCCACATTCCGATCTTTCCGCCCGCATAGGGGAAGCTCGGATCGGGGCTCGCCACGCCGCCGCAGGGCGCGTGCTGCCGGCTCATGTTGTGGCCGACCTCGTGCGCCATGACGCCGGCTCCGCTGGGCAGGTTGTCCCAGCCGATCGCCGCACGGGCGCTGCCGCCGACATATCCCATGCCCGCCACGCCGCTGCCGTAGGTCGTCTTGACCACGCCGTAGTAATACCGGTTACTCGCGTCCCCGGCGCGCACCGCCAGCATCTCGCTCAGAATGGTCCCCCAGGCGCCGTTGGCGTTGTCGTTCTGCAGCACCGGCGCCGTCGTGGTATACGGCGCCCGTACATCGGCGTTGTAGGCGCCGACCGGGAGCTGCTGCAGCAGGTCCGGCAGGAAGGAATTCATGTTGCCGGCGGTCACGTTGCCCTGGAGCCCATTGACCTGTTGCAGCACCGGGATGAGGCGAACCTGGAACTGGTTCAGGGTCCGCACGTCCACAGCCCCAGGCACACCCGAGACCGGGAACTGGTTGTCGCTCTCGTCGCTCTCGGGAGTGGCCGAGGTCGGGTCCACATCGGCGAGCACCTTGAGATTCGTCTGCACCAGGGCCCCAGGCACCAGCACGTTCCACGAGCTGGTGAGCACGCCCTCGTTCACGGCGGTCGGCACGCTCGCCGCGGGGGCGTTGATGGCGTAGGTCTGCACCAGGCTGGCGCCGCTGTAGAGCCGAACCCGGACCTGGGGCTGCGCGGAGTTGGCCTGATTGGCCAGCGTGAAGACCCGGAGATAGGCGTTCCGGCCCGCCACCAGCGGCACCGAGCCGTCGGGTCGCTGGGTGGCCTGGGTGAGGTAGACGCCGCCGATGGTGAGATTGAGGGTCGCGCCCCCGCCGCCGCCGGTATAGAACACCGACCCGGTCGCCATCGCGCCGGCGCTCACGCTGACCGCCTGAAGCGGCGGCGAGGGAGTGTAAGTGGTTCCCCCGCTCACGACGGCCACCGAGGTGATCGTGTAGGAGCCGGGAACCAGACCGGAGAGGACTCCGGAGGCGGACATGAACTGCGAGAAGCCGCCGGGACCACTGACCGTCACATTCGCGAGCACTCCGCCGGGCAGGCCGCCGATGGTCAGGTTCATGCTCCCGACCGAGGAGGCGTAGAGCACCGAGACGTTGCTGCTGCCCCCCCCGGTCACATTGGCGGTCTGACTGGCCGGCGCCGGGACATAAGTCGTGCCGCCGGACGACACGGCGCCTGCCGAGATGGCATAGGTACCCGGCAGGAGCCCGATCAGGGTCTGGGAAGCGGTGAAGTGCTGCGAGAATCCGCCCGGACCGGTGACGTTCACGTCGGCCGCCGCGCCACCCGGAAGGCCGCTCACATTGAGATGGAGCGAGCCGGTCGAAGGCGTGTAGGTCACCCCCGCCGACGCGGTGGCGCCGAAGCTCACTGTGACATTCTGGCTGGCGGGGCTCGGGTTATAGGTCGTGCCGCCGGTGCTCACGCCGAACGCGCTGACCGTGTAGTTGCCGGGCACCAGGCTGGTGAGGACCGCCGAGGCGGTGAGGTTCTGGAGGAAGCCACCCGGGCCGCTCACGGTCACACTGGACGCCACGGAGCCGGGTAGGCCGGCCACGGTGACGTTGAGCGAGCCGGTGGCCTGGCTGTAGGTGACGGTGCGGACGACCGGATCCAGGCTCGGCAGCACCGATGCGCTCTGCTCGGTGAGCGAGGGCACGAACAGCAGCCCGCCGGCGGTCACGTTGCCCGCCGAGATCGAGTAGTTACCCGGGACCAGGCCGGCGAGCATCGCGGTGGCGACCACGCTGGTGTGGTACCCCTGGGGGCCGGTGACGCCGATGGTCGCGTCGGCGCCGATGGGGAGGCCCTGCACGACGACCGCCAGCGCACCGCTCGCCACGGAGTAGGTGACCGTCGCGAGGCCGGTGGTACCCTGGATTGCCGCAACCACGATCTCCTGAGAGATCGTCTGGGCATCGTACAGGTTGCCGTTGACGGACACGGTGGGCGATTGGACGGTATAGGTCCCCGGCGCGAGTCCGGTCAGCATTTCCGATGCGATCACGGTATGCGAATAGCCGGCGGGGCCGCTGACTTGCACGGTTGCGTTGACGCCGGTGGGAAGACCGGAGACCGATACCGCGAGGCGCCCGGTCACGAGCTGGTAGGCGACCGACGCGGTGACCGGCGCGCCCCCCGACGTCACGGCAACACTCTGACTCGCCGGCGACGGCGTGAATCGATCGCCGTCGGCGGTGACCTCCGAGGCGGCCACGGAGTAGCTGCCCGGCGTGAGCCCCGCGAGCGTCTGGCCGGTGGTGAGGGTCTTCTGATATCCCTGGGAGCCGGAAACGACGATGGCGCCGAGCACGCCGGGCGGCAATCCCTCAATACCGATAGCGAGCGAGCCGGTAGGATTGGGACCCAGGCCTGCGATGGGATCACCCGAGCTGCACGCCCCGGCGAGGAGGGCCCCGAGGGCCATCCCGTTCCGGGCGATGCGCGAGATCGCCGAAGGCAGTGTCTTACTATTATACAATCGTAACATTATGGCAACTCGCTTATTGTATTTTACTGTAACGAGTTACAAGTGCATACTACGAGCGCTGCCAGCAAAGATTGACAGTTGGCAACGAGATAGAGCAGGAGACGTGCCCCACGAAAAAACCGGAGCGCATCGAAGGCGACATTTCCCGGCCTTCGGTCACCCGAACACTCGAGGTCTCCGGCGCCGACGATGTCGAGCAGGTCCAGGCTCGGCCTTGCGCTCTCCCCCCCGGCCCCCGGAGAATTAGGTCTTCCCCGCTGCATTTCCTGTCCAGGAGGCCCTATGGCCACCCGCCGCTCCTTCCTGTCCGCCCTTGCCGGTGCTTCCGCCACGCTGCCGATCTTCCGGGAGCAGGCGATGACCCGCGTGATCCGCGCGGGCGAGCTGGCTGCCGGCCGCGCTCCCGACAAGCTGGCCGACGACGAGGCCTACTGGACCGAGATCCAGCGCGCCTTCGACGTCGACCGGACCATGATCAATCTCAACAACGGCGGCTGCTCCCCGGCGCCGACCCACGTGATCGAGCAGATGATCCGCGACCTCCGGTTCAGCAACGAGCTGCCGGTGGATCACATGTGGCGGGTGCTGGAGCCCCGGATCGAGAGCGTGCGCCGCGACCTGGCCCGCGACTTCGGCTGCGACATCGAGGAGATGGCGATCACCCGCAATGCGTCCGAATCCAACGAGATCATGATCTTCGGGCTGGATCTCAAGGCGGGAGACGAGGTGGTCGTCAGCAACCAGAACTACGGCCGGATGATCACCAGCTGGAAACAGCGGGAGCGCCGCGACGGCATCGTGCTGAAGCAGGTGTCCTTCAAGGTCCCTCCGCCCTCCCAGCAGTACATCGTCGACCAGTTCAAGGCCGCGGTCACGCCGCGCACCCGGGTGATCGAGGTCACCCACATCACCAACCTCACCGGCCAGATCATGCCGGTGAAGGAGCTGGTGGAGTTCGCACGACCGCGGGGCATCGAGGTGTTCGTGGACGGCGCGCATGCCTACGCGCACTTCCCCTTCAAGCGCGATGAGCTCGGCGCCGACTACTACGGCACCAGCCTGCACAAGTGGCTGCTGGTTCCCATCGGAGCCGGGTTCCTGTACGTGCGGAAGGACAAGCAGAAGAAACTGTGGCCGCTGATGGCCGCGGCGCCCGAGCAGGACGAGAACATCCGGAAGTACGAGGAGATCGGCACTCACCCGGCGGCCAATCACAACGCCATCTCGGCCGCGCTGGCATTCCACCGCGCCATCGGCGCCGACCGGAAGGTCGCCCGGCTGCGCTGGCTCCGGGATCGCTGGGCCAAGCGGCTCATGGCGGAGAGCGACCGGGTCAAGATTCTGACCCCGCTCGATTCCCCCTACTCGGGCGCCATCTGCCTGTTCAGCGTCACGGGGATGGACATGCCCAAGCTGGGTGAGTGGCTGCTGGGGCAGCACCGGATCGTGATGACGCCGATCGTCCATCCCGAATTCAGCGGCATCCGGATTACGCCCAACGTCTATACGACCCCGGACGAGATCGACACCTTCGCCGACAAGGTGCTCATGGCGATTCGCAGCGGGGTGGCGGTGGCGGCGGGGTAGGAGGCAGGATTGAGGATTCAGGATCGAGGAGTCAGGAAAAACCGAAGCCCCGCGATCGCTCGCGGGGCTTTGTATCTCGACCCCTCAATCCTCAATCCTACCGCACCGCCACCTGGAGAGCCTCCGCCCGCCGCGCCTCCCACGCCTCCGGCCCGAACTTCTTGAGCATCCTGAGGTGGGAGCGAACCGCCGACATCACGGTCGGCTGATCGTAGTAGGGCACGCCGTACTTGCCCGCGACTTCCTTCACGATGACGCTGATGGCCGGGTAGTGCACACTGCAGGTCTTGGGGAAGAGGTGGTGCTCGATCTGGAAGTTCAGTCCCCCGACATACCACGATACCATCCTGCTCTTCCGCGCGAAGTTGGCGGTGGTCTCCATCTCGTGCACCAGCCACGCCTCTTCCATCTTGCCGGCCGCGTCGGGCGCCGGGTACTCCGGCCCCTCGACCACATGGGCCAACTGGAACACCACGCCGAGAATGAACCCGGCGGTGAGGTGCATCACCAGGTAACCGATGGCGAACTGCCACCACGGAATGTTCAGCACCAGCAACGGGATGACGATGGACCAGCCGTAGTAGACCGCCTTCGAGACCCACAGGTTCACCCATTCGCTCCGGGCGTGCTTCTTGTCCTTGTAGGGCCCGAGATCCTTCTGGAAGAAGTACTTGAAGTCCTTCACGAACACCCAGAAGATCGTCGACATTGAATACGCTGCGAGCCCGTACCAGTGCTGGAAGCGGTGAATCCGGAGCAGTGGCGCGCTGGGCGACAACCGCAACAGCGGAGACACCGCGAGGTCTTCGTCGATGCCTTCGATATTGGTGTAGGTATGGTGAATCACGTTGTGGGTGATCTTCCACATATAGCCGTTGGCGCCGAGGAGGTCGAAGGTCCGGCCCAGCAGCTCGTTGACGCGGGAGCTCTTCGAGTAGGCTCCGTGCAGCGCGTCATGGGAAATCGCGAAGCCGATCCCGGCCAGCCCGATGCCCATCACCACCGCGAAGCCGAGCATGGTCAGCGCGGAAAACCGGTTGGTGAGCGCCAGGCCGTAGGGGATGAAGGTGAGCGCCAGGAGCAGCACCGTCTTGACCACCATGGCGGGTGTGGCGTTCCGGGTCAGACCGCGCTCGTCGAAATAGGCGGCCACCCGATCCTTCACTTCTTCCGCGAAACCGGTATAGTCCCGGTTCGGGAAAGTGATGCTGGCAGGCTTGGACATTTTCCCTTGATATTTCGAGGGAACCGCGATCCTGGCGGCTCGAGGGGCTCACGTGCCGCGAGGCGCGTCACCGAAAAATGCTCCCAAACCGGATGATCAACAAGGTCCGGGCGTCCATCACATCCATGAAGGAATGCTCATCCATGCGGCAACCTACTGCACCGCTTCGCTTTGTCGCGCTCGGCGCCCTCCTGCTGACGGTCCCGTTCCAGGACCCGGCGCCACTCCGCGGCTATCCCCAGGCCAAGGTAGCGGCCCAGCGGGATCTCGAGCGGCGCTTCCGAGCGATGCCCGTCACCGACAGCATCGGGGCCTATCTGCGGCATCTGTCGGCCCGGCCCCAGCACCTGGGCTCGCCGTACGGACGAGCCAATGCCGAATGGGTGCGGGACCGTTTCAGGGCGTGGGGATGGCGCGCCGAGATCGAGGAGTTCGACGTGCTCTTCCCGACCCCGAAGGAGCGGGTCCTGGAGATGGTGGCTCCGTCCCGCTTCGTTGCGAAACTTCGGGAGCCGGCAATGCCGGGGGACGCCTCGTCCTCCCAGCAGGCCGAGCAGCTCCCCAGCTACAACGCCTATTCGATCGACGGCGACGTCACCGCCCCGCTGGTCTTCGTGAATTACGGTATCCCCGCCGACTATGACCGGCTGGAGCGGCTGGGGATCTCGGTCAAGGGCGCGATCGTCATCGCGAAGTACGGCGGCTCCTGGCGGGGCATCAAGCCGAAGGTGGCCGCGGAGCACGGCGCGGTCGGGTGCCTCATCTATTCGGATCCGCAGGACGATGGCTATGGCCAGGGCGACGTCTACCCCAAGGGGCCCTACCGGCCCGCGGACGGCGTGCAGCGCGGCAGCGTGATGGACATGCCGCTGCATCCCGGGGATCCGCTTACGCCGGGCGTCGGCGCCACCGCCGAGGCCCACCGGCTCGAGCTCAAGGACGCGGCGACGCTCACCAAGATTCCGGTGCTGCCGATTTCCTACGGCGACGCGCAACCGCTGCTCGCGGCCCTGGGCGGCCCGGTGGCGCCGCCCGCGTGGCGGGGCGGGCTTCCCATCACCTACAAGATCGGCCCGGGTCCGGCCCGGGTGCACCTCCGGCTCGCGTTCAACTGGGACCGGGTCAAGCTGAACGACGTCATTGCCCGCGTCCCCGGCTCCGAGCTGCCGGACGAGTGGATCGTCCGGGGCAACCATCGCGACGGCTGGGTGAACGGCGCCGAGGACCCGCTCTCGGGCCTCACCGCCGAGCTCGAGGAGGCCCGCGCGATCGGCCAGCTCCTCGCCAGCGGCTGGCGCCCGCGCCGAACCATCGTCTACGCGGCGTGGGACGGCGAGGAGGAGGGGCTGATCGGCAGCACCGAATGGGCCGAGGCGCACGCCGAGGAGCTGGCCCGGAAGGCCGTGATCTACATCAACAGCGATGTGAACGGGCGCGGCTACCTCAACGCGGCGGGCTCGCATACCCTGGAGCGGCTGGTCAACGAGGTGGCGCGGGACGTCACCGATCCCGAGACCGGCCTCAGCGCCTGGAAGCGGGAACAGGCGGGCATGATCGCCACCTCGGCTTCGGCGCGAGACCGGAGCGAGATGCGGGCCGGCGGCGACCTCCGGATTGACGCGCTGGGCAGCGGCTCGGACTACACACCTTTCATCCAGCACCTCGGCATCGCCTCGCTCAACCTCGGGTACGGGGGCGAGGGTGGCGACGGCATCTATCACTCGATCTACGACAACTTCGAGCACTACAGCCGGTTCAACGACTCCAGCTTCGTGTATGGAAAGGCGCTGGCCCAGACGGCGGGCACCATGGTGCTCCGGCTGGCAGGGGCGGATATCCTGCCCTATCGCTTCGAAAACCTGGCCCAGACCGCGGGACGCTACGCCGACGACCTCAAGTCGCTGCTAAACGAGCGGCGCGACGCGGCGGTCGAGCGGAACCGGGAGCTCGACGACTCGGTGTTCCAGGCGGTACGAGACCCCCGCGAGACGCTGATCCCGCCGTCCCGTGCATCGGTGGCCCCGTTCCTGAACTTTGCCCCGCTCGACAACGCGCTCGAGGCGGTACGGACGTCCTCGACTCAATACGAATCGGCGCTGGCCGGGGCCCAGGCCAGCAGTTTCGCCGGAACCTCGCTCAACGACGTCAACGCCATCCTGTTGTCGGTGGAGCGCTCCCTGACCAGCCCCAGTGGCCTGCCAAGGCGTCCCTGGTTCCGGCACCTGCTCTACGCACCCGGATTCTACACCGGGTACGGCGTCAAGACGATTCCGGGTGTGCGGGAGGCCATCGAGCAGAGCGACTGGAAGGAGGCCGAAGCGGAGATCGGGCGGGTCAGTGAACGGCTGAACGCGGCCGCGGATCTGATTCGAAGAGCGGCGGCGCTGCTGGGCCGGAAGCCGGTGACCAGCGACCGGTGATCGGCGCGGTCTAGGCGGGAACCGGGACGCTGGTCACCCGCCCGAACCGGTCGGTTACTTCGACGCGCAGGTCCCGCCCCGCCTTCGACGCCGGCGCGTAGAACAGGTGCGCGGTCGGTTCCGGATCCACCCAGCCCCGGCGTTTCGGCAGATCGGGCCCGGTCTGGGTCCGCACGGCCAGCGGATCGAGCCCGGGACGCCGGGCCATCGCGCCTTTCCGGTCGCCGGCTTCGTACCAGGTGACGGTCCACGCCGGATCCCAATTCCAGACATTGGCGACCATCTCCTCGGGCGCCCTGGGGTCGGCGCCCGCGGAGTACACGGTGCACTGCCGGTCGGCCGGCTGCCCGGTGGCCTGGTAGCGCCAGCGCAGCTCGTCTCCCGCCGCCTCGAACACGCCGTAGCCGTTGGGCGTTCCGTCGTAACAGATATCCCCGGTCCACCAGGCGCCGCAGGCCGCGCCCAGGGTGTGCTCGACCGCCTTGCCGTGGGTGCGGAGTTCGCACTCGTGGGTGTGGCCCGAGATGAAGTGGGCCTTGAAGGGCTGGAGCAGCAGCAGCAGCGCGTCGCGGTTGGTCACCGAATTGGCGATGTCCGGACGGGCCGCACCGTGGCGCTCGTAGAGGGAGCTGAGCAGGGGGATGTGCAGGAAGACCACGACGGTCGAGCCGTTCGGGACCAGGGCCAGGTCGGCGGCCAGCCAGGCCAGCTGCTCCGCCGGGAGGTAGCCGAGGTAGCCGCCGCCGAAGTAGAAGACATCGTCCAGCACGACATAGTGGATCCGCCCCCGGTTGAAGGAGTAGTAGCGGGGACCGAAGCGCCGGGTGAAGGTGGTGGTGGAGTCCTCGTCGGTGGTGGCATCGAGATCGAGGTCGTGATTGCCGACCACCTGGAAGAACGGAATCCCCATCCGGCCCACGGCCGCCTCGTAGGCGTCAAAGAGTTCGAGGTTGTCGTACATGATGTCGCCGTCGGTCAGCCCGAACAGCGGCTGCCCTCCCAGCGCCTTCACGGTCGCCTGAACGTCGGGCACCGTCTCCTTCTGAAAGCGCGCCATCTCGTAATCGTCCTGGGTCTGCGGATCGGCCAGGACCACGAAGCCGTGCCGCTCATCGGAGCCATCGACTGGCGTGAGCGAGAACAGCGCGGTGGCTTCGCCGCGGGCGTCGGGGGCCAGCGGATGCCACAGCCGCGCGGTGCCGGTCGGGCCGACCGGGACGGCGTACCCGGGCGGCGGTGTGATCGCGAGGTGGGACCGGCGGCCGTCGGACACCAGCTGATAGCGGCCGTCCGCATCTGTCGCGACCACGGACAGCCCGTCGCTGACCGCTGCTCCGCGCACCGGGCGACCCAGCGCGGTCACCCGCCCGCGCACCCGGACCGGGGTGGAGCCGCGGGGAACCAGGGGAAATGGATGGTAGGGATCGCCGAGCAGCGGAGCCGGAAGTGCGAGCGCCGCGCCAATCGACGCGGCGCCCGCGAGGAATTCCCGGCGGGAAAGCCTCACTTCACGGTGATCTTCTTGACCATGCCGTGCATGAAATGGGGCTTGTGGTCCTTGGTGTCACCGACGAAGCACATCAGCGCGTAGTTCCCGGGGACGAGATCCACCTGGACGGTGTTGCTCTGGCCCACGGTCATCGGTCCGGCGCCGTTGATCGGCGCGCCGGGAGGCGGGCCCTGGAGCTTCTCGGCCCACTTGAGGAATTCCTCCGCCGTCTTGCCAGCGTCGAGCTTGACGAATACCGCTTCGTGCTGCTGGGGCCCGTCGTTCTCGAATTTGATCACGTGATGGCCGGCCGCGAGCGTGTCCGGAATGGCGTAGGCGTAGTCGGTCAGCTTGACGGTCATGTCCGGCGTGGGCAGGACCGCGGTGCTGCTCCCCTGGGTCACGGTGAGCCCCTTCATCATTCCGTGCATCATGTGGGGCTTCCCGTCGGGAGCGGGGACGAAGCAGACCATGGTGTACTCGCCCGGGGCCAGGTCGAGCGTCGCTTCGGCGGTCCCGCCCGGAGCCGCCGCGTTGGGCCCGCCCGCCACGACGAGGTCCGCCGGGGGCGGCGCGTTGGGATCCATCTTCTGCATGGCCGCCATTGGCGCCTTGATCAGCACCATCTGGTGGACTTCCTTCCCTCCGTTCATCATGTGGAAGGTGGTCACGCCGGAGGGGACAGTATCGGCGACCTTGAACGAATAGTCCGCCGCCTCAACATGGACCACATTCGGGGCCGCCGGGGGCGCCGGGACGGCGGCCTGCTCGGCGGGTTTTTCCTTGGCGCACGCCAGCGCCGCGATTCCCGCGACGGCCAGGGCCAATCGGGAGGAGACGAAACTGCGCATCAGGCCTAATCCTTTGGAGGGGTGAAGGCTGCGAAAATGCCACGGTTCACGTCCCGGCGCCAGATGGGCGCCCTTTCAGCCAGCGGGCCTGCCGGATAGCATTGGCTCATGCCCCGCTCCGTCCCGCTTTTCCTTCTGGCCGCTGCGGTGGCCGTGACGCCGGGCTGCAAGCTCGGCTCCTCGGCGCGCTCCGCGGCCGAATCGGTCCGAAGCTCCCTGGATCCCCCTCCGCCTCCTCCGGACACCATCCCGGAAATGCTGGACTACGCCGCCGACCTGGGCGTCAACATTTCGGAAATGGCCAAGCTGCCCGAAGGAGTCCTCTGGGCGGACCTGACTCCCGGTGACGGTTTGCCGGCCGCTGCCGGGGATTCAGTGGAGCTGGGCCTGGAGGGGTGGCTTCCGGAGGGGAGCCGCGTGGACAGCAGCGTGGTCACGGTTCGGATCGGTACCGGGCAGGTGATCGATGGGATCGAGTTGGCGGTTCCCGGCATGAAGCCCGGCGGCCGGCGGCAACTGGTGATTCCGCCGGGGCTGGGATACGGCGCTCAGGGGCGGGAGGGCATCCCTCCCAATGCGGTACTGGTGTACCTGGTCGACCTGCGGTCGGTGATCCGCTAGTCCCAGCGATCGGCTAACGCCGCTTTTCCCGGTCCCTGGGCCGGTTCTTCTCGCGGATTTCGGCCTCGGCGGCGGCCTTCCGGAGCATCTTCTC
Organism: Gemmatimonadota bacterium; assembly: GCA_041486305.1. Classification (GTDB taxonomy): domain Bacteria; phylum Gemmatimonadota; class Gemmatimonadetes; order Gemmatimonadales; family GWC2-71-9; genus JABFSM01. The sequence goes on from JBGPLG010000019.1 coordinate 34,565, forward strand.
CGGGCTCACCGGGTTGGCCCCAGGACGGGGGGTTCCCATCTTGAGCACCACCTGCCCGGCTTCGATGGCGATGGTGACCGGACGGCCGCCCTTCACCTCGTAGGCTCCCAGCACCTCCTCACCCACCGTGGCGCCCGGCTTGACCCGCTCCTTGAGCGCCTCCCGGGTGGGGATTCCCTCGACCGAGAGGAAGCGGACCCCGCTGGCGCTCTGGAGCCGCACCAGGAGGGCAAAGCGCGCTCCCGAGAGGTTACGGATCGAGCGCAACTCGGTGCCGGCCGCCAGCTCGCGGGCCCACCGCAGGGCTTCCTGCTCCTGGCTGCTGAAGTGCGGCGCCCCAGCCTCGGGCCGTTCGGCTCCCGAATCCTTGGCGCCCTTCTGGCTCTTCTCCTGCTGGGCCCGCCGAAGCCGCTGCAGGTACTCCGGTTCCTCGCTCACACGGACACTCCCGTAGTCGTACGATCTTCAAGGGACCTTAGGATAAGGCCCAGCCGCCCCGGGGAGAAGTACCCGCGGCCGGCCTCCTACCGCACCAGGTGCAGTCGATCCTGGCGCTTGAGGGCCCACCGGGGCTTGCCGTCGGCGCCCATCAGGAAGTCCTCCTCCACCGCCATGCGAACCGGCTGGCCACCCCATTCGGGCACCGGAGTGGTCGCCTGGAGCTCGCTGGAGAACCACATCCCCCCAATCACCGGGTGGTCGCCTCGGCCGGGCACGCCCTCCTGGTAGTCCCAGAGCCCGATGAGGGGCCCGGCGCCGTGCCCGTTCAGCCCGATCGGATGGGTGTAGATGGTGCCGTCGATTCCCTCGCGCCGCATCTTGGCCAGGGCGGCCCCCAGCACCTGGTTCCCGGTGAGGCCGGGCCGGATCTCCTCAAACAGGATGTCCTGGAGCCGATTGGCGTTCCCGAGGGCCTTCCGGAGGCCCGCGGGCGCGTCGGTTTCGCCCGGCAGCAGCACGTAGGCATCGTGCTGGGTGTCGGTATTCAGCCGAAGGGCGGTGATGCCGACGTCGCAATGCAGCACGTCGCCGCGCTGGATCATGGGATCGTCGCCGAGTTGCTCGGCGCTTACGCCCTTGCGCTGGACCTCGATCGACGGCTGGAACCAGGTGCCGAGGCCGAGATCGTTGATCCGCTGGCGCCAGAACCAGACCAGATCCGAGGTCCTGGTGGTACCTGGAGTAATGGTGCGGTCGGAGAACATTTCCTCGATCGTGTCCCATACCAGCCGGGTGAGCCTGGCGTAGAAGGCCTCTTCCTCGGGAAGCCGCGTCGCGATGAGATCCACCGCGAGCCCCTCGGCGGGCTGGAAGCGACCGGTCCACTCGGGTCCGAGGGCCTCGCTCATGCCCTCCAGCTCGCCGGAAGACAGTCCGTCGGCAAAGGCGAAGGTGCGGGACTTGTCGATGCCGATGACCCTGGGATTCCGCTCCGCGATGACCTTCTTGAGCACCTGCCACTGCTCGTCGCCCCAGAGCTCGGCTTGCCGCCCGGCGACACTGCCGCCGCCGCTGATCGGCTTGGTGCTGCGCACCGCGGTGTACACTCCGCCCTGCGACGATCCGCCCAGCGCGATCCGCTCCACACCCGCCGTGGGGCCACGATCGAAGAAGACGTAGATGGTGCGGCGGCGCGCCGCGAAGGTTTCGGGGGAGACGATCGCGGGGAAGACCGGATCTTCATTGTACTCCCGCATCGGCACGACCCAGAGGTCGATTCCGTACTTGCGCATCAGGGCCGGCAGCCTGGTGTCGAGGCGCTGCTGCAGCCAGCGCTGCTGCATAGCGGCCTGCTCGCGCAGGGTGCCGAAGGGGCGGGCCTGGGCCGATCCCATCGCCGGTACGGCGAGAAGGATCCCGAACAGGAGAATGCGGCGCATGTGAGTGATGGGCAGAGGTGATGGGTCCGGCGAGCCCCGAGGAAACAATGGCTCCGCGCGGGCCGCCTTGCAAGCCGCAGGGAAACGGGCGACACTTGACCTCCCCATACCGGCCCACACCAACGCGGCCTCGACATGAACCTGGCGTTCGCGCTCTCCGGTCCCGCTCCCATGGTCTCGGCCGCCCAGATCGCTCCGGTCGCCCACGCGGACCCGGTTACCGCGGTGATTCTCGCCCTCGCCGTCATCCTGGTCGGCGCCAAGCTGGGCGGCGATATCGCCACACGGCTGGGCCAGCCCGCGGTCCTGGGGGAGCTGCTGGCGGGTGTGGTGCTCGGCAACCTGAGTCTCGCCGGGATCCGAGTGTTCGACTTCATCGCGACCAACGAGATCATCGACGCCCTGGCCAAGCTGGGCGTTCTGATCCTGCTCTTCGAAGTCGGGCTCGAGTCCACGGTCCCCGCCATGATGCGGGTGGGGCTCCCTTCCCTCCTGGTCGCGGTGCTCGGAGTCATCGCGCCGTTCGGCCTCGGCTGGGGAGTCGGGGCTCTCCTGCTGCCGGAACGCAGCATCTACGTCCACGCGTTCCTCGGCGCGACGCTCACTGCGACCAGCATCGGCATCACCGCCCGGGTGCTCAAGGACCTGGGTCGGTCGACGACCCCCGAGGCCAAGGTGATCCTGGGAGCCGCGGTCATCGACGACGTGCTGGGGCTGGTGATTCTCGCCGTCGTAGTGGGGATCATCGCGGCCACCAACAGCGGACGGGGTTTTTCGGCGGGGCAGGCCGGCTTCATCCTCGGGAAGGCGGTGTTGTTCCTGGTGGGCGGGCTGATGATCGGAAGCCTGCTGTCCCCGCGCGTCTTCCGGGGCGCGGCCCGGCTCAGGGGCGGAGGGGTACTCATCGCGACCGCGCTGGCCTTCGCCTTCGGAATGGCCTACCTGGCCTCGCTGGTCGGGCTGGCCCCTATCGTCGGCGCCTACGCGGCCGGCCTGCTGCTCGACCGGAAGATGCTGGGGACCTTCGTGGCCCAGGGCGAACCCCTGCTGGAACACCTCGTCTCACCGATCTCGGGCTTCCTGGTTCCGGTCTTCTTCGTCCTCATGGGAATGCGCGTGGCGCTTCCGGTCTTCGGTCAACCGGGCGTGCTCGGGCTGGCCCTGGCTCTTACCCTTGCGGCCATCGCCGGCAAACAACTGTGCTCCCTGGGCGCTGCGGGCCGCGGGCTCGATCGCGTGAGCATCGGCGTTGGCATGATTCCACGAGGAGAGGTGGGGTTGATCTTCGCGAACGTCGGCCTGGGGTTGACGGTGGCGGGGGAACGGGTAGTGGACCAGGCGATCTATTCGGCGGTGGTGATCATGGTGGTCGTCACCACCCTGGTGACCCCGCCGGCACTCAAGTGGAGCATGGCGAGGAGCGACGCACGGAGGCCAGGGGGCGCGGACCCGGGGTGAGCGCCTTCTACATCCGTGCCGTCAGGGTGCGGATCGTCCCATGGACTCGAGATAGGCCCGGTCCCACGCCGCCGGGACGCTTTCCCGCGCCGAATAGGGACCCGGCTGGTAGCGGCGCGAGGCGATGCCGATCTGGCTCTCTCCGGTAATCCGCCAATCCTGCCGGTTGGTGACATCCCAGAAATCGATGGCATCCTGGGGATTGAAATCGGGGCGTCCGAACGAGGCCGGGTTGAACATCCATTCGCTTTCCACGATGGTGCGGGTCGGCGACACCGGCCACAGCGTGTAGTAGTTCACGTAGTCGGGCTGGATGCTCAGCATCATGTTGGGCTGGAACGAGTAGTAATAGGCCCGCCGCCGGTCCTCCTCGGACAGCGCCGCCACCGGCAATCCCGCCGCGGCGCCGCTCATCGTCACGCTCAGCGCAGGCTGGCTGATCACCATGTACCCGCCCAGGTGCGGCCCTTCGGTCAGATCGTTGGCGCCGCTCTGGTAGGGCATCCGCGCCGACAGCTCGGGATGGATGACCGGGCAGTGGAGGCACTCGTTGTAGTTCTGGAAGATCAGCTTCCAGTTGGCCGCCACGTCATAGGAGACCTGGTGCCCCACCTGGAGGCCGGGCAAGCCGAAGCGGGCAAACCGGCCGATCAGCTTGGAGTGGCTCCGGTCGAAAGGCACCGGCTCCTTCGCGATATTCACGAAGAGGAACCCCTCCCACTCGGCCAGGGCCGCCTGGTGCAGCGGATAGTCCGCCTTGTTGAAGCCGGCCACCTCGACCATGTGGGGGGCGCCGATGAGCTTCCCGTCGGTGGTGTAGGTCCAGGCGTGATACTGGCACTGGATGGTCTCGGAGACGTGCCCGGACTCCTCGGCGCAGAGCCGGGTACCCCGGTGGCGGCAGACGTTGAAGAACGCCCGGAGCCCGCCGCTCCGGTCCCGGAGGAAGATCAGGCTCTCACCCGCCACGACCTTGACGAAGAAGTCGCCCGGCTGCACCAGCCGGCTGGTGCGCCCGACGCAGATCCAGCTCCGCGCGAAGATCCGCTCCGTTTCTTCGGCAAAGATCTCGGGCGAGGTGTAGTACTCGCCCGGCATGGTATGGGCGCCCTGCCTGAAGGACGCCGAGGTCTGTACGAAGGTGGTCATAGGCTCGCTCCTCGCCGCTCGCGCCGATCCTTGAGGACTCTCCGTGCGGCCAGCCACCCGGGCCCCCCCGCGATGCCTCCGCCCGGATGCGTGCCGGCGCCGCAGAGGTACAGTCCGGAGATCGGCGTGGCATAGCGAGACGCGCCGGCCACCGGACGCATGAACAGAATCTGATCCAGCGTCATCTCTCCCTGGGTCACGGCGCCCTCGGTGAGGCCGTACCGCTCCTCGATCTCCACCGGAGTGAGCACCTCGCAGTGACGCACCTGGCCGGGAAAGCCGGGAGCCACCTCCGCGATCGCGCCGGTGACCCGGCTGCCGAGCGCGTCCCTCGCCGCCGCGGTCCAGGGCCCGGCCCGGAGCCGGTAGGGGGCCGACGTCGCCTGGGCCACCAGCACGTGCTTGCCCGGTGGGGCCAGGCCGGGCCAGCGCACCGAGGGCAGGTGCAGCTCGACGTGGGGCCGCTCCGAGACCCGGCCGTACTTGGCGTCATCGGCGGAGCGCTCGATCTGGTCCAGCGACGACGAGAGCGTGAGGGTTCCGGCCAGCGCACCGGGAGCGCCCAGCCCGGGAAACACCGGGAGTCCGTCCAGCGCGTACAGCACCCGGGCGGCGTTGCCCCGGAATTTGATGTTCCGGACCGCCAGAAGGAACTCCGGGTCGAGCCAGACCGGGTCCACCATGCCGAGCAGGGTCTGGGCGGGATCCGCACCGGACAGGACGATGCGGGTGGCGATCTCCTCGCCACTTTCGAGCACGACTCCGGCGACGCTGTCGTCCTGCACCGTGATGCGGGCCACCTCCGCTCCGGTCCGCACCGTCACCCCATGCCGTTTCGCGACCTCCGCGACCGCCCGCGCCAGGGCGTCGGGTCCCGCCTGCCAGTAGCCCCGGCCGCGGATGGCGCCGCCTGCGGAGCCGACGAGCTGGTGCAGCAGCACGAACGCGGTGCCGCCGGAGCGGGGACCCTGGCGAATGTGGGTCACGCCCACCGCGCCCACCGCCGCCTTGAGGGGCCCGCACTCGAACCGGTCATCGAGGAACTCCTGCACCGACATCGGGACGGTGCGGAGAAACTCGACCATGTCCTTCCGGCCCAGGCCCCGGAGATACCGCGCCACGCCGAGCAGGGGGAGCAGCTCGCCGAGCGAGGTGGTGTCGATGTCCGGCGCGGGGAGCACGTAGAGGGATTGGAGCACGCCGGCGAGCCGGGCCAGCAGCATGGTGAAGCCCGGCCATGCGGCCGCGTCCCGCACCGAGTGCCGGCGAATTTCCAGCTCGGCGCGGCGCCGGTCGGGAGAGAGCGAGAGCCATTCCCCCGGGCCGGCCGGAACGGCGACCGAGGGGTCGGGCACCACGCGGGCAACACCGGTCAGCCCGAGCTCTCGGGCCACCGCCGGCGGCAGCCAGCCGGCGTCATGCCCCAGCGGATCGGCACGGAAGCCGGGTGAGAACTCGCCCAGCTGGTTCTGACCTCCGACGGCCGGACCCCGCTCCAGCAACAGGACCTTCTGCCCCGACTTGCCCAGACAGGCCGCGGCCACGAGGCCGTTGACCCCGCCGCCGATGATCACCACGTCGGGCGCGGCGCTCATTGGCCCACATCCTTGAGGATCTCCAGCGCGGCCAGCCGCCCCGAGGCCCCCATGATGCCGCCGCCGGGATGGGTCCCGGCGCCGCACTGCCAATACCCCTTGACCGGGGTGCGGTAGTTGGCCCAGCCCGGCACCGGCCGGAAGAAGAAGAGCTGGTGCAGGGCCAGCTCGCCCGCAAAAATATTGCCCTCGGTAAGGCCGGTGATCCGTTCGATATCGCTGGGCACCAGCACTTGGCGTCCGATGATGGCGTTCCGGAGGTTGGGGGCGTAGCGGCTCAGCGTGTCGACTACCGCGTCTCCGAAGGCTTCGCGATTGGCGTCGGTCCACCCTCCGGCCTGATTGTAGGGCGCGTACTGGACGAAGCAGCTCATGACGTGCTTGCCCGGCGGCGCCATGCCGGGATCGATCATCGAAGGAATCACGATGTCCATGTACGGGTGCTTCGAGAACTCGCCGTACTTGGCGTCGTCGTAGGCCCGCTCGAGGTAGTCGAGGCTCGGACTGATGGAGACGGCGCCGCGAAGGTGGGGACCCATGCCGGGCAGGCAGGTGAAATCGGGCAGCTCCGACAGGGCCAGGTTCACCTTGCCGGAGGAGCCGCGGAACTTGAACCGGCGAATGGCCTCGATCACGTCGGCGGGCATTTCCTTCGGATCCACCAGCTGGGTGAAGGTGCGCCGCGGGTCGAGGCAGCTCACCACCAGCGTGGCCCCGATCTCCTCGCCGCTGGCGAGGGCCACGCCGGACGCCCGCCCGCCCTTGACGATCACCTTCTCCACGGTGGCGTCGGTGCGGATCTCGGCGCCGAGCGCCTGCGCCGCGCGGGCGATGGTGCCGCTGATGGCGCCGGTGCCGCCCTTCTGGAAGCCCCAGGCCCGGAAGGCGCCGTCGATCTCGCCCATGTAGTGGTGCAGCAGCACGTAGGCGGTGCCGGGGGACCGCGGTCCCAGGAAGGTGCCGATGATTCCGCTGGCCGACTTGGTGGCCTTGAGGGGATCGAACTCGAACCATTCGTCGAGGTAGTCCGCCGAGCTCATGGTCATGAGCTTGTGCAGCGCGTGGAATTTCTCCGCACCCAGCGAACGGAAGTGCCCGGCGAACTTGAGCATCCCCTTGAGGTCGGAGGGGGCCAGCGACGCGGGATCGGGCGGCAGCATGCCCAGGATCGGCTTGACCGCCATGGCCATGTGGTGCATCAGGCGGCCGAAGAGCGTGGCCGCCTCGGCGTCCCTCGCCGAATGGCGCGCCAGCTCGCGGCGCGAGAGGTCGGGGTCGGCCCAGGAGCCCAGATAGTCGCCGTTGTCGAGCGGGACGACGGTGCTTTCGAGGGGCAGGATCTGGAGCCCGTGCTTCGGCAGCTCGAGGTCGCGGATGATCTCGGGCCGCAGCAGGCTCACCACATAGGAGAACACCGAGAACTTGAAGCCCGGGAAGATTTCCTCGGTCACCGCCGCTCCGCCCACCAGCGGCCGCCGCTCCAGCACCAGGACCTTCTTGCCGGCCCGGGCCAGGTACCCGGCGCCGACCAGCCCGTTGTGGCCGCCCCCCACGATGATCGCGTCGTAGTGCTTCACGACTTCTTCCGCTCCGGATCGAAGAACGGCAGCGGCGTAACCCGGGCCCGGGCCTGGAGCCGCTGGTGCTCCACGGTCACCTCCAGCCCGACCTCGGTGCCGGCCTCGAAGTGGGGCGCCCGCAGGTGGGCCAGCGCGAGGTACTGCTTGAGCAGGGGCGACCAGGAGCCGCTCGAGGCGTAGCCGATCTGCTTGGTGTGGCGGTACACCGGTGTGCTGACCCGCCAGGCCACGGTGGGGATCTGGGGCGGGAGTCCCACCGCGGCGTAGAGCGCCTCCAGCGACACCCAGTCGATCGACAGGCCGACGAAGCGCCATTCGGGACCCCGGGCCCGCTCAGCCCGGAGCGCCCGCCGCCCATTGTAAGGGCCCTTGTCCCAGCCCACGGTCCAGTCGAGCGAAAGCTCCAGGGGCGAGGACTTCTGGGCCTCGATCAGGGCGTGGTGCGACGAGTGATAGTCCACATCGAGCATGACCAGGCCGGCCTCGATCCGCGCCATGTCCAGGGCCCAGATGCCGGCCGGGGTGATCCCGTAAGGCGTGCCCGCCTCGACCAGCGCGTCCCACACCGGCACCGCCTGCTCGGCGGGGATCCAGATTTCGTAGCCCAGGTCGCCGGTATAGCCGGTGCGGGAGATGGTGACCGGAATCCCGCGGATCGTGGTCTCGACCAGGCGGAAATACTTGAGGGCGGCGAGATCGGCGGGACTCACCTGCTGGAGGATGGTGCGCGAGAGCGGCCCCTGGAGCGCCAGCGCGCCGAGCCGCGCCGAAACCTCCTCGATGGCGACGCTCATTCCTGCGCCATTCATGGAGAGCCAGCGAAGGTTGGGCTCCGCGCTGGTGAGGCGAAAGCGCTCCGGCGCGAGGCGGCTGATGGTGCCGTCATCGATGACCTTGCCGTGGGCGTCGCACCAGGGTGTGTACATCACCTGCCCCACTTTGCACTTGGTCACGTCGCGCGTGACCATGCGATCGAGCAGGCGGGCGGCGTCGGGCCCGCTGATCACGTACTTGTAGAGCGGGGAGACGTCGAAGAGCGCCGCGGCGTTCCGGACCGCGGCGTACTCGCGATCGTGCACCAGCTCATAGGCGCTGGCGACGGTATGGCCCGCCCAGCGCCGCCAGGCTTGGCCCTGCACCAGAGGTGCAGTACGGGCATGGAACGGAGTGGTCTTCAGCACGGTGACCGATTCTAGGGGATAGTCTGTCGGGTCGGTAGGGCCGGGTCGGCCTCCCGGTAGACAGCCCGTGAAAAACGCGCTATTTATTCAGCCTGATGCGGACCTACCTTTCTCTCGCAATCGTAACAACCGTCTGTGTCCTTGCGCCGCTCTCCGGCCCGGGGCTGCAGGCGCAGGCGCCCGGGAACTCCGAGTCTGCCGCACCGACTCCCTCGCAGGGAGAAAAGCCCTTCGCGGCACTGTCCCGGGCGCTCCTGGGAGGCCGCGATTCGTTGGTAAGCCTCACCCGCCAGCAGGTGGGCCTCAAGTACAAGTATGGCGCGGTCAAGCCCGGCCTGGCGTTCGATTGCAGCGGGCTGGTCAAATGGGTGATGGAAGCGTTCGATCTGCACCTCCCCCGGACCGCCGCGCAGCAGGCCAAGCTCGGCGTCGAGGTGCCGAAGGATACCGCCCAGATGCTCCCAGGCGATCTGCTCTTCTTCGGGCGGGGCCGGCGGGTCACCCACATCGGCATCTATGTCGGCGAGGGGAAGTTCGTCCAGGCCGCCAACCGCCGGAAGGGCGTGATCGAAAGCGTGGTGCCAAAGGCCGAGCCCCGCTGGTGGAAGGGCGTCCGCCGGTTGTTGGTGGCGCCGGATACCGGGATTGCGGCGAAGAGCTGAGGGAAGACGCTTACGACGCTACGATGCTACCACGCTAAGAGAGTCCTACCAGTATTCCCAACGACCCCCGATAATCACATAGGCTGACAGGCACGCGTTGGTCACTGCGTGGGCCAGGATGAGATCGCCCAGGCTTCGGGTCTTCCGCATCCACCAGTTGTACAGCACGCCTGCCGCCAGCCCCACATCCCACATGGACCCATGCTCGCTGGCGAACAGGATCGCCGTGACCCAGAACGCCAGCCGACTGTAGCTGCCGAGCGGAACCTTCCGGAAATCTTCCATGTTGTCGAGCCACCGGGGCAGCCAGCCCCGCCAGAACAGCTCCTCCACAATGGGCACCAGGATGACGGCCCGTACGGTCCGGAGCGCCATGACCAGAGGATCGTGCTGCCCCGCGAGCGGGAGCGACCCCTCCGCCTTTCCGGTCAGGCCGTTGGAAAACAGCCAATGCCCCCGCCAAGCAGGCCAGAGAACATCCGGCATGATCCAGAGGAGAAACACGGCGATGCCCAGGAGCACGCTCGCCAGCCAGTTGGGCGCCCGGAAGGTCACGACCCCGCGCGAGCATACCCAGAGCACCAGGCCGAGGATGACCAGGCGAAGCAGGTTGGAGGTGCGCAGGTCGACCGGGAGCCAGGACGACAAGGCCAGGAGCACCAGGAACGCCGCAAACGGTGCGACGTAGGGGAGCGAGGGGAAGCGGGAGAGGAGGCTTTTCATCGGGTCGAGGATCGACGCTATGACGCTACGACGCTATGACGCTAGGAACCCGCTCGTTGCTAGCCTCGTAGCGTCGTACCGTCGTAGCGCCTCACTAGAACGTATACGTCAGCTTCGTCAGCAGCACCCTCCCCATTCTTGGCACGCCGACAAACGTCGCGTAATGCTTGTTGAACAGGTTCTGGAGATTCACGGAGAACAGCATGTTCCGTGAGCCGAGCGGTGGGCGCCAGGTTCCCTGGAGATCGAGCACCGCATAGGAATCGGTGGGCTGGAGCTTGGTCGGATCGGCCGGGTCCGGCGCGCTCACGTACACTCCCGAGTTGACCGGGAACCCTTTCACCGCGCGCAGCCGTCCCTCCGCGCTCCAGCCGTTCGGATCGTCACGCCACCCGGCGGTGAAGGAGCCCTTGCTCTTGGAGGCGTTGAGCGCGATGTCGGTCGGGGCATTCTCCAGGTCGGCCTTGGGGAAGAAGTCCTTGTTCACATAGGAATAGCTGCCCGCCAGGGAGAGGTGCTTGCCGAACACCATGTCCATGGCCAGGTCGGCGCCCCAGAGGTTCACCTTTCCGAAGTTCCGGTAGGTCAGGAAGATGTCCGACTTGTCATTGAGCGGCGAGTTGTTGGGAACGACGGTACCGAGCGGCACGCCGGTCGTTGCGACGCTGGTGGCCGCCGAAAGGCCTGCCATGGCGGTTCCGAGCTGAGCCGCCACGGTCGCGGCGCCCGGCACGCCCGCCTGGGTGAAGAGTCCGGTCAGATACGCGATGGTCTCGGTGCGGTTGAGGAACACCGTCGGCGACTCGACGATCAGGGGGCCGATGAAATTGCGCTTGTGCTCGTACCAGCCGTCCACCGAAATCTGGAACCGGTTGGCGATCAGGGCCTTGTATCCCAGCTCGAACTGGTTGCTGATGGTCGGCTGCAGCGCCTCGATGTCCCGTACCTGGCTGGTTGGGTCGGCGACGTCGATGAACTGCTGGGTGGTCGGATTGAGCAGCCGCAGCTGGGTGCCCACTTGGCTGGTGGGAGCGTTGGCCAGCATCAGACCGGCGAGTTGCGCGCCGGCCGCGGCCGCGACGGCGCCCACCGCAGCGGACCACAGGGTCGCCGCGCGCGCCGGCAACAGGCCGGCCGCCTCGTTGAACGGCGTCCGCATGCAGAGATTGTTCCCCGCGCCCCCGGCACAGCCGCCATTGGCCCGGAACTGGAACCCGGTGCTGGGCACGCCCAGGGCGCGAATGTTGAAGCCGATGGTCGGGCTGAGCGGAATTCGCCCGGCAACGATGTCGAGGAACAGGCTGTTGTTGCTGGGCGTCGAGAAGGCCCGGTTGAACGTGAGCCGGAAGGACTGGTTGTCCTTCGGCTTGTAGACCAGCGCCGCCCGGGGAGACAGTACCGCGGATTCCAGCCGGCTGCTCTTGTCGAGCCGCAGCGCCCCCACGAAGTCCAGCTTGGCGCCCAGGTGGGTCACGCTATGCACGTACCCGCCGTATTCCTTGATGCCGTCATCGGCTTCGTTGCGACCGTTGATGGTCCCGCCGGTGCGGGCATCGGTGAAGATATAATCCGCCCCGTAGAGCACCGTCTCCCGGTTGCCCAGGTCGAACCCGTGCTGGAACTGGGCCGACCAGACCCGGGATTGGTCCACGATCGGGTTGCCGTCGCGGAACAGGAAGGCGCGCGCCCGGGGCGGCGTGCTGCTGCTGTCAATGCCGGCGCCGCTGAAATTGCCGAAGCCCTGCACGAAGAGGCGCTTGTAGCGGAACCGGAGCTGGGCCGCGGTGTACCGCCAGCCCCGCGCCTGGGCGGCGCCGATCCCGGTGTACTCGATCAGGTTCTTGGCGTTGGTCATTCCGAGCGTGGCGATCACCTCGGTGTTGGCGTCGGGCCGGGCGTCAACCCGGGCCTCACCACCGTACTGCTCGAGGTTGAAATCGCGGCAACCGGTGTTGCTGTTGCACAGCCCGGACGGGAGCCCGAGCCCCGGCTTGGCAGTGTTGAGGTTGATCGGCTCGGCGGGATCCCGATAGCGCCATTCGGTGCCCTTCAGGTAATTGCCCGACACCTTGAAGGCCACCTTGCTGCCGAGGCGGGCGGCATAGCGCCCGGTGGCGCGCCAGATCCCGGCGCCGTTGTCGGTCAGGGTACTGGTGCCGGAGGTGTAGTTCGAGCCGGCCCGCGCGCCCCCCTCGAACGACAGCGTGGCGCCGGTGGACGTGAACGGCGAGCGGGTCAAGATGTTGAGCACGCCGTTGGAGGAGTTCGGCCCGTACAACGCGGCCCCGGGACCCAGCACGAACTCGATCCGCTCGATGTCCTCGTTGCTGGTCGGGAAGAAGGTCGAGACGTTGACCCGGAGGGACGGTACCGCGGCGTAGCGATAGTCGATCAGGGTGAGCAGCGCTCCCGAGAAGATGTTGTTGAACCCGCGCGCCACCACGTTGGACTGCACCAGACCGCCGGTCGAAATGTCCACCCCCGGCACGCTCTTCAGGTGGTCCACCACCGTAAGCGCGGGACGCTCGGCGATCTCGGTCCGGGTTATGGCGAAGACCGCGGCGGGGGCATCGGTTTGCTTCTCCGGCGCCTTGGAGACTACCGTCACCGAGACTTCCTCGAGCTGCGCCGGCCGCTCCTCCAGCACCGCGTCCACCGACGCAGTTGCCCCCGCCGAGATCGCGGTGCCGGGGAACTCGCGGACGCTATAGCCGATCGAGGACACCCTCACCAGGTAGGACCCCGGGGCCAGCCCGGGAATCCTGAAGGTGCCGTCGGAGCGGGAGCTGGTCTTCGCCGCCTCCACGCCGTTGGAGGTCAGCACGGTCACCACCGCACCCGCCAGGGGCCGGCCCCCGCCAGAAAGGGTCACCTTGCCGGTCAACGTACCAGACTGGGCCGCCGCGGTTGCCACGGTCGCAATCGCCAGAACGAGCGCGAGCGAGAACGTCCGGAAAGCGCGAGCCATGCGGAAGTACCTCGTAGGAATGGAGATGCCGGATGGAACCACGACGGTCCCACGGGGATCGGGACGGTGGATGAATATACGGCTTTGTGGCGGAACGGTGTCAAGCTGGCTGTGCAACCGAGGCCCCCCCGGTCGTCCCCTTGGCATTGATGACCCACAAGGCGAACTTTTCAGGGTTAGGTGGCGCCCGGCGCTCGGGGGGAGTGTCGGCCTCCAAGACCCAAGTTCCGAAAGGAAGCTCCGAATGAAGAAATGGTCTGCAGTCCTGCCGCTCGCGTTGCTTGCCGCCGCCTGTTCGCAGGAAGGGCAAGTCGCGCAGCGGATTCCGGCTGACTCGTCCCAGTACTTCCGGACCCAGGTGGAGCAGATGACCACCGTGGCCGCCGCGAAGGACAGCCTGGTGCGGGATCTGGCGGAAACCACCCGGCTCCTCTCCGACATCAACACGGAGATCCTCAAGGTCTCCAACGCCCGCAAGCCGGTCGAGCCGGTGGTGGGCGGTGAGGGGCTGGCCACGAACGACCGCGCCATGGTGCTCAAGCGCGTGCAGGACCTGACCGCGCGCCTCAAGGGCAATGAATCCCGCCTTGCGGCCAGCCAGAAGCGCCTCAAGCAGCTGACCTCCGAGTCGGACAGCCTCAAGAGCACGCTGGCGGACCTTCAGGCTACCATCGACGGTCTCCAGGCGACCCTCGAGAGCCAGAAGAACACCATCGCCACGCTGGAAGCCGATCTGACCGGCACCAAGCAGCAGGTGGCGACGCTGAGCGAGGAAAAGGCCGTGCTGACCGATACCGTCTCCGCGGTGACCACCCGTGAAAACACGGTGTATTACGTCATCGGCACCCGCAAGGAGCTCAAGGACAAGGGGATCATCACCGAAGAGGGTGGCACCCGCTTCCTGATCTTCACCCGCACCGGTGAAGTGCTCAAGCCGGGCCCGAACCTCGATCCCGCCGGGTTCACCATGGTGGACCGTCGGAACCTCACGGAGATCAAACTGCCCGATCCCGCGAAGGAGTACCAGCTGGTGACCAACCAGAACATCGCGTACAGCAACATTCCGCTGGACGCCAAGAACCGGCTCAAGGGCTCGCTCCAGATCAGCTCGCCCGAGCGGTTCTGGGGACAGGCCAGATTCCTGATCCTGGTCGAGCGCTAAGCGAAGCAACCCAGCAGGAAGCGGGGGTGGTCCCAACGGACCACCCCCGCTTTTATTCCCCCTTCCCTTGCCTCCTCGCCATGCGCCGACTATTGCTTGCCGCCTCGCTCCTGGTCCTCCCCGCGCTGGCCCATGCGTGGGGGACCCTGGGGCACCACCTGACCGCCCGGCTGGCCATGGACTACCTCTCCAAGGACGCCCGCAGGGAAGTCCTCCGGCTGCTCGGCGGCACCAGCCTGACCGACGCCTCGACCTGGGCGGACAGCATTCGGAACGCGCGCAAGGAGACCGGCCCGTGGCATTACATCGACGTCCCCGTGGATTCAAGCTTCGAGGGCTGGGCCCGGTACTGCCCGCCGGAGGGATGCGTCCTCAACGCCATCGACCGCTCTTCCAAGATTCTCGCGGACCGGTCCCGTCCCGATGCGGAGCGGACCGAGGCGCTGCGCTTCCTGATCCACTTCATCGGGGATCTCCACCAGCCGCTCCACGTGGGAGAGCGGGGCGACCGCGGCGGAAATGACGTGAAGGTGACCTGGCAGGGCCGCCCAGCGAACCTCCATTCGGTCTGGGATACCTACCTGATCAGCTCGGCGGGCCTCGATGAGGATGAGTGGCTGGGACGCCTCCGGAAGGCCGCCAAGCGGCTCAATCGGAGGGAAGTGTCCAGCGGAGGCCCGGTGGACTGGGCGGCCGAGAGTCACGCGCTGTCACGCGACCATGTCTACGATCTGCCGGCTTCACCGGAGATCGGCGGCGCCTATGCCACGGAGAACCTGCCCCGGGCGGAGCAGCGACTGGCCCAGGCCGGCATCCGTCTCGCCGCCCTGTTGAACCAGTTGTTGAAGAAATAGACGGAGCAGCACCAGTAGAACTGTCCGAATTCTGAGGCTCACCGGCTCAGCCTGCCTCTCGATCGTCTCGTCGCGGAGTCCGTCAATGCTTGCCCTGACTCCATCGGCCCCCCGCTTTGGCTACGTCCTGGCTCATGGCGCGGGAGCGGGGATGCAGCATCCGTTCCTCGAAGCCATCTCCCAGGCGCTCTTCGATCGCGGCGTGGCGACGCTCCGCTACGAGTTTGCCTACATGGAGGCGCACAAGAACCGGCCCGACCCACCGGCCGTGGCCGCCGCACGGGTGCGGGAGTCGGTCGAGCGAGCCGGGGTCGAGTGGCCCGGTCTTGCGCTCCTCGCGGGAGGGAAGTCTTTCGGCGGCCGGATGACCAGCACCGCCCAGGCCGAGGCGCCACTCCCGGGGGTTCGGGGTCTCGCCTTCCTGGGCTTCCCGCTCCATCCGCCGGGCAAGCCCTCGGTGTCGCGGGCGGATCACCTGCTTCAGGTCCGGGTGCCGATGCTGTTCCTCCAGGGCAGCCGGGACGAATTCGCCCAGCTCGATCTCCTCACCCAGGTCTGCGAACAGCTGGGACCCCGGGCCACGCTGCATCTGGTTCCCGACGCCGATCATTCCTTCAAGGTTCCCAAGCGAGCCGGCCGCACCCCCGGGCAGGTCATGGCCGAGCTGGCCGACCGGATCGCCGCATTCGGGGACGCGCTGGTTGCCCAGTGATCGTCGCCCTGGCCACCGATTTTGCACCGTCTGTCCGCCAGCGAGAAGCCATCGAGGCGCCCCTGGGCCCGGTGCTGGTGCTGGCCGGTCCCGGCGCGGGGAAGACCTTCTGCCTGATCGAGCGGATCCGTTTCCTGATCGAGCAGCAGGGCTTCGACCCATCCCGGATCTGCGCCGTCACGTTCACCAACAAGGCCGCGCAGGAGATCGCCGAGCGGCTGGAGAAGGCCCTGGGCAGCCGGGGCGAGGGCGTGAAGGGCGGTACCCTGCATGCGCTTTGCGCCGAGATTCTCCGGGAGCACGGAGAGTGGGTGGGTGCGCGCCGGGGGTTCGGGATCGCCGACGAGGAGTACCAGAAGGACGTGCTGCGCCGCTTGGGCGTCTGGGAAAAGCGCCGCGGCTGGCTGCTCGGCCGGTTCGGGCTGCACCGAATCCGCGGCGTGGACCTCACACCCGACGACCTGGGCATCTTCACGCGGTACCGCGCCTACCTCGAGCAGCGAAACCTGCTGGACTTCGACGACCTGGTGGACCGGACCGCCTCCCTGCTCGCCAATGACGATGAGATCGCGGACCTGGTGGCCGGCCGTTGGGACCATGTCCTGGTGGACGAATTCCAGGACCTGAACCCGCGGCAGTACGCCATCGTACGGCGGCTGGCCGAAAGGCACCGGAACCTGTTCGTGGTGGGCGACGACGAGCAGTCGGTTTTTTCCTGGACCGGTGCCAACCCGCAGGTGCTGGTCGATTTCACCAACGATTTCCGGCTCGACAAGAGCCAGATCGTCCTGCTCGACGAGAACCGCCGCAACGCGCGCCAGATCTTCGAGCCGGCCCGCCGGCTGTTGTCCCAGAATCCCAGCCTCTTCGCGGAGAAGTCGCTCAAAGCGGACCGGGAATCGGAATTCCCGGTGCGCGTGGTCGGATTCGACGACGACCACGCCGAGGCGCGCTGGCTGCTGGCCGACCTGGTGGCGGACCAGAGGAAGGCGGGGCTTCCCTGGGGAGAGTACGGGGTGCTCTATCGGCGCCACGACACCGGAAACGCCCTCGAGGCGGTGTTCATCAGCGCCGGGATTCCCTGCCGGCTGGCATCGGGACATGCGCTCCAGGACGATCCGGTGGTCCGGTACCTGGTGGCCGCCCTCCGGGTCCTGGCGGAGCCGGATGATTCGCTCCGGCAGGAAGCCTTCGTGCGGGTGGTGCTGCCCCAGACCCTGTGGTCCTCCATCGCGTCGGAGGCGGAACGCAAGAAGGTCGAGCCGGTCGCCTGGATGCGGACCCTCGCCAAACGCAGGACCAAGGACGACGAAACCGTCAAGAAGCTGCGCCGCGCCGACTATGCGTTGCTCAACCTTCCGGCGCTGGGGCGGAAACACCCCACCCTGGCCGGGCTGGTCGAAGACCTGTTGTCCCAGCGAGTCGGCGAGTACCGGACCGTGCTGGAGGATTGCCACGAGGAGCTGACCGACCCGGCCTCGGATCCGGGCGTCGTGGCCCTGGCCGGCCGGCTCGGCGGGGCCCTGCATGGAAGGAAGCGGGTCTGGCTCCCCCGCATGGGGGGGCTCGAGCTGGCGCTCTCAGGCCTGTTGCTCCGCGCCGGGGTCACCTCGGTCGGTTATCTCGACGGCAAGGAGCTGCCGCGCAACGAGGACATCACGCTCTCGCCCGGGGAGGCCGGTCGATCCGGTTTGAGCCTGGGCCTGTTCAAGGCCCTGCAGATGGTCCACGCCGGCGCCCTCACCGATGCCTTCCGGGATTTCGTGGTAGTGGACCTCGAGACCACCGATAAGGACGTCACCACCTGCGATATCGTGGAGCTGGGAGCGGTGCGGGTTCGCAACGGGCAGGTGGTGGACCGCTACCAGCAGCTGGTCCGCCCCCGGGTACCGATGACCGAAGGCGCCCGGAAGACCCACGGGATCACGGACGAACAGCTCCGGGACCAGCCGACCCTGGATCAAGTGTGGCCGGCATTCCGCAAGTTCTGCGGCGACGACGTGCTGGTGGCGCACAACGGGAACGGATTCGATTTCCCGATCCTGCGGCGACTGGGGGCCGAGCTGGTCGAAGGCGCAGAGTTTACCAGCTACGACTCGCTCCCCCTCGCGCGGAGCCTGCACCCCGGCAGCCGGAAACTGGAAGACCTGGCCCATCACTTCGGCATCGAGCTGGCCCAGGCCCACCGCGCCGACGAGGACGCCCAGGCCCTCGCCCTGGTGTTCCTTCGCCTCCAAGCCGAGAAGCTGGCGCTGGCCCGCAAGACCGCGCTGGTCCACCTGCTCGACTACCTCGGCCTCGCATTGGCGCTGGAGGCACCGAAGCCGCTGACGGGGGAACTGGAACGATTCTGGAAGATCTCCCGTGCCTTTGCGCTGGGGCGGTACAGCGACTGCCTCGAGTTCTACCGGCTGCAGCGCGCCGCGCCGGGAGCGTTGGATGCGCCGTCATTGGAGCAGGTCATCACGCTGCTGGGCGGTCAGCGGGAGTTGGAGCGGATCCGGAAGGAGAAGGGCGCCGACGCCCGCTATCCGGCCGCGATGGCCCGCCTGCGTCGGCTGCTCGAGGCGGCGTCGAGCGGGTCGCTGCTGGACCAGCTCCGCGAGTTCCTCGACCGGGTGGCCCTGTCACGCTCCGATGCCGGCGAGCAGGACGCCGACATGGGGCTCAGGGTGAATCTGCTCACCTTGCATTCGACCAAGGGGCTGGAATTCTCCCGGGTCTACATTGTGGGGGCGGAGGACGGACAATTCCTGAGCACACCCAGGGATGGCAGCGCGATGCCGGAAGCGGACCTGCAGGAGTCCCGGCGGCTGCTCTACGTGGGAATGACCCGCGCCAAGGACCGTCTGGTGATGACCCGCACCGAGCGGCGCAAGGATGTCCCGACCGGGCAGCACCGTTTCCTCGACGAGATGGGATTCACGCCGAAGCCGCCGGGCGTCTAGTTCTGGCTCGCGCCCAGCCCCATTCGGTCGATCCACTCGGCGAGCGTCGCTTCGCCGCACGAGCGCCACAGATTCCGCGTGACCAGCTTGACACCGCATTTCGGGCAGGTCCAGAGGGGCCGCCGAGCAACCGGTGCCATGGGGCCCTCGCGGGCCAGGTCCGGCCCGAGGCCCTACAGGCCCAGCCGCTGCTTGAGAAACGCGATGGTGCGCGGCCAGGCGTCCTTGGTCGCCGCGAGGTTGGCCTGCTCCTCGGCCTCGTCACGGGTGGTCTTGGGATCGTCCTGGGCCCGGAGGAAGCCGTGGACGGCGCCCTCATAGTTCATCGCCGAGTAGGTCTTCCCCATGGCCTTCATGATGGAGTCGAGCGCCGGCATTGCGGCGGCGATCCGCGCGTCCTTGGAGCCGTTGAGCAGCATCACCGGCACCCGGATCTTGGCAATCGAATCGGCGATGAACGCGGTAGGTACGGCCGGCTGCGTGGCAGTCGCTTGAGTGCCGCCGGTGGAATAGGGCAGGCCGTAGAAGGCCACGCCGCCGCTGAAGCCCGACACCCCACCGTGAATGGCGTGGAAGAAGGTGGTCTGGCCGCCCCAGCAATAGCCGATAACGGCGTACTTCTGGGTGGCGGACGGCTGGGTCATGCCCCAGTTGGCTGCGGCGACGATGATGCG
>JBGPLG010000020.1:0-53528 GCA_041486305.1 Gemmatimonadota bacterium
TATGACCCGGCTCATCCGGCAGCAGCGGGTGCGCCCCGCGATCGTGGTGGCGATCTGGAACACGGCAAAGCGGTACCAGGAGTACATGCCGGCCAAACCCCTATCGGGCACCAGCCATTCCAACGGGTTCGGCTCCACGGTACAGAACAGCGAGATCATCTCGGACGCCTACCTCAGGTTTCTGGTGACCGAACTCAAGCCGTTCATCGACCGGACCTACCGCACCAGGCCCGGGCGGGCGGACCCCTTCACGATGGGCGCGAGCATGGGCGGGCTGATTTCGGCCTACGCGATGACCCAGTACCCGGACGTGTTCGGCGGGGCGGCGTGCCTCTCCACCGGCTGGCCGGTGGCCGACGGGGCGGTGATCGAGTATCTCCGCGGGCACGCGCCGGATCCCGCCACCCATCGGTTCTACTTCGACCTCGGCACCGCGACGCTGGACGCGATGTTTCCCCCGTGGCAGGCCCGGGCCGATTCGGTGCTGCACAAAGCGGGTTATGTGGACGGGCGGAACTATCTGTCCCGGACCTTTCCGGGCGCGGAGCACAACGAGCGGGCCTGGCGGGACCGGCTGGAGATTCCGCTGCGGTTCCTGTTGGGGCGGTAACTGCAACAGCAAGGCGCGGATTACGCGGACTACTGCGGATCAACGCGGATCGTTCCTTGTGTGTACGATCCTCCGGAACTCGGGTTTCTCGCCGAAGCCGAGGATAAGGCCCACCTTCAATTTGGACCCACGCAGGTAGTTAAGAAGCTGGGTGGTGTGTTGTTGGACGAGGCAGCGGCCTGACTTGACTTCGACAATGACACTTCCTGCAACAACCACATCCGGCCGATATCGCCCGATCAATTGACCACGGAAGTGAATGTCGAAGGGCACTTCACTCTCAACTCTGAGTCCGGCCTGCGTCAACACCAGCACCAAAGCGTTTGTGTACACGACCTCCAGAAACCCGAACCCCAACTCGGAATAGACCGAATACCGCGTCTCCCCGTTGTCTCCGCCTGATCCGCGTCTGTTGTTTCCTGCTGTAAGGGAGAGTCCGGTTTCACACTGCCAAGATTCGCCTCGACCAAGCCGGGTTCGCCATCCGAGCAGCGCGAGCCGGGCCGGATTGCTTCGCTGCGCTCGCAATGACCGCGGGTGACTACGGCGCCGGCCTTATCCGGATCGCCTGGCCCCCGCCCGGGGCCATCGCCACACGCAATCGGGTGGCGGACGTCACCGGGCGGCGGCTGATGGTGACCGGGAGGGGATTGTCCAGCCAGTTCGCGCCCGGCCCGTCGGCATAGATCTCGGCCACATAGCGCCGGCCCGGTGTCAGGAAGGAGAGCGGGACGTCCAGGGTGCGGGCCTCCTCGTCGGTGATGGCGCCCACGAACCAGGTCGGCCCGCCGCGCTGCCGGCGCGCCACCGCGACGTAGTCGCCGATCCGGCCATCCAGGACCCGGGTAGTGTCCCAGTCTACCGCGACATCGCGAATGAACTGGAAGGCGGGCTGCCCCTCGTAGTTCTCGGGCAGATCGGCGGCCATCTGCAGCGGGGAGTACAGCACCACGTAGAGCGCGAGTTGCTTGGCCAGCGTGGTGCGCACCCGCGCCTCTTCGGGCCGGTGGGCGTGTCCGCTGCTTCGCTCCAGGATGTCGAAGATACCCGGGGTGTAGTCCATCGGGCCGGCCAGCAGGCGGGTGAAGAAGAGAATCGTTTCGTGCTCCGGCGGATTGCCCCCGTCTCCGCTCCACGCGTTGTACTCCTGGCCCCGCGCGCCCTCCCGGCTCATCATGTTGGGAAAGGTGCGGCGCTCGCCGGTATCGTGCATCGGCTCGTGGGCGTCCAGCATGATGCCGTACCGGGCGGCGGCCTCGATCACCCGGCGATAGTGTTGCACCATGAACTGCGAATAGTGGGAGTGGCCCTCGCTGGTCAGGTCGGTGACGTAACCGGACTTGATGGCATCGAGGCCCAGCGATCGGTACAGCGCGAAGGCGCTGTCCATCTGGCGCTCGTAGTTCTGGATCCCGCCCGACGTTTCGTTGTGGACGATCAGCCGGACCCCGTGCTGCTTCGCGTACCCCGCCACCTCGGCGAGATTGTAGTCGGGATAGGCGCGCGTGAAGGAGAATGCATCCCGGTTCGCGATCCAGTCGCCGTCCCATCCGACGTTCCACCCCTCCACCAGCACGCCGCCGAACCCGTTCTTCGCGGCAAAGTCGATGTACCGTTTCGCGTTGGCGGTGGTGGCGCCGTGCTTCGGCCCCGAGCTCCAGGTCATGGAGCCGATGTGCATGCCCCACCAGATCCCCACGTACTTCATCGGGTGGATCCAGTCGGTGCTGGCCAGCGCGTTTGGTGGATTGAGGTTGAGGCCCAGCAGCGACGGGGCGAGGCCGATGGCCTTGTCGGCCAGCTGGATGGTGCGCCAGGGCGACACGAACGGGGTCC
Source organism: Gemmatimonadota bacterium (assembly GCA_041486305.1). GTDB lineage: Bacteria > Gemmatimonadota > Gemmatimonadetes > Gemmatimonadales > GWC2-71-9 > JABFSM01. The sequence goes on from JBGPLG010000020.1 coordinate 2,447, forward strand.
GGCCCCGCACCTTGATGCCGTCCGCCATGGGGGCCAGCGCCGCACGGAGGGTGCGGCCCTCCATTCTGGGGCCGGCCAGGAACATCCGGGCATAGTCCACCAGGTTGGCCTCGTGGATCACCATGAAGGTGCGGCCGTCCCGGGTCTCCATGGTGAGCGGCGTCTGGACGCTGTCCAGGGTGCTCGCGGGGGCGGAGGAGTACAGCTCCTCGGAGCGGTCCTTCCGGGGCCGGTCGGAGGGGATCCACCACGCCTTGGAATTGTCCGCCAGGGCAAACTCGGTCAGCTCATTGGTGATCTCGAACCCGCCGAGCGCCGGCTGCTCAGGAACCTCGTAGCGGAACCCCACCCCGTCGTCGAAGGCGCGCACCCGGACGGTGAACCGCCGGCCCGGGGCCGCTGTCTCCTCGACCGAGACCGCCAGCTCGTTGTGGTGGTCGCGGACCCGCGCCACCTCGCCCCAGGGCTGGGTCCACCACTCGTCGTGTGACCGCCGGGTGGTGTCGGTGATGCGCAGCCCGTCCCGCAGCGGCGCGGCGCCCCGGAACTCGAAGCCGAGCAGCGACGGGAGCAGCAGCGCGCGACCGTCCCGCGCCAGGCTGTAGTACAGCCTGCCCTCGTGGGCTTGGACGGTGACTTCGTTGCGCCCGTCGGGGGAAGCGACCCGGGCCTGGCCCCTGAGAGCGGCGGGGATCGAGACGAGCGCAGCGGCGGCAAGGCATGAGAGCAGCGGGCGGGCACGGCAACGCATGTGATTCTCCCGGTTCAGCGCAATAGTAGGGCCGGGGACGCCCCGGGGCCAGCCGCGGCCCCCGCGGCTTGCGCCCGGGGGACAAATGGCCGTATCTCATGGTTACCGGAAGGCAGCCCCCCTCCCTACCGACCGTTCTCCCGGGAGCACCGCCCGTGCAGCAGATCCATCTCGGCGCGATCGACTACTCGATCCTGATCGTCTATTTCGCGTTCGTCCTCGGCATCGGCTGGGTGCTGCGCCGATACGTCAAGAACAGCGAAGACTTCTTCCTCTCGGGGCGGTCCATTCCCACCTGGATCGCGGGGCTCGCCTTCCTGTCCGCCAATCTGGGCGCCCAGGAAGTGATTGGCATGGCGGCCTCGGGCGCCAAGTACGGGATGATGACCAGCCATTTCTATTGGGTCGGGGCGATTCCCGCGATGGTGTTCGTGGGCATCTTCATGATGCCGTTCTACTACGGGTCGCGGGCCCGCTCGGTGCCCGAGTATCTCCGGCTCCGGTTCGACGAGAAGACCCGCGGTCTCAACGCGATCACCTTCGCCGTGATGACCGTGTTCTCCTCGGGCATCTCGATGTACGCGCTGGCCAAACTCCTCGAGCTGGTGCTGGGCTGGAACTTCCACGCCAGCGTGGTGCTGTCCGGCGTCATCGTGCTGGCCTACATCTTCCTCGGCGGGCTCACCTCGGCGATCTACAACGAGGTGCTGCAGTTCTTCCTCATCGTCCTCGGGTTCCTGCCCCTGGTGCTGCTGGGGCTCAAGGACGTGGGCGGCTGGAGCGGCCTCAAGGAAAAGCTGGTGCCGGTCGCCACCGGGGCGGGCTACGCGCCGGGCGCCTGGTCGTCGGCCTGGCGGCACCTTGGCGCCGCCGGTGACAATCCCATGGGGGTCGAGTGGTTCGGCATGGCCATGGGGCTCGGATTCGTGCTCTCGTTCGGCTACTGGTGTACCGACTTCCTGGTCATCCAGCGGGCCATGGCCGCCAAGTCGATGACCGCCGCGCGCCGCACCCCCCTCATCGCCGCCATCCCCAAGATGCTCTTCCCCGCCCTGGTGATCCTGCCCGGGATGATCGCTATCGCGCTGCACAGCAGCCGCGGGGGCCTGCTGCCGGTCGGTGCCGACGGAACGCCCAACTACAACCTCGCCGTCCCGGCGCTGCTCGCCCACTACCTGCCCTCCGGGCTGCTGGGGCTCGGCCTGACCGCGCTCATGGCGTCGTTCATGTCGGGCATGGCGGGGAATGTCACCGCGTTCAACACGGTATGGACCTACGACATCTACCAGTCGTACATCCGGCCGGGACAGACCGACGCCCATTACCTGCGGATGGGGCATGCCGCGACGGTGATCGGCATCGGTCTCAGCGTGGCGGCGGCGTACGCCACGACCCGCTTCAACAACATCATGGACATGCTCCAGCTGGTGTTCGCGTTCGTCAACGCACCGCTGTTCGCGACCTTCCTGCTGGGCATGTTCTGGCGACGCTCCACCGGACACGGGGCGTTCTTCGGCCTGCTCACCGGCACCGGGGCGGCGGCCATCCACCATGGTCTCACCTTGCCGCAGGGCGCGGTGCCCGGCCTCAAGGGCGGATTCCTGGGGACGGTACTCCACACCTATCCCAGCGAGATGGCCCAGAATTTCTGGACCGCGATCGTGGCGTGGAGCGCCTGCTTCGCGGCCACGATCGTCATTTCGCTGGTCACCCGGCGCAACAAGTCGGACGAGGAGCTGAAAGGGCTCGTCTACAGCCTGACCCCCCGGCTCCGGGACCATGATCTGGTGTGGTACAAGCGGCCGGCCGCGCTCGGCGTGGTCGTACTGGGGCTTACCCTGGTGCTCAACGTCATCTTCTGGTGATTCGCGATGAACCTGGACCTGCGACTGCCGATGGGCCTGATGTTCTCGATCTTCGGCGCGATGCTGGCGGTGTACGGGATCGTGTCGTCCCGCGCGATCTATGACCGGTCGCTTGGCATCAACGTGAATCTCTGGTGGGGCCTGGTCCTGCTCGGCTTCGGGCTGGTGATGCTCGGATTCGCGCTCCGGGCGAGGGAAGCGCAGCGCGCCGGTCCCGGCTCCCCGACGGGATAGGCGGCCCCCTGTCTCCCCGGCCTTTCGTCAGCCGAGCCTCGTTCGGTGCGACACCGGACGGGACACCGGTCGAGCTGTTCACGCTTGCCAATGCGAACGGGACCCTGCTGACCGTCACCAACTACGGCGGGACCATCGTCTCGCTCCGAGTGCGGGACCGCGACGGAACCCTCGACGACGTCGTGCTGGGCTTCGAATCGCTCGGCAGGTACCTGAACCAGACGGCCTATATCGGGGCCCTCATCGGCCGCTACGCGAATCGGATCGCCGGCGGCAAGTTCACCCTGGACGGCAAGACGTTCAGCCTGGCGCTCAACAACGGCCCCAATCATCTCCACGGTGGTATCAAGGGGTTCGACAAGGTGGTTTGGAAGCCGGAGCCATTCACCGACGACCGCGGGGTGGGCCTGACCCTGCGGCATACCAGCCCGGACGGGGACGAAGGATATCCCGGGACGCTCAAGCTGGCGGTGCGGTACCAGCTGACGGCGGAGGACGAGCTGGAGGTGGAATACGAAGCCGTCACCGACGCACCCACGCCGATCAACCTGACCCAGCACAGCTACTTCAACCTGGCTGGCCCCGACAGCGGGGACATCCTGGGCCACCAGATCATGATCCGGGCCGATCGGTTCCTCCCGGTGGATTCCGGCCTGATTCCTACCGGGGCATTGGCGCCGGTCGCGAATACCCCACTCGATCTTCGCACTGTCACGGCGATCGGGGCGCGGATCCGCGAGCCGGACCCGCAGCTCGAGTATGCCCGCGGATACGACCACTCCTTCGTGCTGCGCCGCGGAGCGCCCGGGCTGGTCCACGCGGCGCGGGTGACCGAGTCGAGTACCGGGCGGACCCTCGACGTGTCCACTACCGAGCCCGGCCTGCATTTCTATTCGGGCAACTTCCTCGACGGCCACCCCTTTGCCGAGCGGGCGGGGTTTTCCCTGGAGACCCAGCACTACCCCGACTCGCCCAACCACGCCGAGTTCCCGTCCACCATTCTGCGTCCCGGCGAGCGCTACCGGTCGCGGACCGTCTTCGCGTTCGGCGTGCTGCCGGGTGGGAGCGGCCTCTTCCGCTGAGGGGAGGCGAGGCGGGCGTCAGGGCGCGCTATGTGCCGACGCCGCGGGAAGGACACCGCCGCCGGCATCGAACAGTGCCAGCGACCCCCCGCCCCAGATGAACAGGCCGGGGACCTGGATGGCCTCGGGGTACCACCAGATCACCCCGGCGCCGTGGCTATTTGGGACCCGCGCCACGGCGTCGAGGACGTCCTGAAGAAACGCCGCCTGTCCCTGCGGCGTCGCCGGCCAGGTCATCGCCGCGCGGTCGGACGCGATGCCTTCCCAGCCACCGGCCCGCCAGGGGTAGGAGGTCTCCACCACCATGACATCGCGGCCGTAGCGCTGCGCCGTGGCCGCCAGGTTGGCCTCGAGGCCGGCAATGGGGCCATGCCACCACGGGTAGTAACTCAGACCGATCAGGTCATAGGGCACGGCGGCGGCGCCGATGTGGTCGAAGAACCACTGGGTGCCGCTGGAGCTTCCGCCCTGGGAATAGTGCAGCATGATCTTGACGGCGTCGCCCGGCCCCAGCGCGTCGCGAACCCCGCGAATACCGGCCTTGAGGAGGCGGGTGAACTGGTCCCACTGTACCGGAGTGTCGTCGTCGGCTCCGCCCACCCGCCCCAGCGGCCAGAGCATGCCGGCATCGATCTCGTTGCCCACCTCCACGATGTCGGGCAGCGCGCCGGCCCCTTTGAGACGAGTGATCACGCCGGCGGTGTAGCTCTCCACCTGCTGCTCCAGGGCGGCAAAGTCCAGTCCTCTCCAGGCGGACGGCACGATCTGGAGGCCGGGGTCCGCCCAGGTATCCGAATAATGGATGTCCAGCAGGAGACGGGCGCCCACCGTCTTGATCCGGACCGCCATGCGCACGGTGTATTCGAGGTCGTTGACCTGCACATCGTCGCCGCTCGGGTGGACGAAGAGGCGGAGCCTGAACATGTCGCCGCCGTGGTGCCGGAGAATGGTGATGGCGTCTCCCGGCGCCCCGCCGTCCCGGAACACGCCGCCGGCCTGCTCGATCCGTTCCAGGGCGGAGACGTCGGCGCCGGGACGCAGCGTCGCGGCCGCTCCGCCATCCGGCGCGGACGGCGCCGAGCAGCCGGCCAGGGCGGCCAGCAGCGCGAGCGCTACGGCCGGCCGAATCCCAGCGCGATCCACTCGACCTCCACGCCGTAGCTCCCCGCGCTGGCTTTGATTCCTTCCTCGCGCCGGAGCGACAGCTGGAGCCGCTCCACCCGATCGAGCCGCGGGCGGTCTCCACTGCCGCCCCGCCCGGCCGCAGGCGGCACCCAATAGCTCCACTCCCCGGGGAATCCCTGCGGAAGCAGGACTCCGTTGGCGGCGGTGAACACCGAGAGGGGCAGCGACGGCTCGCTCCAGGCGCTGTCCACCGGGGCCGCCGCGCTCCAGCTGGTGCCGTCGTCCTCCATCAGGGTGAGGTGCAGCACCTGGCGCTGACCTAACCCGCGGAGCCGCAGTTGCACGGCGTTGGCGGACCCGATGGTCTCGCGCCGGGCGTCGATGCGTTCCTTGATCACCAGGGAGGCGGTATAGTCGGCCGGGCTCCAGCCGCTCCGGTCCACCGGAAGCTCCAGGTGGAAGACCGGCTGCCCGGTGACCGGAGACATCCCCATTCGAAATAGTCCCCGGCGGCCGGCATCGCCGATCCGGGTGAAGGTGAGCCGCGCCGCGTCGCTCCGGGGCGAGAAGAGCAGCAGCGGTATCCCCGGATTCACCACGTCGAGCTTCCAGGATTCCACACCGTGATAGTTCCAGTCCCACGGCTGCTGGGCCGTCGCCTCGGGAAAGGTGGTCGCCGAGCCGCCGCGGAAGACCGTGATCACGAATTCGTGGGGACCCTCCCGCAGCGCGGCGGCGGGAATCGTCGCGGCGTAGGTGTAGCCGCCGGCCGGCTGCATCCAGTAGCCGTGGTAGAAGTCCCCGGCGACCAGGCGCGCGAAGAGCTTGACCGAATCGGGCGGCGTCGCGTCCACCACCCGGGCTCGCACCACGGCGTCGTGCCCGGTGGCGTACTCCGGCGCGGCGAGCGACACCACCGCGGGCGGCAGCGAGTCCGATGGCGGTGGATGGTACTCCGCGATGCCCAGCGCACCCACGGTTGCGGGGAGCGCGGCCCGATCCACCGCGCCGGTGGCGCTGAGCACATAGACTCCCGGCGTGACCGTAAACCGCCCTCCCGCCGCCGTCTCGTTCCGGGGGTTCCCCGCCGCGAGCGGCTGCACCGTGAACGACGCGCCCAGATCCGGAAGAGTGACCGTCATGGACCAGGCCCGGCTGATCGCGCGGGTTACGATCTTGTCGGGGCTCTGGAGCTCGAACGGGTCCCGGACCGGCACCGCGTCGGGATAGACCTCGAGCCTCCAGAGGCCGGGACGCAGCTTGTCCAGAAAATAGGTCCCCTCGCCGGGGTAGGTGACGATGGGCGAGGAGCCGTACCCCGCCACCCGGCGCAGCGCGGTGGGGTCGGGCGGCGCCGAGCCGGTGGTACCGGCGTTGAGGAACGCGTCCTTGGACACCAGCTCGCCCAGGTTGGAATCGGCGGACACGTGGAAGTCGCCGAACCGCGTGTTGGCCGGGTAGTCGCCGTACGAGACCATCCTCGGCAGCCGCCGCATCGCCTCCGCGGCGATGATGGCGCTCATCGCCTTCCGCGGCGTGTACACCAGGTTCAGGTAGTGGGTCTGCCAGCCCAGGTTGCGGGAGGCGGTCTGCAGCATGTCATAGGCGAACATCAGCGCCGCCTGGGTCCCCACCGATCGCATCGTCCGCGCCATGGCGGGATACATCGTGCCGGTCCGCAGATCGGGGCTGTCGAACTCGTACACGATTCGGGGGAGCTTCGCGAGCTCGGGCCGCAGCATGTCGGGGAACACGTCGGTGCTGCGGAGGTAGTTGCCCTGGAGCTCGTGGCCCGAGTTGAGCCCGGTGGGGTACCAGCCGAACGTGAGCCCCTGCGCCTTCGATTGCCGGATGGCCTCGCCGATCCGGAAATCCTGGCTGACGTTGTAGAAGATCGGCTTGGTGCAGCCGCTGCTCCGGACCGCGTCGGTGAGCGCGTTGATGTAGCGGATCGAGCCCGGCAGGTCCTCAGGGTGGTGCCACGGCTCGTTCACCAGCTCGATGAAGAGGATGGCCGGCTCGTCCTTGAGCGCGGTATGGGTATAGGGGTTCACGTGGTTCAGGATCTGGCGCAGGTAGTTCACCTGGGCGGCGATCGCGGCCGAATCGGTGCCCATCTTCTGCTTGCCGAAGATTCTCCCGAACCCCGGGGCGGAGTTGTCGGACAGCGCGTCGGGCCAGTTGGCCCCATAGAGCTGGATCGGGCTGAACAGCATGTAGATCCCGCGCTCGCGCGCGCGGGCAATCAGATAGTCCTGCAGGTCGAGGTGGTCGTTCGCAATCAGGTTGCCGGCGCTGTCGGACGCCTCCCAGTCACCCCAGAATGTGAGCCGCATCCCGTCCCAGCCCATCCGGGCAAAGTGTGCCATGTCCTCGTCGATCATCTTCTTGCGGTCGCCGTGGACGTAGCCGGCCGCGCGATAGTCCGACGCCGTGGGCAGCACGTAGTTGGCGCCGAACAGCGCGACCTCCCTGCGATCGTCCTGCCAGCGGACCACGCCGGTGCTGTCGAGGTAGACGGCGCGGGTGGCACGACTCGGCGCGGCGGCCCGCTGGGCATGCGCCAGAGTCGCCGGTGCCGCCAGCAGCGCCGTGATCAGGATGACGAGAGGAAACGTTGCTCGCATTTGGGAGGCTTTCGGGTGACTCATTGGGGGAGAGCCATGTTGGCGTACTTTGCCAGCAGCGCCTGGAAGCGCGGATCGCGCCGGATCGGATCGAATCTCGGATCGAGACGCATCAGGTTGACGCTCCCGCTGGACGGACTAGCCAGCTGCTGCTCGATGTACGGGAGTGCGGCGTCGAACTCGCCGGCTCGCACCAGGATCCCCGCGAGCACCCCTTCCCCGTCCATATAGCGATCGTGTCTGGATTCGTCCGCGTGCGCGAGCCAGGCAACCTCGCGCGCTGCTTCCGCGCGGCGCCCATGGTTCGCGAGCACCTCTCCACGACCGGAGTGGACGTCCCAGTCATCGGGGCGGGCGCGCTCCGCCGCGTCGAGGAGCACCTGCGACGTATCGGTGGCGGCACGGGCGGCCGCGGTGTCACCCAGGAGGAAATAGGCCTGCGCCGTAAAATACGCCCGGAACAAGACGTCCCCTTCGCTCGCGCCGGCCTCTTTGGGCATGGCACGAAGGAGCGCTAGGATCGAGTCGGGGTGTCGTTCCAACAGCAGGAGAGCAAGGTGATTGCCTACGATCGGGCCACCTCCGCTCCCCGGGTCGCCATCCAGCGGCAATTTCCGAAGAACGGAACGGAGCGTATCCAGCTGGCCCTTCCACAGGATGTAACTCCAGGCCAGCGAGAGGTGCGGCTGGACCATGTCTGGGGTGAGGGCGAGCTCCAACCGGTACAGCTCTATGGCTTCGCCATACCGATGGAGGAAGTGGTAGAGATCCCCAAGGCTCTGGAGCGCATGCATGTTGCGCGGGTCGAGCCTCCGTGCCCGGTCCAATGCCACGACGGCGCTATCCCAATTGCCCAGGCTCCGTTGCACAGACCCCATCGATGCCCACAGATCGGGGTCACTCGGCGCACCGCGCAACCCGAGCTTCAGCTCTTCTCCGGATTCGCGGAAAGCGCCCCGACTGTCGTACCGCGCCAGAGCAATCGCAAGATGGGCCTGCGGCAGGTTGGGGTCGAGCCGAATCGCCACATCGGCCTCATGCCGCGCCTGCTCCAGCCGGGCGGGCCTCCCATCGTACCCCCTGTTCCATTTCGACAATTGGTTGCGCGCCAGCGCCGCGTGCGCCTCCGCGAAGAGCGAATCGAGCGCCAGCGCCCGCTCGTAGAACTGCTCGGCCAGGTCGAAGTTCTGGCGCAGCAAACCGGGTCGCCGAAAGTAGTCGAGTCCCTGGAGGTAGAGTCGGTACGCTTCGGAGCTCTGTGTGGGCGGTGCCGAGATGACTCCCGCTTCGGCACTGGTCAGTGTCGCGCCGAGCGCGGCGACGATCCGCTGCGCGATATCACTCTGTACGGCAAAGGCGTCATCCAGGGTCCGGTCGTAGCTCTCCGCCCAGAGGGTTGCCCTGCTGACCGGGTCGAGCAGCTGCACGGTGACACGAAGCCGGCTCCCGTCGACCTGCACGCTGGCTTCGACGATGCTCCCGACTCCCAGCTCCTCGCCGATCTGGCCTGGCTGCTTCGACGTTTCCTCATAGCCACGGGTCGATGTCCGGCCGATCACCTTGAGCGATGCCACCCTGGCGAGCTGGGTCAACAGCTCGTCGTGCAGCCCGCCGGCGAAGTAGGCGTGCGATGAGTCGGCACTGAGGTTCCGGAACGGCATAACGGCGATCGAGGTCCGGGACGGGCGGGCCACCGCCGCGCCGGCTCTCAACCAGCGCGCAACGCCGAGGGCCCCGACGAGCACGACGACCACTGCACCCGCGGCAGACCACAGTGTCCTGCGCGACCGTCGCTTCACTACAACCGTCTGCGGAGTCGGCTCCGGCGTCCTGCCGTCGCTCGACCCCGACTTCTCCGACGCTGGCGCGAGGCGCTGCTCGCTGCCCATCGCGGAAGGCATCTCGCCCCTGCGGATTCGCTCGATCCCGGCGAGGATCTCGGGGTCGGGCTCGAGGTCGAGCTCATCGCGGAGGCGTCGCGCGTGAAGGTCCGCGGCCTTGATGGCGTTGGCTCGATCTCCGGTTGCCGCGAGGGCGCGCACGTGCTGCAGCACGACGTGCGAATTCAGGGGATCATGCTCCACTGCCCGCGCCCACCATCCCACCGCCTGATCCCAGAGCCCGGCACCCTCGGCCGCCATCGCCAGGTGTTTCAGCGCCTCCACGTACTCGCGCGCCAATCGGGTGCGCTCCCCATCCAGCCAGTGCTCGAACTCGGCCGCGTCATCCAGGTGGAAGCCATCAAGCAGCGGACCGCCATAGGCGCGCACGGCGTCCGCGTACCGGCTCGCGCCCAGCGCCTCGGCAAAGGAGGCAACGTCGGAACCTACGACCGTGGGGTCGAGACGCAGAAGCTCGGTACCGGATGGCACAGCGGACGGGTCGAGCCCACGACGGATGGCATGGAGGGAGTCGCGCAGGCCATGACGGGAGCGGGCGTCGTCGCTCTCGGGCCAGAGGAGCGCGAGGAGCCGCTCCCGGGTGCAGCCGAGGTTTCCGCACACGGCCAGCACCGCCAGCACCGCTTCGGCCCGGCGTTGGGACAGGGGCGGTAGGACGGTCCCGGACGGCCCCTCCAGTGAGAGGCCTCCGAGCAACCGGAGTCGGAACATGCTGATCTTGCCGCCTTTCTCGACGCTCAGGGGCTAACCCTAATGCTGCCTTGCGGATGAATCTCGGGCAAGGGGCGCCCGGGAGGTGATTCGACGGTGCTACGACGCCGCTACGACAATGCCGCGACGCCTCGGTCTCAGCTTGGGACCCACGCCAGCGCCGGTGTTGGGGCCTGTCGACGGGAGCCCTTCCTCACGAGGTGGATATGAAGACACGGACTGCAGCGACGTCAGCGAAACGGTGGAACCTCCATCGCGGAGCCCGCCCCCTCATCGTCGGGCTCCTCCTGACGGGCTCCGGGTGTGCGTCCGCTCTCGGCGTGGCCAAAGACCCCGCAGACCCGCCGGCCGTCGAGAACGTGGTCCGGCTGAACGTCACCAACCACTACAACGGCCCGATGGAGATCTTCGCCATCGGATCCGGGACCGTCTATCGGATGGGAACGGTCCTTCCGGGACTGGTCAGTCATTTCATCCTGCGCCAGGCGATGATCACCGGTACAGTGGAGTTCTTGGCCCAAACCAGCAGCCGCGACCAGCCGGTTCGGTCCGACCGGCTCCTCCTGTCCCCCGGAAGGGTGGTTGACTTCGAGATCGCGACCAATCTGATGAGCAGTACTGCTACCGTGCGACCGTAGACGTCGTTTCATCGCGCCGGCGGAATCGAGGCCGGCACCGTCCCTGGGACCACCTGGACCGTGATGCTGGCCGGAGGCAGTCCGTCCGACTCCACCGTCAGCCGGAGCGCTCCAGGTGGGCCGGCGCGCAGGATCGCCAGCGCGCGGCCGTTGAATGCGTGCCGTCGGTCGGATTGGTACGGGTCGCGGTCCTGGAGGTCGGCGTTGTCGAGGACCAAAAGGGTACCGCCGGTCACCGTGACGTGCACCAGGTTGCCGGCCGTCGGCACCACGGTCCCCGCCGAGTCCACGATCTCGATGGCCACCTGGGCCACGTCCCCGGGAGCGCCGGTGACGGAGTCTCGGTCGGTCGTAAGCCGAATCGCTGCCGGCGCACCCGCGGTCCGCACGCTCGCCACGCACGCTCCCTCCCCGTTCCGGAGCCTGCCGAGGGCGGTGAGCTCACCCGGCTGGTAGGGCACATCCCAGGAGAGATGCAGGTCGTTGGTCGTGGCGTTGACCACTGGGAGCGCGTAGCTGTTCCAGCCTCCCGCCGTCCCCTGGGCCGGGAACTCCAGTCGCTTCTCGCCCAGGGACCGCCCGTTGAGGAACAGCTCCACGCTGTTGCAGTTGGTGTAGGCCACGACCGGGATCACCTGGCCTTCCCGTCCCGGCCAGTTCCAGTGGGGCAGCAGGTGCAGCACAGGCCGCCTGGTCCACAGGCTCTGATACAGGTAATACGAGTCCTTGGGACGGCCGGTGATGTCCAGCGTACCGGACCCGAATCCCTTGAAGGGCCAGGTGCTCTCGCCGATGTAGTCCACGCCTGTCCACATGAAGTTGCCGGCGAAGTAATCGTGCATCTCGACCCACTTCCACAGCCGCTCCGCCGAGGTCATCCCGCTCACGTAGTTGGCGCGCACGGCATTCGGGCTGGGGCCCAGCGAATAGCGCTCGTCGAAGCTCTGGAACAGGGTGCCGCTCTCGGTGCCGATCATCTTCCACTCGGGGTGGTCGTGCCGGTCCTGGTCGGCGAAGATCTCCCGCCGCTCGTGCCAGCGGTCCACGTAGTTGTAGCCCACGATATCCAGCGCGTTGAGGAACTCGAGCGTGGCGGGATGACCGTCGGCGACGATGTTGTCATTGCCGGTGGTGACCGGCCGGGTCGGATCCTCGCGATGGAAGAAGCCGATCAGCCGCTTGAGCACTTCGGCGCCATTCGCCATGCTCTGCTCGCCGATCTCGTTCCCGGCGCTCCACAGCACGATCGAGGGGTGGTTCCGGTCCCGGTGCACGAAGTCTACGACGTCCCGCTCGGACCACTCGGCGAAATACTTGTGGTATCCCTCGGGCACCTTGCCCTGGGTCCACTCGTCGAACGCCTCCGCCATCACCAGGAAGCCCAGGCGGTCGCAGAGGTCGAGGAACTCCGGCGCCGGCGGGTTATGGGATGTGCGGATGGCGTTGACGCCCATCGCCTTGAGCAGCTCCAGGCGGCGCTCCCAGACCCGCTCCGGCACAGCCGCGCCGAGCCCGCCCGCGTCGTGGTGCAGGTTGACGCCGCGCATCTTGACCCGGCGGCCGTTGAGCAGGAAGCCGCGGTCCTTGTCGTAGGCGATGCTGCGGATCCCGAACACGGTTGCGACGGTATCCGCCATGCGGGCGCCGTCGGCCAGCTCCGAGCGCAGGCTGTAGAGATTCGGCTCCTCCACGGTCCACAGCCGGGGCGCCGTCACCTGGAATCGCTGCTCCAGCTCGACCGCTTGATGGGAGTCGAGTGCCACCGGCGTCTCGGCCCGCGCGACCTCTCGGCCCGCGCCGTCCAGCACCACCGAGCGCAGCACGCCCCGGCGCGGAGTGCCGCCGTCATTTTCGACCCGGGTGTGCGCCACGACCTCGGAGCCCGCGGAATCGGCGCGCGGGGTCGTCACGTAGGTGCCCCAGTGGCCTACATGCAACGGATCAACCAGGGTCAGCCAGACATGGCGATAGATGCCGCTCCCGCTGTACCAGCGGGAATTGGGCTGCCGGGAGTTGTCCACCCGCACCGCCACCAGGTTCACGCCGGCCACGAGGTGCGCGGTGATGTCGTACATGAAGCTGACGTAGCCGTAGGGCCGCCGCCCCAGGTGGAACCCGTTGATCCAGACGTCGGAGTTCATGTAGACGCCGTCGAGTTCCAGCCAGGCCTCCCGGCCCTTGGGGCCGGGCGGGAGCCGGAACGCCTTGCGGTACCAGCCCAGGCCGCCGGGGAAGTAGCCCATCCGCCCGCCGCCGGGCGCGTCCTCCCGAGGGGTGCCCTCGATGCTCCAGTCGTGGGGCAGGTCCACCCGGCGCCACTGCCGGTCGTCGAAGCGCGGCGCCTGGGCGCCGGCCGGGTCTCCCAGCGTGAACCGCCAGCCCGGATCCATGGACCAGCGTTGTCGTTGAGCCGTCGCGGGCGAAGACGCCGCGCCGAGCGCGGCCAGACCGAGCAGCATCGAGGTAATGGAGCGGATCATGCGCATCTCCCGGTTCCCTCCCGCGGGGTTCGAGCGGCGGCTACATTGGCCGGTGGTTCGTGCTCTTCCCACGGGAGTGATGCCGATGTGGAAACGTCTCGCCGCGGTTGCGGCCGGTCTCTCGCTGGCGGTGGGGAACCCGGCGGCGGCCCAGCCGTCAACGGCGCCTGCCGGCGCCATGGCCCCGGCCACTTCCTGGGTGCCCCGCAGCACAATCTACGAGATATTCGTCCGTGACTTCTCCCCCGGAGGAGACCTCAAGGGCGTGACCGCCGGTCTCGACCGGATCCAGGCCCTCGGCGCCGACGTGGTGTGGCTGATGCCCATCTATCCGGTCGGTATCCTGCACCGGAAGGATCCGCTCGGCTCGCCCTACTCGGTCAGCGACTACCGCGCGATCAACCCCGCCTTCGGCACCACGGCGGACCTCCGGGCCCTGGTCAAGGCGGTCCATGCCCGCCGCATGAAGCTGATCCTCGACTGGGTGCCCAATCATACGTCGTGGGACAATGTCTGGGTCAAGGAACACCCCGACTACTACGTCCGCAACGACAGCGGCGGCCTCACGGTGCCCCGGGACGATAAGGGCAAGCTGACCGACTGGACCGACGTCGCCCAACTCGACTATCGCAACCCGGCCCTGCGGCGCGAGATGATCGCCACCATGCGCTACTGGCTGGTGGAGCAAGGCATCGACGGTTTCCGGGTCGACGCCGCCGGCTTCGTTCCGGACGACTTCTGGCGCGAGGCGGTGCCGGCGCTGCGCGCCGCCGTCCCCCGGCCGATCCTCCTCCTCGCGGAGTGGGGCGATCTGAAAATGCACCGCTTCGGCTTCGACCTTACCTACCCCTGGGATTCGTACAGCAGCCTCAAGGCAGTGTGGAAGGGCGGGCCGGCCTCCGCCTTCGTCCAGCACGAGGCCGCCGACCTCGCCGCCATGCCGCCGGGAGGGCAGCGGCTCCGCTTCGCCACCAACCACGACGAGACCGCCTGGGACAATCCCCCGGTCATCCTGTTCGGCGGCTCCGCAGGCGCCCGCGCCGCGTTCGTCGCGATGGCGCTGCTGCCGGGCCGGCCGCTGCTCTACGATGGGCAGGAGGTGGAGAGCCCCCAGCGCCTCGGCCTCTTCGTACGGGACCCGATCGCCTGGAATCAGACCCACCAGGCCGAGTCCCGCGCCTTCTACCGGCGGGTGCTGCAGCTGCTGCGCAGCGACCCTGACCTGAAGGCGGGAGCGTTCGGCGGGCTCGAAACCACGGCGCCCGACGACGTGATCGCCTACCGCCGGGGAAGCGCGGCCGTGCTGGTGAATCCGCGGTCCAGGGAGGTCCGCGTGGGCGTGACGGGATTCGACGTGGATGGCGCCCTCGATCTGCTCACCCGGCGGGTGGTGCGCGGCGGCACGGTCACCCTTCCGGCTCACGGGGCCCTGGTGCTGGTGCGCCGCGCGGTCGGCCACGGCGCTGCTACCGGCGGCTGAGGTCGAGCACCAGGATCGCCCTGGGTCCGATGGCACCGGAGATCGGCGCCCAGGCCTGCACCCGCCCACCGGTGCGCACATCCAGCGGGCCGGGGTCGGGGCCGCCGAGCAGATTGCGCCGCTCGTAGCGGCCGGGCGGCAATACGCCTGGCGCCGAGCCGATCGTGACTCCGGAGACAGCGGCGGACGCAAGGTTGGCCACGACCAGCACCGCGTGCGCGCCCTCCAGTCGGAGGTAGGCCGCAACCGAGGGGTCGCTGCTGGAGAGCGGCACCAGCCGCCCGGTCGCCAGCGCCGCGTTGTCCTTGCGGAGGTGAATCAGCCGTCGATAGAGGTTCAGGAGCGAGCCGGGGTCGGCGTCCTGTCGCTCCACGGTGATGGTCATCGAATCCGGTTGGGCGCTTTCCCACGGAGTCCCGGTGGTGAAGCCGCCGCCGGCTCCGGCCCTCCACTGCATCGGGGTGCGCAGCCGCGGGTCCGGCTTGTCGCCGGTCATGCCGATTTCCTCACCGTAGTACACGAACGGCAGGCCCGGCAGCGTGAGCAGGAGCGTGGCGGCGAGCTTTGCGGCGGGGAGGTCGCCACCCAGCGCGGTCAGGCTGCGAGTGCCGTCGTGGTTGCTGAGAAACGGCGACCAGCGGTACGCGGGCATCGTGTCCTGGTACCGGAGGTACCCGGATAGCAGCCCGCCCGGGGATCCCCTGCGAACGGCCGAACGGAGTGAATCGGCCAGGTCGAATGTGAAATAGGAGGTCAGCTGGTCCGGGTAGTACGGAAGTACCCTCCCGATGCTGTCCCACACCTCACCTACCGTATAGGCTCCGGGCACGATACTGTCGATGTGGGCGGCGTACTCCCGCAGAAAGGCGTGAGTGCCGGCGCAGTCCTTCTGGCAGTTTCCCTCCTCGACCAGGTAGGGCACCGCATCGAGGCGGAAGCCGTCGACGCCCATCTCGCGCAGCCAGAAGGTGGCGATCTTCTTCGCCTCCTCCCGCACGGCCGGGGTCTCATAGTTGAGGTCCGGCATCCCCTTCCAGAACACGCCGTAGTAGTACTCGTCCCGTACCGGAGACCGGTGCCACGCCTCGGCGCCCCAGGGCCCCTTGCCCCCTGGCGTGGGGGAGAAGCGATACCAGGCCCGATAGGGCGAGGCCGGGTCCCTGAGCGCCGCCTGGAATGACGGGTGCTCGCTCGAGGCGTGGTTGAGCACCATGTCCACGAGAACCCGGATCCCGCGATGGTGCGCCTCCGCCACCAGGTGCCGGAAGTCTTCGCTGGTGCCGTAGGCCGGCTCCACCCGGTAGTAGTCCTTGACGTCGTAGCCGTGGTAGCTGGGCGACGCCGCCACCGGCATGAGCCAGAGGCACGAGGCACCGAGGTCCTTGACGTAGTCGAGCCGGGCAGTGAGCCCGTTCAGGTCCCCGATCCCGTCGCCGTCGCTGTCGAAGAAGGACCGGACGAAGACCTCGTAGCAGACCGCGCCCCGGGTCCAGGCGGGCTCCGGGGCGGGCCGGCCGGCCGACGAGACGGATGGGCCACAGGACATGGCGGCAAAGGCGAGCACCAGCCACCGCTCCGGCTTCATAGCTTCGAGGCGGCGTCGACGGCGATGGCGGTCTTGCTGGGCAGGCCGAACGAGGTGTTCCCGCCGGCGTCGATCCCGATCGAGACCCCCGCGCAGAACGTGCCGGTGCGGCCGCCGGTCAGAAGATCACAGTACGTCCCTGGCGGCAGGCCGGTCGGGGTCACCACCTGCGCCGAGGCGGGCCCGTTGTTGAGGGCCACAAAGCCCTTGTCCCCGCGCGAGAACGCGATCGCGTTGGCGCCGTCGTCCCACCAGTGGTTGATGTCGGCGCCCGCGACGGCCTTGCGGAACCGTACCATGTTCCGGATGTAGGGGTCCCGGTGCTCGCAGACCCACTTGCCGATCACCGCGGTCTCCAGGCTCGCAGCGCAGATCAGATCAACGGTGTTCCCGTTCCCGTCCGACGGCGGGCCCTGGGAGTTCCCGCCCGGACAGTCGAACGCGAAGCTCGACAGAATCGAGGGATACCCGTAGGGCTGCGCCAGCATCCAGACGTTGGCCAGCCGGAAGGTGCTCCCGTCGCGATAGCCGATCCCGCAGCTGTGCTGGGTATCGTGGTTCTGGAGGAACACCACCGCCTTGTCCGATGGCATCAGCCCCCAGGCCACGTCGGAGAACTGGTTGCCCGGCGTGCCGTTGGGGTTGAGCTGCGAGATGTGCTCGCTGTTGATGCCCCGGAACTTGTTGCCGACGCCCACGAAGGTGAACTCGGTGATGTCCGCGGCGCCGCCCGAAGCGTACCCCTCGCCGAAGAAGTCCCGGGTCGAAAGCGCTTCCCCCCCGCCGGCCACCACCTCGAGGAAGAAGTAGGGCAGCGGCTTGCCCTCGGCGGCCAGCGTCGTGTTGACCTTGGCGATGATGTCGTCCAGCTCCACCTGCTGGATGTGCTTGGCCGCGTCGATCCGGAACCCGGCCACGCCCAGGCGGGCCAGCATCAGCAGGTAATCGGCGATCTTCTGCCGCACCGTCGCGAGTCCGGTGTTCAGATCCGGCAGCGAGAGCAGCTCGCAGTCCTGCACGTTGGCGGCGCTCTGGTAGTTGTTCAGCTCGCAGGCGGGATGGAAGTCGCTTGGCGAATAGAGCCCGGGGTAGTTGTACTTGGTGTACTGGGTGCCGTTGCTGCCGGTGCCGGGGCTCGGAAAATTGGTCATGTGGTTGATCACCGCGTCCACCATGATACCCACCCCCACTGCATGGCACCGGGTGACCATGTCGGTGAACTCGGCCCCGGTGCCCGAGCGGCTCCTGGCGATGCTGTAGCTGACCGGCTGGTAGCGCTCGCTCCAATCGTGGCTGGGGGTGATGCTGTGCTCCTGGGGTGGCGACACCTGGACCGCCGCGAATCCGGCGGGGCCCAGAACGTTTTCGCACTCCCGGGCGATGTCGGTCCACTTCCAGTCGAACAGGTGCACCACCACGTCGCCCGCGGCCATGTGCCCGCTGGCGCGGTAGGTCTGCGCCAGCGAGGGCCGATCGGGAGGGAGCGGGGTGGACGGCGGGGGCGTCGGGAGCGACTTCCCCCCGCACCCCGCCGCCAACCCCGCCACGAGCAACATCGAGTATGACGGCGGACCCCAAAGCGAATGGGTCACCCGCGTGAGCTTTGCGTGATGACCCATTGCGATCTCCTTGTGCGACGTAGCGTCGTAGCGTCCTAGCCTCTTAGCCTCCCCCTAGTACCCCGGATTCTGCTTCAGGTTCGGGTTGGCCACCAGCTCATTCGACGGAATCGGGTACAGGTTCAGGTGCGAATCGGTCGACGCGCCGGCCTTGACGCCACCTTTCCAGGCCCACAGATAGGTGCCGCCGGTGAACACGCCGTACCGGATCAGGTCCATCCGGCGCTGGCCTTCCCAAAGGAACTCCCGGCCCCGCTCGTCGAGCAGGAACTGGAGCGTGAGCTGGGCGTCGGTGATGTTGCCGCTGGCGTTCCCGAAGGCCCGCTGCCGCAGCGCGTTCACGTAGGTGAGCGCCTGGGCCCGGGTCCCGCCGCCGTTGCGCAGCACCGCCTCGGCGTAGATCAGGTAGGCATCGGCAAGCCGGAAAATCGGGAAGTCGGTGTCCGCGAAGCCCGGGTTGGAGCCCGGCGCGCCGGCCGAGGTGCGGTTGGTGAACTTGGGCGACTTCACTCCGTCGTCGAAGTTGCCGATGCTGTTGATCGCGACCCCGTTCCCCACCGCGGCGAAGAAGGAATTGCGGTTGTCGCCGGCGGTGAAGCGGTTGTAGGCCTCGGGCTTCACGCGAAGTCCGTACCAGCAGCCGTCCACGCCGTAGTCGGAGGCGTTCATGCTGCCGCCGCACGAGGCATGGATCAGGAAGTTGGTGCTGCCATAGGTCTGGGTCTTGAGCCCGTCTTCCGGCACCGCCCAGATGATCTCGGGCGAGGTGTTGTTGTCGGCCGAGAACATGCGGCGGAAGTTGGCATCGATGGTGTAGGGACCCGCGATCGCGGCCTGGGCCTCGGTCAGCGCCCCGGCGTAGTTCGCGGTGCCGGTATAGACCGCCGCGTTGAGGTAGACGTGGGCCAGCAGCATGGATGCCGCCGGGCCCGTGGCGCGGCCGTAGGTGGTCGGCCCGGGCAGCGGCAGATCACCCTTGATGGCGGTGAGCTCGGCCACGATGAAGTTGTAGATCGCCGCGCGGGTGGCCTGCTGCGGCGGCGTGGCGCCGAGCGCGTCGGCTTCGGTCACCAGGGGAATGTCTCCGAACAGGTCGATCCCGTGCCAGTAGCTCAGGGCCCGGAGGAACCGGGCCTCGGCGCGGTACTGCTTGATGGTCGCCTGGATCGTGGCGCTGGTCTGGCCCCGCTCGGCGAGTTTGGCGTCGCTGGTCTGGCGCAGGAACTCGTTGGCCATCCCGACCTGGAAGTAGATCCGGTAGTACATGCCGTTGACGAACGGGTTGGTCGACCCCCAGCTCGACTGGATCAGCTCGGGCAGGCCGACGTCGCCCCAGGCGATGACCGCCTCGTCGCTCGGCAGCTCCTGGTGTTCCCAGTACAGGCGGATGTACTGGGAGAATCCGCCGTCGATTCCCTGGATGTCGGTCTGGCCGTCGCCGCCCTGTTGCCCGCCGACGGCGAGCCCGGAATACACCTTCGCGATGAAGGCCCGGTACGAGCTCACATCGCTGAAGATGTTGGCCTCGGTGACCGTGCTCTTCGGCTCCACCGTCAGCGAGGTGCACCCGCCCAGCAGCAGGAGGGCGGCCGACACGGCGAGCGCCTTGCAGGTTCTGAGATTCATAGGTCCGTCCATTCTGAAATGGTCCATGTCGACGCGGTCAGAACCGCAGAGTCAAGCCGCCGGTAAACGTGCGCGAGCGCGGATAGATGTTGTTGTCGATGCCGTTCAGCCCCGCGGTCGGGTCGACCCCGCTGTACCCGGTGATGGTGAACGCGTTCTGCACCGTCGCGAAGAGTCGGACCGGCTGGGCCCGGTACTTGAATGAATAGGCCAGCGTCAGGTTGTCCACCCGCAGGAAGGACGCCTTCTCCACATAATAGTCGGAAAGGTACTGCGGCGTCTTGAAGCCGGTGGTCAGGACCGACGCGTGCAGGTTGTAGGGCGAGCCCCGGGTGACTTCCGAGTAGGTGCCCAGGTTGGAGGCCACGTTGTTGTAGACGTAGTTCCCCAGGTACGAGCGCAGCGTGAAGCTGAAGTCGAAGTCGTGGTAGGCCAGGTAGGATGAATGGCTCAGCATCCACTTCGGCGCCGGATCGTGGAACGGGGCCCGGTCGTCCTGATTGATCTGGCCGTCCGCGTTGCGATCCACGTACATGTCCTTGTCGTTGGTCGAGTAGATCGGCTTGCCGTCGGCCCCCAGTTTGTGCTGGTACACGTAGAAAGAATTGATCGGGAAGCCCGGCTGCAGCACCTGGATCGTGGTCCCCACGCCGCCGGCGATGCCGCCGGTCAGGATCTTCGACGCGGCGCCGGCGAACGGATTGATGCTGACCAGCGTGTTGGTGTTGTGGGAGGCCGTGAAATCGGCGGTCCAGGTCAGGTTGCGCCGGTTCCCCTCGAGGATCCGGGCGCTGAGCCCCAGCTCGAAGCCCTTGTTCTTCATGCTGCCGATGTTGGTGGTGACGAAGTTCGACAGGTTGGTGCCCGCGGCCACCGGGACCGTGAAGATCAGGTCCTTGGTGTTCTTGGTGTACCAGTCGAAGGTGCCGCTCACCCTCTGGTTCAGGATCGTGAAATCGATGCCCACGTCGTAGGCGTTGGTCCCCTCCCACTTGATGCCCGGGTCGACCGCGCCCGGACGGATGGTGGGAACGAAGATGTTGCCGAACTGCGCCTGCGACTGGTCGGCCCCCAGCAGGTACGACGCGAACTGCTGGTAGTTCCCGAATGCCTGGTTACCGGTCTTCGCCCACGAGGCCCGGAGCTTCAGGTCCGAGAAGAGCTTGCCCTTCAGGAACGGCTCCTCCGAAATCCGCCAGCCCACCGACGCCGAGGGGAAGGTGCCCCACTGGTTGTCCGGCCCGAAGCGCGAGGAACCGTCGCGGCGGACGCTCACCGCCAGCAGATACTTGTCGTTGAGATTGTAATTGGCCCGCCCGAACACCGAGATCAGGCGGCTTTCCTGGATGTCCTGGAAGTTCACCACCGACCGCGCCGAGGTGACACCGTTGCCGCCCAGGAGATTGGTGGAGAGGCCGTTGGCCGAGTAATAGGGGTATTCGGCGTGCGACCAGCCGTACGAGTAGCCGCCCGTCAGATCGATGGTGCCGGGGATCGCGTTGAGGCCCGCGTTGTAGTTCAGATAGGTGTCGAATCCGGTGTTGGACTGGCTCTGGTTGGCCCGATAGTCGCTGCCCCCGTTGCCGTTCTTGGTCTGGCCATGCAGCGTGCTGGGATAGAAGGAATTCCTGTCGGTCCGGGTGATGTCGTAGTTGGCGTTGCCGTTGATCCTGAGCCCCTCGAGGAAGGGCAGCCGGTAGGACCCTTGTACGTTGCCGATGCTCCGGTAGGTCGTCCCGCGGTCGGTGGCCAGGTTCAGCAGCGCCACCGGGTTGTCCGCCGACTGGATCGAGTTGCCCGGCCAGTCGTAGTACCCGGTCGGGGTCGTCGGGTCGAGGATCGGCTGGGTCGGCCCCATCTGGGCCGCGTTGGACAGCACCCCGCCCGGCGTGAACAGGTCCTTGGCGCGGGACCCCCGGATATTGGCCCGGAAGTCGAAGCGGTCCTTGAAGAGCCGCTGCTGGAAGTTGAGCCCCACCGAGATCCGCTCCGTCGTGGTGCCCTGGATGATGCCGTCCTGGTTCAGATAGCCGGCGGACAACCGGTAGTTCATCCGGTCATCCGCGCCCGAGACCGCGAAGTTGTGCTCCTGGCCGAAGGCGGTGCGATCCACCTGCTTGAACCAGTCGGTGTTGGCGTTCCCCAGCTGACCGACGTTCTGGGGCGCGTATTGCGTCACGGCCGCCTTGAACTGGGCCGCGTTCAGCATGTTGGGCAGCCGCGTCACCATCGAGGACGACATGCTCCCGGTGTACTCGAACTGGGTGCCCCGGTGCCCCGCCTTGGTCGTGATCAGGAGCACGCCGTTGGCGGCGTTGGCCCCGTAGATCGCGGCCGCCGAGGCATCCCGGAGCACCGTGACGTTCTCGATATCGTTCGGGTCCAGGAAGTTGAGCGGGTTACGGCCGGCGGAAAGGCCCGCGCCGGAGCCGGTGCCGATCGCCACACCGTCGATCACGATGAGCGGTTCGCTGCTGGCGTTGATCGAAGTGGCGCCGCGAATCCGGATCGAGAAGCCGCCGCCGGGCTCATTGTTGTCGATGACCTGGACGCCCGGGACCTTGCTGCGAATCAGCTCCGCCGGGCTGATGATGCGGCCGGTGTTGAAGTCCGCCGCGGACACCTGGGTCACCGCGCCGGTGATGTTCCCGGCCCGCTGCTCCCCGTAGCCGGTCACCACGATTTCGGACAGGGTCACGGCGCTGGCCGCGAGGGTCAGGTCGACATCGATCGTCTGCCCCGACACGACCGTGACGGTCTTGGTGGCGGGAGCGTACCCGATCAATCGGGCGTGGAGCGAGCCGGTGCCCGCCGGGACGCCGGTGAGGACGTATTGGCCGTCCGGCCGGGTCTGGGCAATCCGGGTGCCGAACCAGACCGCCGCGCCGACCAACGGCACGCCCGAGACCTCGTTGGTGACTCGACCGCGAATCGTGCCGGTCTGCGCTTGCGCGCTGAGCGGTACCATCCAGAGCGCCACGAGAAGCGCACCGATGGCGTGCCGACGTAGTTTCATACGCGTCCTCTTATACTGGTGAGAATGGATGGCAAATGCGCGGCCATGGAACAGGCGAGAAGGCTAGGACGGGAGCGGGCACGCTGGTGCTCCGCGAAAGTGGGCAGAATGCTTGTGGCGACAGTGCGTAAGCACCCGTGACAACACGCATTATGCCGCCCGGAACGCCCTCCGTCAAGTACGCTACCTCCCGAGGGATGAAGCCGGTACCAATAGCAAGTGAAGGGCGCCTTAGAGTGGCGTAACCGGTGTGCCGGCACTACCATACCCCGCCTCGACATGAGCTTCCCCCGCTCCGCCGGCATCCTGCTCCACCCCACCTCCCTGCCGGGACCGAACGGCGTCGGTGAAATCGGTCCCGAGGCGGACCGGTTTCTCGACTTCCTGGCCGACTCGGGGCTCCGGATCTGGCAAATGCTGCCGATGGGACCCACCGGCTACGGCAACTCGCCCTACCAGTGCTTCTCGGCGTTCGCCGGGAACCCGCTGCTGATCCACGTCCCCGGACCGCCGGCCGAGTTCCCCGGGCACAGCGTGGATTTCGAGCGCGTCATCCCCCACAAGCAGGCCATGCTCCGGCGGGCCACCGAACACTTCCAGCCCGACGATCGTTACCGCGCTTTCGCTTCCCGGCAGGGCTGGTGGCTGGAGGACTACGCCCTGTTCATGGCCCTCAAGACCGCGCATGGCGGGGTGGCATGGACCGACTGGGATCCCGGGGCGGCGCTCCGCGATCCGGCCGCGCTCGACGGCTGGAGAATCCGGCTCGCGGACTCGGTGGAGCACTATCGGCGGGAGCAGTGGCTCTTCTTCACCCAGTTCCACGCCCTGAAACAGGCCTCGGTCGGCCGCGGCATCCAGCTGATGGGCGACCTCCCCATCTACGTGGCCCACGACTCGGCCGACGTCTGGTCCAATCCCTCCTTGTTCAAGCTGGACCACCGCGGACACCTGCTGGCCCAGGCCGGCGTCCCCCCGGACTACTTCAGCGCTACCGGCCAGCTCTGGGGCAATCCCATCTACGACTGGGACGCGATGCGGGCGCAGGGATACGAGTGGTGGATCCGCCGGATGCGGGCCGCGTTCGAGCTCTTCGACCTGGTCCGGGTCGACCACTTCCGCGGCTTCGAGGCCTATTGGGAAGTACCCGGCGGCGACACGACCGCGGTGAACGGGAAGTGGGTCGAGGGACCCGGCGCGGACCTGCTCACCGCGATCACCGACGCCCTGGGCCCGCTCCCGATTGTGGCGGAAAACCTTGGCGTCATTACCCCGGCCGTCGAGGCGCTTCGGGAGCGCTTCGGCTATCCCGGCATGAGCATCCTGCAGTTCGCCTTCGGCACCGACGGGCAGGCCAATCTCTTCCTGCCCCACACCTACCCCCGCGAGCGCGTGGTCTACACCGGCACCCACGACAACGACACCACCGCCGGCTGGTGGACCTCATCCGGGGCGGGCGATTCGACCCGCAGCGAGGACGACGTGTCCCAGGAACGGGACTATGCCATGCGCTACCTCAACACCGACGGCCGCGAGATGCACTGGACCCTCATCCGCGCCGCGCTGGCCTCGGTGGCGAACACCGCGCTCATCCCCATGCAGGACATCCTGGGCCTCGGCAGCGAAGCGAGGATGAACCTCCCGGGCCGACAGTCGGGCAACTGGGGGTTCCGGTTCACCTGGGATCAGGTCACGCCGGAGATCACCAGCCGGCTCCGCGCCCTGGTGGACCTGTATCAGCGGGGGCCGGAGCCCGCAGCCACGCCCGAGGCCTGAGCGCACTCGGTGCCCCCTTCCTGACAGTGTCGCAAGTCATGACGGCCCGATTCGATCTGCCCAGTTCCTGCTGATTGTGTCGCGGTGGACCGGCTCCCACATTGTCGCTCATACCGTTCCATCCGCTTCTTCAAGGAGATCGCAGATGCGGTTGTTTCCAGGCTTTCTTGTGCTTGCGGGTCTTGCAGTCGCCTGTGTCCCCGATGCGCCGGCCGGGCCCGAGGCCCAGAAGCCGTCGCTGCTGATCGGTCCCGGAGGCTGCTCCCTTCCCTACCTGGCCGGCGGCATTCTTGAGCCGATCAACGCCGACGGCTCCAGCAGCTTCCAGCTGGGGCGCACCATCCCGGTCAAGATCCGGATCACCGACTGCGTCACCGGCGACGGCGTGAACACCCTGTCGCCCAACGTCTCGCTGGCGCTGATCGACCTCGGCGGCGGCCCGGTGAACGAACTGATCTCCTCCAGCGCGGCCGACGACGGCACCACGATGCGCTCCGCCGGCACCGGGCAGTACATCTTCAACCTGTCCACCAAGCGCAGCCAGTTCAACGCCGGGCAGGACCTCCACCCCGGGCTCTATCAGCTGACCATCTCGTCTCCCGGTGAGTTCGCGGACGTGGTGGTGCAGTTCGCCATCCGGCCCTAGCCGGTCCCGGTCCGCCACGGTGATGTACGCCGACTCAGCGGAAGAAGCTGCGCGCCTACGAGTTGGCCGGGGTGGTCAATCAGGTGGACGCCCGGCGGATCGCGGCGCGGATCGCCCGGCGGGACATCAACGGCGGGCCGCGGCCCACCGGGAAGCCGCGCGGGCCGTACCTGAAGAAGTCGCCTGCGCCGGAGGCCACGACCCCCGCCGCCCCCGACGCCACCGCACCTCCGTGACCGCCGCGGCTTGCGCCGGGCGGAAGCAGCCAGCCTGTGCCATCCCACTGATGCTCCGGCCGGCGCCGCCGGGCAATGCCTGCGGGCCGGGCTGATCGAGGACCGGGGCGATCTACCGGCGGAGCATGACCATCAGAACGGCCAGTACCGCGGCCGCGATCATCGTGATGGCGGTGAGGACGATCCACCGCCGGACGATGACCCGGTGAATGGCCTGATAGCCCGCGTTCACCACGCCCCCCAGGAATACGAGCACCATCAGGTCCCAGGGCTGCTCGCCCCGCGAAAAGCTCCGCAACGCGACGATGGCCAGGAGACCGAACGACAGGACCAGGTAGGACCATCGGTATCCGGCGTTCTCGACGGTGATGGTCCGTTCGTCGCGCTCCACCAGAGGAACGGTCACGGTGCGTCTCCTTCCAGATAAAAGACGTCCCCGATCGGCTTCCCCAACCGGCTCGCGAGCAGGAAGGCGAGCAGCGCCGACGGGACATATTCCTCGTTCTCGATGGAGCTGATGGTCTGCCGGGTGACGCCGGCGCGGCGGGCCAGCTGCTCCTGCGAAAGCTCCCGCTCCGCTCGGGCAACCCGCAGCCGATTGCGCAATCGGACTCGTCCCAAGTGAGGATCCTCCGTTCGCCAGAATAGTATAGTATGGCGGGCATTGTGTCAAGTATACCGGGCACAATGACAAGTGTGGCGGTCTGTTGAAGAGCGACCGGAACCGGTTGAAACCAATGCTCTGGCCACTCGTATGGGAAACCCATATGTAACCGATTCCCCAGCGGAGATGGAGCCGTGAGCGATCGGTTGACACTCGCGACGTCGACTGGACTGCCCTTTCTGGCCCTCGCATTTCACTTCGGGACGGGCCTGATTGCCCTCGTGGCGGGATTCATCGCCATCGCGGCTCGCAAAGGGGGGACGTGGCATCGCCGCAGCGGCCTGGTCTTCGTGGGCGCGATGATCGCCACCGGTATCACGGCCGCCGGCATTTCGTTATACGAGGGCAAGAACATCGGTGGCGGAACGCTCATCATCTACTTCGTGTTGACCGCCTGCACCGCCGTCAGGCCGCTGGCTGGAGCGGGCCGGCGAGTGGACATCGGCCTCATGGTGCTGGCCTTTATATTCGCCGCGGCGAGCTACACTGGCGCATTCACGGCGCTCGGCAGGCCGGGACGCCAGATCAATGGTGTGCCGGCCGGCATGACGTTCTTCCTGGCCACGATTCTCCTGCTCGCCGCGATCGGCGATGTCAGGATGATCCGGGCCGGCGGCATTCAGGGAACCCGGCGGCTGGCGCGGCATCTCTGGCGGATGTGCTTCGGTCTGTTCATCGCGTCCGGCTCGTTCTTCCTGGGCCAGATGATGTTCATTCCCGAGCCGATCCGCAGCGTCCCGCTGATCGTCGTCCTGGCCGTCAGCCCGCTCGTCGTGCTGCTCTACTGGATGTGGCGAGTCCGGCTGAGGCAGAATCTGCGGGGAATGATGACCGCGAAGCCGATCGAGGCGCGACGGCCGGCCTGAAGCACATCGGCCGATGCGGGCTGGCGCGTGGCAGGACACGGATACCCTGCTCCCCTGCTATCAGCAGCCCGATTCCTACCCCCGCAACGCCTTCCCGCTCCCCTTCCCCCCCCGCGCCCCATCCCGCAAGGCCAAGCGGCCGTTGACGACCACGGTAGGGATCCCGGCCGGATACTGGAACGGATCCTCGAACATCGCCCGGTCCGCCACCGTCGCCGGGTCGAACAACACCAGGTCCGCCCAGCCACCCACCGCCACCCGGCCCCGCCCAGCCAACCTCAACCGCCGAGCCGGCATACCGCTCATCTTGTCCACCGCCTCCGCCAGCGTGAGCACCTTCCGCTCCCGGACATACCTCCCCAGCACCCGGGGGAATGTCCCCAGCCCGCGCGGATGCGGCCGCCCGCTCCGCGCCGGCCCGCTCACCGCGAACGCCCCGCCGTCGCTGCAGATCATGCACCTGGGATGCGCCAGGAACCGCTCCAGGTTCGCCTCGCTCATCCCGAACACCACCGTGCTCACGTTGGTCCTGCTGTTCTTGAGCAGCACCACCGCGGCCTCGTAGGGCTGCAGGTTCCGCGTCCTGGCCCAGTCGTCCAGCCGCTGGCCCACCGCGTCGCTGTCCGCCTCGGCCCTGACACTGGAAAGCTGTACGTTGTGCCATCCGCCGTCGAGCGCCGCCTTGTCCTCCGCCTCGGTCCGGACCCTCGCCGCCGTGGCCGGATCGTCCAGCCGCTTGAGGAACGGCTCGTCTCCCCCGTCCAGCGCCCAGACCGGGAACATGTTTGTTAACCCGGTGCTCCAGGCGATGTAGGGATACCGGTCGAAGCTGACGTCCATCCCCGCCTTCGCGGCGGCCGCGATCCGCGCAAACACCGCGTCGATCTTGCCCCAGTTGCGAGCGCCCGCCGTCTTGAGATGGGAAATCTGCAGCGGGCACCGCGCTCCCCGCGCGATCGCGAGGCTCTCGTCGATGGCCTCGAGGAGGGTGTCGTCCTCGTTCCGCATGTGGGTGGCATACGGCAGCCTCCGCGCCCGCAGCGGCTCGCACAAGGCAATCAGCTCGGCCTGATTCGCGAACGCGCCGGGGGAATACTCCAGGCCGGTGCTCGCCCCGCAGGCGCCGCTTATCAGCGCCTTCTCCACCAGCGCCGTCATCTTTCTCAGCTCCTGCGGCGTGGCCGGCCGGTTGTCCTCGCCCACCACGATCCGCCGCACCTGCCCCAACCCCACCATGGTCGCGACATTGACGGCGCTCGGCATCGCCTCGACCCGCTCGAAGTACTTCCGGAACGAGGTCGTCCCGTCGCTCGCCGGCACCCGCGACCCGCCGTCCTGCCCCACCACGACCGTGG
Organism: Gemmatimonadota bacterium; assembly: GCA_041486305.1. Classification (GTDB taxonomy): domain Bacteria; phylum Gemmatimonadota; class Gemmatimonadetes; order Gemmatimonadales; family GWC2-71-9; genus JABFSM01. The sequence goes on from JBGPLG010000020.1 coordinate 30,730, forward strand.
TCACCCCCTGGCGAATCACCGACTCGGCGGCGGCGTCGGCCGCGAGCCCGCCGTCCGCGTGGGAATGGATATCGATGAACCCTGGGGCGAGGGCCAGACCCTTGGCCTCGATCTCGTCGGCGCCCTTGCTGGCGATGCGCCGCGAGATCGCCGCGATGCGGCCCGCCTTCACTCCCACGTCCAATTCCATGCCCCCGCCCGCCCCGCCCGTGCCATACACCGCGGCGCCCCGGATGATCAGATCGTAGGCGGAGGCGGAGGAGAGATGCAGTGCGGGCAGGCCCAGCGCGGCCAGGCCGGCGCCGGTGGCGGAAACGAATGCTCGGCGGGTGGTCATGCCAGGAACTTACCCTCTCCGCTTGCGCCAGAGCGATCCAACACCAACGCCGAGGGCGACGTTGAGGTCGTGGCTGGCGCCGCCGCCGATCCGCTTGCTGACGTAGTCCTCGATGGTGCCGACGAGGGTAAGCCCGGCCAGCGGCCGCGCCACGATGGCGCCGACATGGAAGGCCAGCCGGTTGTCACCTTCTCGAAACGGGTCGTCACACATCGTCCCGGCCTGGCACGGCCCGGTGAAACCCTGGACCCCGTAGTCGTACCGCAGGATCCCCGGGCCGGCACCCAGCCGCAAAATCCAGTCGCCCGCCCGCCGCTCCGCGGTGAGGTCGGCGGCGATTCCGGCGAACTTCCCCGACACGATCGAGATAGAGCTGCACGCGGTGACACACTGAGGCGTGGGGCTGAACCTCGCGCCGCTCGACACCCCGAGCGCGCCGGACAGGCGGACGCCGAGCCGCGCCCCGGGAGATCGGATATCGACCCCGAACGCTGCCGAAGGAACCGTGCGCAACGCGCCCCGCGTCACTCCCACCGTTCCAATGCCGCCGAGGGACGTGTACATACCCGCCCGCACATCGGCGCTGACCGACTGGGCCTGCACGGCGACCGGAAGAATTGCGAAGACCAGCGCCAACGACCGAGTAGACAGTATGGCTCTCCAGACGCGGGTCCCGGGAAGCTACCCCGCTCCCCGCCTCTTAGCGCCTTTGCGCCATTGCGCCTTTGCGTCCTCCTCACGGTGCACAGACCTTGGTCGCGTCGTAGGCCTGGTGCCTGCCGCTGGGAATCACCACCCCATCCACCGTGAGCGTGTTGCCCATTCCCGCCGGGTTGTCATACCAGACATCCGACCAGTCCACATCGTCGGCGAGATTGATCGTGTAGCTCGAATTCCGCAGATAGGGCAGTTGGGGCATACCGGCACCCAGCGCCTTCACATGCCGGGTGAACGCAACCAGGACATCGTTCTGGCAGCTCCGGAAAATGTCATTCCCCGCCAGCGTAACGATGGCGTTCCCCTGCAGCGTGCTCCCGGCCACCGGGAAGGCCGCCTCGACCATTACCCCGAAATTGTTGTTGGAAATCGTGTTGTCGCGAAGGTCCACCAGACTGGTCCCGGCCACGTTGGGCGCGCCGATACCCACGGTCCCGACCCTGATCCCCACGCCGACCGGTAACCGGAGATGGTCCCGGATTTCGTTGTTGACGATCATCGCCTTGACGGTGGAGGCAGCCGGGAGAGCGTACTGCTCCATCCCCACCGGCACCGGCAGCAACGTCGCCGGCACCACCAACACACCCGGAATGCCGCCCGCCAGGAGCCGGTTCCCGTAGACCCGGTACTCCCCCGGCCCCGCGAGACAGATGTCGCAGGTGTTCCCACCACCGCTCATATGGTTCCGCTCGATCACCGCGCTGCTGGCGCGGAGGTCGACCGATTCCGAGAAGGCCGAATCGAACCGGTTCGCGCGGATCATCAGGTCCTTCACCCGCAGGGTGAGGATGGCCACGCCGCCGAGGACGGCGTCATTCCCCAGGTGACCCGACTGAAAGACGAACCCCTCGATGGTTGCCCCATGTCCCTGGTACCCTCCGCCCGGATGGCCGTTGACGATGAGCAGGGGCTCGGAACCGGAGCTGCCCGACTTGAGCGCCGGAGTCGGCAGGAGAATGGTGGCCGAGGTGGAAGCGCCGACTCCGGTGGCCCGGCCACCGGCGTCCAGCGTCATCTGGAATGTCCCCCGCAGCGTGACATTGGGGACTTCGATCACCAGCGGAAGCCGTTCCAGCGCCGGATCGGCGAGGAGGGAAAAGCTGCCCCGGTAGATCCCGGCCGCCACCGCAATGGTGATCCGGCAGCCGGAGCTCTCGATCTCCCTCCGTGCCACTCGCTCCGCCGAGGCCATGGCAAGCGCGTCGGTGATCCGCGAGAAATGCACCCCGTCTCTGAGCGCAGTGCTGCTGGGGTCGACCTCGAGGCCCGCGATGTAGTCGCCATGAACGAGGTGGGCGGCCAATTCCGCCCTGGAAACATCCATGAGCTGCGCCGTAGCGCCCGACCCGTGGCAGATGCTCACCAGCAGCTCGGGGGTCGAGGGGCCGGTCGCATCGGGGGTGGAGCGGTCGGAACAGGCGGCAAGGACCAGCAGGATAAACAGAGGCGCAATGCGGCGAAGCATGGGAGCTCCCGGTCGGGGTGACTGCTGCCGGGGTCCATAATCCTCCCGGATCGTGAGCGCGCCGTCTCCCAGCCGTCTCTCAGGTGTGAGTTGGCAATTCTGCTTGCGGCTCCGCCTGAGCCCGTCCATAGTTGTGACCATGCTGAAGCTGGAGGTGCTGGGGCGGGCTCGCCTGACGGAGAGCGGTGGAAAGGACATCGACGAGCTGGTCCGCCAGCCCAAGCGCTTTGCCCTGCTGGTGTACCTCGCCCTGCCCGAGCCGGGAACCTGGTACCGGCGGGATACCCTCCTCGCGAACTTCTGGCCCGAGCTCGATGCCGCCCGCGCCCGAACCGCTCTCCGCAATGCCCTCTACGTCCTGCGAAGTCACCTCGGCGACAGCTCGCTCCGGAGCCGCGGTAACGAGGAAGTGTCGCTCGATCCCGCTGAGATTTCATGCGACGCTGCGCAGTTTATCGAACACTGCGGCGCCGGGCACTGGGCCGAGGCGCTGGCCAGGTACGACGGAGACCTGCTGCCCGGGTTCTTTGCGGCCGACGCGGGCGGATTCGAGAGCTGGCTCGAATCGGAGCGGGCCCGGTTGCGGGAGCTTGCTCGCTCCGCGGCCGAGAAGGAGGCGGATCATCTCGCCACGGGAAGCGACGCCTCCGAAGCGTTGCGGTCGGCGCGGCGGGCCCTCGAGCTGAATCCGGCATCGGAAGCCGGAATCCGGCGCCTGCTTCGGCTGCTCGATCGCGCCGGAGACCGCGCCGGGGCAGTGGCCTCGTTCGAGGCCTTCCAGAAGCACATGCTGGACGAGGTCGGCGCCCTGCCATCACCGGAATCGCTGGGGCTGATCGATCTCATCCGCAAACGCACCCAGGCCGGTGACGCGGGGGCCGAGCCTCTCGCCACGAGCCCGGCCGAGCCCATCGCGCCACCCGCCTCCGCCCCGGCGTCAACCCTGAGCCGGCGAGGGCCGCGGTCCGCGGCCCTCGTCGCGGCCACCCTGGTGCTGCTGGGCGTCGGAACCGCGATGCTAGTGCGGCGAGGGGGGGGCGCGGCCTCGACCCGGCTCACGCTTCTGGTCCTGCCCATGGAAAACCTCACCCACAATGCCGGTGATGACTATCTCGCCGACGGGCTCGCGGAGGACCTGGTGCGCCGACTGGAACAGGTGCCGGGTCTTCGCGTCACGCCGGGCACCCGGGCGGTCTGGCTGTCGGCGCCGGGCGCCGATCGCCGGGCTGTCGCCCGACGGGTCGGCGCGACTCAGATGCTGGCGAGCAAGCTCGGCCGCCAGGGCGATAGTATCTCGGTGCGCGCCGAAGTCCGGGGAGCGTCCACCGGCCGGGTCGAGTGGTCCACCACGATGGTCTTTGCCGCCTCGGCCCTTCCCGATGCCGCGAGCCGGCTGAGCGCCGCGGTGGCGGGAGGCGTGCTGGGCCATACTCCGCCGGCCGTGCCTTCACGGCCGGTCAATGCCGAATCGTACCGCCTGACCATCGACGGCTGGCACAGCATCCTGGGCGGTGCGGGAGGCGAGGGGTTCGAAGACGGGCCCCGGATGCTCGATGCCAGGGCGCGGCTGGTCGAGGCGGTCAACATCGATCCCTCGAACGCGAGAGCCTGGTCCGGGCTGGCCTCCATCTGGTCGTCGCTGAGCAATACCGGCCTGTTCCCCCCCAACGATGGCTTCGCCAATGCCGAGCAGGCCGCGCGTCGCGCCCTCGCGCTGGATTCCACCCAGGGCTCGGCGTGGGGCACGCTCGGATTCCTGCGCGCCTACCGGGACGGCGATCTGCCCGCCGGCGACTCGCTGTTCCGGCGCGGCATGGTGTTCGAGCCGACCAATGCCGAGCTCCCCAAGGTACTCGGCGCACTGTACCGGTTTGCCGGCCAGTGGGACCAGGCCATCGACCTGATTCGGCTCGCGGAGCGGCTCGATCCCCTTATGCCGCCGGCCATCGGACGCGAGGCCAACACCCTGCTCTGTGCCGGCCGGGCGGAGGAAGCCCTTCGGGTCTACCGGCAACAGCTCGCGATGGATCCCGCATCGAGAGAGGGACGCCGAGGCGTGGTCCAGTCGCTGGCGCGGCTCGGGCAATGGGACTCGGCCACCGCCGGGTGGCGGATGATCGCCGCCCGCCAGCGGGACACCGCGATGGTCCGGTTGCTCAGGGACGGCAGCGGCAAGGCCGGATACGAGGCGGCCCGCCTCGCCGAAGGACGCCAGATTCTGGCGCGCGTCAGGGACCGCAGGAAGGAGCAGTGGCTCGCGCCTTTTCATCTCGCGCGAGCCATGGTGCAGGGCGGCGATGTGGATGGCGGGCTCAGGGTGCTGGAGCAGGAAGTCCAGGCCGGAGTCAGACCGCGCTACCAACTGGCCTGCATGCCCGGCTTCGACGCGATCCGCGCGGACCCCCGTTTTCTCGCGCTGCTGGAGCGCGTGCCCCCGCTCGGGCAGCGCGGGGCTCGACCGTAGGCCGTGCGTCGCTTCCTTCCTGGCGTCATTGCCGGCGTCATCCTCGCGACACCGGGAGTACCCGATCTTCGGGCCCAGAGTGCCACGGGAACCATCGTCGGCCGGGTGCGCACCGCCGACGGGGCTCCGGTCGCCGCAGCCGAAGTCACTTTCCTTGACCCGTCAACCGGCTTCATGCTCCGGACCATGACCCGCGCGGACGGGCGCTTCGGTCGGCCGGGATTGAGTCCGTCGGTCTGGGTCCTGAGCGTCCGCAAGCCGGGGTTCGTGGCCATCGCTTCGCGCACCGTACCGCTCTCGATAGGCGCGACGGCCGCGGTCGAGTTCCGGCTCCGGTCCGAGGCAGTCGTGCTACCGGAACTCGTGGTGCGCGGGACGGACTCGGCCATCCGGAACCCCTCCGCGACCGGCATCGGGCAGAGCATCGGCGCGCGCGACCTCCGCGACACCCCGCTGAACGGGCGCAACTTCACTGAAGCGCTGGCCCTGTCTCCCCTGGTGCAGCTCGGCGCTCCCGGCATCCCCAACATCGCGGGCGGGACGGTGACCTTCGCGGGCATGCGGCGCGGGGCAACCCAGATACAGGTTGACGGAGCCACCGCCGCGTCGACCTTCTTCGGCGGGGAGCCCCGCGGATCCGATCGGATGCCGTTCGCGCTTTCCCTCGAAGCAGTGCGCGAGCTTGAGGTCGTGGTCGCGGGTTATGACGCCGAATCCGGTCCGGGCGGCGGCGCGATCAACGCCGTCACCCGGTCGGGGACCAACCGGCTTCAGGGAACCTTGTACGGATTCGAGCGAGGGGCCGAGCTCACCGGATCCGATTTCAGCGGGCTCCCGCCCGACGGTTTCCACTCCCGGCAGGAAGGGTTCCTGCTCGCGGGTCCGTTCCGCAAGGACCGGATGCACTTCGTGATTGGCGTGGAGCGACAGGATCGGAACGAGCCGGTGGCCGGCCTGCCGGCTCCCTCGGATGCCCCGGATCCGGACACCGGGATCCACCCGGACAGCGTCGCGCGGATCCTCGCCATTCTGCGCGCCCGGTATGGCGTCGACGATGTCGCCGGCAGGTTCACCCAGACCCAGGATGAATGGGCCCTCTTCGCGAGAGTGGACTGGCAGGTGTCCAACCGGCATCATCTCATCGCGCGATTCAACCGCGCGTCGGTCACCCAGGCCTACGACCGAATCGCCCCGACCGACCTGAGCGGTAACGGTGACACCTTCCGCGACCGGGCCGGGTCGGCCGTGGTGACTTTTGGCTCCGCGCTGTCGGGCGCGCTCTACAACGAGCTGATGATCCAGCGGGCCACGGAACCACGCACCACAACCGCCAATTCGCAGCTTCCCCAGATGACCGTCTTCGTTGGGAGCGACTTCGGTTCGGCGGGTCTCCGCCAACTGACCGCCCGATGCTGCAACGACAACCTGACGCCCTCGTTGCTCGAAGAATCGCTCTGGGAGTTGCGGGAGGTCGCGACCGTGCGCGCCGCGGCGCACCGGCTCAAGGCCGGCGTCCGGGTGGCGCGGGCGGACTACCTCGACAACCTGTTCGCCAACCAGTTCGGCACCTTTCAGTTCGCGAGTCTCACCGACCTCGATGCGGGCCGCCCCGCGCAGTATTCGAGAGCCCTTCCCGCCCCCGGTCCGGACCAGCGGTACTTCACAGCCGATGACATCAGCCCGCTCTCGGATTTCCATCTCACCGAGCTGGCGCTCTTTGCGCAGGACGAATGGGAGGCGGCGGATGGAGTGCACCTGACGGCGGGGCTGCGGCTTGAGTCGTCCCGCTACGGCCCGGCCCCGGTGGGCAACGGGCCGCTTCAGGCCCAGTTCGGACTCTCCAGTCACCGGGTCCCTCGCGCCTCCCGCTTCGTGCCGAGGCTGGCGCTCACCTGGCAACCGTCGGCGGCCCATGACCTGATGGTGCGCGCCGGCATCGGTCTGTTCGCCGAGCGGATTCCGGCGGCCCTGGTGTCGCTCGACTACCAGAACGCAGGACCCAATCAGCTGAGCCTGCGTTGCGTTGGCGCCGCCGCGCCGGCGCCCGACTACCGCTCCTACCGGCGGGATCCGGCGACGATTCCCACCGCCTGCGCGAACGGCGCCGGCACTCCGGTCCCCGCCACCCTGTCGCTCTTCGATGGGCCCTTCACATTGCCCACCACGCTCAAGGCCAGTCTCGGCGTCGAGAGCACTGTACTGGGGAGCACCAGGCTCAGCGCCGATGTCATGTTCTCACGGACCACCGGGAACTACTTCGCGTCCGACCGCAATCTCCTGCCGGAGCAGTTTCGATCGGCGGTGGAGGACCGGCCGGTGTTCGCTCCGATGTCGGGCATCCGGCCCGCCGGCGTAACTCCCGGGCAGGTCGTTGTCGGCGCCAATCGAACGTCGGCGGCGTTCGGCGACGTGCTGGCGTTCGAGAGCCGGAGTGAGGCGCGGGCGCTTCAGGTGGCGATCGCCGCGTCCGGCGCCGCCGGGACGTCGGGTCACTGGCGGGCGAGTTATGCCTGGACTCGGTCATACGACAATGCGTCCTACTCCTGCTGCGTCGGATCGCGGGGATTCATCGAGACACCGACCGCAGGGAACCCCGGGGAGCTCGGCGCGGTGGGAGACGCTGGCACCGGCACCTGGGGCCCGGCCGATTTCTCCCGCGAGCACACTCTGGTCCTTTCGGGTGCGCTGGGGCTCCCCTGGCACCTTCGGGTCGGAGGAGTGTTGCGGGTGCTGTCCGGCAGGTCGTGGACGCCCATCGTGGATGGCGATCCCAATGGCGATGGGCGCCTCGGCAATGACCGGGCCTTCGTGGGGAATACGCTCGGTTGGCAGGACGGCACCGTCGATCCGGGCACCCTCGCGAACCTGGTGGCGAAGTGGCCCTGCCTGCGCCGGCAGATCGGGCGCATCGCAGGGCGAAACAGTTGCCGGGATGGGTGGATGTCGAACCTGGATGTGCGGGCCAGCCGGTCCACTCCGGTCGGACGGGGCCGAAACATCGAGTTCGCCCTCGATGTCTTCAACCTGCTCAACGGTCTCGACTCGAGCTGGGGGCGTCAGGTCGGCGTCCTGGGCAGCGACGCCAACCTGCTGAGGGTAACTGGGTTCGACCCGTCGGCCCGAGCCTATCGCTACACGGTCAACCCGGGCTTCGGCACCCGCCGCGATCTCAATCCATTCAAGACCGATCAGTTCTCGGCACAGCTTGGAGTGCGAATGGTGTTCTAGAACGGGGTCCGCGCCCCCCTGTCCCAGCGTCACAGCGTCTTGGCCTTAGCCTCTTGGCGTCGTAGCGTCGTAGCGTCCTAGCGTCCTAGCGTCCTAGCGTCAATCGTTGCGCAATGCCACGAGAGGATCTACGCGCGTCGCCCGCCGCGCCGGGAGCAGGCTCGCGATCACCGCCGCCCCCACCAGCGACGCCGTCACCCCGCCGAACACCACCGGATCGAACGCGCTGACCCCGAACAGGAAGCTGGAAAGCGCCGAGGTGGCCGCGAAGGAGAGCCCCAGCCCGATCACCGCGCCCAGCCCGGCCAGCATCCCGCCCTGGCGCAGCACCAGCCGCACGATATCCCGGCCCTCCGCCCCCAGCGCGCGGCGGATCCCCAGCTCCTGGGTCCGCTGCGACACCGAGTAGGCCATCACGCCGTACACCCCGATGATCGCCAGCAGCAGCGCGATCGCCCCGAACACCCCCAGCAGCTTGGGCATGATCTTGTCACCCTGGTTCTGGAGGTCCACGTGCTCCTGCAGGGTGCGGATGTCGTAAGGCGGCAGGTCCCGCGCCACCGCCGCGACCTCGCTCCGCACCTGCGGAATGATCGCCGCCGGATCCCCCGAGGTGCGCACCACGTACCGCAGCGTGCGCACGAAGTACTGCGGCGCCGAGAAGTAGGCCAGCGCTGGTGGCGGGTCGTCGGGCCCGAACTCGCGGACGTCCTTCACCACGCCCACCACCTCGTACGACCCCGAGGAGAACACCAGCCGCTGGCCCAGCGCGTCGCCCTTGGGCCAGTGGCGCTGCGCCAGGGTCTCGTTGATCATCAGCACCTTGGGCGAGCCGATCCGGTCGGCCGGGGTGAACTCCCGCCCCTTGGCCATTCCGATCCTCATCGCGGCGAGGTAACCCGGCGTCGCGTCGCGGTACTGGAGCACCGGGCGCTTGCCCTCCTCCGGCACCGGCTGTCCCTCCACGTAGTAGAAGGTGCCGGTGCCGCCCGCCATCGGGAGCCGGGTCACCGCGCCGACCGCCGTGACCCCCGGCAGCGCGGCCAGCCGCGCCTGGAGCCCCTCCTGCACCGTGAGCACCTGGGTCGTGTCGGGGTACTCCTTCTCCGAGAGCGACACCGCGAAGGTGAGCGCGTGCGAGGGATCGAATCCCAGATCGGTGTGCGCCAGCCGGAGCGACGCCTTGATCAAGAGCCCCGCGGAGATCAGCAGCACCAGCGCTAGGGCGATTTCGGCCACCACCAGCGAGGAGCGCAGCCGGCCGTGCTTGAGTCCCATCGAGCCCCCCCGTCCCCCGTCCTTGAGCGGATCGGTGAGGCTGCCCCGGGTCACCTGGAACGCCGGCGCGATCCCGGCGATGACGCCGGCGGCCAGAATCATCACGAAGCCGTACATCAGCACCCGTGCGTCGAGGCCGAGGTACTCGATCCGCGGAAAATCCGTCGGGATGAGGGTCCGGAACCAGCGCACTCCGAAGATCGAGAGCGTAAGGCCCAGCGCCCCCCCGGCCGCCGCGAGGATCAGCGACTCGGTCAGCATCTGGCGGATCAGGCGTGCCCGGGCCGCGCCCAGCGCGGAGCGCACCGCCAGCTCGCGGTTCTTGCCCGCCGCGCGGGAGAGCAGCAGGTTCGCGACGTTGGCGCAGGCGATCAGCAGCACGAACGTCACCGCCACCATGCAGATCATGCCGGCCTGCCGGGCGGTGCTGTCGACCACCTCCTCATACAGCGTGATCGCGTGGGCGCCCATGCCGAGGTTGGTGGCCGGGAACAGATCGGACTGCCGCTTGGTGATCGCGGCCAGCTCGGTGTTGGCGCGCTGCAGCGTGGCGCCGGGTTTGAGCAAGCCGATCGCATTCAGGTAATGGGACCCCCGCTCGTCTTTCGGGTCGATCTCCAGCGGGGTGTAGATGTCGTTGATGTCGTCGAAGCGGAAATGCTCGGGCAGGATGCCCACCACGCTGTAGGCCTGGCCGTCGAGCCGGATCGTCTTGCCGACCACCGCCGAGTCGGCGTTGAAGCGCGCCTTCCAGAAACGGTTGTCGAGGACGACAACCCGCCCGCGCCCCAGGGTCTCCTCGTCGGTGTTGAAGAAGCGGCCCCGCGCCGGCGCCACCCCGAGCAGCGAGAAGAAGTTGGGGCTGACCCGGAGGCCGCTCACCCGGTCGGGCCGGTCCCCGTCGGCGAGGTTGTAGTTGCCGCCGGTATACCCCGCGAAGGACAGCGTGCTGCTCTCCTTCCGCCAGTCCACCAGGTCGGGCATCGAGATGGAGTTCTGGTCCCAGCCCCGGGTCTTGTTGTCGCCCCAGACCTGCACCAGCCGCGCCGCGTTGGGATACTCGAGCGGCCGCAGCAGGAGGATGTCGACGCCGGCGAACAGGGTGACGTTCACCGCGACGCCGATGGCGAGAGACAGGGCGGCCACCAGGAAGAGTCCGGGAGCCTGACGCAGGGAGCGCCACGCGTACTTGATGTCGGCGAGGAGAGTGTCCATTGGGGCCCTGGGGATCAGGGAATCAGGGAATCAGGGGTTATTGAACCCCCCTACGCCCGCGTCTCAGACTCGGTTTCAGCATGAAACGCCTGCAACGCCAATCCTCCCTCCTCCCTCAGCGGTCACCGAACTCCTTCGCCGGCACCGTCTTCAGATACAGCCATACCGCGTGGATCTCGGAATCCGTCATCAGCCCGACCCGCTTCCACGGCATCGCGGAGTCGATTGCAGTTCCGGCGGGACGGAGGCCTTGCCGGAGCGCCTTGAAGAAGTCGGCCTCGGTCCAGGTGCCGATGCCGCTCGGCGTGATGTTGGACGCCGGCTTGCCCGGTCCCATGGCCCCGCCGGAGAGCCCCGGCCCGTGGCAGCCGGTGCAGCCGCCCACGTCGGCCAGGTACTTCCCGTAGGCCGGGGTGGAATCTTCCGCCATCGACCGGGGCGGTTCCATGTCGTGGTCCACCACCCGCGCCGGAATCAGTGGGAAGTTGGTGAGCATCGAGAGAACCCGGGCCAGCGGCCCGACCCGGACCGGCGGGAACTGCCGGTCCACCGGGACCAGGGAGCGGAGGTATCCCACGATCGCCCCGACGTCATCGTCGGAGAGATACTGGAACGCCTCCGAGGGCATGACCCGGAGCGGCTTGCCCCGCTCGTTGATGGCGTGGCGGATGGCCCGCGCCAGCGTGGCGTCGTCGTAGCGCTTCCCTAACCCGCTCGGCGTGAGATTGGGCGCGGCCAGCCGGCCGAACAGGAAGTCATTGGAAAACTGGGTGCCCGCCAGGTCGTCACCATGGCACTGGGTGCACTTGCCGATCGCCGCCACGATATGCCGGCCCCGCTCGATCCCGGCCGAATCGGTGGGCACCGTCACCGCCGTGGCCCGGACCACGTAGGTCTGGTCCATGCGCACCGAGGTGATCCCCCAGATGACCGCAATGGCCCCGACGACCAGGAGCAGCAAGCCGATCACCGCATACGCCAGCCGCTTGAGCCAGATCATTGCCCCGCCTCCGCCTCGTGTTGGATGTGTGCCAGCACCCGCAGATGGATCCGGTGGATGAGATAGTCGCTGAACAGTGTCCAGTAGCCCTGGGGCTCGATCCGGAGCTGGTACCAGGTGCTGCCCTCGAGCCGGGTCCGGCCCCCCGGCAGCGCCACCAGCCGGAACTCGCCCCGGCGGCTGGCCAGGTAGCCGTCGAGGTGCGGCGGGGTGAGGTGCGAATAGATCGACCACTCCTGCATCGGCGCGGGAGACTCCCGCACCTCGAACGAGAGCCGCCGTCCCGGCTCCCACGCGGTGATCGGCTCGACGAAGGCGCCGGTGGAGAAGACGCAGTAGCGCACCGCGCCCACCCCCTCGCCCTCGATCCGGGCCGACTTCGGATACGCGATGCCGGTCCGGAACAGCAGCCCACCGGGCTCCGGTATCGGCGGGAAGGCGATCACGTTCCGCCACACCACGTCCGCAGGCGCCGAGATCTCGATGCTGCTCCGCACCTCCCGCATGATCGGCTCGGCGTTCTGGGGCAGGACCAGCGTCGAGAGCGGCAGCGCGAGCACCGAGAGCGCGGCGGAGCGGGTCGACCCCGGCTGGGCCCGCGCGAACCGGTGCCCCAGCACCGCCCCCATCAGGGCCAGCGCCATGGTCAGGGGCAGCATCATCCCCAGGCAGATCGCACCCTCGCCGCCCAGCAGGAAAATCACCCCGGTGGCCAGGGCCACGGTGAGAATGACCACCTGGAACGAGTCGCGGAGGTCACCCGGATGCCGCCGGTTGAACAGAAACGCCGTCACCACGCCCACCAGCACGGGTGTACCGAGCAGGAGCGATACGCCGTAGGCGCCCTTGATCAACACCGAGACCACCAGCATCGCGAGCGCGAGACCCAGCCCGGCGGCGATCGCCAGCAGCGCCTCCGGAATCGTCCGGTCTCCCGGGGCTACATCGGCCCGCTCCCGCTCCGACACCGGGCGGGTGGGAAACCCGAACGAGAGCGCCAGCATCATCAGGTAGTTGATGAATGGGATGAAGTACAAGAGGGTAAGCCAGACGGAGATGCCGGCGTCCAGCACTCGGCGCAGCGTCAGCGTCACCCCGATCCAGATGAACGGAAGCGCCCAGACCGCCAGCGCCGGCACCAGCCAGCTCGGTGCGCCCTCGAACCGGCGGGATAAGAGGAAGCCGACCGAACGGAGATAGTCGAGCGGCGTCCACCACCGGCCCATGGCCAGGAACACCAGCGCCACGTCGCCCGCATACTTGAGCGCCATGAGCCCCACGCCGTGCCGGAAATACGTCCGGGGCGGGACCGGGTCGTGGAAACTGAACCAGAAGCGGAGGAGGGCCATGCAACGGTTTCTCCTGATACGGCATCTCATTGTGTGAAGCAGAAAGTAAAGCTATGACCGGGAGGACTTCATGCTGCTGGCCCGACACGAAACCATCGAGACCCTGGAAATCTTCGACGAGAGGGGTCGTACGGTCGGCAGCGTGACGCTGCCCAGCGATCCCCGGCTCTTCGGTTCGGAAAAGGGAACCGTGTACCTGAATCGTCCCCTGCCCCACCTCCCGGAGTCCGTTCGCCCCGCCCACGCCGCCTAGCCGGCACCCTGTATTTCCGGAGGCGTCACGCACCTAAGTTTCCCGCGTGACGGCCTCCACCCTCCGACAACGCCGATCAAGTTCCCCGCGGCTGCGGGCCTGCGCAAGCCTCGCCTGGGTCCTGGGTTTCGTCCCGGGCTCACCGCTCGCGGCGCAGTCCCCGGTTCCCCCCAGTCCGCCCCCGTCGGTGGCGGAGGCCACCCGCGCCCTGTCCCAGGGCCGTCCTTACTTGGCCAGCCGGCTGTTGGCCCCCCTCCTCACCGGGCCCGGACCGGCCGACCCGGCGCTGGTGCTGCTCGCGTCGAAGGCCGCCGCCGGATGGGAGGGTTGGGGGACCGTGGCCCGGCTTCTGGCCGGCCAGCCCTGGCTCGATAAGGCCGAAGGCGGCGAGGGCCGTGCCCTCCTGGCCCGGGCCCGGGTCGAGCGGGGAGAGGAGGCTGTCGAGGACGCCCGGGCCGCCGTCAGGGATGGCGGATTCGACCCCCCCGGCGCCCGGCTGGTGACACTGGGACGGGCCTTCGACCGGGCCAACCTGCTGGACAGCGCGGCCCTGGCCTACCAGAAGGCCGCCGCCCGGATCCCGGCCATCGCCGACTGGCTGAGTCTCCGCGCCGCCGGCGTACTGGCCGACTCGGCGGCCCGGGCCGCCTTGTACCAAGAGGTTGCCCTGGCGGCCGCGGTCCCCCGGATCCGCTGGACCGAGGCGCTGGCCCGGGAGCGTGCCGGTGACGGCACCGGCGCGGCCCGGCTCTACGAATCGCTCGGCGCCACGCTCGCCGCGGTGCGGCTCCGGCTCGCCGAGTCACCCGATTCCGAAACCCGCGCCGGGGTCCGCAAGGCGCTGCTGGGAGTGGTCACCGGCCGATCGACCCCGGACGACGCCCGTGAGGCGGTCGCCACCCTGGACCGCAGCTTTGCTCCGCTCACCAGCGCCGCAGAGCTGGCGGTGTCCCGCCGCGCAGCGGCCGACCTTCCGGCTCGCGCGCTTGCCGGATTTTCCCGGCTGCGCCCGCTCCTCGACGCCGACCGGCTGGCCTGGGGGATGACCCTGGCGCGGCTGGGCCGCCACAAGGAGGCGATGGCCGCTTTTGCCGCGGTCAGGGACCCCGCGCTCAAGACCCAGGCCCAGTACCAGCGGGCCCGAAGCCAGCTCCGCACCGGCACCCGTGGCGCCGCGATCGCCGCGTTGCGCCGGGTGGCTCGCGGAACCATCAGGGACAGCGCGACCGCCGCCACGGCGGGATTCCTGGCCGCCGATCTCTTGGTGGATTCCGGCGACGAGGTCGCGGCGCGGACCCAGTACCTCGAGGTCGCGCGGCGGTTTCCCACCACGCCGCACGGCTCCCGCGCCGCGCTGCTGGCGGCGATCATCGCCTACGGCCAGCGCGAGACCAGGGACGCGGCGCGGGAGCTCCAGGCGCTGATCGCGCGCCCCGGCGACCGGACCGAGACCGCGGCCGCCACGTACTGGGCCGGTCGCGCGCTCATCGCCACGGGCGACAGCGCCGGCGCGCGGGCCCGGTGGCGCTCGCTGCTGGAGCGCTTCCCGCAATCCTACTACGCGCTGCCGGCCCGCGATCGGCTCGGCCTGGCGCTCGAGCCGGCGTCTGCGGCCCGGGTGCCCGCCGCCCCGCCGGAAGAGATCACAGCGGCGCTGGAGCGCGGCGCCCTGCTGGAGCGGCTGGGGCTCCGGGTCGAGGCCCGGTTCGAGCTCGACCTGGTCTCCCGGAACGCCGAAGCGGCTCCCGCGACGATGCCGGCGGTGGCGCAGGCATTCGCCCAGCTCGGCTACACCGCGCGGGCCTGGAAGCTCGCGTTGCGCAGCGCCGACTCGGCCCTGGCGCGGCTGGCCTTTCCGATTCCCCGCCGCGCCGATCTCTTCGACGAGGCGCGCCTCGCCGGGGTCGATCCGCTGCTGGCCGCCGCGATCATGCGGCAGGAATCGGGGTTCGACCCGGCGGCCCGCTCCGTGGCCGACGCCCGCGGGCTGATGCAGGTGGTGCCCAGCGTGGGCGCCGCCCTCGCACGGGTGGACGGGCTTCGGGAGTGGGACGCCGGGCTGCTCTACCAGCCGGAGATCAACGTCCGCTTCGGGCTCACCCACCTGGCCGCCTCGCTGCGGCGCTCCCCCTACCTGGCCCACGCCCTGGCCGCCTATAACGCCGGCACCCGGGCCGCCGACGATTGGCTGGCGCTACCCGGCGTGAAGGGCGATCCCGAGCTGTTCATCGAGCGGATTCAATTCGCCGAGACCCGGGACTACGTGCGCCGCATCCTGAAGAACCTGTCTACCTACCGCGCCCTCTATCCCGTGACGCCGTGAGCGGCGCCCCGAGCCACGATCCCTATCGCGCGCTCCGGGAGCCGGGGTTCCGCCGCTACGTGTCCGGCAATCTGGTCGGCACGATCGGCTTCCAGATGCAGGGCGTGGCGGTGGGATGGGAGCTCTACGAGCGGACCCACTCCGCGTTCGCGCTCGGCATCGTGGGGCTGGTGCAGGTGGTTCCGATCATCCTGCTGTTTCTGCCGGTGGGTCACCTGGTGGACCGCTACGACCGGCGCAGGGTGCTCATGGTGGCGCTGGCCGGAATGGCCCTCGCCGCGGCCGGATTGGCCGCCGTGTCGGTAACCCGCGCGCCGATCCCGCTGTTCTACGCCTTCCTGTTCCTGAGCGGAACCGCGCGGGCGCTGCTCGGACCGGCCAAGAGCGCCCTGCTCCCGGAGATCGTCAGGCTCAACGCGTTCCAGAGCGCGGTGGCGTGGAACAGCACCGCGTGGCAGATGGCCGAGGTCATCGGGCCGGCGCTCGGCGGGGCCCTGCTCGCCGCGACGCGGTCTCCCGCGCTGGTGTACCTCGCCCATGGCGCGCTGGCGCTGGGCTTCGCGGCCCTGGTGGCCGGCGTCCGCACCTCGGGCGCGGCTCGCCCGCCGGTCGCCGCATCCCTCCACTCGCTCCTGGAGGGGGCCCGTTACGTGGTGCGGACCCGGATTCTGCTCGCGGCCATCACGCTGGATCTGTTCGCGGTACTTTTCGGTGGGGCGGTGGCACTGCTCCCGATCTATGCCAAGGACATCCTGCATGTGGGACCCGCGGGGCTGGGTGGGCTGCTCGCCTCCCAGGCCATCGGCGCCGTGACCACCACGCTGGTGATGGCGCATCTGCCTCCGCTTGCCCGGGCCGGGCCGGCGCTGCTCCGGGCGGTGTCGCTCTACGGCCTCGCGACCATCGGCTTCGGGCTCTCCCGGTTCTACGCCCTCTCGCTGCTGGCCCTGGCGGTGGCCGGCGCGGCCGACAGCGTGAGCGTCGTGATCCGGATGACGCTGGCCCAGCTCGGCACGCCCAATGAGCTTCGGGGCCGGGTGTCGGCAGTCAACTCGCTCTTCATCGGCACCTCCAACCAGTTGGGCGAGTTCGAGTCCGGCGCGGTGGCGGGGTTCTTCGGCCCGGTGGTTTCGGTGGTGGCCGGCGGCATCGGCACCTTGGTCGTCGTCGCGCTGGTCGCGTTCAAGTGGCCGGAAGTGAGCCGGCTCCGCCGGCTGGAGGAAGCGATCCCCGCACCGCCGGAGCCGGTATGATGTGCGACCCGAGAACGAGCAAGGAGAGAATCCCCTCATGAAATCGCTACGATTCCGGCGGCTGCGCCTCCCACTCCTCGCGGCGCTCGTCCTGGTGGCAGTCCCGACCCTCCCGGCGCACGCCCAGCTGGGCGGGGACACCCTGCGCTCCCGCGAGGTCCCGGTCTGGGCCTTCTGGCTCCAGCAGTCATGGGCCGGCGCCGAGCTGCTGGCCCTGCTGTTCGCGGCCTACCAGCTCTGGGCCCGCCGCAACGAGCGCCGCCGCGCCGAAGCCGAGGCGGCGGCGGTGGCTATCAAGGCGGCGAACTACCAGGCCTGGGCGGTGGTGAACAGCGCGCAGGGCAAGGGCGGCAGCGGCGGCCGCATCGACGCGCTCCAGGATCTCAATCAGCGCCAGGTGTCGCTCGCGGGAGTGCGGCTCGACGGCGCCTGGCTGGAGGGTGTCGCGCTTCCCGGCGCCCGGCTCAGCCACGCCAGCCTGCGCGAGTCGAACCTCAGAGGCGCCAACCTCCAGGGCGCCAACCTCGAGGGCGCCGACTTGACCGGGATCAATCTGACCGGCGCGAATCTGACCGAGTCCCTGCTCAAGGGCGTGAACCTCACCGGCGCGCTGCTGGGCGCCGCCGACCTCCGTGGGGCGGACCTGGCCGGGTCCCACGGCTGGGAGGCGATGGGCAACGCCACCTATCTGCAAATCGAGGGCATCCGGCGGGCCCCGGACGGGTTCCGGAAGTGGGCCCTGGAGCATGGCGCCGTCGAGGGAGAGTCCCGGCAGGACTCCCTGGTGGACGCGAGCTTTTCCCACCTGTTCCGGACCGTGTGACCGATTGCGTTGTGCATCCGGCCGCAACCGGCTATCTTGAGGAAGCGGTCGATGCGCCATTGCTACGGACAAGTTCCGAGTTGACGTGAGGGGCCCAGCTAACCGCGGGCCCCTTTTTTCATGGCGCGATCGCGGACCGGACCGGGGAGTTCCCGCTTCGTCCTGGAAAACCACCTGAGGAGAACGGCAATGCGTACGACTGGAACTGTGAAGTGGTTCAACGATGCGAAGGGCTTCGGATTCATCACCCCCGCGGACGGCGCGAAGGATTGCTTCGTCCATCACTCGGCCATCACCGGCGACGGGTTCAAGTCGCTGGCCGAAGGCGAGAAGGTCGAGTTCGATGTGGTCCAGGGCGCCAAGGGCCCCGCTGCCGAGCGGGTCAGCCGGGTTCCCTCCGGCGCGTAATCGGCGCTTCGCAGTTCCGCAGGGCGACACGCCCGGCCCGGTTTCCCCGGGCCGGGCGTCTTGTTTCCGGGAGACCGGAGCCGTAGGTTCTCCACCTACCTGGTAGGTGGAACAGGTAAGAGGAGCGCGCAACCCTTTCCCCTGGCCCGGCATCTCATTCCCACAATGCCCAAGACCCCGGCCGACCTCATCTACGGCACCCTCAACGTCCTCGTGCTCAAGGCGCTCTCCTGGGAGCCGATGCACGGCTACGCCATTTCCAACTGGCTCCGGGAGCGCTCCGGCGGCAGCCTCGAGATCGACGACGCCGCGCTCTACAAGGCGCTCCACCGGCTCGAGGAGCTGGGCGCGATCGGCAGCGAGTGGGGCCTCTCCGAGAACAACCGCCGGGCCAAGTACTACCGTCTGGCCCCGGCGGGCCGGCGGCAGCTCAAGGACGAGCGGGCCGCCTGGCAGGCCTACGCCCTGGCGGTGACCCGGGTGCTC
This sequence comes from Gemmatimonadota bacterium, assembly GCA_041486305.1. Classification (GTDB taxonomy): domain Bacteria; phylum Gemmatimonadota; class Gemmatimonadetes; order Gemmatimonadales; family GWC2-71-9; genus JABFSM01. The sequence continues at coordinate 49,329 of JBGPLG010000020.1, forward strand.
CGCTGATGGACTTCCGCAAGGTCTTCCGCCTGGCCATCCGGTCGCAGCCCCGGGCCGAGCTGGAGGAGGAGTTCGCGTTCCATCTCGAGATGCGCGCCAGCGAGCTGATCGCCCGGGGGTGGGAACCCGCCGCGGCGCGGATCGAGGCCCGGCGCCAGTTCGGCAACCTGGAAGAAGCCCGCGAGTACTGCAGGAGCACCGATCTCCGCTTGAGGAAACGCACCATGCGTACCGAATGGCTGCAGGAGCTCCGTCAGGACGTTGGCTTCGCGCTGCGCGGCCTGCGGAAGGCGCCCGGCTTTGCCCTGGTCGCCGCGCTCACCCTCGCGCTCGGCATCGGCGCCAACACCGCCATCTTCAGCGTGGTGCGCGGCATCCTGCTGCGTCCCCTGCCCTTCGGAGATCCCAGCCGCCTGGTGATGGTCGCCTCCACCTACCAGGGGGAGCGTTCCACCTCCTCGCCCGCCAACAGCTTCGACTGGCGCGACCAGAACAAGTCCTTCACCGGCATGTCGGTGGTCGGTGGCCACTCCGCCGTGCTCACCGGTTCGGGGGAGCCGGAGCGGCTCCGCGGCTTCGACGTCGGCGCCGATTTCTTTTCCATCCTCGGCGTCAAGGCCATCATCGGGCGCGCCGAGTTCCGTCCCGAAGAGGCGGCCTGGCTGGGCCCCAAGGCGGTGGTCCTCTCCGAGACCGTGTGGCGGAACCGCTTCGGCAGCGACCCCAAGCTGGTCGGCTCGATGATCACCCTCGACAACGAGCGGGTCCAGGTGGTGGGTGTGGTGCCCGCCGCGTCGGCCTGGCCCTCCGGCGCGGTCATGTGGCTCCCCTTCACCATGGAGCCGCAACGCCTGGCCGGCAGCCGCGGCGCGGTCTACCTCAGCAACTTGGCCCGGCTCAAGCCCGGCGTCACGCTGGCGAGCGCCAGCCTCGACATGCAGACCATCGCCCGGCGGCTGGAAATCGCCTACCCCGACGTGAACAAGGACGTCAGCACGGTGGTCGTCCCAATGCGGGAGTGGATCACCGGTGGGCTGGGCACTCCGCTGTACATGCTGCTCGGCGGCGTGGCGTTCGTGCTGCTGATCGCCTGCGCCAACGTGGCCAACCTGCTGCTGGTCCGCGGCGTGGCGCGGTCGGGCGAGCTGGCAGTGCGGACCGCACTGGGCGCCGGCCGGGGGCGGTTGGTGCGGCAGCTGGTGACTGAGAGCATGGTGTTGTCGCTCATCGGAGGCGCGGCCGGCCTGGCGCTGGCCGTCGGCGGCACCCGGCTCCTGGTGCGGGCCGCTCCCCGGAGCATTCCCCGGCTCGATTCGATCCAGGTGGACCTGCTGGTGCTCGGGTTCACGGTGGCCATCGTGCTGATCACCGGGGTCCTGTTCGGACTGCTTCCCGCGCGGCACGTGGTACGGCCCGACCTGGCCAGGACCCTGCGCGAGGGCGGCCGCGACGGCGGCCAGCGAGCCGGCGGATCCCGGGCCCGCCGGGCCCTGGTCGTCGCGGAGGTGGCACTCTCGGTGATGCTGCTGGCCGGCGCGGGGCTCCTGATCCGGAGCTTCGACCGGCTGATGCACGTCGACCCGGGATTCCGCTCCGAGAACTCGATCTCCTTTGCGCTGAGCCTGCCCGACGCCAAGTACGGCAAGTCGGAGCAGCAGATCGCGTTCTTCAGCGCGCTGCTGGGACGAATTCGCGATCTTTCTGGCGTCGAATCCGCTGGAGCGGGATTCGGAATGCCGCTCACCTCCTTCGGATTCAGCTTCTCGTTCGAGGTCAAGGGCCGGGCGCCGCTTCCCCCCTCCGATCAGCCGGTGGCCGAGGTCCGCATCGCCACACCGGACTACTTCAAGGCCATGGCGATTCCGGTCGTGAAGGGACGCGGGTTCACCGCCCTGGACCGGGCCGGCGCGGTCAAGGTGATGCTGATCACCGAGACCGCCGCGAAGAAGTTCTTCCCCGGGGAGGATCCCCTCGGCCAGCACGTCACGTTCGGCTGGGGCCACGACGGCCAGAACCTCGAGGGTGATGTCATCGGCATCGTGGGAGACGTGAAGCAGTCCTCCCTGGCCCAGACCACCCTGCCCCAGTTCTGGGCTCCGTACGATCAGTGGCCGCTCTCCTCGATGAACGTCGTGATGCACACCACCCGCGAGCCGATGGCCGTCGTGGCCGACGCCCGCCGGGTCATCCATGAGCTGGATCCCGACCTGGCCGTGGCGCAGGTCAAGACCCTGGACGAGGTCGTCGCGGAATCGGTGGCCCAGCCCCGTTTCTACATGACGCTGCTCACCGCGTTCGCGGTCATCGCCATCCTGCTCTCGGCGATCGGGATCTACGGGGTCGTGGCGTACCTGGTGGGCCAGCGCTCCCGGGAGATCGGGGTGCGGATCGCGCTGGGCGCCTCGCGCGGCACGGTGGTACGGATGGTCGTGCGCGAGGCGGTGATCATGGCGGCGGCCGGCATCGGGGTCGGGCTGGTCGGAGCGCTGGCGCTCACCCGGCTCATGGGCGCCCTGCTGTTCGACCTCAAGCCCACCGACCCGGTCACCTATCTGGCGGTAACCGGAGTGCTGGGTGCCATGGCCCTGGTGGCGTCATCGCTGCCGGCGCTGCGCGCCTCGCGAATCGATCCCGTGCTGGCGATGCGCGGAGAATAGACACCAGTAGTCACGGCGGGGGCCGCCCACCGGCCTGCGACCAATCCCCACCCCGACGAATCCTCCGGTGGAAGGCCCCGTAGGGTAAACAGCCTCGCCACCGGGTGGACCATGCCGCGATTCTCCATGCTCGCGTCCCGCGTCGCCGCGCTGACGCTGCTCTCCGGGAGCGCCGCGGCCCAGACCGTCCGCCTCGTCACCCCCAACACCACCCTCGCCGACGAATTCTCCCAGATTCGTGGGGTCCGGGAGCTGGCCGATGGCCGGCTGCTGGTCAGCGACTACATCGACCAGCGCGTCGTACTGGTGGACTTCGACAAGGGAACGGTGCTGGCGCGGGTCGCCAAGGGAAGCGGCCCCCGCGAGGCCCGCCTGCCCACCCGGCTGGTCCCCGCCCTGGGAGACAGCACCTTCCTGGTGGACCTCGGCAACAACCGCCTTCTCCTGCTCGACGGCCAGGGTCGCCCGGCACGGACCATCCCCGAGGCGCGCATCGGCGTGTTAGGGGTGCGGGGCATGGGCTCCGACGGCGCGTTCTACTTCGCCATCCCGGGCTGGGCCGAGGCAGAGGCGGCTCTGCCGAACGACTCGGTGCGGATCGTTAGATGGAATCCCCGCACCGACGCCCAGACCACCGTCGCCGTGATCCAGGGAGACCGGATGCGCTCCGACATCCGTGAGCCCTCGCGGGTCCCCCGGATTCCAGTCGTGGGGTACGCCTCCCAGGACGCCTGGCTGATGTCCGGCGGCGTGCTCAAGATCGTGCGAGCGGGCGGCTATCGCGTGGAATCCCGGCCCGCGTCCGGCGCGCCGGTGGTGGGGCCGAGCTACGCCTACCCGACCCGGCCGGTCAGCGGCGCCGATCGCCTGGCGTTCGTGCGCCGCTTCAACGAGTCGAGCCCGATGAGCGGCAAGGGCGAGAACGGCGGCATGGGGTACTCCCCCGCCCTGAGCGACGCCGAGCTGGCCCAGACGGTCAAAGGCACCCAGTACGCCGAGCGGCATCCGATGTTCGACGCGGGCGCGGTGGTGGCCGCTCCGGGGGGGCAGCTCTGGGTGGGGCGCCCGGTGGAAGCGGGCAAGCCGGTTCTCTACGACGTGTTCGACGACGCCGGAAAGAGGGTTACCAGCGTGGAGCTGCTGCCGGGCCGGCGGGTGGCGGCGGTCGGACGCCAGGCCGTCTACGTAGTGGCGGAATCCGAAGCCGGAATCCAGCGGCTGGAGCGCTACGCCCTGCCGCGGTAACGCCGGCTATCGAGGAGTAACCGGCCAGATGGTGAAATGGGGCAGGACGGTGCGCGCCAGGCGGCCCCGCATCCTGGCAAGCACCGAATCGAGCATCACCAGGTCCGCGCGGGTTAACTGCAGCACATGCTCCTCGGGCTGATCGACCGTGCCCACCGGGTAGTCCTCCCCGGGCCGAACCGTGTTCTCGATGTGGGTGCCGAGAATCCAGGCAATGGGGCGGCCCCGGGTGAAACGCACCAGCCGGTCGATGCTGCGGACGAACGCGGCGCTGTCGCGGACGTAGAGGCGGCCGGGA
>JBGPLG010000021.1:0-53199 GCA_041486305.1 Gemmatimonadota bacterium
CGCCGCGGGCGTGTCCCTGTTCGAACTGGGCGGGCTCAGCGACGGGCACCTGGCGGTGCTCAAGGAGACGCTGGCTCCCTAGGGAAGCTCGATCGGCGGCAGTCCCGCCGCCTTCCGCTTGGCGTTGAGCGCTGCGAGCCCCGTGGTCTTGAGCGCGGTCCACTTCGCCATCACCTCGCCGCTCTGCGCCTTCGCGCGATCGCATGCCGCCGCCTGGCCGGCGGTCGGCGCCACGTCGGCGCCCTGCATCGCCATTGCCGCGGCCATCATCCCGTTGCTGGCGCCCTCCAGCGTCGGCGGTCCGGCGGGGCCGCGGCCGAAGAACCGCCCCCTGGTACGCTGCGGTGCCGGCGCCAGCGACTCCACCTGGGCCCGGAAGGCGTCGACGTCGCCGCCGGTGAGCTTCTGCAGCTCGGCGACCAGGGCACGCGCCTGGGCGTACGCCGCCCGCGCCGCCACCGCCCCGTCGTACATCTGCAGGGACAGGGTGGCCAGCTGCGCCAGGCCGAGTGCCGGAGTCGTGACCCGCGGATCCAGCTTGAGCGTGAGCGGCTGGGTCGAGGTCTTCCCGTTGGCCGTGAGCCGCACGGTGTAGGCACCCGGGGGCGCCCACGGCGCGTTCACGTCGGGATAGGTGTGGTGCGGGACGGCTCCGGTGGCGCCCTCGTCGCCATTGTCTTCGATGTTCTCGACCTCGAACGGCTCGTAGCGCAGGTCCCACCAGGCCCGGTGCATGCCCGCCGTGGTGCCGAGTTTCATTTCCTGGGCCGGCCAGTAGAGCGGTAACCCGCAGTAGGTAGCCGTGGGCCGCTTCCGGCAGACCTGGTCGTATCCCTCCATGTCCACGCCGGGCTCGGGTTTGAGCACCGGGTCGGCGCTGGAGTAGGACCGCACCACCTTGCCAGCTCGACCGAGGATCTCGATCGTGACCGGTCCGGACGCCTCGGCGGGCAAGTAGTAGTCGAGGATCGCGCCCGGGGGCGGATTCTCTCCCGCCGGCAGCTCCGGCGGCCAGGGCGTCGGCTCGTTGGTGCCGAAGCGCACTCGCACCGCGATGGCCGGCTTGACCAGGTAGGGAGAGCCCGACGCCTGCGCGGCCCGGATCGCCGCGGTCTGACGCAGGGGCGTCACGTTATCGAGGATCCAGAAGCCCCGCCCATGGGTCCCGGCGATGAGGTCGGAGCAGAGACAGGTGCTGTCGTCCTTGAGCTGGAGATCCCGCACCGAGATGGCGGGCATGTTGCCCCTGAGGGACTGCCAGTGATCGCCGTCATCGAACGAGACCCAGACCTGGGTGTCGGTGGCGCCGTACAGCAGTCCCTTCTGCCGGGGATCCTCGCGAATCGAGTTGGCGGGCGCGTTGCTCGCGATGCCGCTGTTGATCTCAGTCCAGGTCTTCCCGCCGTCATGGGTCCGCCAGAAGTGCGGGCTCATGTCGTCGATCCGCATCGTGTTCGCCGCCGCGTAGGCGGTGAGCGGGTCGAAGTGGCCGGCCTCGATGTTGAAGATCCGGGTCCACGGCTTGATGGCGGCCGGCGTCACGTTGTTCCACTTGGCCCCGCCGTCCATCGTCACCTGGATGTTGCCGTCGTCGGTTCCCGCCCAGATGATGCCCAGGCTCTTCGGCGACAGGGAGAGCGCCGTGATGGCGCCGAGCGGCGAGGGGGTCACTGTGGCGGCATACTTGCCCGCGCTGGCGGGCGGAGTCCAGGTCGGCCGGGCCAGGTCGGGGCTGATCCGGGTCCAGCTCCGGGCATGGTCCACCGACTTCCAGACCGCGTTCGAGGTGTAGAAGAGGACCGCCGGATTCACCGGCGACCAGAGGATCGGCATGGTGCGCACATTGCGCCCGAAGCCGTTGGCCCGCGCCGTCGGGTCGGGGCCGACCTGGGTGGTCTGGCCGGTCTTCCGGTTATAGAGCGACACGTTGGTGCGCGCGCTCCCGAACACCAGGTCGGGATCCCGGGGATCCGGGGCCGCGATGCCGTACTCCTGGATGTTGACCGGGTGCCAGTCGTGGAAGGTGATCTCTCCGTCCATCGACCGGCTGTCGACGCAGGCCGATCCGGAGTCCTGCTGCCCGCTGCAGACCCGGTAGGGAAAGTTGTTGTCGGTGGAGACGTGATACATCGCCGCGGTGGGCTGGTTGTACCAGTTGCTCCACGAGCGGCCCCGGTTGGCCGACACCACGCCGCCCTGGTCGGCCACGGCGAGGATCACGTTGGGGTGATCGGGGTGGATCCAGATCTTCTGGTAGTCGTCTCCGCCGGGAGCGCCCCGCACCGCCGACCAGGTGAGCCCGCCGTCTTCGGTACGCCACATCACGGTGGACGCGCTGTACACCACGTTGGGATCCGTGGGCTCCACCGCGATGGTCGGGAGATCGCCGCCGCCGATCCGCACCAGGGGGCGGGCGTCGGGCGTGGGCATCGTCGCGCCGGCCGGGGCATCCGGCCCCCGGATCGCGAGGAACCAGTGCTCGCCCGCGTCGGTGGACTTGTAGAAACCCACCGGCCCGGAGCCTCCCGTCGTCGTCGCCGGCGCCACCATCGCATACATGATCTGCGAATTGCCGGGCGCGATCGCGATGTTGGCCTGCAGCACCGACGGGAGGCCCTCGGTCAGCTGCTTCCAGGTGGTGCCGCCGTCGGTGGACTTGAAGATTCCGTTGCCGCCGCCGCCGAATCCGCCCCCCTCCCAGAAGGCCTGCTGCTGCTGCCAGAGCGTGGCGTAGACGACATTGGGATTGGCGGGATCGATGCGGACGTCGTTGCCGCTGGTGTATTCGTCCTTGTAGAGCACCTTCTCGAAGGTCTGTCCCCCGTCGGTGCTGCGGAAGATGCCCCGTTCCGCGTTGGGACCGTACGGATGGCCCAGCACGGCGACGAAGAGCCGGTTGGGATTGGCCGGATCCACGTCGATCATCGCGATCATCTGGCTCTCGCGGAGGCCGAGGTGGGTCCAGGTCTTGCCGGCGTCGGTGGACTTGTACATCCCGTCGCCGGTGGCCAGGTCCGGGCGGATGATCCCGGCGCCGCTCCCCACGTAGATGATGTTCGGATCGGAAGGGGCCACCGCGATGGCGCCGATCGACCCGGTGGATTGCTGGTCGAAGAGCGGCTCCCAGTTGGACCCGTAGTCGCTGGAGCGCCAGACGCCCCCGTTGTCGAACCCGATGTAGAAGACGTTGGGTTGGGTGCGCACCCCGGAGAGCGCGCGGGCCCGGCCGGCCCGCCCGGGACCGATCTGGCGCCAGCGCATCGCGGACGAGGGGTCGGGTGTCTGGGCGGCCGAGTGCTCGGCCAGCGTCACGAAGGAAACGAGGGCGAGGGTAACACCGGCAAGGGAGGTGCGCACGGGTCCGCCTTGGAGATTGAATCGTGAAGCCTGGGAGGGTCAGCGCCTATATTTACCCTTCCCCCATCCTTCTTGCCAGAATGGCTCCCATGTCGAAGCGAATCCTGGTCCACCGCCGGACCGCAGCCGGAACCCTGGCGCTGGCCGCGCTGCTGAGCGCCGCCACCCCGGCGCCAGTGGCACCCGATCTCCTCGCCGGAATGGTCTGGCGGAACCTCGGCCCCTTCCGGGCCGGCCGGGTGGCGTCGGTTACCGGCGCCATCGGCGCGCCGGGGGTGTTCTACGCCGGGATGCCCGCGGCCGGGATCTGGAAGACCACCAACGCGGGAACGACCTGGGAGCCGATCTTCGACGGCGTGAAGGACGTGTCCGCCGTCGGCGCGGTCGAGGTGGCCCCCTCGGATACCAGCATCGTCTACGCCGGCACCGGCGACATCATCACCGGCGGCGGGATCGCGGAGGGAAACGGTGTCTACAAGTCGGTGGACGCGGGGCGCACCTGGCAGCACCTGGGCCTCGACGCCACCAAGCAGATCCCTTCCATCCTCGTCGATCCGCGCGATCCCGACCTCGTCATGGTCGCGGCGCAGGGCGATGCCCGGCACAAGAGCGAGACGCGCGGGGTCTTCCGCAGCACCGACGGCGGGAAGAGCTGGACCAGGACCCTGTTCGTCAATGATTCGACCGGTATCGAGAAGCTGGCCCGGGCCTACGACCGCCCGGACGTGATCTTCGCGACGACGGTGCGTCACTACCGCGCCCCGGTCGCTCCGCCGGGGGGTGGATTCGGCGGGGGCGCGCCGCAGTCGGGGCCCACCGGCACCGCCCTCTACAAATCCACCGACGAGGGCGTCACCTGGAAGGAGGTTACCGGCACCGGACTGCCGCGCCTCACCGGCCGCACCTCGGTGGCGGTGGCCATGCACACCAACGGACAGCGGGTGTACCTCATCGGCAACTTCGGGCTCTATCGGTCGGACGACGGCGGCGCCGCCTGGCGCCGGATGGCCGCGGAGGATTCGCGCATCTCCAACGGCCAGGGGGGGCTACAACTGCGGCGTGTACGTGAGCCCCACGAATCCCGATCTGGTCTACACCATCAGTACCTCGAGTTACGTCTCGACCGACGGCGGCGCCACCTTCACCGGCTGGAAGGGCGCCCCCGGCGGCGACGATCCCCAGCAGATGTGGATCGACCCCACCGACGGCCGCCGCATTCTCCTCGGCATGGACCAGGGCGCCACCGTCACGCTCGACGGGGGCCGCACCTGGAGCAGCTGGTACAACCAGTCGACCGATCAGCTGTATCACCTCTCGGTGGACAATTCGTTTCCCTACTGGGTCTACGCGCCGCAGCAGGACGCCGGCGCCATCCGCACCAGGATCCGGGGAAACTTCGGCGCGATCACGCCGATGGATTGGAACCCCGTGGGCGGGTGGGAGTGGGGGACCATCGTCGCCGACCCGGTCAATCCCAACCTGGTTTACGCCAGCGGCGCGGGGATTCTCCGGATTTCCTACCCGAGCGAGCAGATCAGCAACGTGAGCCCGGGCGTGGACCCCGACCTCCGGCTCCGGGCCACGTCGTCCAACCCGATTATGTTCGCGCCGTGGAATCCGAAGGAGCTGCTGGCCGGATTCCAGTACCTGATGGCCACCACCGACGGCGGCCTGCACTGGACCAAGCTGAGTCCCGATCTGGGATACCCGAAGGGACAGTCGCCGCCTCCCGACACCGCCACGCGAGCGCCCGGCACACCGGCCCCGGGGATCATCGAGACCTTCTCGCCCTCGACCGTGGTCAAGGGGCTGATCTGGGTGGGCACCAACAACGGCCTCATCAAGCTGACCCGGGACGAAGGCAAGATCTGGGACGACGTGACCATTTCGGGTCTCCCCGAGCCGGCCCGGGCGTTCGTCGCGATGATCGACGCCTCTCACCACGACCCCGCCGAGGCCTACGTCGCCATCGACTACCACAACATCGCCGACTACTCACCGTGGCTGTTTCGTACCCGGGACTACGGAAAGACCTGGACCAAGATCGTGAATGGACTCCCCGCCGATCTGCCGGGCGGGAGCTTCACCCGGGTGATCCGCGCGGACCCGAAGCAGGCCGGGCTCCTCTACGCCGGCACCGAGAGCTCGATGTACGTCTCCTTCGACGATGGCGACAACTGGCAGTCGCTCGGGCTCAACCTGCCGAGCACGTCCTACCGCGACATCGCCTTCAAGGACAATGATCTCGTGGTCGCCACTTACGGGCGGGGCCTCTGGGTTCTCGACGACATCTTGCCGCTCCGGCAGATGACCGCCACGCTCGCCGGCGAGCCGGTGCACCTGTTCCTTCCCGGCGACGCGGTCAGGATCCGGCGGAACGTGAACCAGGACACGCCGTTCCCGCCCGAAGTGCCCCATGCGCTCAACCCTCCCGACGGCGCCATCATCTACTACTCGCTCTCGGCGCGGCCGACGGGGCCCATCACGCTCGAGATACTCGACGGTACCGGGAGAGTGGTGCGCCACCTGTCCAGCGCGCCGGTCCAACCCGTTGAGGAAGCGGCCCGTCCCCCGCACCCCGGTTTCTGGCTCGAGACGGCGGCCTCGCTGCCGGTGGCGGTCGGCCTCAATCGGGTCAACTGGAACATCCGGTACGACGATCCCCCGGTGTTCAGCCACAGCTACGAGATCAACGCCAATCCGGGCCTCACCCCGGCGTCTCCCGAGGGGCCGCTCGCGGCTCCGGGCGGGTACACCGTGCGCCTTACGGTCGACGGGAAGGCGTATACCCAGCCGCTCACCGTGAAGAACGATCCTCGATCGCCCGCAACGCCCGCCGAGGTGCGCGCGCAGGCCGCGCTCGCCGTGCGAGTGTACGATGGCACCCGGGCGGCCTTTGACGGGTATCAGCAGGTGAACACGCTGCGCCTCGCGGTGATGGCGCTCAATGCCCCGGGTGCTCCCGCCGAGGTGGCGACGGCCGCGACCGCCTTCCAGGCCAGGCTCAACGAAGTCGGCGGAGTGGCCACCGGACGAGGACGATTCGGCGGCGGCGGATTCGGAGGGGCGGGGGGACCGGCGCCGCCGCCGAGCTTCTTCCGGGTGAACGGGAGGCTCTCCGGGCAGCTCGGAACCCTCGACCCGGGCGACATGGCCCCGAGCGAATCGCTGCTGAAGGCGGTCGCGGGTGCCTGCGCCGACCTGCGGACCGCCCAGGCCAACTGGCGGACGCTCCAGGAGAAAGACCTCCCGGCGTTCAACGCGGTGCTGGAGCGGAACAGTCTCAAACCGCTCGCGGTGCCGACTCCGTCGCTTCAGGCGCCGGGCTGCTGAGGATTTCGTGACACGGGGCTTTCGGAGGGCTACCTTCTCTGGGCCCATGGCGACTCCAACCCGAACGACCCGTTACGGGGCTGCTCCGGCGCCGCGGTCCGCCGTGGCCCAGCCTTCCGGCGAGCTGCCCCGGAACCCCGGGATGCCGCTCGACCTGGGGTGGATCCGGGACATCCGGATCAACCGGAGCGCGGTGGAGCGTCGGGCCGCCACGATTCCCACCCGCCGCAGCGTCAAGACCGCGTGGCAGGCCGGCTGGCTGCTCCGGGCGATCTCCCTGATGGATCTGACCACGCTCTCCGGAGACGACACGCCCGGGCGGGTGATTCGCCTCTGCGCCAAGGCCCGCCGGCCGGTGCGCCAGGATCTCCTGGAAGCGCTCGGTGTGGGAGACCTCGGCCTCACCGTGGCGGCGGTGTGCGTGTATCACGCGTTCGTCGAGACCGCGGTGAAGGCGCTTTCGGGGAGCGGCATCCCGGTGGCGGCGGTCTCGACCGGATTTCCCGCCGGTCTCTCGCCGCTCCCGCTGCGCATCGCGGAGATCGAGGCCTCGGTGGCCGCGGGCGCCAGGGAGATCGACATCGTCATCACCCGGGCCCACGTGCTCACCGCCGACTGGACCGCGCTCTACGACGAGGTGAAGACATTTCGCGCCGCCGCCGGCCCGGCCCACCTCAAGGCCATCCTCGCCACCGGAGAGCTCGGCACCCTGCGCGAGGTGGCCCGTGCCAGCGTCGTGGCGATGATGGCCGGCGCCGATTTCATCAAGACCTCCACCGGCAAGGAAGCCGTCAACGCCACGATGCCGTTCGGCATCGTGATGGCGCGGCAGATTCGGGAATTTCGCGAGCGCACCGGCTATCTGGTCGGTCTCAAGCCCGCCGGCGGGATCCGCACCGCCAAGCAGGCGCTCGACTGGCTGGCCATGATCAAGGAAGACCTGGGAGACCGCTGGCTGCGGCCCGACCTGTTCCGGTTCGGGGCGAGCGGCCTGCTCACCGACATCGAGCGGCAGCTGGAGCACCACGCCACCGGACGCTATTCCGCGGCCCACCGTCACCCCATGGCCTGACATGACCACGGTCCGGGAATCGTTCGAGTCCATGGCGTGGGGGCCGGCGCCGGAATCGGCGGCGAGCGCCGAGGCGTGGCTCGAGCAGCACGGCCGGGCGTTCGGGCACTATGTCGGCGGCGCCTGGGTCGCGCCGGGTGGAGGCGAGCGCTTCGACACCATCAACCCGGCCACCGGCGCGGTGCTGGCGCGGGTCGGCGTCGGCAGCAAAGCGGATGTGGACAACGCCGTGGCCGCGGCGCGGGCGGCGCAGCCGGCATGGTGGGCGCTGGGCGGGCACGGGCGGGCCCGCTGGCTCTACGCCCTGGCCCGCCAGATTCAGCGCAACAGCCGGCTCTTCTCGGTGGTGGAGACGCTGGACAACGGCAAGCCGATCCGCGAGTCGCGCGACATCGACATTCCCCTGGTCGCCCGCCACTTCTACCACCATGCCGGCTGGGCCCAGCTCATGGACACCGAGCTCGCGGGTTATGGGCCGGTCGGGGTGGTCGGGCAGATCATTCCCTGGAATTTCCCGCTGCTCATGCTGGCGTGGAAGATCGCGCCCGCGCTCGCGATGGGAAACACGGTGGTGCTCAAGCCGGCCGAGTTCACCTCGCTTACCGCGCTGCTCTTCGCGGATTGCTGTCACGCCATCGGCCTGCCCGCAGGCGTCGTGAACATCGTCACCGGGGACGGCCGGACCGGCGCGGCCCTGGTGGACCACCCCGGGGTGGACAAGATCGCCTTCACCGGGTCCACTGAGGTGGGCCGGATCATCCGCATCGCGACGGCCGGCAGCGGCAAGAAGCTCTCGCTGGAGCTGGGGGGAAAATCCCCGTTCATCGTGTTCGAGGACGCCGATCTCGACAGCGTGGTCGAGGGCGTGGTGGACGCGATCTGGTTCAACCAGGGGCAGGTCTGCTGCGCCGGCTCCCGGATCCTGGCCCAGGAGAGCATCGCGGTTCGCCTGGTGGAGAAGCTCCGGGCGCGCATGGAAACGCTGCGGGTCGGCAACCCGCTCGACAAGGCGGTGGACATCGGGGCGATCGTGGCGCCGGTGCAGCTGGAGATCATCCAGGGGCTGGTGCAGCAGGGTATCGACGAGGGGGCCACCTGCTGGCAGCCCTCCTGGAGTCTGCCGAAAGACGGGCTGTTCTACCCCCCGACGCTGTTCACCGACGTGACGCCGGCCGCCACGATCGCGCAGGTGGAGATCTTCGGGCCGGTGGTGGTGCTGATGACGTTCCGCACCCCGGCGGAGTCGGTCGAGATCGCGAATAACACGCGCTACGGCCTGGCCGCGAGCGTGTGGAGCGAGAATCTCAACACCGCGCTCGACATCGCCCCGCAGCTCAAGGCCGGCACCGTATGGGTCAATTGCACCAACCTGTTCGACGCAGCCGCGGGTTTCGGCGGGTATCGGGAGTCGGGGTACGGCAGGGAGGGAGGGAAGGAAGGGTTGTGGGAGTACGTAAAGCGGGCGGGACGGGCAGGGCGGACAGACGGTAGCGTCAGCATGGAATCGCCCGTCTCACCCGCCGTGCCCGCCGTGCCCGCAGCGGCCGCCCTTCCACCCGTGGACCGCACCGCCAAGCTCTACATCGGGGGCAAGCAGGTCCGGCCCGACTCCGGCTACTCGATTCCGATTCTCGATTCGACCGGCCAGGCCATCGGCGAGGTGGGGCGGGGCAATCGCAAGGACATTCGCAATGCCGTCGAGGCCGCCCACAAGGCGGCGTCGGGGTGGGGGACGGCTTCGGCCCACAACCGGGCCCAGGTCCTCTACTTCAGCGCGGAGAATCTCGCGGTCCGCGCGGCAGAGTTCGCCGGGCGGCTGGCCACACTGACCGGCGGCTCGGCCGCCGAGGCGGAGGCGGAGGTGTCGGCCTCGATTCAGCGGGCCTTTTCCTACGCCGCCTGGGCCGACAAGTACGACGGCCGGGTCCATGCCACGCCGTTCCGGAACGTCACCCTGGCGATGAACGAGCCGATCGGCGTCATGGGCCTGGTGGCGCCGTCGGAAACTCCGCTGCTCGGCTTCCTCTCCCTGGTGCTGCCGGCCATCGCGATGGGCAACTGCGTCGTGGCGGTGCCCTCGGAGCGGTGGCCCCTGCTCGCCACCGACCTCTACCAGGTGTTCGATACCTCCGACCTGCCCGGTGGCGTGATCAACATCGTGACCGGCGGTCGCAAGGAGCTGGCCGCGGTGCTCGCCGCGCACGACGACGTGGACGCGGTCTGGTTCTACGGACCCCGCGAGGAAGCCGCCGAGGTGGAAAAGCTCTCGGCGGGCAATATGAAGCGCACCCACGCGGTCTGGGAGCCGGTGAGCTGGATGGATCGCCACGAGGGCGAGGGCGAAGAATTCCTTCGCGAAGCCACCCAGGTCAAGAATATCTGGGTGCCCTACGGCGCCTAAGACTCCGGAGGACCCTACGCCCAAACGCGCGCACTCCCGACCATCCCGCGCCAAGCGGGATGGAAGCCTCGCCCGGCGCCAGTCCTCGCTGCTCCGGCTCTCCGCGTCGATCGCCTCGGCCCAGACCGAGGCTGAGGTCTGCCTTGCCGTCGTGGATGGCCTGCACGACGAGGCCCTCGGCTACGACTTCCTGGGACTCTTCCTGCTCGACCCGCCCACCGGAGACCGGGTGCTCCACGCCAGCGTCGGCTGGGCCGATATCCCGATCAAGATGCGGGTCCCCCCCGGCCAGGGCCTGAGCGACCGCCCGATCCGGGATCGGAAGCTCCGCTATACCGCGGACGTGACCCGGGAGGTGGGGTACGTCTCGAGCCTGAACAGCGGGTCCGAAGTCGACGTGCCGCTGCTGGCCGGGGAGGAGGTGCTCGGAGTCCTGGTGGTGGAGAGCCGGGAGCGGGGCGCCTTCGGCCCGGCGGACTTCGAGATTCTCACGGCGGCCGCGCAGCAGGCCAGTATCGCGATCGCGCGGGTCCGGCTCCTCGAGGAACAGCGTCTGCTGCTCGCCGAGGAGCGCCGCCGGGCCGATGAGCGCGAAGCACTCCTCGCCACCATCACCGATCTCTCCTCGGAGCTCGAGCTGACCCGCCTCCTCCACGCCGTCCTGGCCCGCGCGGTAACGCTGCTGGGGTCCGCCGGGGGCGAGCTGGCCATCCACGACGAGGCCAGGGGCGATTTGGTGATCGCGGCGAACTACAACATGCGGGAGAGCTCGATCGGCACCCGGCTCAAGCTGGGCGAAGGCGCGATGGGTCACGTGGTGCAGACCGGCGAGCAGATGATCATTCCCGACTACCAGGCCTGGATGGGACGATCCGACCAGTATGCCCGGATCGATGCCCACGCCGTGGTGGTCGCGCCGCTACTGATCGGCGGACATCCGGTGGGCGCGATCAACGTCTGGCACGAGGACCCGTCGCGCGGGTTCGGCGCCGCGGACCAGCAGCTCCTCAGCCTGTTCGGCCAGCAGGCGGCCATCGCGCTCGAGAATGCCCGCTTGTACACCGCGGCCCAGCGGGAGCGGCGTTACTTCGAGGTGCTGGTCCGCAACAGCCCCGTCGCCATCGTCGCCCTGGACCTGGAGGACCAGATTCTCTCCTGTAACCCGGCGTTCGAGAGCCTCTACGGGTACGCCCAGGAGGAGGTGGTCGGGAAGAATCTCGACGAGCTGATCACCACGGAGGAAACCCGGCTCGAGGCCATGGGCTACAGCCGCCAGGCCCGCGACGACCAGCCGGTCCAGGTCATCACCCGGCGGCGCCGCAAGGACGGGAGCCTGGTGGATGTCGAAGTGCTGGCCGTGCCGGTGGTGATCGGCGGCGAGCGGGTCGGCCTGATGGGGCTCTACCACGACGTGACCGAGCTGCTCGCGGCCCGGAAGGCCTCGGAGGCGGCCAATCACGCCAAGAGCCAGTTCCTGGCGAACATGAGCCACGAGCTGCGCACGCCCCTCAATGCCATCATCGGCTACAGCGAGATGCTCGAGGAGGAGGCCGCCGAGCGGGGCCATACGGACTACGTACCCGATCTGCAGAAGATCCGCTCCGCCGGCCGCCACCTGCTCGCGCTGATCAACGACGTGCTCGATCTCTCGAAGATCGAGGCCGGCAAGATGGAGCTTCACCTGGAGACCTTCGAGCTCCGGCCGGTCCTCGACGCCGTGGCCACCACCGTGTCGCCGCTGATCGAGAAGAACGGCAACACCCTCAGCCTCGAGCTGGCCCCGGACCTCGGCGCCATGCGGGCCGACACCACCCGGGTGCGACAGGTGCTGTTCAATCTCCTGTCGAACGCCACCAAGTTCACCGAGCACGGCGGCATCACGCTCCGCGCCGTGCGCGAGGCCGGCCCCGACGGCGACACGGTGTGTTTCTCGGTCCGGGACACCGGGATCGGCATGACGCCGGAGCAGCTGGACCGGCTGTTCCAGGCCTTCTCCCAGGCGGAGACGTCCACCGCGAGCAAGTACGGCGGGACCGGGCTGGGCCTCGCCATCAGCAAGATGTTCTGCGAGATGATGGGCGGCTCCATCTCGGTCACCAGCGAGCCGGGAATCGGGACCACGTTCTTGGTCCGCCTGCCGTCCGAGGTCCGGCCTCCCCGCGAGCGCGCGGCCGTCGCGGCCGTGGTCGAGGCGGCCGGCAGCGCCGGCACGGTGCTGGTGATCGACGACGATCCGTCGGCTCGCCAGCTGGTGGCGCGGATGCTGGGCAAGGAAGGCTTCCGCGTGGTGGAAGCGGCCGACGGCGAAGCGGGACTCGAGCTGGCCCGGGCCGAGCGCCCCGACGTCATCACGCTGGACGTGCTGATGCCCGGGCTCGACGGATGGGGCGTGCTGGCCGCGCTCAAGAACGACCCCGCCCTGGCGTCCATCCCGGTGGTCATGCTCACCATCATGGACCAGGAAAGCCTGGGATTCTCGCTGGGGGCCGCCGAGTATCTCACCAAGCCGGTCGAGCGGGCGCAGCTCGCCGCGGTGCTGGCCCGCTACCGCCGCGCGGCGGGAGCCTCGGTGCTCGTGGTGGAAGACGATGCGGCGACCCGGGGCGTGCTGCGCCGCTCCCTCGAGAAGGAGGGGTGGACGGTCACCGAGGCGGAGAACGGACGGGTCGGGCTGGAGCGGGTCGCCTCCCACGCGCCCTCCCTCGTCCTCCTCGACCTCATGATGCCGGAGATGGACGGCTTCGAGTTCCTCGACGGCCTCAGGTCGCGCGGGATCGCCGAGGCGCCGCCGGTCGTGGTCCTCACCGCGAAGGAGCTGACCGCCGACGATCGCCTCCGGCTCACCGGCGGCGTGCGCGAGGTGGTTCAGAAGCGGCCCCAGGATATCGACCTCCTGCTGGCAGATGTGCGCCGGCAGGTCGCCGCCCATGCGCGCCGGCCCGCGCCGGAGACGGGCGCATGACCAGGCAGCACCAGCCGGAGGACCTTCCCAACGGGCCCGCCGGGCGGCGCCAGGCCGCCCTGCTCCGGCTCTCGGCCGAGATCGCCGCGGCCCCGGACGAAGAGGAGATCTGCCGGGCGGTGGTGAACGGGCTCCGCGATCCGGCGCTGGGATACGATTTCCTCGGCCTCTTCCTGGTGGACCCGGAAACCGGTGACCGGGTGCTCCGCGCCACGGTGGGATGGCCCGGCGTCTCACCCGGGCTGCACCTTCGCGCGGGGGAAGGGTTGAGCGAGCGGCCACTGCGGGACGGCCAGCTCCATTACTCGCCCCGGGTGTCCCGGGAGGCCCACTACGCGCCCAGCCTGAGCAGCGGCTCCGAGGTGGACGTGCCACTCCACCTGGGCGAGCGGGTGTTCGGCGTCCTGGTGGTCGAAAGCGCCGAACCGGACGCCTTCGGACCCAACGACTTCGAGATCCTCACCGCGGCGGCCACCCAGGCCAGCATAGCGATCGGACGGGCCCGTTCGCTCGCCGCGGAGCGCCGGCGCGCCGACGAGCAGCAGGCCTTGCTCGATACCCTGGCCGACCTTTCCGGCGAGCTGGAGCTCAACAAGCTGCTCCAGGCCGTGCTCCGGCGGGCCACCACCCTGCTCGGCGTGAGCGGCGGCGAGCTGGCGATCTACGACGAGACGACCAAGGAGCTCGAGATCGTCGCCAGCCTGCATATCGGGGTGGACTCGACCGGCACCCGTCTCGCGCTGGGCGAGGGGGCGATGGGCCACGTGGCCAAGACCCAGGAGCCGATCTGCATCGCGGAGTACCAGGAATGGCTGGGCCGGTCGGGCAAGTACTCCGGCGTGGAAATTCACTCGGTGATGGCGGCCCCGCTCCTCATCGGCCACCGCCTGGTGGGCGCCTTCGCCTGCCTGCACGACAATCCGGCCCGCAAGTTCGGCCCCGACGACCTTCGCCTGCTCAACCTGTTCGCGCCCCAGGCCGCCGTCGCGATCGAGAACGCCCGGCTGTACAGCGCCGCGCAGCGCCAGAAGCAGTATTTCGAAGACCTGGTCCTCAACAACCCGGTGGCGATCGTCACCCTCGACACCCGGCACGACATCGTCTCCTGCAATCCCGCGTTCGAGCACTTGTACGGGTACCGCCAGGGCGAAATCACCGGCCGGAATCTCGATGACCTGATCTCGACCGCCACCACCCGGTCCGAAGCGGTGGCCATCACCCAGCACGTCCTCCAGGAAGGCGCCATGCGGAGCATCGGACGCCGGCGCCGCAAGGACGGCACCCTGGTCGACGTCGAGGTCCTCGGGGTTCCGGTGCTGGTCGAGGGCAAGCTGATCGGCCTGATGGGGCTCTATCACGATATCACCGAGCTGTCCCGGGCCCGGCAGGCGGCCGAGGAGGCCAACAGCGCCAAGAGCCAGTTCCTGGCCAACATGAGCCACGAGCTCCGCACCCCGCTCAATGCCATCATCGGGTACAGCGAGATGCTGGAGGAGGAGGTGGCCGACATCGGGCACGACGAGCTGGCGCCCGACCTGCGGAAGATCCGCTCGGCCGGGCGCCACCTGCTGGCGCTGATCAACGACATCCTCGATCTCTCGAAGATCGAGGCGGGGAAAACCGAGCTCTATCTCGAAGACTTCGAAATCGGCGCCATGGTGGAAGACGTGGTGACCACGGTTCGGCCGCTGGTGGACAAGAACGCCAACCGGCTGGTGGTCCACGCCGAGGCGCCGGGCAGCATGCACGGCGACCTCACCAAGGTGCGCCAGATGCTGCTCAATCTGCTTTCCAATGCGTGCAAATTCGCCGAGCACGGGACGATCACCCTGAGCGTGTCGCGCGGCTTCACCGAGGAAACCGAGGAAATCCGCTTCGTGGTGGCGGATTCCGGCATCGGCATGACGCCGGCCCAGACCGCGCGGCTCTTCGAGGCGTTCGCGCAAGCCGAGTCCTCGACCAGCAAGAAATACGGCGGCACCGGGCTCGGCCTCGCGATCACCCGTCAGTTCGCTCGGATGATGGGCGGCGAGGTGACGGTGGAGAGCGAGCCCGGCCGGGGCTCCAGCTTCACCATCCGGCTGCCGGTCAGGGTCGCGCCCAAGGCCGAGACCGGCGGCGCCGCCGCGGGAACCGGCCGCGCCGGCACGGTGATCGTCATCGACGACAGCGAACAGGCCCGCGAGATCATCCGCCGCTTCCTGGTCGATGACGGATTCCGGGTGATCGAAGCCGCCAGCGGCGAGGCGGGGCTCGCCCTGGCGCGCAAGGAGCCGCCCGACGCCATCACGCTCGACGTGCTCATGCCGGGCATGGACGGATGGGCGGTCCTGGCCGCGCTGAAGGCGGACCCGCTGCTGGCCGGCGTGCCGGTGATCATGCTCACCATGCTCGACGACCGGAGCCTCGGGCTGGCGCTCGGGGCCACCGACTTCATGACCAAGCCGCTGGACCGGGACCGGCTGCGCGCCCTCCTGGAGCGTTATCGAAGGCATGGATCCGGCGCCGTGCTGGTCGTCGAGGACGATCCGTCCACCCGCGACCTGCTGCGCCGCCAGCTCGAGGCCGACGGCTGGTCGGTCACCGAGGCGGAGAACGGCCGGGCCGGGCTCGCCGCCGTCGAGCGCGCCATCCCGTCCCTCATCCTGCTCGATCTCATGATGCCGGTGATGGACGGATGCCAGTTCGCCGCGGAGCTCCGGAAGCGGGAGACCTGGCGCGGCATCCCGGTCATCGTCATCACCGCCAAGGACCTGACCGCGGACGACCGCCGGGCGCTCAACGGCGACGTCCAGGGCGTCCTGCAGAAGGGCTTCGGCCGCGAGGAGCTGTTGCGCGAGATTCACCACCTGATGGACCCGACCGCCGCCGGGCCCCAGCACGCGAGGTAGCCGATGCCGAAGATCCTCCTGGTGGAAGACAACGAGATGAATCGCGACATGCTCTCGCGCCGGCTGCAGCGCAAGGGATACGAGGTGGCCCTCGCGGTGGACGGCCTCCAGGGCGTGACCATGGCGGCGTCGGGTGGGTACGACCTGATCCTGATGGACATGAGTCTGCCCGAGCTGGACGGCTGGGAGGCCACTCGGCGGGTTAGGGAAGGTGAATCGGGCCACCGGGTGCCGATTATCGCGCTGACCGCCCACGCCATGTCGGGCGACCGCGAGAAGGCGATGGCCGCCGGCTGCGACGACTACGACACCAAACCGGTGGAGCTGGACCGTCTGCTCGGCAAAATCGAAGCCCTGCTCGGGAAGCAGGCATGACCGGGCTCACCACGCCGGAAGCCGTCGCGGAGCTCCGCCATGAGCTGCGGACGCCGCTCAATCTCATCATCGGGTACTGCGAGATGCTACTCGAGGACGCGACCGAGCCGGCCCAGCGCGGCGCGCTGGAGCAGACCCTCGCGGCCGGCCGCGACGTACTGGAGCGGATCAACGCCACGGTTCCACCGACCCGGGGCGAGATCAGCGAGGCCGACTTCGCCGCGCTGCGCGATGCCCTGCGGGAGCCCCAGGGCAGGATCGTCGCGGCCACGACCGCGCTGCTCGCCGCGAACGGCACGGCCGACCCCCAGTTCGAGCGCGACGTGCGCCGGATCCGGAGCTCGGCCGAGCGGCTGCTGACCGTCGAGCTGCCGTCGGGGCGGAGCGCCAACCATGTCGCCGTCACGATCGAGCACCCGGCGGCCTTCTCCGGTCCGCCGGTACAACCGGCCCACATACTCGTGGTGGACGACCAGGAGGACAACCGGGCGGTGCTGGAGCGCCGGTTGCGGCGCCAGGGTCACACCGTCGAGTCCGCGTCCGGCGGCATCTCGGCCCTCGACATGCTGGGACGGGAGCGGTTCGACCTGGTGCTGCTGGATGTGCTCATGCCCGACCTCGATGGTCTGGCCGTCCTGGAGCGGATGAAGGCCGACCAGGCGACCCGGGACATCCCGGTCATCATGATCTCCGCGCTGGACGATGTCGCCAGCGTGGTGCGCTGCATCGAGCGCGGGGCCGAGGATCACCTTCCCAAGCCGTTCGATCCGGTGCTGCTCCGGGCCCGGATCAGCGCCTGCCTCGAGAAGAAGCGGCTCCGTGATATCGAGCTGGAGTACCTCCGTGAGGTCGGGCGGGTGATCCAGGCGGCCACTGCGGTGGAGGCGGGCAGCTACGAGAAGGGCGCCCTCGCCCAGGTGGCCCAGCGGGGCGACGAGCTGGGCCGCCTGGCCCGGGTGTTCGACGCCATGGCCCACCAGGTGCGCGCCCGCGAGGACCGGCTCAAGGAACAGGTGACCGCGCTGCGCCGGGAAATCGGCGAGGCGAGACAGAGCACCCGCCAGGCCGCGCCGCAGGGGGCCTTGAGCCTGCCCACCGGCCAGCTCTTCGCCGGGCGGTTCGAGGTCCAGGAGGAAATCGGGCGCGGGGGCATGGGCATGGTGTATCGCGCGCTCGACCGGGAGCTGGGCGACCAGGTGGCCATCAAGACCCTCCGGCCCGAGCTGCTGCAGGACCCGACGCTGCTGGAGCGCTTCAAGTCCGAGATCCGGCTGGCGCGGCACATCTCGAGCAAACACGTGGTCCGCACCCACGACATCGGGGAGCGCGACGGGGTCTACTACCTGACGATGGAGTATGTCGAGGGCATCACGGTCCGGGAGCTGCTCGATACCCGCGGGAAGCTGGGCACCGCGCCGACCCTCGCCATCGCGAGCCAGCTGGCCCAGTCGCTGGTGGCCGCCCACGAGCAGGGGGTCATCCACCGCGACATCAAGCCCCAGAACCTCCTGCTCGACGCCGCCGGGGTGCTCAAGGTGATGGACTTCGGCGTCGCGCGCATCGCGGGCGGGAGCGCCAATCTCACCGAGGCGGGGATGATCGTGGGTACCCCCGCCTACATGGCGCCGGAGCAGATGCTGGGGGAGAAGATCGACGAGCGCACCGACCTGTATGCCGCGGGGGTGGTGCTGTTCGAGTGCCTGCTCGGCCGGCTCCCCTTCGAAGCCGGATCGGCCATCGCGCTGATCGCACGGGTGCTGCGGGATCAGCCTCCGGTGCCCGTGGCCCTCGATCCGGAGATTCCACCGGCCTTTTCCGAGCTGGTGCTGCGGCTTCTGGCCAAGGACCCGGCCCAGCGGCCCGCCAACGCCGCCGAGCTGGTGCACCTGCTGGCCGATCTCTCCTGAGGATCCGGGTCCCGGACTACGCCCGCCCCAGCAGGGCGATCCCGGAGAACCGCTTGAACTCCTCCTGCTTCCTCTTCGGCATGAGCTTCCCGACGAACTTCCAGAACCCGGCCATCGGCATGGTCCGCTTGAGGCGGATGCTTTCGTCGAACGACGAGCGGTATTCCAGCTCCTTCCAACCCATCGGCGCGAAGAACGCCGTATTCTCCGCGGGGCCGAACTGGAAGGGCGCATTCCCCGACGCCACCGCCTTGCCCCAGGTCTTGGCGATCATCTTGAGCAATCCCGGGCTGGCGAGGTCCGTCAGCCAGAGCGCGAAGCTCGTTTGCCGGGCCAGGTCCCGCGCCAGCTCCGCCACCGCCTCGGCGGGGAGGTAGACCAGCAGCCCCTCCGTGATGACCAGCACCTGCTTCGAAGCCGCCCCCACCCGGTGAAACAGCTGGGCCCGCGCCGGCAGGTCCGCCAGGTCGAGGCGCACTCCCTCGTAGGTGCACCGGGGTGTCTCGTTCGCCAGCTCGCCCAGCTTGAGGTCGATCATCACCGGATGATCCACGTCGATCCAGCGGAGCGCCGGCGGCAACGCCAGCCGCCAGGGCCGGGCATCGAGCCCGGCCGCCAGATTCAGGACACAGTCCACCCCGTCGCGCGCGATGCACCGCATGATGATCTCGTCCATCACCGCCGTGCGCACCACCATGGGCCAGGCCATCTGCCGGCCCTTGGGCATGCCGCGCACGATGGCCTCGCCTCGGGCGCCGGCCAGCCGGCGGGCGTAAGGGTCGCGGAAGATCGCGTCGGGGCGCTCGGTCTCCATGGCGCGGTACACCGCCACCCAGCGCGCGGTATCGGAGATGTGGCTGATGAGCGGTGGCTCGGTCATGAACGGTACCGGTTGAACCAGCCGAGGATGTACGCCGCCTTGGCGATCAGGTTGCTGGGATGCTCCTCGACTCCGTGGGACGCATCCGGGATCCGCAGCATGGCGGTAGGAACCTTCCGGATCTTGAGCGCGCCGTAGAACTGTTCCGCCTCGGCGCTCGGGGTCCGCCAGTCCACTTCTCCCGTAAACAGCATCGTCGGGGTGGTCACGCTGTCGACATAGGTCAAGGGCGACCGGCGCAGGTACTCCTCCGGGTGCTCCCAGGGCACCCCGGAGAACCAGTAGCGGCTGTAGAGGGACAGCGCATCCGAGGTCAGGACGAAGCTGGTCCAGTTGATGACCGGCTTCGACACCACCGCGGCCCTGAAACGGTGGGTGTGCCCCACGATCCACGCCGTCAGCACGCCGCCGCCGCTCCCGCCGGTGACGTACAGGCTGTCGGGAGAGACATATCCTCGCCCGATCACGCTGTCGACGCCGGTCATCAGGTCGTCGTAATCGTGGTCGGGATAGTCGTGATGGATCAGGTTGCCGAATTCCTCGCCATAGCCGGTGCTGCCGCGCGGGTTGGTATAGAGGATGACGTAACCCGCGGCGCCATAGAGCTGGATGTCGGCCCCGAAGAAGGGGCCGTACATCGCCGAGGGCCCGCCATGGATCTCCAGAATCATCGGATACTTGCGGGCGGGGTCGAAGCCCGGCGGCTTGACGATCCATCCCTGGATCCGCCGCTGGTCGAAGCCGGACTTGTACCAGATCTCCTCGAGGCTCCCCAGCTTCTTCTGGCCGAGCAGGTCGTCGTTGAGGCGGGTCAGGCGCTGGGGCGCGGCGCCGGCACGGGCCACCGCCAGATCCGCGAGGTGGTCGGGACCGCCCTGGGTATACGCCAGGCGTCCGTCCCCGGACACCGAGTACGCGGCCCCGCTGTAGGGGCGGTCCAGTGAGAGCCCGCCCAGCCCCTGCGCCAGCGGGCGGATCTCGCCGGTGAGGGGCAGGTACGCGATCCGGGTATCGCCCTGGTCGTCGTACTGCACATAGAGTCCCAGTCCGTCCCTGCTCCAGGCCGGCTCCTGAATGTCCCGGTCCAGCTTGGGCGCCAGCATCCGGGATCCGCTGCCGTCGCGATTCATCACATACAGGTGGGTGACCTGGTACCACTGGTCGCGGTCGTCGAACCCGGTGTAGGCGATGAGCTTGCCATCGGGTGAGATCGCCGGGCTGCCGTCGGGGCCGTTGCGGTGGGTCAGTGCCTTGACCGCGCCGTCGGACACCGAGACCTCGTAGATCTCCGTCTCGTTGGGATTGTAGTCCGCGTCGGGAGTGCGGTTGGCCGGGAAGATCAGGGCCCGGCCGTCGGGCGCCCAGCGCGGGGCGCCGTCGTCGTACGGGCCGCCGGTGAGCTGGCGCGGCGTGCCTCCGTCCGCGGGCAGCAGGAAGATGTGCCGCTTGCCGGTGGGCAGGTATCCGGCGCCGTCGGCGCGATAGTTCATACCCTCGATGAACTTGATGGGCGGCCCCCAGTTGGCGCCCGGCGGCGGGGTCGGGAGCTCCGCCAGCGGCGCCACCTTCTCGGGAACGAACATCGTGAAGGCGATCCAGGCGCCGTCGGGACTCCAGGCCAGCCCGCCCGGCGACTCGGCCAGCCGGGTCAGGTTGGTCTCCTGGCCGGTGTCCATCCAGCGCAGGAACAACTCCGCGTGCCCGTCCGGGGTGCTGGAGACGTAGAGCAGCCGGGTGCCGTCCGGAGACCAGCGCGGCGACCCGGCCTCCCTCCCGGCCGGGAGCAGGGGCCGGAGATCGGCTCCGTCGGAGCCGATGACCCAGAGTGTGGACCGCTGGTTGTCCTTCATGATGTCGTAACCGGACCGGGCGAACACGATGCGCCTGCCGTCCGGAGAGATCTGGGGCTCGGCGGCCCACTCCAGGTCGAACACATCCCGCATCGTGAACCGGTCGGCCGGGAGCGGCGCCTTCTGGGCACTCGCGGGAACGGCCATCAGCAGCGCCACGGAGGCGGTCCCGATGCCGCGGCAAATGAAGCGCATGGCTCAGTTCCTTCCGGGTTTGAGTCCGCGCTGCTCCAGCAACGGCTCGACCGAGGGATCCCGCCCGCGGAACGCGCGGTAGAGCAGTGCCGCGTCGTCGCTGCCGCCGCGAGAGAGCACCATGTCGCGGAACCGCTGCCCGTTCTCCCGGGTCATCCCGCCGTGCTCCACGAACCAGTAGTAGGCATCATGGTCCAGGACCTCGCTCCAGAGGTAGGCGTAGTAGCCGGCCGAGTAGCCGCCGCCCCAGATGTGGGCGAAGTAGGGGGTGCGGTAACGGGGCGGGACCTCGGGCAGGTCGACCTTGAAGCGCTTGAGCGCGGCGGCCTCGAATCCGCCGACGTCCTGCTTGGGCGCGCTGGCCGGCAGGGTGTGCCACGCCATGTCGAGCAGGGCCGCGGCCAGGTACTCGGTCGTGGCGTATCCCTGGTCGAAGGTCCGGGACTTCTTGATCTTCTCGACCAGCTCGGCCGGCATCGGCTGCCCGGTCTGATGGTGCCTGGCGTAGTTCGCGAAGACGGCGGGCTCCAGGGCCCAGTGCTCGTTGAACTGGGACGGGAATTCCACGAAATCGCGAGGAACATTGGTGCCCGCGAGGGTGGGATACTTCGAGTTCGAGAACATCCCGTGCAGCGCGTGACCGAACTCGTGGAACATCGTCTTCACGTCATCGAAGGAGAGCAGGGCCGGCTGCCCCGCCGCCGGCCGGGTGAAGTTGGCGACGTTGAACACCACCGGCCTGGTGCCCAGCAGCCCGGACTGATTCACGAACGCGTCCATCCAGGCGCCGCCGCTCTTGCTGGGGCGCGCGAAGTAGTCGGCGTAGAAGAGCGCCATGGAGGTGCTGTCCTGGTCGAACACCTCGAACACTCGGACGTCGGGCTGGTACGGCGGGATGTCGGTGCGCTCCTTGAAGGTGAGCCCGTACATCTGCCCCGCGGCGTAGAACACGCCGTCCTTGAGCACCCGGTCGAGCTCGAAGTAGGGCTTCACCTCGGCCTCGTTGAGGTCGTATTCCGCCTTGCGCACCTGCTCGGCGTAGAACTGCCAATCCCACGCCGCCAGCCTGAAGCTGCCGTTCTGCTCGTCGATGACGTGCTGCATGCGGGACACTTCGCCCCGCGCCTTCCCGGTCGCCGCGGGTATCATGTTGGTCATCAGCTTGAGCGCGTTGACCGGCGTCTTGGCCATCTGGTCGTCGAGCTGATAGTCCGCGTAGGTCTTGAAGCCGAGCAGCGCGGCCTTCTGGGCCCGGAGCTCGGCCAGGCGCTGCGCGGTGGGGCGGGTGTCGTTTTCGCCCGGGTGTTCGGCTCGGGTCATCGAGGCTTCGAGCAGCCGCTGGCGCACCGTCCGGTTGCGCAGCGAGGCCAGCAGCGGCTGCTGGGTGGTGTTCCGGAGCACCAGCACCCACTTGCCGGAGAGTTTCCGGGCGTCGGCGGTCTCCCGCGCGGCCGCGATGTCTCCGGCGCTCAGGCCGTCGAGCTCGGTCGAGTCTGCAATAACCAGCCCGCCGGCGTTGGTGGCGGCCAGCAGCTTGTTCTGGAAGGCGGTGGTGAGCTCGGCTTCCTCGCGGTTCATCGCGCGGAGCCTGGTCTTGTCGGCGTCGGAAAGCCGGGCGCCGGCCTTGACGAAATCCCGATAGTACTTGCCGACTAGGAATTTCTGCTCCGGGTCCAGGGTCAGGGTCTCGCGCTGGCCGTACAGCGTCTTGACCCGCTGAAACAGCTTCGAGTTGAGGTAGATCGAATCCTGGAACGCGGCCAGCGCGGGCGCGGTCTCCTCCTGCACCTTCTGGAGGGTATCATCGGTGTTCGCCTGGGTGATGGCCAGGAACACCTTGATCACCCGGGTCAGGAGCTCGCCGGAGCGCTCCATCGCCTCGATGGTGTTCGCGAAGGTCGGAGCGCTGTCCTGCGCCGCGATCGTCTCGATTTCGGCCAGGTTCTGCTTCATCCCCTCGTTGATCGCCGGGAGGTAGTCGGCGTCCTTGATCCGGTCGAAGGGAGGCGCCTGATACGGCAAGGTGCTCGCCGTGAAGAACGGATTGGGACCGCCGGTCGCGGGCGCCGCGGCCGGGGCGGCGGCCGGCCGGTCTTCGGCGGTCTTGGAGCAGGCGGCGGACAAGAGTGCGGCTCCGATCGAGAGCAGGTGGTGGCGGGACATCGGTTTCCTCGGATCAGGGAATGGCGTGGGAGGGCCGCGGGATCCGCTGATCCCGCATGGCGGCCTGCCACGCGAACAGGGCCAGGACGATCGCGTTCTGCTGGAGGTCTGCGGTCAGCACCCGATCGGCGAAGTCCATGTTGGTGTGATGCTCACGAGTATCGTATTCGACGTAGTCCTGCAGGGAGTTGAACCCCGGAAGGCCCAGGGCGGTGAAGGAGAGGTGGTCGGTATTCCCGATCCTGGCCGCCACGTTCCGGCGCGCGCCGACGTCCTTGAGCGGCTCGAGCCAGGCATCGAAGATGGCCTTGGCCTCGGGGTTCTCCTCCATGTACCAGCCGAAGATCGGTCCGCTGCCGGGATCGCTGTTGAGGTACACCGAGAGCTGCTCCCGCGCGGCGGCATTGGCGTCGCCGGCGTAGTGCGCCGTGGCATAGGCCTTCGACCCGAGCAGGCCCTCCTCCTCGCCGCCCCAGAGCGCCATCCGGATGGTGCGGCGGGGCCGGGCGCCGACGGCCTTGAGGATGCGCATCGCCTCGATCAATGACGCGGAAGCGTCGGCGTTGTCGGTGGCGCCGGTCGCCGAATGCCAGGAGTCGAGGTGCGCGCCCAGCAGCACCACCTCGTCCTTGAGCTCCGGATCGGTGCCGGGAATCTCGGCGATGACGTTGTAGCCGCTGGTGTCGGCGCTGAAGTAGCGGGTGTCCACCCGGGCCCGCAGCTTGACCGGACTGCCGGCCTGGAGCGCGCTGACGATCATGTTGTACTGCTCGGCCGCGACGATCACCGAGGGCGCCGCGTCGTCGGGGGTGGTTCTGCTACCTAGCACGAACAGAGTTCCATGTTGTCCCTGGGTCGGGCGGAGCACCAGGCCGGCGCCCACCTCGCGCATGACCCGGGCGCGGACCTGGTTGGAAAGCGGCCCTCCCGGGTTCAGGAACGGCGGGGCTCCGATCGGAACCGGCGCCTCGCTCAGGCTGGGCTCCGCCCGGTCCCGGGTGATGAACTCGGTCTGCGGCCGGGTGACCAGGACGATGGCGCCCTTGAGCTCCGCGGCGCGGGCCCGTACCGTTGTCGAGTCGGCCAGGTCGCCGATGTAGACCGGGGCGCCGAACAGCTCGCCCTTGGTCGACGGAGACCACGCTTCCGCGAACCCGATCAGGGGGAAGTAGTAGGGCTCGACCATTTCGAGCACCAGCTTCTGGAGGCCCCACCCTCGGCCGAATGGCCAGGATTCCTGGTGCACCGCGGACAGGCCGTAGGCTTCGAGCTGCTCCGTGGCCCAATCGGCGGCCTGCTTGAACGCGGGACTGCCGGTCAGCCGGGGGCCGGTCACGTTGGTGAGATGGTTGAACGTGGCCGCGACCTGAGAGCGGGCCTGGGCCTCATCCCGGATCCGGGCGAGCATCGCGCGGTCTACCGGCTCCTGGGCCGAGGCGCCGGAAATTGCCCCCAGGGCCAT
Organism: Gemmatimonadota bacterium; assembly: GCA_041486305.1. Classification (GTDB taxonomy): domain Bacteria; phylum Gemmatimonadota; class Gemmatimonadetes; order Gemmatimonadales; family GWC2-71-9; genus JABFSM01. The sequence goes on from JBGPLG010000021.1 coordinate 24,849, forward strand.
GGTCAAGCTGATCAGGAGCCGTCGGCTCATGGAGGAACCATCGGTTGCAGGTTGATCGTGGAGGGGGTAACAATACGGTATGCCCGCATCCGAAGCCAGCATTCTGAGCCTGCACCACGTCACCGCCACGGTGACGGACGCCCAGGAAGACCTTGACTTCTTCGCGGGCCGGCTCGGCCTCCGACTGGTCAAGAAGACGGTCAATTTCGACAATCATCATGTCTTCCACTTCTACTACGGGAACGAGCTCGGCGCCCCGGGCACCATCTGGACCACTTTCCCGTACAAGGGGTACCGGGTGCCGGTCGGCCGGAAGGGCGCCGGGCAGATCACCGAGACCGCCTTCTCGGTGCCGGCCGGGTCCCTCGCCGAATGGCGCCGCCGCCTGGCGGAGTCGGGCGTGGCGGTTGTCGAGGAAGGAATCCGGTTCGGCGAGGGCTTTCTGACCGTCGGCGATCCATCGGGCCTCAACATCGAGCTGATCGAGACCGGTGCGGACAGCCGGCCGCCGTGGACCGGATCGGGGATCCCGGCGGACCTGGCGGTTCGCGGGGTCCATTCGGTCACGCTGACGCTGCACGACGCGCCCCGGTCGATCGGGTTCCTCACCGACGTGCTGGGCTGGCGGGTCATCGGCCAGCTGGCTCATCGCACGCGGCTCGGGATCGAGAACGGCGGGCCGGGCAAGACCATCGACATCCTGCATGCCCCCACCGCGCCCCCGGCGATGAACGGCCTCGGCACCGTCCACCATGTAGCCATGGCGATTGGAACGCCCGAGGAGCAGCTGGTGGCTCGCGAGGCGCTGCTCCGCCTCGGCCTGGGCGTCACCGAGGTGCGCGACCGGCAGTACTTTCTTTCGATCTACTTCCGGGAGCCCGGCGGCGTGCTGTACGAGATCGCCACGATGAAGCCGGGGTTCGCGGTGGACGAGCCGCCGGCCGGCTTGGGGAGCGAGCTCAAGCTTCCCCCCTGGGAGGAGCCCAATCGCGCCGAGATCGAGGCCGGCCTCCCGCCGGTGAAGCCGCCATCGCCGTGAGCGCCGATCCCCACGCCGGCCAGCCGGTCGAGACGCGCGGTCGCCCGCTGGGCGAGGGCCGTGCGGCGATGATCATGATCCATGGCCGAGGCGCCGGCCCGGCCAACATCCTGGACCTTGCCGTTGCGCTTTCCCATCCCGAGTTCACCTACCTCGCCCCGGCCGCGGCGGGCGGTACCTGGTATCCCTACAGCTTCATGGCGGACACCGCCAGGAATGAGCCGGGGATTACCTCGGGACTCGCCGCCATCCACCGGTTGGTGGGTCAGGTGACCGGGAAGGGAATCCCGAGGAGCCGGATCATCCTGCTGGGCTTTTCTCAGGGAGCCTGCCTCGCCGGCACCTATGCCGTCCGTCATGCCGCGCCCTTCGGGGCGGTGATCGTCTACAGCGGCGGGCTGATCGGCCCCCCGGGCACCGCCTGGAATTTCGGGGGAACGTTCGCCGGCGCGCCGGTGTTCCTGGGATGCAGCGACGTGGACCCTCACGTGCCTGCGGGCCGGGTCCAGGAGAGCGCCGAGGTGTTCCGGAGGATGGGGGCGGAGGTGACCAAGCGGATCTACCCCGGGATGGGGCACCTGGTCAACGAGGACGAGATCGGGTTCACCCGGGCACTCCTGGGCCGGGTGGCCGCAGGGGTGTAACCCGCGCGTCGCCGAGGCCGCCAACCGTCGGCCTTACCGGCACAGGTACTCCGCGGGACGGAACGCCGAGACCTGTCGACAAAACTGTCCCGGCGTGCCGGGCCACATCGCCGAGTTCCGCCCGGTCGAATCGATGTACCAGCTCCGGCAGCCTCCCTGCATCCATACGGTCTGCTGCATCCGGCGGTCCAGCGCCGCGACGAAATCCGTCTGTGCCTCGGCGGTCGGCTCGAGAGATGTGACGGCGTGCCGGTCCAGGTGGTGGAGAGCGTTCACCAGATGGTCGTACTGCGCCTCCTGCATCAGCAGCACCGAAGTGTGGCCCAGGCCGGTGTTGGGCCCTTGTAACAGGAAGAGATTGGGGAAGCCGTTCACGGTGGTGCCCAGGTGCGCCTTCGGACTGCCGCCCCAGTGTTCCGAGAGCGTGCGCCCGTCGCGGCCCCGCACCTGGCGGACGAAGGGAGAATCCGCCACCTCGAACCCGGTACAGAAGACGATCGCATCAACCGGATGCTCGACTCCGCCCGCATCGACCACGCCGTGGCGCCGGACCTCGACGGCCGCGCTCGGGATGACCTGGACGTTCGGTTGGGCCAGGGCGGGGTAGTAGTCGTCCGAGATGAGGATCCGCTTGCAGCCCATGGTAAAGCTGGGGGTGAGCACCGCCCGGAGCACCGGATCCTTCACCGCCTTGTGGAGGTGACGGCGGCCGATTCCCTGAAGCATTCGCAGGATCAGCGGGTGACGGAACCCCACCCCCAGCATCTCCCGCTGGAGCCGGATGCGGGTCCGGAGGAGCCGCTGGGCCAATGGAAACCTCGTGAACAGGCGTCGAGCGCCCGCGCCGATGGGTCCGCTATGTCTGGGGACCACCCACGCCGGAGTCCGCTGGAACACCACGAGCCGGGAGACGATCGGCTGAACGCTCGGAATGATCTGGATGGCCGACGCGCCGGTGCCCACCACGGCCACGCGCTTGCCGCCGAGATCGGCTTTCTCGTCCCAGCCCGCCGAGTGGAACACCGGGCCCGCAAAACCGGCGAGCCCGGGGATCGGAGGGAGGTTGGGCGCCGACAGGGCCCCCACCGCCGACACCAGCACCGCGGCGCTCCATTGCCCCGCCGAGGTCCGCATGTCCCAGCGCGCCGTGGCCGCGTTCCAGCGCGCCTCCTCCACCTCGACGCCGAACCGGATGTGCGGCCGCAACCCGTATTCCGTGGCGCACCGGTCGAGGTACTGCCAGATCTCACTTCCGGGAGAGTAGCGCTGGGTCCAGTCGGGATTGGGGGCGAAGGAGTACTGGTAGAGGTGAGACTCGACGTCGCAGGCGACGCCGGGGTAGATGTTGTCTCGCCACACTCCTCCGACCGAATCGGCCCGCTCGAGGATGACGAAGTTCTCGATGCCGCCGTGCCGGAGCCGGATGGCGGCGCCGAGCCCGGCAAAACCGCTCCCGACGATGACGACGCGGGTTACCCGATCGCAGGCCGGGCCGGTCACTTCCCCGCGGCGAACAGCTTCGTCAAGTCCACGGTCGCGATCCGGCGCCTTTGCGACTGCCGGGCCGAGACGATGGTCTTGTTGTCGGCGGTCCACCAGTAGGTGTTTTCGTTCTCCGGGGAATTGGTGAGCCGCCGGGTAGACCCGTCCTTCATATCGATGACGTGAATGTTGACCGTCGCGGTGCCGACCCAGTACGCCAGCCAGCGCCCATCGAACGAGAAATCGCCGATCTGGACGTCCTTGCCGAGCACCTGGCGCCCCTGGCCGGTCCTGGTGGAAAGGAGATAGCTGCCGATCCCGCCCCCGGGAAGCTGGGCGTTGATGGCGATCGAATCGCCCTTGGGGGTGAGCCCGAGCCACGAGATAGACGTCACGTTGCCCTTGTCCCAGAGGGTCTGGATCTTTCCGTCCGGCAGGACCTTGCCTAGAACCGTCTGGCCGGCGCTGCCGCTCACCGATTGCACGAAGACGTCGGGACTGACCAGGCTCACGGCCAGGCCGTTGACGGTGCCGGCCTTGGTAATCCGGATCGGCGGGCCGCCCGCGACTGGGACCTTCCAGACGTCACTGAATGGGGCTGCATCGTGGGTCGAAGTGAAATAGACGAACGCCCCGTCCCGGGACCACTGCGGGTTGAATTCGTCGGTGGAGAAGTCGGTGAGCTGCTTGGGCTCCCCCCCGGGGGCGGGCACGACCCAGAGGTCCACATTGCCGGAGCGGTCGGACTGGAACACGATGAATTTCCCGTCGGGGGACCAGTTGGGTCCGCCATTGAACCACGTCCCCTGCACCAGCGTCCGCGCCGCCCCGCCGGCCAGGGGCATCACCTGGAGATCGCTCACCCCGCCGCCCCGGAGCACCTGGTACACCACCTCCTTGCCGTCGGGGGAGGGAAAGGGGCCGGCTATCCGCAGCGAGTCCGCGGTGAGCCGCCGTTCCTTGCCGTCGACCGAGATGGCCCAGAGGGCCTGGCCCGTGATGCCGGTGTGGTAGGCGAGCACCTCACTGGTTCCCACCCACTGGGGGTTCCCCTCCTCCGCGACATCGTCGGTCACCCGGACCTCGGTGCCCCCGCCGGCGGGAACCACCCAGAGGTCGGTCTGGCGTCCCCGCTGGGAGATGAACGCGATCCACTTCCCGTCCGGCGACCACCGCGGGGAATTGTCCTCCCGAATGTCCCGAGTGAGTTGTCGAGGCGCGCCGCCGGCCACCGGAGCAACCCAGATGTCTCCGGTCCCGGTGCGGCGTGACACATACGCGATCTCCTTCCCGTCGGGAGACCACTGGAATCCGCTTTCCAGTCCTTCGGTGGTCAGCTGGCGCTGGTTGCCGCCCGCACTGTCGGCGATCCACATCGACGCGTTACCCTGAAAGGGGGCGAGCGCGAGCTGGCTCCCGTCCGGCGACCAGGCGGCGATGTTGTTCAGCGGATTGCCGGGAATCGCGGTGGTCTGCCCCGAAGCCAGGTCGAGGAAATACCCCCGGATCGTGCCTCCCTGGCCGGTGGCGATGTAGGTCATTCGGTCGCCCCGCGGATGCCAGAAGACCGGCACCTCGGTCCCCCCCGCCGTGGTGAGATGGCGGGCCTCCCCGCTATCCGCCGAGACGACCATGATGTCGGTGCTGGCGCCGGCGCTCGACCCGAAGGCGAGCTGCTTGTTGTCCGGGGACCAGACGATGCCCCAGGTCTGGATATTCCCGGCGCTGACCGTGCGTGGGCTGCCGAGGTCCCCCCGGGCAATGATCAAGTCCCACCCGTTCTCGCCGGGGGTCCAGTACCCCACCCGGCTGCCGTCGGGCGAAAACCTGCTCGCGATGTGGTTCACGTTCTCGGGGGAGAGGAACCTGGCCACCGGCACCTTCGAGGCGGTTTCTCCGCCACAGGCGGAAAGCACCAGCAGGACACCAATCGCACCACACCGAATCCGGGTCATTTACCAGCTCCTCCAAGGACTTTACCCACCGCTTGGGCGGTGAGGTTCACGATCTCGCTCTGCGCCGCCAGTACGTCCTTCACATTCCGCTCGTAGGTCTCCGACCAGAGGCTCCGGGTGGTCACCGGGTCGCTGAACTGGATGTTGAAGCGGATCAGATCGCCGGAGCGGAAGACCGTGGCCTCGAGGACAGCATCGAGATTCAGATCCTTCGCGATTTCCCGGGTCGGCTTGGGCGTGGTTTTGTAGACCATCATGGACGAGCGCGATGCCACTCCCACGGTGCCGAGTTTGTTGAGGGCGTTGGTGAGGGCGTCCTGCATCGCGTCCACAAAGACCGCGTCCTTGCCGGAGATGTCCTCGATCTGCATCACGGCCACCCGCTGAATCCCGTGGTGACCGCCGCCGCGCAGCAGGAGGGCGGCCGCGCCGGCGCCGGCCAGCACCACCGCGGCGACGATCCCAGCGATCATCGGCCCCCGGCTCCGTTTGGCTTCCGGCTTGGCCGTGACCGCCTGGTACGGCCGCGTCGTCGTCGGCGTCACCCCGCCGCTCGGCGTCGTGGCCACCAGCTCGAGCTGGGCCATCAATTCGTCGGCGCTCTGCCACCGGTCGGCCGGATTCTTGGCCAGGCACTTGAGCAGCGCTTCGGCCAGCAGCGGCGGGACGTTGGGGCGCCATTCCCGGACGTCCTTGGGCTGCTCCAGCACGTGGGCGGAGAGGATGGCCTGGGCGGTAGTGGCTTCGAAGGGCGCATGGCCGGTGAGCATCTCGTAGCCCATGATGCCGAGTGCATAGATGTCCACCCGGGCGTCGATATTGGCCTCGGCCATGGCCTGCTCCGGGGCCATGTACTGCGGGGTCCCGACCGCAATCCCCACCGTCGTGAGCCTGTCCCCCGCCGAGGCGCTCACCGCCTTGGCCACGCCGAAGTCGGTGACCGCGGCGTGGCGGCCCGAGAGCATCACATTGTCGGGCTTGATGTCCCGGTGGACGATGCCATGGGCATGGGCATACGAGAGGGCATCGCTGATCTCGTGGAGCAATCGCACGGCTTCGTTGATCGGCAGCGGCCCCACCCGGGCCAGCTTGGCCCGGAGCGATTCCCCCTCCACGAAGGGCATGACGTAGTAGAGGAAGCCCTCGGTCGCCCCGGAGTCGTAGAGCGGGAGGATATGGGGGTGCTGCAGCTGGGCGATGATGTGGATTTCACGGGGGAACCGGTCGGTTCCCATCGCCGAGGTGAGCTCGGGGCGGAGGATCTTGAGCGCGACCGGGCGGTCGTGCTTGAGGTCGTGGGCCAGGTAGACGGTGGCCATGCCGCCGACGCCGACTTCGCGCTCGATGCGATAGCTGCCGCTGAGGGCGGCAGCGAGGCGTTCGGGAATGTCGGCCATGGATGCAGGAAACTACGGTGGTGGAGGCTTCCGCGCTATTATTCTCCCTCGCCCGAGCCCGTGGACCGCCGTTCTAACCAGTGGATCATGCCGTGAGCCAGGACGCGCCCCGCTCCAACTTCATCCGCGACATGGTCGCCGCCGACGTGGCGTCCAACCGCTTCGGGCGGCCGGTCTGCACCCGGTTTCCTCCCGAGCCCAATGGATTTCCCCACATCGGCCACGCCAAGTCGATCTGCCTCAACTTCGGGTTGGCCCGGGATTTCGGCGGGACGGTCAATCTCCGGTTCGACGACACCAACCCCTCCACCGAAGACATCAAGTACGTCGAGGCCATCAAACACGACATCCAGTGGCTCGGCTTCCAGTGGGACCACGAGTTCTACGCCAGCGACTACTTCGAAAAGCTGTACGAGTTCGCGGTGCTGCTGATCGGGAAGGGCAAGGCGTACGTCGACAGCGAGACCGAGGAGGAGATCCGCCGCCATCGGGGCACCGTGACCACGCCCGGAACGCCGAGCAAGTACCGGGACCGGTCGGTGGAGGAGAATCTCGGCCTGTTGGCGCGGATGAAGGCGGGAGAGTTCCCCGATGGCGCCCACGTGCTGCGGGCCAGGATCGACCTGGCCCACCCCAACATGATCATGCGGGACCCGCTCCTGATCCGGATCCGCCACGCGCACCATTACCGCCGGGGCGATGCCTGGTGCATCTACCCGCTCTACGACTACGCCCACGGGCTGTCGGACGCGATCGAGGGCATCACCCACTCGCTCTGCACCCTCGAGTTCAAGGACAACAAGGACATCTACGACTGGCTGGTTCGGGAGGTCGGGTTCGTGCGGCCGCCCGAACAGACCGAGTTCGCCCGGCTGGTGCTCGACTACACCGTGGTGAGCAAGCGGAAGCTGCTGAAGCTGGTCGACGAAGGGCACGTGAGCGGCTGGGACGATCCGCGGATGCCCACGCTGGCCGGCATTCGCCGCCGGGGCGTGACACCCGAGGCGATCCATGATTTTTGTGACGCCGTCGGGGTGGCGCGGAAGGATGCCCGTACCGAGCTCGCGGCCTACGAGCACGCGGTGCGGAATGATCTGAATATGCGGGTGCCGCGGGTGCTCTGCGTCGTCAATCCGCTCAAGGTCGTGATAAGCAATTACCCCGAGGGGCAGGTCGACCAGCTCGAGGCGCCGTATTATCCCCATGACGTGCCGCTGACCGGCTCCCGGATGGTGCCGTTCTCCCGGGAGATCTACGTCGAGCGGGATGATTTCATGGAAGATGCGCCGAAGAAGTTCTTCCGGCTGTCGGTGGGACGGGAGGTCCGGCTCCGCTACGGTTATTTCATCAGCTGCACCGAGGCGATCAAGGACGCGGCGGGAAACGTCGTCGAGCTGCGCTGCACCTACGACCCAGCCACCCGCGGCGGTAACGCCCCCGACGGCCGCAAGGTCCAGGGCACCATTCACTGGGTCTCGGCGGCTCACGCGCTGGACGCCGAGCTCCGGCTCTACGACCGGCTCTTCACGGTACCGGACCCCGAGGCGGTGCCCGAGGGACAGGACTTCACCTCGGTGCTCAACCCCGCGTCGCTGGTGACGGTACGCGGAGCGAGGGTCGAGCCGAGCGTCGGGGCGGATCCGGCGGGCACCCGGTATCAGTTCGAGCGGACCGGCTACTTCATGTCGGATCCGGTGGACTCCAGCGCGGGCAAGCTGGTGTTCAACCGGACGGTGACGCTGCGCGACTCCTGGGAGAAAGAAAAGGCGAAAGCGTAGCCAACACCTCCTAGCGCCTTAGCGCCTTACCGTCACGGTATCGCCCGCACCTTGCGCTGCTTGTAGATCGCCTCGATCTCGTCGATCTCCCGGGGGGCCCGGGTAATCCACTCCAGTCCTTGGTCGGTGATTACGTAGTCATCCTCGATCCGGACCCCGGTGTCCTGGTATCGGAGCACCGCGGCCCGCACCTTCGCCTTGAAGGTGCGATTCTTCGGCGTATCCGGCAGGATGTCCAGCAGCTTGGTGGTGACGTAGACCCCCGGCTCGATGGTGAACGCGTCACCCTTCTTGAAGGCCTTGTCCCCATAGTACGCCTGCACCGGATCGTGCACCGCGAGCCCCAGCCCGTGGCTGATCCCGTGGATCGCGAAGAGCGACACCTGCTGGCAGCCCCGCGGGTTCTTCGCGCAATCCACCGGCCAGGGTGGATCGAAGGTGGCGGTGGCGGACTCGATCAGGCCCAGCGCCGCGAGTCCCTTCGCCCGGACATCGAGTGAGGAATCCTGCGCCGCCTGGATGGACAGGCCCGGCTTCGAGTTCCGCTCCGCCGCGGCCTGGCCGTCGCGCACCACCTGGTACAAGGCGCGCTGTTCCCGGGTGTAGGTGCCGCTCACCGGGATGGTGCGAGTGACATCGGCGGCATAGCCGTCGAATTCCCCCGCCGCGTCGATCACCACCACCTCGCCCGCCTTGATTTCGCGCCGGTCCTTCATGTAGTGGAGCTGGGTTCCGTTGGGCCCCGCCCCCACGATCGAGCCGTAGGCCGGCCGCTCGGCGCCCCCGCGCCGGAAGGCGTACTCGACGATGGCCTGGAGGTCGTACTCGTGCATGCCCGGCTCGATGCGGCGCATCAGCTCGGTGTGTCCCTCCGCGCTGATCTCGGCCGCCTTCCGGAGCAGGGCCAGTTCCGCGTCGCTCTTGTTGGCGCGGAGCTGGTCCACCATGGGGTGCGCGTCGGTGACGCTGAGGCCGGCATGCCGCGCTGCCAGGGCCCGGAGGAACTGCCCGCCCCGGGTGATCGAGTCCTGGGCGGCAAAGTCGGCGTCCTCGAAGTCCCGGAGCCCGAAGACCCGGAGCCCGGCGGCGGCCAGTGAGTCGGCCACCGGGGTGAGGTCGCCCAAGGCGCGGGATCCGAGGCCGAGCTCCCGGACCAGCGCGGCGGAGTCGGGCTCTTCGCCATAGTAGAGGGCCCGGCGCGGCGTGCTCTTGTTGACGAAGAGGGTGCTGGTCCCCCGGCCGCCCCGCACCACCATGATCAGCGCCGCGTCGGCAAACTGATAGCCGGTGAGGTAGCGGAAGCTGGGGATCTGGTAGAACGGGCCGAAGTCGGCCACCGGGGTCCGCTGCCCGAAGGCGATGACGACGCCCTCGCCGATCCGCGCCGCGAGCGAGTCGCGCCGAGCCTGGTACTCCGCCCTGGTGATCTGGGCGCGAAGATGGGGAGTCCAGCAGATGATGAGGATCACGGACAGCAGGAGGATCCTCATAGCGTCATAGCGTCGTAGCGTCTTAGCCTCTTCAGCGCGCATCGAGTTTCCGTCCCGCATTCAGATTGTCGAAGTTGAGAATCGTGTTGAGCACCAGGAAATAACTGCCCACCGTCGTTCCGCGGTACACCGGGTTGATCGAAAACAGCACCACGTGGCCCTTGCCCCGGGGCGCGTCCACCACGATGGGCCGGTCGGCGATCTCGCTCCCGCCGCCCAGCAGGCCCGACACCAGCAGATCCCGCTGATTGGTGAACCGGAGCACCACCCGGGGCCGCTGGTCCGGCGGGATGATGCCCAGCGGGTTACGGAGCTGGTCGTCCTGGATCGGGGCCAACTGCCACTGCTCCACCGTCGGCGGGGCCGGAAGCTGGAACCGCTGGTCCAGTGCCGGGCGGCCCTGCACCTCGTCGGGGTCGTTGGCCGAGCCGCGGCCGGTGGGCCGGCCGGCCTGCTCGCCGAAGCGCCGGAAGCCGCCGCCCAGCGTGTTGCCCACCAAGAAGCTGCCGCCGTCGTCGCTCATCACCGCCAGGCTGTCGATGATCCCGTAGGCGATCGGGCTGGTCTCGTCCACGATGCGGGAGCGCAACAGGGTCCCCACCACCCGGCTCTGCCCCGCCTGGTTGGACCGCACCCCGGTGGCCAGACCGAACTGGATCGCAAAGTCGGCGGTGTTGGCGGCGCTCACCAGCACACCGCCCTTGGAGACGAAGTCCTCCAGGTGCTTGAGGCCGTCCCAGCCCAGCCCGGGGCGGATGTCGTCGGTCTGGGCCCAGGTCCCGATGTTGGGCGTCTCCGGCGAGTTCTTCCAGGGCATCGGGTTTCGCCACATCGGGAGCCCGGCGACGATCTGCTGCGCGCTCCCACCCGCAGGCGGGAAGACGATCACGTCCCACTTTGAGGAGAGATCGGCTGTCGCGGCCACGTCCTGCACGCTGATGTAGTCGTAGGGGATGCCCATGAAGTCGAAAGCCTGGCGCCACCACCCTTCGGTCTGGGTGTTGATCCAGGTGTGCATGATGGCCACCCGCGCGGCCCGAAGCGGGTGGGTGGCCACCGACGGCATCGAGGCCAGCGCGTCGCCCGAGAGTCCCAGCTCCTTCAAGGTCTTGTCGAGATCCGACGGCGCGTTCCGGATCAGGAAGCTGCCCCGGTTGAACTTGTGTCCGGCCGCCTCGAACGGCGCCTCCGCCGCCACCATGTCCGCGGACTTGAGCCGATAGCGCAGTGTGGCCAGGGCGTTGTCGCCGTTGTGATTGATGGCCACCACCGTGCCGGCGCCGCTCACGCCGCCGGGCGCGCGAACCTCTCCGGTCACCAGCTGCACCGGCGCGTCCAGCACCTTGGCGTCGGTCACCCGCACCGCCTCGACGCCGAAGCCTTCCGGAAAGGTCCAGCCGGTGTCGTCGTAGGGCGTCTTCTGCGGATCGTTGGGGCTCCAGTACTGGTGGTCCAGCAGGGCGTCGGCGATACGGGAGTAGGGCTGGTCCATGCGGACGATGTAGGAGCCCGCCGGGAAGGAGCGCGACTCGGTCTTTGCCGTATCCGCCGCCGGCGCGCCTTGCCCGCCTGGCCCGCTTTGCCCGCCCTGCCCGCCGGCCCGCCGCGCCCGGGGTATCGTCACCGAGAACGCCGCCGTGGCCCGACTGATCTCCACGTGCTGCCGCTGCAGTACCCGGAGCAGCTCTGCCTGGGTGCCGGGCCGGCGGGTGTCTCCGGTCAGCACATACGCCGCGGGGCCCTCGGTCCGGGCCTTGAGGATCGAGCGCTTGCTCTTCTCGTAGAAATTCTGGAGGAAGAGCCGCTTGTTGCTCGCGATGTAGGACAGCGAGACCAGCAGCCCGGTCTGCTCGTAGTTGTTGTTGTTGCGGAGCGACCATCGCACCCGGGGCAGCGGCGGGTTCTGGCGGTACCAGGTGCGCGAGGTTTCATTCGCCGAGAGGGTCCGCTCCAGCGTCTCGGCGCTGCCCCCGTTGCCGAAGGTCTCGTAGAGCCGGCTGATCCCGTTGTGGGTCGCCGCCATGAACATCAGGTAGCCCGGGCTCCAGGTGTCGAACACCCCGAACGCAAACACCCCCGGCATCCCCATCCGGGTCATCTCCTGGACATTGTTCCAGCCGATCATCTGCCATTCGTTGGTCACCAGCGGATCGAGCCAGGCGTTGTAGGGACCGTCGCCGATGGTATTGTCGTAGAGGTAGGGCACCGACTCGTGGAGGTCGTGGATGACCTGCGCCTTCCAGTCCACGTAGGTGTTGAGCACGTTCTGGGAGAGCTTGAGCGTGAGCCCCATGGCGTCGCGGTTGTTGTCGTGGGCGACGTAGTGCCCCCAGTACAGCAGGTTGGGCCAGGTGTCGTTGGGGTGGGCCATGTGCCACTTGAACAGATCCACCTGCCGGTCCCGGCCGTCCACCTCGACGATCGGGGTGATCAGGGTGATCAGGTTGTCGCGGATGTTCTTGATGTAGGGGCTCTCATCCACCGCCAGGCGGTAGGCCAGCTCCATCAGCGCGGTGGGTGCCCCGGCCTCGGGCGAGTGGATCGTCCCGGTGATGTAGTAGACCGGGGCGCTCATACCGGCGAGCCGGGCGCCTTCGGCGTCGTTCATGCCGATGGTCCGCGGGTCGGCCAGCTTGGCCAGCCGCGCCTTGTTCTCGTCGAGTCGCCTCATCAGCGCCTCGGACGCGATCGCCACGGCGATCATCTCCCGGCCCTCTTCGGTGGTGCCGATCGAGATCACCTTCACCCGCGGGCTCGCCTTGGCCAGCAGCCGCATGTACTCGTAGACCTCTTTCGAGTAGGGCAGCTTGTTGGGCGCGCCGGCGATGTCCCCCAGGACCACGGAGGGCGTCGGCACGGTCCTCGACGCCGGCAGGTAGTCCACCAGCGGCGACAGGAAGAACGACTCGGTGGTGTACTCCCGGATCTTCTTCGTGTACGCCTCGTCGATCGGCTGGCTCGGGCTCCGGCCCGGCGTGAACGGAGATGCCGCCGGCGATGCGCCGGTGCCGGTGGACTGGGCGGTCGCGGGTGACGCGCTCTGAAGCAGCATCAGGGACAGGACGACACCGGCCGCGACGGCGGGACTGCGCATTGAAGACCTCGGGTGTGGAAGGCGGAACGAAGGAACCGCGAAACTTACGTCAAGAACCACCACTTTGCCGCGCCGATCTGGACCTGCGACGCCGGGAGGAGGTAGCTTCCCCAATGCACTCGCGCCGGACGTTTCTCGGACGTTGCACGGCGGTCACCCTCGCCCTGGTGGCCGGCGCGCGGCCCGCCTGGGCCCGGCGGCGCCTCCGGACCGATCACCCGGCGCCCCGGCCCGGCGTCACCGCCGCCAAGCTGCCTACCCACGAACAGCTCGCGGGCTCCAGCGCCCAGACCGTGTTCGACGCCGTCAGGGAAATCCCCGAGATCGTCGACGGCATCCGCTGCCACTGCGGCTGCGCCGACAACCCCGACTTTTACTCGCTGCTGACCTGCTATGAGGGGGAGGACGCGATGGCCAAGTCCTGCCCGATCTGCCAGGGCCAGGGGCGCCTCGCCGCACGCTTGCACAAGGAAGGAAAGACCCTGGACGAGATACGGGCATCCATCGACGCCCGCTACGGGTGAGGTGGCTTCTGATGCATGCCCCCAGGCCTCGGTTCGACCTGAGGACCGTCCTCACCGTCCTCACCGTCCTCACCGTCCTCACCGTCCTCACTGTCCCCACCGTCGCCGCCCAGGTCCGCGCCAGCGAGGCCGCCCTGGTGGCCCAGACCATCGACGGCACCCGGCTCACGGTGGAGTACGCTCGGCCCCGGGCCCGGAACCGCGACTCGCTCTTCGGCAAGATCGTCACCTGGGGAGAGATCTGGACTCCCGGTGCCAACTGGGCCACGACGCTCGAGGTCAGCAAGGACGTCACGGTCAACGGCAAGCCGCTGCCCGCCGGGAAGTACTCGGTCTGGTTCGTGGTGCGGAAGACGGGGCCCTGGACCGTGGTGCTGGATCCCCGGAACCGGCTCTTCCACATGGCGCACCCCGACTCCACCGCCAATCAGATCCGCTTCGAGGTGACCCCCGCGGCGGTGCCGTTTTCCGAGGCGCTCACCTGGTCGTTCAGCGGCATCCACGCCAGCGGGGTGACGCTCGCGCTGGAGTGGGGCACCGTCCGGGTGCCGATCGACGTCACGGTCACCTCGTCGTTCGTCCTCACCACGGCGGCCGACAAGGCGGCGCCCTATCTCGGCACCTACTCCTTCGCCTGGATGGGCGGCCCGGACTCCGGCACGCCGATCAAGCTGTTCATCACCCATGAGAATGGCTTCCTGGTGGGGCGATGGGACCGGCCACCCTTCCCCGAGTGGGAGCGCTTCCTGCTGATTTCCAGCGGGCCCGATACCTTCATTCTCGGGTTCCTGGAAAAGGGCCAGCTCTACGACGTGGAGCGGCTGATGCCCTTCGAGTTCACGATGGACGGCGGCCGCGCCACCGGGTTCACGGTGCGGGGCGAGACCGGCGAGGCGATGGGGGCAGGGAAGCGGGTACCGTAGAAGGGCGGGCAAGGCGGGCAGGCCGGGCCGGGCGGTTCGACGCTGGAAACTCCGATTCCTCAACTGAAACGCGCGGACCACCAATGATCCGTCCTGCTGATCTTGCCCGCCTTGCCCGCCTTGCCCGCCTTTTCCTCCTTCTCCTCACCGTCCACCCCGTCGAAGCCCAGATCCGGGCCAGCGAGCGCGCCACGCTGACCCAGACCATCGACGGCACGGTCATTTCGCTCGACTACGCGCGACCCCGGCTCCGGGGCCGGATGCCGATCTTCGGCAAGGTGGTGAAATGGGGTGAGGTGTGGACTCCGGGCGCCAACTGGGCCACGATCCTGGAAACCAGCAAGCCGATCACGCTCGGCGGCCACGCGGTGGCCAAAGGCAAATACTCGGTCTGGCTGGTGGTTCGTGAATCGGGGAGCTGGACCCTGGTCCTCGATCCCGATCATCACCGCTACCACATGGAACCGCCCGATTCGAGCCCGAGCGAGATCCGCATTCCGGTCCAGCCGGCGCGGGCTCCCCGCACCGAGGTGCTCACCTGGACGTTCCCCGAGATCACCGTGAGCGGCGGCACCCTCGCGATGCAGTGGGCCGAGTCGGTGGTATCGGTGAGTCTGGAGGTGGCTCCCTCCTATGCCATCACCATGGCGAAGGAGGATGCGGAGGCGTTTCTGGGCCGGTTCTCCTTCGCCTGGAAGCCGGACCAGGGGGAGAAGGCGGACACGGTGGAGATCGTGTTCACCTACGAGAAGGGCTCGCTCTACGGCAACTACGTGCCCAGGGACCCGTACATGGGCAGCTTCGTGATGATCCGGATTGCGGACGGGAGCCTGATTCCCGGGCTGTTCGACCAGGGGAAGATCTACGAGGTGATCCGGGACATGGTGTTCGAGTTCAAGGGACCAAGGGGGCGGCCGGACTCCTACGAGGTCCGGGACGACCACGACGACCTGATCGCCGGCGGCAGGCGTCTGCCCTAGCTCCCCCCGGTCCGTAAGTCACCGGCCCTCCTGCTGGCGATTTCCCCGGGAGCCGACATATTCCAGCCGTGCCAGACATCCTTGAACGCCTGCGGCCCCCTCTGGCAGACCGCTACCTGATCGAGCGGGAGCTGGGTCAGGGGGGCATGGCCACGGTGTACCTCGCCCGGGACATCAAGCACGACCGCGAAGTCGCCATCAAGGTCCTCAACCCCGAGCTCTCCGCCTCGATCGGCGGAGAGCGGTTCGAGCGGGAAATCAAGCTCGCCGCCAAGCTGCAGCACCCCCACATCCTCGGCATGTACGACTCGGGCCAGGCCGACGGCCTGCTCTACTACGTCATGCCGTTCGTGAAGGGCGAGTCGCTCCGCGACCGGCTCGACCGCGAAGGCCAGCTGCCGATCGAGGACGCGGTCCAGTTGATCCTGGAAGTGGCCGACGCGCTCGGGCACGCCCACAGTCAGGGCATTGTCCACCGCGACATCAAGCCCGAGAATGTCCTGCTGTCCAACGGGCACGCGCTGGTGGCGGATTTCGGCATCGCGCGCGCGGCTCAAGAGGCCGGGGCGCAGAAGCTGACCCAGACCGGCATGGCCGTAGGCACGCCGGTCTACATGTCGCCGGAACAGGCGGTGGGTGACCCGGTCGGCCCCACCTCCGACCTCTACAGCCTCGGCTGCGTGCTCTACGAGCTCCTCGCCGGCGAGCCGCCTTTCACCGCCAAGAATGCCCAGGCGCTCATGGCCCGGCACGCGATGGAGGCGGTGCCCAGCATCCGGATCGTCCGGAACACCGTGCCGGAAGAGGTGGAGGACGCCATCTTCGCCGCGATGGCCAAGGTCCCGGCCGACCGCCCCAAGGATGCGGCCCACTTCGCCGAGCTGCTCGGCATGCCTCTGGGCTCGACCATGACGCGGGCCGCGATTCGTCAGACCGCTTCGCGGCGGGTTCCCACCGGGGCCCAGCGTGCGGGGCCGCCGGCGCGGTCCTGGTTCCGGACCCCCTGGGCGGTCGCCGCCGTCGCCCTGCTGCTCGCGGGCACCTCCTTCGCAACCTGGAAGATCCTGGGCCGGTCCTCGGGGGCTCCCGCCAGCCCCGCCGAGCTGGCGCGGGCCCGGCGCATTGCGGTGCTGTACTTCTCCGCGGATTCCACCGACCCCGAGCTCCGGACCGCGGCGGACGGGCTGACCGAGTCGTTGATCCGGAGCCTGACCAGCATTCCGGGACTTACCGTGAGCTCCCGGAATGCCGTCGCTCCGTATCGGGGCCGCGACGTTGGCATGGACAGCATCGGCACGACGCTCGACGTGGGAACCCTGATCGTGGGCTCGCTGGAGAAGAGCGGTCAGGACCGGGTGCGGCTCACCACCAGGCTCTACGACGGGTCCGGGACCGACCTTCGCAAGAACTCCACGCTCAGCATTCCCCGGGACTCGCTCTTTGCCGCAGAAACGGCCGTCGCGGCGAAGGTCTCGGAGTCGCTGCGGGAGCCCCTCGGCACCGAGCTCCAGCTCCAGGAGAGCCGGGCGCGCGCTGGCAACCTCCGGGCCTGGACGCTGGTCCAGCGGGGTGAGAAGCTGCGGAAGGACGCCGAGCAGGCCGGTCTCAGTAATCCGACCGCCGCGGTCTCCCTGTTGGTAACCGCCGACTCCCTCCTGACGCAGGCAGCCGAAGCCGATCCCCGCTGGGTGGATCCGGCGCTGGTCATGGGCGACGTGGACCTCCAGAGAGCCAGGCTGGTGCCCAAGGAGGAGAAACTGCAATGGATTCAGCGGGGCAGGGCCGCGGTGAAGCGGGCCCTGGACCTCGAGCCGGCCAACGCCCGAGCCCTGGCTCTTCGCGGGACGCTGGACTACCTGGAGTGGCGCCTCGCTCTGGCTCCAGACCCGGAGGCCCGAAAAGCGCTCCTGAAGTCCGCGGAGGACGATCTGCGTCAGGCGGTCGATGCCGACCCGACCCTCGCCTCGGCGTATGTGACGCTCAGCTTCATCGAATTCGAGAAGAAGGACGTGCCCACGTCGCTCAAGGAGGCGGAGCGGGCCTACACGGCGGACAAGTTCCTCAGCAACAGCGATGTGGTGCTGGACCGGCTGTTCTTCGGATCGTACAACACCGAGCAGTTCGGCGCGGCGCAGAAGTGGTGTGACGAGGGCGGGAGGCGCTTTCCCCGGAACCCGACCTGGACCCAGTGTCACCTCTGGCTCATGCTCCCCGCGGACGCGCCGCAGGATGTACCGCGAGCCTGGCAGCTGGCGGCGCGGCTCGACACACTTTACGCCGGCCGTCCCGACAGCGTGCGGGAGTACCAGCGACACTTCGCCCAGCTGCTGGTCGGTGGCGCCCTCGGTCACAAGATCGCCGGCGCGCCAAGCCCCCTGATCGACAGCGCCCGCCGAGTCCTGGTCCGCGCCCGGGCCGACAGCCGAATCGATCCCCGGCATGAGCTTCCGGGTTATGAAGCGGTAATGCGAGCCCAGATCGGGGACCTGGACGAGGCTCTGACGCTTCTCAAGGAGTATGTCGGCTACAATCCCGACCATTCCTTCCTGGTCGGCAACAACCTGCACTGGTGGTGGAAGGAACTTGCCGCGATGCCGGGGTTCGTCGCCCTCCGGCGCCGAGGGAATTGAAATAGCTGCTGCTACTGGCGTTACGCTCAAGGTAGACGTACTCTTGCCTCACCCCGACACCGTCCCGGATTACCGCCCCTGAGTTCCGTCCCTTCCGTGAGGATCCCGACTATGCGCACTCGACAGTTGGCGTGGGTTCCGGCGTTGCTCCTGGCCGCGTGCCAGGGCGGAGAGATCGCCCAGCCCAGTACCCCGCCTGCGCAGGTCCCCTCCCTGGCCATCTCCGACGGCGCCCACTCCGCGGGCAACGTGGATTTCTTCTTCCTGCCACCGGTCGTGATTCCCACCGCGGCGCTCACCAACTGGACCCACGACGGGTTCAACGGCGCGTTGTCGCCCAGCGTGGAGATCTGCCGCCTGGTGGCGACCACGGCGGCCCAGGTCGCCACGGTCGCGGGATCCCAGTGCAACGGGTCTCCCGTCGTGATCAGCGGCCCCGCGGTCAAGAAGCACTTTCCGCCGCTGGCCGATCCCACCGACGCGATCACCGGCTTGCCGGGCGACTGGGCCCACTACCACGCCAAGTGGCCGATTCCCAGCACCTGTACCGCGTCGTTCTTCTACCGGGTCCGGGTCAAGGTGGGGGCGGTCGAGCTGGGCTTTGCCGACGTGCAGTGCATCACCAGTATCATCCAGCTCCTGACGCTGGACTACCGGAAATTCGGCCCCGCCATCAAGGGAACCACCCTCCAGATTCCCTTCCGGGTCGAGCGGTACGCGCTCTGCCCGGTCCCGGGTGTCGGCCCCTGCGGCACCGCCACGATTCCCCTGTCGACCGGCGGACACGTGGAGTTTCCCGGATCCGACGGCCACACCGTCGGCGCCGTCACCATCCCCGCGCAGACCCCCACGTCCCCCGACGTCACGGTCACCATCCAGCCCTGCGCCGGTGGTGCCTCCTTGCCGATCGATCTCCCGAAGTTCGGGGGCTGTGTCTCCGTCACCACCGACCCGGCGGGCCTCGAGCTCACCAACGCGGCCACGGTGGAGATCTGCAACCTGGGGGCCGATCTCGACCTGAGCGGGCTCACTCCCGCGCAAAAGGCGCGGGTCACACTGCACCGCCAGAGCACCGACTTGACCGTCCTGCAGGCGCTTCCCCACGTGGCGGGATGCGCCGCGGATGCCGCTGTCAACTACAGCGTCGGCGGGTTCCTCCGCGAGCTGGTTCACGGCGACTTCCACCGGGCCGGCCTCCAGCTCTTCGGGCTCGTGGCGCCGCAGCCGCTCAACGCCCTTGATGTGGGCGCAGGCGGGCTGACCTTCGACTTCAGCAACTTCCAGTTCGCGCTGCCGTCCAAAATCCAGATCCTCCTCGGCGACGGCCAGACAGTCCCGCCGGGGACCCTGGTTCCGGTCAATCCGACCGTGCTTGTGACCGACCTGATGGGCGACCCGGTACGGAACGCGACGGTGAACTTCGCCGCGTCGGCCGGGGGAAGCATCGGTGCCGCGTCGGTGCTGACCGGGGCGGACGGTCAGGCCGCAGTCACCTGGACGGTGGCGGCGGCTCCGGGCCCCAATTCCCTGGTCGCGAGCGGCCGGGGTATCGCGGATCCGGTCCATAACGGGCCGCGCAGCACCTTCGATCCCTTCATGTCGATCCAGAGCGCCTTCAACCCGAGCGCCGAGGTCATCCCGAATCCGCTCCAGCCGGTCGATCTCCTGACCGGTGCGGTGACCTTCACCGCCACCGGCGTGTATCCGGGCGATCCGCTTCCGATCAATTACGGCTCGGCGGGCTGGTCCTATCAGATCGACGGCGAGGTTCCAACGGACTGGTTCTCGAACCCGGTCACGCCCTTCGAAAGCGTTGGTCCCGGGGGGTTCGGCGAGAACCATGACGCCTGTTCCCTCATCGGGTCCGGCACCCAAACCACGTGGCCCGCCGGCAACACCGTTCTCTGGGTCCGCCGGAACATCTCGCTTCCTACGACTACCACAATCCAGATCTCGGTCGCGATCGATAACGATGTCGAGATTTACGTAGACGGGGTGAACCAGGGTCCCGGCCTGCTGGTGCACGACAACTGTCCGACCCAGGGTAGCTTCGTGCGAACCATCAGCTTGCCGGCGGGAACCCACGTGGTCGCGTTCAAGGCAATCGATCGGGGTGGGAGCTCCTACTTTGACGCCTCGATCACAATACCGAGCTTCTGATCGATCGGGATCCGGAAATGAATCGGGCGGCTCCGCGTGGGGCCGCCCGATTCGTTGGTCCGGCCGAAGCCCCCGGGGCTTAGCCCGGCGTCCCCGGCGCCACCAGCACCTCGCGGCCGAGCAGCTTGGCCAGCACGTCGCTCTTCTTGGCCGCTCCCCAGCACTCCAGCGACAGGTCGGCGCCCCGGAGCTTGGGCGTGGCCCGGATGGTCAGACGATCCGAGGTGATCCGGGTGCTCACCCGTTCCACCGCCGAGGTGTGGCCCCGGTCCAGCCCGTCCGCCACCCGCAGGATCGCGGAGAGCCGCCGCACGATGGCCTGCTCCTCCTCGTTGAGCCGGGCGAACTCCTCGTGCTTGGCGCTGGGGCCCTTCCGCCGGTGGTACCGGCTCACCAGCGCCACCAGGTAGCGGTCCCGGCTGGTGAAGTTGACCCGCTCCGCGTGCATGATGAGCTGGAAGCTGTGCTTGTGGTGCTTGCGGTAGCTCACCACCTGCCCGACGTCGTGCAGCAGACAGGCCGCCTCGAGGATCGGCCGCTCCTCGTGGCCGGCCCCCATCACGTTGGCCAGCCGGTCGAACAGGGTGAGCCCGATGGTCCGGACCTGCTCCACGTGGCGCCGGTCGCCCTGGCAGCGGTCCACGAACTCCCGCATGGCCCGCAGCGGATCCGCGGCGTTGCGGTTGGCGCTCTCCCCGATCATCTCGAGCAGCAAACCCTCCCGGAGCCCGAACGCGCTCACCGTGAGGCTCCGCGCCTCCACCAGGTTGAGCAGCTCGGCGGTCACCGCCAGCCCGGCCAGAATGATGTCGGCCCGCTGGGGATTGAGTCCGGGCACCTGGCGCCGCCGATCCACCGACAGGGTGCAGAGCCATTCCAGCATCTGCTCCACCTCGGCGGTCTTGATCACCTCTCCATGGGCCGCCTCGGTGGGGTGGCCCCGCCGCGCCAGGACCATCCGCGCCAGGTTGGTGAACGTCCCGCCCGACCCGATCAGGGTGACGTTGTTCCACTCCCGCCACCGCCCCGCCTTCTTGAGCTGCTTGCGCACCTTGGTCCGCAGCTGCGCCACTTCCTTGGAGCGGGACTTGTCCTCGAAGAGGTACTGCTCGGTGAGCCGCACCGCGCCCAGCGGCAGCGATTTGGTGAGCTCCACCAGCCCGTTGATGGCCCCGATCAGCTCCAGGCTGCCGCCGCCGATGTCCGCCACCAGGGCCCGGCCCGAGCCGAGCGGAAAGTGGTGTGCCACCGAGCGCCAGGAGAGCGCCGCTTCGGTCTCGGGATCGATGATCCGGAGCGGGATACCCACCTCGCGGCGGACCCGCTCGACGAAGGCCTTGCCGTTGTCGGCCTCCCGCACCGCGGAGGTGGCCACGGCGGAGATCCGCCGGACGCCGCGCCGCTCGGCCACCTCGCGCATCCGCGCCAGGGTCTGGAGCGCCCGCGCCATGGCGAATTCGTCCAGCCGGTTCGACTCGGCGATGCCGGCCGCGAGCCGGGGCTGGTCCTTCACCTCGTCGATGACCTTGATGCCCCCCGCGGGATCGAACTCGGCCACCAGCAGCCGGATCGAATTCGACCCGACGTCGATGGCGCCGAGCCGTTCACCCGGCTCGGGGGCCTTGGAGGTGAGCGCTGCGAGATATGACCTGCGATGGTGCATCAGGAGTGTCCCGTCATATCCTCGGCGTGGTGCTTGATGGATTTTCCTTCCACCAGGAAGACTACATCCTCGGCGATGTTGGTGGCCAGGTCGGCGACCCTCTCAAGATTGCGACTCACCAGGAACAATTCCAGTGCCGCCCCGATGATGTGGGGGTCCTCCATCATGTGGGTGAGCAGGATCCGGAACACCGAGCGGTTGAGGGCGTCCACCTTGTCGTCGCGGCGGCAGACCTCCCGGGCCGAGGTGGCGTCGCCCCGGACGAAGGCCTCGAGGGCGTCGGAGAGCATCTCCCGCGCCAGCCGGGCCATCTCGGTGATCTCGGGGTCCGGCGCGATCGGGCGGCTCTTGCCCAGGCGTTCCGCCGACTGGGCCAGGTTGACGGCGTGGTCACCCACCCGCTCCAGGTCGTTGGCGATCTTGATCGCGGCCACCAGCATCCGGAGGTCCTTGGCCATCGGCTGCTGGAGGGCCAGCAGGTCGATGCAGGACTCCTCGACCTCGACCTCCATGGAGTCGACGATCCGGTCGCCGGCGATGACCATCTGGGCCTTCTCGGCGTTCCGCTCGAGGAGCGCCTCGACCGCGAGCCGGAGCGCCGCCTCGGCTTCGCCGCTCATGGTGAGAAGCCGGACCTTGACCCGGTTGAGCTCCTCGTGAAAGTGCCGATGCGTGGTTTCCGGGCTCATCCGAATCTCCCAGTGATGTAGGCTTCCGTCTGCTCGCGGGCCGGGGCGGTGAAGATCGTATCGGTCGGACCGAACTCCACCAGCTCGCCCTTGTAAAAGAATCCGGTCACATCCGACACCCGGGCCGCCTGCTGCATATTGTGGGTGACGATGACGATGGTGTATTTCGCCTTGAGCTCGACGATCAGCTCCTCGACCCGCTGGGTGGCGATCGGGTCCAGCGCGGAGCAGGGTTCGTCCATCAACAGCACGTCGGGGTCATTGGCCAGCGCCCGCGCGATGCAGAGCCGCTGCTGCTGTCCCCCCGAGAGGCCGGTGGCCGGCGTGTCGAGCCGGTCCTTCACTTCCTCCCAGAGCGCCGCCTGGCGGAGGCAGCGCTCGGCTAAGGCGGGCAGGTCCGGCGAGGCGGTCAAGCCGTTCAGTTTCGGGCCGTAGATCACGTTGTGGTAGATGCTCTTGGGAAACGGGTTGGGCCGCTGGAACACCATCCCCACCCGCTGGCGCAGCGCCACCAGGTCGGTGCCGGTGGCGAAGATCGACCGGCCGTTCATCACGATGTCGCCGGTGTGGGTGGTCTCGGGAATGAGGTCGTTGAGCCGGTTGACCGAGCGCAGGAAGGTGGACTTGCCGCAGCCCGACGGGCCGATCAGGGCCGTGACCGAGCGCTCCGGGATCGTGAACGAGATGCCGTGCAGCACCTGTCGCTGTCCGTAGGAGAAATTGAACCCCCGGACGTCGATGGCGCCCCCGATCGGCGGCTGCGCGCTGAGGACTCCGGTCATCCGAACCGCCCCGTGATGTATGCTTCGGTCCGCTGCTCGGTCGGGTTGGTGAAGATGTGCCGGGTCGGTCCGGTCTCCACCAGCTCCCCGAGGTAGAAGAATGTCGTGGTGTCCGAGACCCGGGCCGCCTGCTGCATGTTGTGGGTCACGATGACGATGGTGAACCGCTCCTTGAGGTGGAACAGCAGCTCCTCGATCCGCTGGGTGCCCTGGGGGTCGAGCGACGCGGTCGGCTCGTCCAGCAGCACCACCTCGGGCTCCGGCGCGATGGTCCGGGCAATGCAGAGCCGCTGCTGCTGTCCGCCCGACAGCGCGATGGCGCTCCCATTGAGCCGGTCCTTCACTTCCTCCCAGAGCCCGGCCCGGGTCAGGGCCTTCTCGACCTCGTCGTCCACCACTGCGCGGGAAGCCTCGCGGGTCAGGCGGAGCCCGGCCGCCACATTGTCATAAATGGACATCATGGGGAACGGGGTCGGCTTCTGGAAGACCATCCCCACCCGGCGCCGCAGCCGCTTGAGGTCCACCTTGGGCCCGTACACGTCCTCACCGTCCAGGGTGACCAAGCCGGTCACCCGGGCGCCCGGGGTCTCCTCGTGCATCCGGTTGAGCGAGCGCAGGAAGGTGGACTTGCCGCACCCCGATGGGCCGATCAGGGCGTGCACCTGGTTGGAGGTGAACCCGACCGACGCGTTCTTGACCGCCGCCACCTGTCCGTACCACGAGGTCATGCCCGCGGTGGCGATCCGCGGTCGCGCCTCAGCGCGGTCCATCGAACCGACTTCTGGTAGCGAGTCGAGTGAGGACGCTGAGAACGAGTACGACGAGGATGAGGACGAGGGCTGTCGCCCAGGCCAGGCGGTGCCAGTCGTCGTAGGGGCCGGTTGCATAGTTGTAGACCACGAGTGGAAGGGCGGCCATCGGTTGCCGGATGTCGGTGCTCAGGTACTGACTCCCCAGGGCGGTGAACAGCAGCGGCGCGGTCTCTCCCGACACCCGCGCCACCGCGAGCAGGACGCCGGTGACGATGCCGGGGAAGCAGGTGCGAACCACCACCTTGAGGCTGGTGCGCCAGCGGGAATAGCCCAGGGCCAGCGCCGCCTCACGGAGCGAGTGGGGCACCAGCTTGATCATCTCCTCGGTGGTGCGCATCACCATCGGGATCATCAACACCGCCAGCGCGGCGCTCCCGGCAAACCCCGAAAAATGCTTCTGGGTCGCCACGATCCACGACCAGGCGAACACGCCCACCACGATCGACGGCGTGCCGTTCATCACGTCGGCGATGAACTTGGATGCGCGGGCCAGCCGGGTGCCGGGCCACTCCGAGGCGAAGATGCCGGCTCCGACGCCTATGGGGAGACCGATCAGGCTCGCCGTGCCGACCATCATCAGGGTGCCCACGATGGCGTGGACCACGCCGCCGCCGCTCTCGCCCGCGGGCACCGGGCGGCGGATGAAGAAGTCGAGGTTGATGCTCCCGGCCCCCTTCACGATGACGGTGCCCAGAATCAAGAAAAGCGGCAGCACCGAGAGCACGGTGGCCACGATCAGCAGGCCCACCATCACTCGGCTGCGCCAGCGGCGGAGTCCCCCGGTCACAGGCCCGCTCCCCCGCCGGTCTGTCCCTTCGACACCTTCCAGATCAGGATCCGGGCCCCGGCGTTGACCAGCACCGTCACCACGAAGAGCACCAGCGCCACATAGGAGAGCGCGGCGAAGTGCATGTCGGTGGATGCCTCGGAGAACTCGTTGGCGATCGCGGCCGCCATGGTGTAGCCCGGCGCGAAGAGCGAGGTGGCGATCTCATGGCGGTTCCCGATCAGCATCGTCACCGCCATGGTCTCGCCCAGGGCCCGGCCCAGCCCCAGGATCACCGCGCCGACGATCCCGGATCGGGCATAGGGCACCACCGCGGTCCAGGCCGCTTCCCAGCGGGTGGCGCCCAGCGCCAGCGCCGCCTCGCGCTGGCTGCCCGGCACCGACGACAGCACTTCCCGCGTCACCGACATGATGTAGGGCATCACCATGATGGCCAGGATCACGCCGGCCGAGAGCATCGAGGGCCCGTAGATGGTGCCGCGGAAGAAGGGCAGGAAACCCAGCGTGCTCCGGAGGAATGGGTACACCGTCTTGGTGAGCACCGGCACCAGCACGAAGATGCCCCAGAGGCCATAGACCACGCTGGGAATGGCGGCCAGCAGCTCCACCACGAACGCGATGGGCCGACGGATGAACGGAGGACAGAACTCGGTCAGGAAGATCGCCACGCCGAGCGAGAGCGGCACCGCGATGGCGAGGGCGATCAGCGAGGAGACCAGGGTACCGAAGATCAGCGGCAGGGCGCCGAACTGATCCTTGACCGGATCCCAGGTGCTGGTGGCCAGAAAGTTGAAGCCGAATTTGGCAATGGCGAGCCGCGATCCCTGGTAGAGCTCCCAGACCAGGAAGCCCAGCAGGACCGGAATCGTGAGCGCGGCGAGGCTCAGCAGGATCTTGAAGACGCGATCGCCCGTCGCGGCGCCTTGGAGGCGGGCGACGGGCGTCGCGGGAGCCGGCTGCGTGACGTCGGTCACGCGATCGGTTTGCCCATGGCCTTGAGGGTCTTGATCTTCTCCTTCTCCAGCGCCACGACCGCCGCCGGCAGCGGGGCGTAGTCGAGGGCCGCGGCCATCTGCTGCGCCTCAGGCGTCAGCATCCAGTCGAGGAAATTCTTGAGCGCCTTGCCCTTCACGGCGTCCTTGATGTCGGGCCGCACCAGGAGCCAGGTAAACGACGAGATCGGGTAGGACGCCGCACCCGGCGCATTGGTGATCGAGACCCGGAAATCGGTGTTCTTCTCGAACTTGGCGCTGGCAGCCGCAGCGGTCACCGACTCCAGCGATGGCTCCACGAACGCGCCGCCGGCGTTCTTGACCTGCGCATAGGAGAGCTTGTTCCCCTTGGCGTAGATCAGCTCGACGTAGCCCAGGCCGCCGTCGGACTGCTTGACCTGCTGGGTGACGCCCTCGTTGCCCTTGCCGCCCAGCCCGGCCGGCCAGTTGACCGCGTTGGCGTTGCCGACCTTTTCCTTCCACTCCGGCGAGACCTTGCTCAGGTAGTCGGTGAAGATGTAGCTGGTGCCCGACCCGTCGGAGCGATGCACCACGATGATGTCCTGGTCCGGCAGCTTGACGCCGGGGTTGGTGGCTCCTATCCGCCTATCATTCCACTTGGTGATTTTTCCCAGGAAGATGTCGGCGATGGTCGGGCCGTCGAACTTGAGCTGGGTCGCCCCGACCGCGGCCAGGTTATAGGTCAGCACCACCGCGCCCATCACGGTGGGGAGGTGGAGCACCTGGCCCTGGACCGCGGTCATGGCGTCCTGGTTCATCGGCCCGTCGGTGGCGCCGAAGTCCACCGTGCCCTCGGTGTACTGTTTGATCCCGCCGCCGGAGCCGATCGACTGGTAGTTGACCTGTACCCCGGTCTTCTTGTTGTACTCGGAGAACCACTTCTGGTAGATCGGGTTCGGGAACGTGGCCCCGGCGCCGGTGAGCGACTGGGCCAGGACCGGGGGCGTCTTGGCGCCGCAGGCGAGCGCGGCGAAGGCGAGGCCGAGATACACGGTGGGGCGTGACATGGGTGCTCCTTAGAAGGTGAACTGGATCTGGAAGAGCGCCTGGGAGCGCACGATCTCATTCGCGGGCGTGGTCACGCCGCCCTGGTAGCTGGCGTGGTCGAGGTCGGCCAGGACCCGGAGATTCCCGGACACCTGATAGGCCGCGCCGATGATGATCCGGCTGATCCGGTCGTTGTTGGTGCTGGTGTTGGGATCGGTGGAATCGAACCGCCCGATGATCTGGAACTTGTAGGTGGGCGGAATCCGGAGGACGCCGAAGGTGCTGATGACCCGGCCCTTGCGGGTGGTGATGATCGGCGGGCCGGCGGTGGTGTCCTTGGTCGCGGCGAGGAGGGCCGCGAGGGTCAGCATCTTGGAGCGATAGGACAGCGCGCCGATGAAGCGGGTGCGGGTCCCGCCGCCGGTGGGCTTGCCCGCCTGCCCGTAGCCGGTGAGCCGGAGCCCGCCGTCTCGGCCGCCTTCGTCGGTGGCCAGGAGCCGGACCGAGACTCGGCCCATCAGGTCCTTGCCCTTGTCGCCGGGGACCTTGTTGTAGTTCTCCCCGTTGTATACACCCACCTGCATGTTGACCTTGTCGAAGCCCCAGTTGCCGTCGACCCCGGCGCCGAAATCGGAGGAGGACATGTAGCCGGCGCGCTCCACCGCCTGCTGTCCCTGCATCCGGTAATCCCACAGGTGCTCTTCCCAGTCGACCCAGGGCGTATGCATCTGGCCGAGCTTGAAGGTCAGCGGGCTCTTGCCGTCCCTGGGCGTCCAGGTGGCGAAGGCGTACTTGAGCCGGTAGGCGAGGGAGCCGTCGGCGTTGCGGTAGATGTCGGCGGTGACCCGGGTGCCCACTCCGTAGGTGAACTTGCCGATGACGTTCACATAGGCGCGGGTGACGTCGAAGTTGTTGCTGTGCCCGCGGCCGACCGTGTCCTTGAGATTGTAGTAGTACCCGGCATAGCCGACCCCACCGACGGTGACGGTCGGGGCCTGGGCGGAAAGCGCGGCCGTGCCAATCGAGGCGGCGACGGACAGGGAAAGGCCGAGTCTGAGCCCGAGGTTCTTCAAGGTTGTGATCCTCGCTAAGAGGGGGTCGGGCCCGGGGGTCGGGCCGGACATTTCCGGCACGGGGAAAGGAGGCAGGGGGCCGTTACATGCTCATCACTATTGTGTAACGGGGGTGTAACGGGGAGCGGGAGGGAGGAGGGAGGAGGGGAGGGAGTTCGGCTCTTCCCCCAGAAATCGCAGCACGTCGCGGCTCCCGTGCAGCGCGCTGTCCGGCCATGGATTGCGGAGCGATCCATCGGGCGCGTGGTGCGGGGCGGTAGACATTGGCGGGTTGAAGTTAGCGGCGTCATTGCGAGGCCGGAGGCCGAAGCAAACCCCTGAGAGCGCTTTTCGCCGCTATTGCTTATGGGGAAGATCCGGAGGCGATGGCGGAATGGACGGCAGCGAAGCGAGCCCCCGGTCTTCGTCTCAAATCACACTTGGGGCCTCAGAGGATCGGCGCCGGAGCG
>JBGPLG010000022.1:0-52850 GCA_041486305.1 Gemmatimonadota bacterium
AAATCGACCTCCAGAACCCCGGCAGGAAGCCCTCTACGAGGGTGGCGATTCCGGCAGCCGACGTGCTAAACCCGCGTGGATTCAAGGTTTATACCGGAATTCGTCCTTGCCCAATGGCGAATGGGGTTCAGGGGGTCGCGGGTTCGAATCCCGCCGTCCCGACTCGAAAAGCGGCCCAGATCGGCCGCTTTTCTTTTGTCGGCCCGCCGGTCCTCGTTCGCCGCCCCTCGCCTGCAGGCTCGGGGCTTTGCGGTCGAATCCCGCCGTCCCGATGTTTTCGATCAAGGAGCAGGGCAACAACTTACGGGCGGTGACTTCGGTCAACTACCGTGTGTCGCCGTCCGTTCTGTCTGCATTCAGACTCTGGAACTCCCAACCACAGGTTCGGCCTTACCTCGGCGCCCCCACGGCCGTCTCCCCCTGTTCGAGCAGGTGCTGAAAATCGGTGAGCTCCGAGACATTGAGGTCGGAGGCAAGGACGTAGGTGTATCCCGACGCGGTCCAGCGGAACAGGTGGTAGCCCTGCCGCGTGGTCGACGCGGTCCCTTCGACCGGGTTCGCGGTGGCCGGCCAGACGAACAGGTTGATCACGTGCTCGCGCCGTCCATATACCAGCGCCGCCACCGGCCGCCCCCCCAGATAGTCCAGCCGCCCGCCGATCAGCGGGAATCCCCTCCCGGCGAAATCGTACACCGACGGCGAGAAGTCCAGCCGGCCATTGAACCACGGCTTGACCGTGTGCTGGTCCGAGGAGAGCACATCGGTCAAATGGCCGGGCATGAGCGAGCGCACGTGGCTCGCCAGCACCTGGCCCGTCAAGCCTTCCTCAGTTCCGCGGCGCTGCCCGAGGAACCAGCCCCCGAACCCGACGGCGGCCAGTGAGGCAGCAAGGGCCAGCCAGCGCCACCCGCCGGCGGGGGCCGAGCGGGTCGGGAGGCGTGCCGCCTCACGGAGCGCTGTCTGCACCCGTCGGCGGAGCGGTTCAGGCGCCCGGAGGCCCGGAAGCTCTTCCTGAATCGCGCCGCGGAGCGTGATCCGGGCCGCGTGCAGCCGGGCGCATGGGTCACACGCCCCGAGGTGCGCCGCGACCGCGTCGGCCTCGTCCGGTGCCAGCTCGCCATCCACATAGACGTCGAGCTGCCGCTCGAGCTCCTCATGGGTCATGTCAACGCTCCTCCTTCGCCAACCAGCGCGGCGGCCAGCCTCCGCCGAGCGCGCGACAGCCGCGACATGACGGTACCCACCGGCACCCCGGTCACATCGCTGATTTCCTTGTACGACAGCTCCTGCAGCTCGCGCAGCACGATGACCTCGCGGTACTCCGGCCCCAGGCGATTCAGCGCCCGACGGAGCGATTGGCGGGCCGACTCCCGGTCCAGCGCCGCGCCGGGCTGATCGTCGGCCCCGGCCCCGCTGTGCAGCTCCTCGTCGAACTCCGTCGCCAGCTCATCGGTCTTCTGCCGCTTCCGCATCGAGTACGCCGCGTTGCGCACGATGGCGAGGAACCAGGCGCGGGCCTCCCGGCCCGCAACCCCGCGGAACCCGGTGAAATGCCGGAAGGCCCGCAGCGACGCCTCCTGCACGACGTCCTCGGCGTCCTGACCGTTGCGGGTCAGGTAGCGCGCCAGCGTGTAGGCGGAGTCCAGGTGCGGCAGAATCACCGCTTCGAATCGCTCCAGCTCGCTCGAATCCACCCCATCCTCGAGAAGATTGCCGTACGCCTTCGGATAAGGACTCCGCTCCGGCCGGGTTTATTCCCGCGGGAATAACCGGCCGCCCAGGGGAGTCTCCGGCGGTGAACCCTTTACCAGAGAGCCGACCGATGCGAAACCTAGCGACCCTGTTGTTCGCCGCCACCGGGCTGGTGGCAAGCCACTCCGATTCCGGCCCCCGCCCCCCGGCGTCCGTCAGCGCCACGCTGTCCGAATGGATGGTACAGCTCTCGGAGACCGCCATTGCGGCGGGAACCGTCACGTTCACCATTACCAACACCGGCAGCATCCCCCATGGAATTGAAATCGAGGGCCGGGGGATCGAGAAGAAGATTGCGAAGATCGAGCCGGGTGCCGTGGCCACGCTGACCCTCGAGCTCAAACCGGGGACCTACGAGGTGTACTGTCCGGTCGGTGGGGAATCCCACAAGAAACTCGGCATGGAGACCCATCTCCGGGTCGTGGCCACCGCCGGCGGGCCCTCGACCGGATCCGGCCGCACTGCCGCGAGTGCACCCGCCGAGCCGGACGCGAAGGTTCACTCGATCCGGGTGACGGGGGGCGGCCCGGTCATTCAGATTCTTCCCGGACCGTTTCCGTTTCCTGACAGCGCGGCGCCGATCCTCAAGGCGTTCGGCGACGAGCGTGAGGGGCTGGAGTCGCAAGCGCAGAACGGGCCCTATTCCAACAACGTCGTGCCGGTCACCGGAGCCTTCACGATCACGGCGTGGGACAAGGGCGCCGTTCGGGACTCGGTGGATGGCGTAGCGGAGTTCGCGACTCGCGACGGCGCGCGCTGGCGGCTCGTGCTGGACCGGGTCCAGACGAAGGACGTGCCGCACCACCCCCGGTTCGGGGGAGTGATTCTCGGGCTGTACTATCACGGCAATACCGGCGTGCACACCCCACTGGTGCCCACCATCAACAGCGCCGTGGCACTCTGGGCGGTCGGCCACCTCTATCAGAATGGGAGGCTGGTGTCCGACAACGCCCAGGTCCACGTGATGCTGCTCTCCCGGACCCGTCGCACCACCGACTTTGCGCTCGCCTGCTGGGATTGCTCGAAGCAACCGGTCGACGAGCTCCAGCTCCAGGTGCTTCCCGGGCTTGGCGAGCCGAAATTCGACGCTCCCGGCGGATTCCTGTTCCTCAACTGGGAGAAATCGCGCTCCCGGACCCCGGCGAAATGAGGGCGCCGCGCTGGGGATTCCAGGCGGACAGGGCGAGGCTCCGTTTGGGGTTCTGTTTCTCCCGGCGAACCCGATATCCCTGCCGTCAGACTCCGGCACCGGCGCTCGGAAGTCCTTGCAATCTCGGCAATTAGTCGTTTTCGCCAGTCCCCCTGGCTCGAAATGGGGTTCAGGGGGCCGCGGGTTGAGCTGCGGCCGCTTCGCGGCCTCGCTCCCCTCGCCGGGCGGTGCCCGGCGCCGGCCTACGGCCGGACGGGTCAAATCCCGCCGTCCCGACTCGTGTAAGAGCAAGAGCGGCCAAACCTGGAGAGCGGGAGCATCAAGCTGGTGACACCGGCGCCTGGCGCGCTCGCGTGGATCAACGCCCAGCTCAAGGCGAACGGGTACGCGGCGATTCCCTGAACGCCAGCCCTGAGTCGAATGGCTTGGCCCGATTCGCGACCATTGGCCCTGTCCACGCCGGGCGGCAGGCGGCAAAATTCATCGTTCTGTAGGCCATCGTAGCCTCCATCGGCTCCTCCCACCGGCCCTGACGCGTGAGATACAAACCGGCTGCTCAAATAGCGTTCGCCACGGGCCTGATCGGGCTCGGCACCTTCTGCTTCATCAACGGCGACTTCGCGGCCGTATGGCAGTGGGTGCCCGCCTCACTGCCCGGCCGCCAAATACTGGTGTACGCCTCGGCGGCGCTCATGCTGGGGTGCGGCCTCGGTTTGCTGTCGAAGCGCACCGACGCGCTCGCGGCGCGGGTGCTCTTTCCCTACCTGGCGCTCGTGGTGCTCCTGCTGAAGGTCCCGATAGTCGTCAAACATCCGCTGGTTGAAGTGGCGTACCAGTCGATGGCGGAGATGGTGGTGGTCTTGTCGGGCGGATGGGTGCTGTACGCCGCGGACCGGCGCCCGGTTCGCATCCCGCAACTGCTATTCGGCCTCGCGCTGATTCCGCTCGGCCTCGCGCACTTCGTCTACCTCAATCTCACCGCGCCGCTGGTCCCCTCCTGGCTTCCCTTTCACACCGGCTGGGCCTACCTCACCGGCGCCGCGCAGATGGCCGCGGGATTGGGCGTGCTGTTCGGCATCTATCCTCGCCTCGCGGCGACGCTGGAGGCGGCCATGCTGACCGCCTTCACCGTTCTGGTCTGGATTCCGCTCCTCCTCGCGGCGCCAACCTCGCGGCCTGACTGGTCGGAGTTCACGGCCTCGTGGGCGATCAGCGCGGGCGCCTGGGTCGTTGCCGCGAGCATTACGAACCGGAAGCAGGTGACCGCCCGCTAGCGGCCACCGTTCGGCTTTTCGGGCCCCAGGCGACAGGTTTCCCGCGCCGGAGTACTATTCCCTTCCAGTCGCACCCCCGAACGAGCCGATTCATCCGGAGCCAGATGAGCGACGCCTTCGCCCGTCTCACGGCCGCACTCGCCGACCCGCCCGTGATCGAGCGCGAGTTCGGCGCCGGCGCCACGCGGCCCTAGCGGGCGCCATGTCCCCAGCCCCTCGCGAAGATCCCCGCCTGGCTCGCCTGACCACGATCTGTCT
The DNA here is from genome assembly GCA_041486305.1 of Gemmatimonadota bacterium. Classification (GTDB taxonomy): domain Bacteria; phylum Gemmatimonadota; class Gemmatimonadetes; order Gemmatimonadales; family GWC2-71-9; genus JABFSM01. The sequence continues at coordinate 4,435 of JBGPLG010000022.1, forward strand.
CGGGTTTCCCGAAGCCACCCGCGAGATCAGCGGGGAGCATGCCACCTACCGGGTCCGGGGCAAGGTGTTCGCCTACTTCCTGAAGAACCACCACGGGGACGGCGTCGTGTCCCTCTGCTGGAAGGCGGCACCGGGCGAGAATCGCGACTGGATCAGGCTGGATCCCCGGCGGTTCTTCATGCCCGCCTACATCGGCCCCCGAGGGTGGGCCGGGCTTCGGCTCGATCTGGGCCGGCCGGATTGGACCGAGGTCGCCGACTTCGCGCGCGATAGTTACCGCCTCACCGCCCCCAAACGGCTGGTGAAGCAGCTGCCGCCGCTTCCCGGGGCGGGTCGATGACCGCCTTCGGAATTGCCTTCGCAGGGGTCGGGCTCGGGGTGCTGGCGGGTCTCTCGGGCTGTCATCCGGGCGGCACCGATCCGGCACGGGTCCAACCCAACGACAACCGCGTGGCCGCCGGGAGTTTGCGCGACCGCGTGCTGACGCTGCGGCTCGAGGCCCGCCCGGGGCGCTGGCATCCCGACGGAGACAGCGGTCCCAGCCTCGTGATGCCCATGTTCGCGGAAGCCGGCCGGGCGCCGCAGAACCCGGGGCCGCTGATCCGGGTGCCGGCCGGCACGACGATCCGGGTGTCGGTGCGGAACGCGCTGCACGACTCGACCCTGGTGGTGTACGGGCTGGAGACCCGGCCGGGCTCCATGACCGACAGGGTACAAGTGGCCCCCGGCGCGACCCGCGACCTGGCGTTCTCCGCGGGGGCCCCGGGAACCTACTTCTACTGGGGCACGACCACCCGCACCCCCATCGGGGACCGGAGCGGAATCGACAGCCAGCTCCACGGCGCCCTGATCGTCGACCCGCCGGGAGCCGCGCCGCCGGCCGACCGGGTCTTCGTGCTGGGCTCCTGGACCGGTCCCGCGGATTCGTTGGGGTACAATCCCGAGCTCCGGGTCATCAACGGCCTGTCGTGGCCCCGCACCGAGCGCTTCACGTATACCGTGGGAGACACGATCCGCTGGCGCTGGGTGAATCCGACCGACAGCCCCCACCCGATGCACCTGCACGGGTTCTACTTCGATGTGACCAGCCGAGGGAACTGGGCGGCCGACACCGCGTACTCCGCGCCCGACCGGCCCCACGTGGTGACCGAGCTGCCGCTGTCCGGCGAGACGTTCGCGATGACCTGGGTGCCCGAGGAGCCGGGCAACTGGCTTTTCCATTGCCACGTGGCGTTTCACACCTCGATGTTTCTCGCGGCCAGGACGCCTCCCGATCCGGCCGATCCGCTGGGAGTCGACCCGATGGACGGGATGCGGGGGATGGTGCTGGCCGTCACCGTGGACCCCGGGCAATCCACGGCGCTGCGTCCCGGCTTTGTGGCGGGAGCGCGGAAGATCCGGCTCATCGCGCAGGCCGCGCCGAAGCGGTTCCGGGGCCTGCTCGACGAGATGGCGTTCGTGCGCCAGGAGGGCAGCCGCCCACCCGCCTTCGATTCGGTGCCGATCCCGAGCTCCCCCCTCGTGCTGTACCGGGGCCAACCGGTACAGATCACCATCGTCAACTTCACCCATGCGCCGACCGGGGTGCACTGGCACGGCATCGAGGTGCCGGCCTACAGCGACGGCGTGCCGAACTGGAGCGGGGTGGGTTACCGCATCGCGCCGACCATCGAGCCGGGCGACTCGTTCACAGCCGCGTTCACGCCGCCCCGGAGCGGGACGTTCATCTACCACGCCCACGCCAACGAGAATTTCCAGGTCAACCTGGGCCTCTACGGCGCCCTGCTGGTGGTGGACTCCGCCCGTTACGATCCGGAGCACGAGCGGCTCATCATCCTCGGCGGCAACGGTCCGGGCGGCAGGTTGCCGCGCATCAACGGCCGAGTCTCGCCCGACACGGTGCGCCTGAGGGTGGGCCGGACCTACCGGCTTCGCATCATCCACATCATCCCGGACTGGAACATCCGCATCGCGCTGCGGCTGGGGGACACCACGGTGCACTGGCGGGCCCTCGCGAAGGATGGGGCGGAGCTTCCCTCGCATCTGCAGACGGTCCGCCCCGCCGAGCTGCTCGCGGGGCCGGGAGAAACCTTGGACTTCGAGTACCGGCCGACCGCGCCGGGGTTGCTCTACCTCGACGTGATGCAGCGGACCGGGGTCTGGAAGACCCGGCTGCCGCTGCGGGTCGAGCGCTAGGCTGACACCCTGACCATGACCTAGTAGATCTTCTAAGTCCCGTGTCTACAATTCCTTGCGTGAAGATGCGGAATCTTTTACTATTGCGAGGCAGAGGGGCCAGAACACTTTCGTGCCGTCCCATGAACGAAACTATCTCCCTCGTACTCATCGACGATAACCGGCTGCTTCGGGAGGGCCTCGCCCGCCTGATTCGGGAGCATAAGGATTTCAAGATCCTCGCCGCGTCCGCGGATGCCGATGAGGCCATGGACAAGGTGCGAGAGGCCAAACCAGACGTCGTGCTCCTGGACTTCGGCCTGGAGGGCCACGACAGCCTCGCGATCACCGCCACGGTCCATAAGGAGGTGCCCGGGGCCAAGGTCATCGTGCTGGGGCTGCTCCCGATCGAGGAGGATATCGTGAGCTTCGTCCGGGCCGGGGCCGCCGGATTCATCATGCGGGACGCGACGTTCGAGGACTTCATCACGACGATCCGAAGGGTCGTAGGGGGCGCGGTGGTGCTGCCCCCCCAGCTCACCGGATCGCTGTTCAACCAGATCGCCAACCAGGCGGGAAGGCTGGGAGTCCCACGGGAGCTGGAGTCGGTCCGGCTCACCCTGCGGGAGCGCCAGGTGATCGACCTCATCGCCGAAGGCCTTGCCAACAAGGACATTGCCGCCCGGCTGCACATCGCCGTCCATACCGTCAAAAGCCACGTCCATAATGTCCTGGAAAAGCTCGCCCTCCACAGCCGGCTGGAGGTGGCGGCCTTCAGTCGTAACCAGGGAGAGCGATGAACTGAACTGCGTTCCTTCCCCGAGCTAGTCCTTCCGATCTAGTCCCGAAACCATTCGAGTGATGGATTGTCGTTCCGGTCTGCCTTAGCGAACGTTAATGAACGCACCCCAGACTTGGAGCGCACATGAGAAGGACACTTGTCGCAGGGCTTGCCGTGGCGGGCCTCGTGGCCTGTGGCAGGGGATCTTCGCGGACCGCGGCCGACAGCGCCCGCAGCGTGGAGCTGGCCAAGGCCGACAGCAACTACAGGCTAGGCGACCGACCCACCTCGACTCCGGCACCTGGCCCCAGCCCCGCTCCGGCCCCCAGTTCAACCAGGAACCTCACGCTTGCTACCGGCGCCCGGATCGACGCCACCACCCAGCGTACCATTTCGTCGCGTAATGACAAGGCGGGCGAGACTTTCACCGCCGTGGTATCGAGCGACGTGAAGGATAGCCGAGGGCGGGTTGTGATTCCTGCCGGATCGACGATCAACCTGACGATCACCGAGCTCCAGCCGGCCAACGACAAGAGCAAGGCCGATGGACGAATCACGCTGCTGGTCAGCTCGGTGACCGTTGGGGGCCAGACCTATCCGGTCTCGGCCGGGATTACCACCATGGCCCATACCCTCAAGGGACGCGGGGTCGGGGCCACCGAAGTGGAGAAGACCGCCGCCGGCGCGGTCATCGGCGGTATCGCCGGCCGGGTCATCGGCGGGGACTCGAAGGGGACCATCATCGGCGCGGTGGTCGGGGGCGCGGCCGGAGCCGCGGTGGCCGTGGAAACGGCGAACCGCGACGTCGTCGTGGTCGCGGGGACGCCGATAGTGGTCACGCTGACCGGGCCGCTGTCCGTGGCGGTTCGGTGATCATCCGATGGCAGGGGTGAGGAGGAGTCGCGAAAGCGAAGCCAAGCGAAGCCAAGCGAGGGAAGATCCTGGGCCAGCCCGGGATCTTCCGCTTCCTCCCTCATCCGGTTTCCGCGAGGAGGGCTCCGTGACGTCAGCGCCCAGCGAATTCCGTCAGCTGCTCGACGCCGCCCCCGACGCCATGGTCGTTGTGGACCGGCAGGGCGTCGTGATCGCGCTCAACCTGGAGGCGCAGCGGTTCTTCGGCTGGAATGAGCAGGAGGTCCTGGGTGAGCCGATGAGCCGGTTCATCCCGGAGCGATTTCAACCCTTGCTCGCCGAAGGCGCCGAGGCCGCCGGCAGACCGACCGTCAGCTGCTTCGCGCGGCGGCGGGACGGGGCCGAATTCCCGATCGAAATGGCCCGGCGCCCCTTGGGGGAAGCAGACGAGCAGCGGTTTCTGGTGACGCTGCGGGACCTCACCCAGTGGCGCCGCACGCCGGAACCGCCCGCCCGAAGCAACGAACAGGCCCGTGCCACCCTGGAATCGATCGGAGACGGCGTCATCACCACCGATGCCGCCGGCCGGATCACCTTTCTCAATCCCGTCGCCGAGAGCGTGACCGGCTGGGATGCCGACGAGGCGCTGGGGCAGCCGCTGGACGCGGTGCTGTCGCTCATCTCGGAGGCGACCCGGCAGCCGGTCGCGAACACGGCGGCCCGGTGTCTCGCGGAAGGGCGCGCGATCGACCTGGAAGACGGCGTGCTGCTGCTCCGCCGCGACGGCACCGAGGTCCCGATCGGCGATTCGGCGGCCCCGATCCTCGACCGAAGCGGGGCCACGGTCGGCGTGGTGATGGTCATCCAGAACGAGAGCGAGAAGCGCCGGGTGGGCCAGCGGCTCTCCTACGAGGCCACCCACGACCCCCTGACCGGCCTGATCAACCGCCGGGAGTTCGAGCGGCGGCTCGCCCGCGTGGTCAACGACCTCGGGCGGTCCACCTCGGATCAGGTGCTGATCTGCATCGACCTGGACCGGTTCAAGACGATCAACGACACTTGCGGTCACGATGCGGGAGACGATCTGCTCCGGAACCTCCGGCGCCTCTTCAGCCGTCACCTGCGAAAGCGCGACACCCTGGCGCGTCTCGGCGGGGATGAGTTCGGCATCCTGCTAGAAAACTGCCCCCTGTCCGATGCGCAGAGCATCGCGGAGGGCATCCGGGCCGAAATCGAACAGTATCGTTTCGAGTGGGCGGGCCGGACGTTCTCGATCGGGGCCAGCATCGGTCTGACGCGGGTGACCGCGGATCACGGCAGCGTCGCTGCGGTCCTGCGGGCCGCCGACGCCGCCTGCTACGCGGCCAAGGAGGCCGGGGGCAACCGGATTCATCTCGAGCGGTCCGAGGGCGAGACGACCGGCATCTCGCAGGTGATGGCCCGGCGGGCCACCCGCCTGGCCCGGGCGGTGGACGAGAGCCACTTCCAGCTGTACGCCCAGCCCATCGTTCCGCTGCAGCCGGCGCGCCCGGAGCGTCCCCGCTTCGAGGTTCTGTTGCGATTGCCCGATGCGAGGGGCCGGATCCAGGCCGCGGCGGATTTCCTCCCCCAGGCGGAACGCCACAATCTCATGCCGTCCATCGACCGTTGGGTGGTGCGGGAGACGATTGCCCTGCTGGGACATTGGCGCCGCCGGCATCCCGACTCCGAGCTGCCGGTGTGCTCGATCAACCTCAGCGCGTCGGTGCTGGCCGAGGACTGGCTGCTGCCCATCATCGAGCAACAGCTGGTGAAATACAGCATCCCTCCCGAAGCGATCTGCTTCGAGATCACCGAATCCGCCGCGCTCACCAGCCTTGCCCGGACCATGCGCTTCCTTTCGGCGATCCGGGCCATGGGCTGCCGAGTGGCCCTGGAGGATTTCGGGAGCGGGGTGACCTCGTTCACCACCCTCAAGACGCTGCCGGTGGACTTCCTCAAGATCGGCGGGCCCTTCGTGCGAGGCGTCGCCGAGGACCCGATGTACGGGAGCATCGTCAACGCGGTTGCCCAGATCGGCCGGAGCATCGGCATTCCGACCATCGCGAAACAGGTCGGCAGTGAGCGGGTGCTGGAGAAGCTCCGGACCCTCGGCATCGAGTACGCCCAGGGGCGCGCGCTGACCCCGCCGGTGCCCCTGACCGATTCCGGCGGTCACGTGACGATGCGAAGCATGGAGCGCTCCGCGTGACGCCAAACGCCCGGCTGCTTGGAGTGTCGGTGTGACACCGGGGTGCGACGCGGCGCGACGGCTCTGGGCAAACGTGGCCAACGGCGCCGATTCGCCCGAGGAGGTGGCCGAAGCGGCCGAGCGCCTCTGCGGCCAGATGCGGATCGAGCTGGGGCGCTGGATCGGGCCCCAGGGGTACGGCGCGCTGCTGGGCCGGGCGCTCGCGCTGGCGGCCGCGAAGCACCCGGCGCTCAAGGCGCTTCCGGGCCTCGAGGGGGAGGAGCCGGTGACGGCGAAGGCCGTGAAGGCGCAGGGGGTGGCCAGGGTGGCGGCGGGGCTGGTGGCCCTGGTGGCCGCCCTGATCGACCTCCTGGGTGGGGTCATTGGAGCAGAGATGGCGATGCGCCTGGTCGAGCAAACCGGCATTCCGAGCCCGCGCGGTGTCGTGAGCAATGAGGCCCGAGGAGGCCGCGATGGCTAGGAGACATTCCGGGAAACCGGCGCTACTGACGCGCCCCGCGCTTGCCCTCCTCGACACCGGCGTGCCCGGGCTGAACGAGGTGCTGGGTGGCGGGGTGCCGGCGCTCTCGTTCAACCTCATCGCCGGCGGTCCGGGATCGGGAAAGACCACCCTGACGATGCAGCTCCTCTTCGCCAACGCCTCGCTCCAGCGGCCCGGCCTGTACATCACTCTCCTGGGCGAGACTCCGCTGAAGATGCTGCGATACCAGCAGCTCTTCGGCTTTTTCGATCAGTCCCGGGTCGGGAAGGACGTGCACTTTCTCAATCTTGGCGACGAAGCGCTGGGCGGGCACCTGGACCGGGTGCTGGCCCGGATCATCGAGGAGGTCGAGCGGCTGCATCCGGCCATCGTCGTCGTCGATTCGTTCCGGTCGCTGATCCGGGCGCAGGGAGTCGACATTCCGGCCGGCCAGATCGAGCATTTCGTGCAGCGCCTCGCGCTCCATCTGACCACCTGGGAAATCACCTCGTTCCTCCTCGGGGAGTATCCGGAGCACGAGATCCGGGATCCGGTCTTCACGGTCGCGGACGGCATCATCTGGCTCTCGCAGGAAGTGAACCGGAACTCCGTGGTGCGCCGGCTCCAGGTCGTGAAGTCGCGCGGCATGGGGGCCATGGCCGGAGTGCACACCCTCAGGATGACCGGCAACGGCGTCCAGGTCTTCCCCCGGACGCCGGAGCGCCCAGAGGACCTCCACGCGTCCGGCCTGGGCCGGCTGTCGACCGGGATCGCCGGCCTGGACGAGATGATGGGAGGCGGCATCCCCGTGGGTGACTCTCTGGTCCTGGCGGGACCCACCGGCACCGGCAAGACGACGTTCGCCATGCGATTCGTCGCGGCCGGCCTCGCCGCGGGCGAGGCGGCGGTCATCGCGATCTTCGAGGAACACCCCAACGCGTATCTCGCCCGGGCCAGGAGCGTCAACGTGGATCTGCGGGAGGCGGTGCGGAAGGGCAAGCTGCGCATCATCTACCTGCGGCCCCTCGATCTTTCGGTGGACGAGACGCTGGCCGAGATCCGGACCGCGGTCGGGGAGGTCGGCGCCAAGCGCGTGGTCATCGATTCGCTGTCGGGATTCGAGATGGCGCTGGCGCCGGCCTTCCGCGAGGATTTCCGGGAGTCGCTCTACCGGCTCATCGGGGCGCTCACCGGGCTGGGCGTCACCATGTTCTCGACGGTCGAGGTGGTGGAGCGGAACGGGGAGGGCGGGTTCCAGCTCACCGGGCACCAGGTCTCCTTCCTGACCGACGACATCGTCAGTCAGCGCTATGTGGAGATCGAGGGCGAGCTCAAGAAGGCCCTGGTGGTGGTGAAGATGCGGGGCAGCGGCCACAGCCGGGATTTCCGCACCTACGAGATCACGGCGAAAGGGGTACAGCTCCGCGAGTCGCTCCGGGACTACGACGGCATCATCACCGGCATGCCTACCCGGAAGGTGCGCATGCCGGCCCCGTCAAATCCCGGGCTGGCCGAGCCGGAGGTGCTGGTCTTCGAGATGGTGAGCCGTGCCGGAACGATGTCCGCGCCCGAGGTCGCCAAGCAGACCGGGCTGCCGGCGACCGGGGTCGGGCTCATTCTGGAGCGTCTGGTGCGGCTTGGGTATGTGAGCCGAAAGGGGCCTCGCTACCGGGTGGAAGCGCGCCGGCGCGGGCTCTGAAGGGACTGGACGTGATCGAATTGAAAGGATCGGAATCGGACTGGCAGCAGGATGAGCGCTATCAGCAGCTCGTCGAGCTGGCGCCGGACGGTATCCTGATTCATGACGGGGAAAGGATCCTCCTCTGCAATGCCGCCGCCGCCCGGCTGGCGGGGGCGACCGCTCGGGAGCAGCTCATCGACCGGCCGATCGGTGCCCTGCTCGACCCGCCCTATCTGAAGGCGGTGCAGGTCCAGCTCACCGATTCCACGATTCCCCTCGAGGCCGCGTCGCCGGTGCGGGACACCTTGCACCGGCTGGATGGGTCGGACCTCCAGGTGGAGGTGCGGGCGATCGCGTTCCTCGACCGGGGCCGGCCCGCCGCCCACCTCGTCATCCGCGACATCACCGAGCGCCTGGCGGTGGAGCAGGCGACGCGGCAGGTCGCCGAACGGCTCCAGGAGGCCCAGCGGATGGAAGCCGTGGGCGCGCTCGCCGGCGGGGTGGCCCACGAGGTCAACAACATGATGGGGGTGATCCTCGGGTTCAGCGACTTCCTGCTTCGGGACGATCGCCTCCCTGCGGACTGCCTGGCCGACGTGCGGGAGATCATGAAGGCGGCCGATCGGGCGTCGACCGTCACCCGGCAGCTGCTGGCCTTCGGCCGCCGCGCCGTCCATAGGCCGCGGATGGCGGACCTCGGCGCGGTGGTGCGCGCGGTCGAGCCGGTCGTGCGACGCCTGCTGGGCGAGGACCGGCGGCTGGTGATCGTGGCGGACGCGGTGCCCCGGGTCTGGGTCGATCCGGGCCAGCTCGAGCAGGTGATCGTGAATCTCGCCCTGAACGCTCGCGACGCGATGCTCGCGGGCGGCACCGTGACGATCACCGCCGCCGAAACCGACTTTGCCGGCGGCGCCGCCGAGTTCGGGTGCGCCGCCCTCCCTCCGGGACGGTACGCCACGCTGCAGCTGCGCGACACCGGCTCCGGTATGGATTCGGCCACCTTGTCGAGGATCTTCGAGCCGTTCTTCACGACCAAGCCGCTGGGGCAGGGTACCGGGCTCGGTCTCGCCGCCGCCGAGGGCATCGTCAAGCAGCACAACGGCTGCATCTCGGTGGTCAGTGCTCCCGGTCAGGGATCGACCTTCACGGTCTACCTGCCGCTCCATCCGGCGACCGGCCCGGTCGAGCGTCGCAAGTCGTCGCGGCCCGCCGGGGAAGCCGTCGCGGGGAGCGGCGCCACCGTGCTGGTGGTCGACGATGAGCCGGCGGTGTGCGCCATCGCCGCACGGAGCCTGGAGGAGAACGGGTTTCAGGTCCTTCGGGCCCACGATGGGACTGAAGCGCTCGAGCTGGTCGGCCGGCACGGACCACCGGCCCTCGTGCTCACCGACCTGACGATGCCGGGCATCGGGGGAGCCGAGCTGGCGCGGCGGCTCCGGGAGCGCTGGCCGGACTTGCCTTTCCTGTTCATGTCGGGCCATTCGGCCGATGAGTTGTGGCGGCAAGGCGCGGTCAGCCGCGAGGCGGACCTGATCGAGAAGCCGTTCTCGCCCAAGGGGCTGGTGGCGAGCGTCACGGCGGCGCTGGCCAAGGCGGAGGAATCCCGGGTTCCGCCGCTCGGCTGACGCGGCTCTACCCCGGAATCGCCTTCCTGCACAAGCCCTTCACCACCGAAACGCTGGGCCGGAAGGTTCGCGAGGTGCTCGACCGGCAACCGGCGTCATAGCTCGACTATCTTCCGCTCTCGATGGCTCGTCCTCCGGTTGTGACGGCGTTGGTGGCCCTGGCCCTGCTCCTCGACGGCTGTGCCGGCGAGTCCCAGGTCGCCCCGTTCCCCAGCCCCCCGCACGATTACCCCTACGCCTTCGCAACACCCGACTGCGCCCCCTGGGACGGTCCGGCCGTGACGGTCTACCTGCTGAGCGCCGCCGGCGATTCACTGCCGCCGGCCGCGCGTCACCTGCAGATCTCGTTATGGATGGGCCTCCCGGATCTCCCGGGTGCGCGGTTCTCCTGGCCCGATGATTCGCGCCAGGGAAGCCTGCTCGATTGCGCGTCGGCGGAGTCCTGTACCCCGATCGGTGCGGGCCGGGTGCGCATTTCGGAACTGTCGGGAGACAGCACCCTCTGGGGGGAAGTGGACCTCGTGACCCAGGCCGGCGATTCGGTCCACGGGGGGTTCCGGGCCCGGTGGCGTTCCCGCCGGATGCTCTGCGGGTAGGCCTCCCGGAACCCGCGCTACGCCTCCACCGGCCGCCGCGGACGCTGCCGTGCCGACACTGCCCGGATGACGAGGCGGCCGCGGGCCCCCGGGTCGATCGGCACCGAGGCCCGGTACAGCGCTTCGCCGATCAGGGATCGCAGCGCCGGTTTGTCCAGGTCCTTGGCCGACGCCAGGCGGACGCTCCTGACCCGCTTGCCGGAGCCGCGCAGTAGTTTCCCGGGATCCCGCAGGGCGGGGCCGTTCTGCAGGAAACAGAGGGTGATCCAGCGGGGTGTGAAGACCAGGGAGAACACCCCCTCCGACGCCCGCTCCGAGGGACAGAAACCCACCACCAGCCAATTGTAGTTGTCGTACACCAGCTCGGTGGCGCCGGGCACCAGGCGCCGGAGGCTCGCCAGTGCGGCGCGACCCTCCGCGGCGACCGCCGGGGAGTACTTGCGAATGAACCCTTCGAGCTGTTTCCGGGGTGACGGCAGGGCCATGCCTGATCAATATAAGGGAGGCTCCCGAGCTCTTCATCAACCCTTCATCGAGATTCGGCGACATTTCCCGTCGACCACCGCAAGGACGGGAACATGTCGCGCATGAGAATACTGGTCACGACGGCCCTGCTGGGAGCGGGCTGCACCTGGCACGGAACGCCGGTTCCGGTCGTGGGACCGACCGCCTCGCTGGCGGGGGAGTGGGAAGGAACCTACTTCAGCCCCCAAACCGGCCGCACCGGCAGCATCGTCTTCCATCTCAAGGCGGGCACCGATTCGGCGTACGGGGATGTGCTGATGGTCCCGGTGCAGAACGATCAAGTCACGATGCCCACCACTCCCCAGCTTCCCGGCCCGAACTACAAGCTTCCCCGGGTGCTCAAGATCTCGTTCGTGAAATGCGAGGTCAACACCGTGACCGGCCGCCTCGACGTCTACGAGGACCCGGAAACCGGCGAGCGGCTGCTCACGACCTTCGAGGGCCGGCTGACCGGGGACGAGTTTCGGGGGACCTTCTCCACCCTCTTCGAGGGCAGCGGGCGGCTGCTGGCCGGGGAGTGGTCCGTGAAGCGAATCAGGCACTGAGGGCATGCACCGGGAAACCCATCGCACCGAGCGGATCGGCTGGCTGCGCGCCGCCGTGCTGGGCGCCAATGACGGGCTGATCTCCACCAGCAGCCTGGTGGTGGGGGTGGCATCCGCCGAGCCGGGCCGCGGCGCCGTGCTGGTCGCGGCGGTGGCGGGGCTCGTGGCCGGGGCGCTCTCCATGGCCGCCGGGGAGTACGTATCGGTCAGCTCCCAGGCGGACACCGAGCACGCCGACCTGGCCCGGGAGCGCGGCGAGCTGGCCGACTCGCCCGACTCCGAGCGCGCGGAACTGGCGGGCATCTATGAGAGCCGCGGTCTCAGCCGGGCCCTGGCGGTCGAAGTGGCGGATCAGCTCATGGCGCACGACGCGCTCGGCGCCCACGCCCGCGACGAGCTCGGAATCCAGGAGCAGACCCGGGCCCGGCCCATCCAGGCCGCGGGGGCCTCGGCGATTTCCTTCGCCGTGGGCGCGGCCTCTCCGGTGATCCTCGCTGCGCTGCTTGCCACCCGGCTGCTGACGGCCGGAGTCATCGTGGTGACCCTGGGGCTCCTATCGGTTCTCGGCAGCACGGCGGCCCGCCTAGGCGGCGCGCCGGCGGTCCGGGGGGCGCTGCGGGTGGCGTTCTGGGGCGCGGTGGCGATGGGATGCTCCGCGCTGGTGGGTCACCTCTTTGGCGCGATCGTGTGAGGCGTCCTCGCCCCGGCGGCGGGGAGCCGCCGGGGGTTCAGTGGTGCGCGTGCTTTCGCAGGGTCGAGATCCCCAGCAGCGAATAGAGCGGGCAATTGCCCGTGAGCGCGGTTCCGAGGGGAATCAGGCCCAGCAGGGTCAAGTACCGGCCGGGTGGCTCGAGCGCACCGTAGAGGCCGAGCAGCAGCACTCCGACGATCAGCCGTACGACCCGGTCGATGGTTCCGATGTTCCGTGTCATGATTCCCCTCCCTGGTGCGCTGGCACCTTCACCGCGTCGGCCTCTCGATCGGCGTTTCCGGGCGGGGCGCGGGGCGTAGAATCAGCATCGGCTTGTCGGTCTCGCGAATCAGCCGCTCCGCCACGCTTCCCACCCACAGGCGCCGGATGCCGCCGAGGCCGTGCGTGGTCATCGCCAGCATGTCGAACTGGGATTCCGCCGCGGCATCACGGAGGGTCCAGACCGGATTGAAGCCGGCGTTGACGCGGGTGGAGACGCTGAGTCCCTGCTCCCGGAGCCGCTCGGCGATCGCCTCGAGCCGCCGCCCGACCGTGGCGATGGCCGCCGCCATGGCCTCGGGGTCCGGCGTGGCATACGGCGGCTCGACCACCGTGTGCATCAGGGTCACGGGGGCCTCCGTCAAGCGGGCCATGTCGACCACCGGACCCAGGATGGCCTCCGAGCTTGGAGAGAGATCGAGCGCGACGAGGATGCCCCGCAGCGGTTCCTTGACCAGGCGGCTCGAGGGCTGGTCGGGATGAACCAGGAGGATCGGAACGCTCAGGTGGCGCAGGACGTAGTCGGCCACGCTGCCGTGCCAGAATCGGCCCACGGGCCCGCGCCCGTGCGTGGCCATGACCACCAGGTCGGCGCCGATCCGAAGGGCCTCCTCACACACGGCCGGCCCCGCCGGGCCTTCCATCTCCCGATACTCGACCGGAGGAGCTCCCGCGCCGGCCAGGTCCGCCGCCGTGTTGGCCAGGTAGGATTCTTCCTGGTCCCGGAACTCCGCGTCCAGGTTCATCGGGGGAGGGACCAGCTCTCCCATCCCCGCGAGGGCAGGCACCATCTGGTGGGAGAGCATCAGGTGCAGCTGGGCGCCGCTTCGCGCGAAGCGGGCTCCGATGGGCAGCGCCGCCTCGGCGAAACGGGTACGATCGAGGGGGAGGAGAATGGTCCGGAACATGGCTGCCTCCAAGTAGACGTCGGAAGCAAAGTGCATCAGGCCTGATGAAGCTCCGATGAGGCGGGCAGGAAGACTTGGTTGGCGCGCGGCCAAGGAGGGTTCCCGAAACCTTCACAAAGGCTTCAGCCGATCACGCCGACATTCCCTCCGAGCCCCACCGGACCGGCTGATGCCAAACCAGCGCTCGATGATCGCCGCGATACTCATGGCCGCCGGCTGTGCCTCCCCCGGCGCGCCCTTCCCGGTCCTCGGAGACCGCAGCCAGCTCGAGGGACAGTGGGAGGGCTCCTTCGAGGGGGCCCAGACCGGGCGAAGCGGCAGTATCGTGTTCCGCTTCGGCGGGGGCACCGATTCGGCCTACGGCAGCGTCCTGATGATTCCCTCGCGGGACGGCACGCGAGCCCCCCTGGTGTCCACGCTGCCCGAGTCGCCCTCTGGCCCGGCCCGGGTCCTGCGAATCACCTATGTCTGGTGCGGGAGCGGCGAGGTCACCGGACGGCTCGATCCCTATGAGGACCCGATCACCGGCGAGCGCGTCTACACCATGTTCGAAGGCAGGCTCACCGGCGATGTGCTCAGCGGCTCGTTCTCGACGCTCTATGCGGACCGGGGTCATCTGCTGGAGGGAACCTGGTCGGCGCGGAAACGGAAACCGTGAGGCAGCGCCGGGCCCCCACGGCCAGACCCCGCCGCTAGCGACTCACCGGAAGCTCGATCACGAACACGGCTCCGCGTTGCCCGTCGGCCGGGGTCTCGTGCCGGAGCTTTCCCCCGTGCAGATCGGTCACCCAGCGCGCAATCGCCAGGCCGAGCCCGGTGCCGGGCGCGGGGGTATCCCCCCGGGCAAACCGCTCGAAGACCCGTTCCCGCGCGCCGGCCGCGATGCCGGGGCCCCAGTCGCGCACCTGCACCCAGGCGCGGTCACCCGATGGATCCCGCCGCACCCCGACGCTGAGCTCCACCGGCGAGGGTGAGGCGTGCAACAGGGCGTTCTCCAGCAGGCTGAGCAGGGCCCGCTCGATGAGCTGGCGGTTGCCGGTGATCGGGGTCGCCTCGAATTCCCCCAGCCGGATGCTCCGCCCTTCGGCCGCCGGCAACCGCCGGGTCCGGGACAGCACCTCGGTCGCGGCGTCATCGAGAAAGAACCGCTCGTCACCCTGGCCTCGCGGCCGGGTCCCTTCCTGGGCCAGCAGCAACAGGTCCGCCACCATGGAGCCCATTCGCCGGGCTTCCTCGGTGATGATGCCCAGGGCGGCTTGATCCCGGGCCGCGTCACGCGGAGCGACCCGGGCCGCGTCGGCCTCGCCCATGATGATCGCGATCGGCGTGCGGAGCTCATGCGCGGCGTCGGCGAGGAAGCTGCGCTCCCGCTGGAGCGCGCTGCCGAGCCGCGCCAGCAGCCGGTTGAACCCGGTGGTGAGCCGGCCCACTTCGTCGGGCACGGTACGCGGTGGAAGGGGCGGAAACTCGCCCGCCCCGGATTCCACCAGCTGGCCGGCGCGCTCGGCCGCTTCCGCGACCCGCTCGATGGGAGCGAGGGTGCGCCGGGCGGCGAACACACCCACCCCGCCGCTGGCCACCAGGAGCAGCGGCAGCCCGACGAACAGGACCAGCTGAAGGACCCGGCGCTGCTTCTCGATGGGTGCGAGGGATATGCCGACCTGGAGGTGGATGCCCTCGGTCAGCTCGCCGCTCAGCACCCGCGCCAGGCCGGTCGAGGTGCGGACGGTGACCGGGCGGTCGATCCGGCGGGGGCCGAGCTCGTCGATGGCGGGTACGCCCGGGAACCGGCGGCTCCGGCCCACGATAGTGCCGCTGGAGTCTAACGCGACCATGGCCCGATCGGCGTAGATCAGCTCGGCCACCACGTGGCCGACGGTGGCGGCGATCGTGACGAATTCGGGCCGGTCCACGGTGTACATCTCGCGGGCCGCCGAGAGGGTGCCGACGAGGGTCCGGTCGAGGTCGGCCCGGTAGCTGCGCTCGACCGCGAAGGCGAAGAGCACGCCGCCGGCGGCGAGCACCGCGCCGAACCACACGACGTACACCGCGGCAAGCCGCAGCCGGAGCCCCCGCAGCGGATAGCTCACACCGTCCGGCGGAGGCCCAGCAGGTAACCCGCGCCGCGAATGGTATGGAGCAGGGGTGGCAGGCCGGGAAGGTCGATCTTCTTGCGCAGCCGCGCGACGTACACGTCGATCACGTTCGAGAACGGATCGTACTGCTCGTCCCACACGTGGGTGCTGATCTCGGCGCGTCCACACACGGCGCCGGTGTGCCGGGCCAGGTACTCCAGGAGAGCGTATTCGGTGGTGGTAAGCTCGATGGCGTGCCCGGCGCGCTCGGCGCCTCGGGACCGCGTATCCACGATGAGATCGGACACCCGCAACAGCTCCGGCTGCAGCACCGGCGCCCGCCGCCGGAGGGCCCGGAGCCGGGCCAGCAGCTCCTCGAGCGCGAACGGTTTGACCAGGTAGTCGTCGGCGCCGGAGTCGAGGCCCTGGACCCGGTCCTCCACCGAGCCGCGCGCCGTCAGCATCAGGATCGGGATGCGGAACTGGGCCCCCCGAAGCTCCCGCGCCAGATCGAGCCCGGACCCGTCGGGAAGGACCAGGTCGAGCACCACGGCGTCATAGCTTTCCAGATTCAGCTTGCCGCGCGCCGCCGACAGCGAGCCGGCGACATCGACCGCGTGCGCCGCCTGTCGCAGTCCCTTCGCGATCGAGGCCGCCAGGCGGGCCTCGTCTTCCACGACCAGCAGACGCATGAACCTCCCCGGAAGGCCTCAAGCATCGCGGTCCATTCGGGGAGAGTCAACGCCTCCGAGCGTTCATCCGGCATTCATGGAGAAGGCTTCACGATTGTTTCAGAGTTTCACCATCGCAGCGGCCCAGCCGGCGGAATCCTTGTCGCTTTCGAAGACGTGGTCGGGATCGACCAGCAGCTGCTTGCCGTCGCTGTGGATGGGAAGCCGGTCCATGTTGCGAGTCGCCCGCCCCGAGATGAACGTCCCGTCCGGCTGGTACTTCGACTTGTGCTTGGGGCACTGGAACCGGGTCTCCTCTGCCATCCATCGCAGGGCGGTATTCTGGTGCGGGCAGGAGAGGGCGAAGGCGTAGGCGGCCCCGCGGTATCGGACCATGATGATGTCGTTGGTCTTGTCGATGGTGGCCCCGTCCTCCGCCGGGATGGAAAAGGCCAGTTCGCCGTGGCCGGGCCGGCGGGCGCCCCTGCCGAAGCCTACCGGCAAAGCCAGCGCCGCCGCCGGGGACGCCCCGAGGCCGACCAGCAGGGCGGCAGCCGTCCCGGCCGCCCGGCGCAGGAACTCGCGACGATCCGGCGGACCGCCGCAGCCGGCGCAGGCGTGGTCATGCGAAGTCACGCGGTCATTCTCCCGGGTGAGGAAACGGCGGAGCGGTTGGGGGCCACGATGCTCACGCGCTCAGGAGCGCGGTGCCGAGCAGCACCGAGCCGAACCACAGGGCCAGGCTCGCCGTGGCGCTCCGGCGCAGCCGCCGCCAGGCACTCGCCGGACTCCCGCGACCGGTGCGCAGGTCCCGCTCGGCGCGCTGCAGCATGGCCCCGTTGGCCAGCAGCAGCGTTACGACGCCCATCTTGATCCAGAACAGCAGCGAGGGGAGCAGGCTCTCGGTGTCCGCGGCGAGCATCAGCAGGCCGCTCCCGAGGGTCAGCAGCAGGCCGATGATCACCGGCCGGTGGATCGCCTCGAGCTCGCCGAGGTGACGGACGATCGCGGTGAGGTCGCCGCCGCGCAGCCGGAGCGTGGCGCGGTCGGCGGCGATGGCAAACCCGCCGGCGCCGAGGAGGCCGGCCAGGTGGACGAAGGTGATCCCGGTGGAGAGCACCTTGGAATCGTTGTAGAGCCGCGCCCAGGGTGCGGCGACTTCCGTGGCGATCGAGACGAGAGACATCCGGCTATCCTGTGATGGGCGGTGCGAAGCCGCGCGTGGACCGATGACCACTTCCCTTGCAGGGGAGATGCCAGTTCACGCGCTGTGAGATTCCTTGCACTCCGGCCGGAGGTCGTGGGGCCGGGTGGGCCTTCCGGGCGCCACACGTTCGTTCCATGGGGGGGAAGGACGCGAGACCCTGCGAGCGCTTGCACACGCGCACCGGGTTGATGACAACTTCATGAATGACCGGTGCCCCCCGGCGCGCACCGGCATGCGCGATTGTCCCGCCCCGCACCGATGTTCTGGCAATTTCCGGTTCAGGAGTCCTCTTCAACGGCGCTTCATCCTCCCTTCACGACCCCTGCGTTACCGTCGAGTGTCTCCATCGTGGGGGGTGCGCTATGCGTCCGGCCCTGACGGTCTTCTTCCTCTTCTTCGGGATTGCCGCGCTGGACGCGGTTCGTGGCGGCCATTGGCTGCGGGTCGCGTTCTGGCTCGTCATCGGGGCCGTCTTCTTCCTGGCCGACCGGCGGCAGCTCCGCCCCCGGTCCGAGTAGGGGGACCCATGCTCCGCACCGTGCTGGTTCCCCTCGACGGTTCGTGGTTCGCCGAATCCACTTTGGCAACGGCGGGCCGGATCGTCACGCATTCCGGCGCGAAGCTTCACCTGGTGCTGGTCCATCAGCCCGTGCCGGCGCTGGCGGAGGTCGAAGAATCGGGACCCTCCGGCCCCGAGGGCGAGCTCGAGTGGCGGGCCCGGGAGCGGTTCTACCTCGCGACGACGGCGGCGCATTGCTCCGCCATGCATCGGGTGACGGTGGGGTATCGCGAGATGGATGGGAGCGCCGGTCCGGCGATCTGTGAAGAGGCCGGCCGCATCGGCGCCGACCTGGTGATCATGGCGACCCACGGCCGCGGCGGCCTGCGGCGCTTCTGGCTCGGCGGGGTGGCGGACTATGTCGTGCGGCACTCCGCGATTCCCGTGTTGCTGGTGCACCCGGACCAGGTAGCCCCGCCCGCCGAGGCCCGCCTGCCACGATCGATCCTGGTGGCGCTCGACCAATCGAAGGAGACCGAGGCGATACTGGATCCGGTCGTTGCCTTGGCGCGAGCCACCGGCGCCTGGGTGACCCTGGCCCACGTCTGCGAGGCCTCGGTTGCGGCGCAGGAGCTTGGAGTGCCGGGCCAGCCGCTGCGCGAGGCGCCAGCCCTGGCCTTCGCCAGGGTCACGGCGCGGGAGCGGCTGGAACGCATCGCCGCGCGCCTTCGGGGTTTGGGTTTGAAGGCCGCAATCAGGATCCTGCCCGGGGGTGGCGTGGCCGGCGCCCTGCTGGACCTGCTGGAGGGAGGCGAATTCGATCTCATCGCCCTGACGACCCATGGCCGGGGCGGAATGCAGCGGCTCCTGATGGGGAGCGTGGCCGACAAGGTGATCCGGGGCGCCGGCAAACCGGTGCTCGTCCTGCGTCCTCCGCCCACCATATCGTGACGCGGACCATTCCCCGGTAAGCGATCCGGTACGCCGGGCGGTCCGGCGTCACGCGTCCGACAGCAACAGTCCGGGCAGCCGGGCGCTGCACGCCATGACGTGGGTGATGGCGTCGAGGTCGTAGTGATCGTGGGAGCGATAAGTCTCGAAGTAGCCGTTCAGCCGCGTTACCCGTTCGGGCCAGACCCCCGCCGCCTGGAGGCCGACCGCCACGCCATAGTTCGTGAAGGCGAACCGAGTCTCCCGGTCCCCGGGGCCGCGGCAGAAATAGCCGGGCGGCTCGATCCACAGCCGATCCAGCGTCGCCAGGGCGCGGGCTCGCTGCACCGAGGCCCAGGGCGGGGCCGGCGGGAAGTGGGCCAGCCAGAGCATCATCCCGAGCCCGAGGTCCTGGGTGATGAACAGCCGGGGGCTGCTCGCTTCGGCGAGCGACTCCATGTCGGCGATCTGCGGGGCAAGCTCGACCGGATCGATCAGCCGGTACACGGTGGCCGCATGGAACGGATCGAGCGCGCCATAGCCGTAACCCGGGTAGGGCCCGCTCAGGTCCTCCCGCATCTTCCACAGCACGCCGCGGCCCGGGACCAGGAACGCCGGATGGATGTCGCGGACCAGCTGCACGGCTCTGGCACGGTATTCCGGCCGGACCTGTGACAACCGCCAGAGCGCGAAGAGCCACATGGCGAGGTAATGGAAGTATTGTCCGTCCCGGTCCGGAGCCTCTCCGATGCGGAATCCGCGCGGGCGGCCCAGCACGCGTTCGACGTCGGCGACCACCGCTTCCGCCTGCTCGAGCCAGGTGTCGGCCTCCAGCGTGCGATGCAGGGAAAGCAGGAGGACCACGCCGAAGGCGTCGGTCCACAGATAGCGCTGCCCGTTGGGCCAGATTTCCCGTTGCCGCATGCGCCGCAGGCGGGCGAGCACGAATTCCAGGTCCGCCCCCATGAGGCTCAGACTCCGAAGGGGTAGGTGTCCGGCATGCCGGCGGCCCGGGCCTGGCGGGACGGCGCGGCGACCGCCTTCGTCTCGTCGAACCAGCAGTATTCGTCGAACTGGCGAGGCAGCTCGGCCTCGAAGTAATGACTCTGGAGCTCGGTGTCGGGGCGGTAGATCACTCCGATCGCGCGCTCCAGGCGCGGTGCGGACAGCTCGTCCCGCACCGCTTCCCGCGCCGGAACCCGCAGCGGCAGCAGGAACCCCGGGATGCCGGTCGTGTGACAGAGCGCCTCGTAGCTGGTCGGGTGCGCCGGCCGCACCTGCATCCGCTCCATGGGGCCATCCCAGTTCGAGGCCGCCGCGACCGTGCCGTGATCGGTTCCGAACCCCAGCAGATACGCGCCGCCGCCATACTGCTGCCGGCAGAGCTGACCCACGTTGTACTCTCCCATCGCGCCCAGCTCCGTGGCCGAGGCGTCGCCGATGTGGGAATTGTGCTCCCAGACCACGATCCGGGCCTCGGGACCGTGGAACTCGAGCAGGCGCTGCAGGGTCTCGAACATATGGGTGTCGCGCAGATTCCAGGATTCCACCGAGCCGTAGTACATGCGGCGGTAGTATCGCTCCGCGTCAGTCACCAGCCGCGCGTTCTCGGCCGCATCGAAGAACGCCTCGCCGTCGCGGCCGGCGTAGTCGAGCCGCCGGATGAGCAGGTCGCGCATCATCTCGACCGCCGGCGCCTCGCAGGATCGGTACCGGCCCGTCACCGCCAGTCGGCCGTAGGTCGCGGGATCCCGTTGCCACGGAGTGAGGCACCCGTAGCGCTCCCGGGCAATGGCGGCCGACGGAGGATCCACCCGGTCCAGATAGGAGAGCACCGCCTAGATCGAGGTGTGCAGGCTGTACAGATCCAGCCCGCGCAAAGTGACGGGTGTACGGGACCCGGCTCGCTCCGCGTTCCAGGCTCGCAGCCATTCCACGAACTGTTCGAATTCCCCGTTACGCCACATCCAGGTGGGGAACCGCGCGAAGGCCGACGAGCCTTCTGCCGGCGGCGGCAGGCCGCGGACATACCGGTCGACTCGGGCGGCATCGGGCCAGTCGGCCTCCAGCGCCACCACGCTGAATCCCCGCTGTTCGATCAGGGTCTGGGTGATCCGTGCCCGCATGCGATAGAACTCAGAGGTGCCGTGCGAGGCCTCGCCGAGCAGGACGATTCGAGCGTCGCCGATGCGGTCGAGGAGAGGGCCCAGCGGCGCCGAGTCGATATCGTCGATCCGTTCGGCGACCTCGCGAAGGAGGCGGACCACCGCGGGAATGCCACCGAGGGACGCGGCTCGAGGAAGGGGAGCCACCGGAGGCTCTCCGGCTTCGGGCCAGCCCGCCGAACCGATCAGCGGGACGAACCGGACCTGCCCCAGCTGCTCCCGGACGTACCGCTGCGTCTCGGTCCGGGTGATCCGGAGCAGATCCTGGTGCTGTTGGGTCGGGCCCAGCGGGATCACCATCCGGCCTCCCACCTTGAGCTGCGCCAGGAGGGCAGGGGGCGCCTCGATTCCGCCGGCCGTGGCGACGATCGCGTCGAAGGGCGCTTCCGCCGGCCACCCCAGGGTACCGTCTCCAATCATCACATGGATGTTGCCATAGCCAAGCCTCCGGAAGCGCTCTTCCGCCGTGCGGGCCAGGGACTCGTGACGCTCGATGGTGTAGACCTCCTGCACCACGCGGGACAGCACGGCGGCGGCGTATCCGGAACCGGTGCCGATCTCGAGTACCCGGTCGCCCTTCGCGGGCCGCAGGGCCTCGATCATCAGGGCGACGATGTAGGGTTGGGAGATGGTCTGTCCCGCCTCGATGGGCAGGGGAGTGTCCTGGTAGGCGAACTCCTCCATCGCGGGGGGCAGGAAGGCCTCGCGGGGCACCGAGCGCATCGCGGCGAGGACCAACGGGTCCCGGACTCCGCGCGCCGCGATCTGCAGCGCGACCATTCGCTCTCGTACCGGGGAGGAGGTTGGCATGGCGTCTTATCGGTCCAGGTGGCAGAGGTCGTCACGGAAGGCAACCGGGCGGTCGCCCTCGGTCCACGGGGCGTCGATGACGAATCTACGATGCCAACATAGAGGGTCCGCATGAAGGCGCCGTGAAAGATTTCCGAGACGTTTGACACCGGCCGTCGTGAAGCGGCCTTCAGACTCGCTTCAGACCCTGGCTATCAGGCTCTCGGTAGACTGTCTGCATGACCGCAATGCCCGGGACAAGCGTCACGGCACCGCCGGCAACCACGGCGGTGCGAGACGTAGTGTTCCAGGCGAGGGAGTTAACCAAGGTCTATCGGATGGGGGATGTGGAGGTCCATGCCCTGCGTTCGGTGGATCTCGAGCTATACCGGGGTGAAATGGTGGTCATCCTGGGCCCGTCCGGCAGCGGCAAGTCGACGCTGCTCAACATCCTCGGCGGTCTGGACGTGCCGACGACGGGCACCGTGCGCTTCTTCGAGCACGATCTCACCGCCGCGAGCGAGGCGGAGCTTACCCGCTTTCGGCGCGAGCATGTCGGCTTCGTGTTTCAGTTCTACAACCTCATTCCCAGCCTCACCGCCCGGGAGAACGTGGCCCTGATTACCGAGATCTCGGCGCGACCCATGGACCCGGTGGAGGCACTCAAGCTGGTTGGTCTGGAGGAGCGCCTCGACCACTTTCCGGCCCAGCTGTCGGGCGGTGAACAGCAACGGGTTGCCATCGCACGCGCAGTGGCCAAGCGTCCCGACGCCCTGCTCTGCGACGAGCCGACCGGCGCGCTCGACTTCGAGACCGGCAAGCTGGTTCTCGACGTGCTGGACCGCGTGAACCGAGAGCTCGGCACCACCATCGCGATCATCACGCACAACGCGAGCGTCGCGGCGATGGCGGACCGGGTAGTGCGGCTCCGCAGCGGCAATATCGTCGATGTGCACCGCAACGCCCGGCGCGCCCGGCCCGAGGAGCTCTCCTGGTGACGGGCCTGCGGATGCTCGATCGCAAGCTGGTGCGGGATCTCTGGCACCTGCGCGGGCAGCTCGCTGCCGTGGCCCTGGTGGTGGCCTGCGGCGTGGCCCTCGTCATGACCACTCGAACGTCCTATACCTCGTTGCTGCTCTCCCGCGCCGCCTACTATCGCGAGTATCGATTCGCGGACGTCTTCGTGAACCTCAAGCGGGCGCCCGAGGCGCTGCGGCCGAAACTAGCCTCCATCCCGGGCATTGCGGCGGTCGATACCCGGGTCGTCCGGCAGGTGATCCTCGACGTTCCCGGGCTGGCGGAACCGGCCACCGGACGGTTGATCTCGGTGCCGGAGCGCGGTCGTCCGCGGCTCAACGACCTCCACCTCCGGAGCGGCCGCTGGATCGAGCCCGGCCGGCGGGATGAGACGATCATCAGCCAGGCCTTTGCCGAGGCCAACGGGCTTCGCCTGGACGAGACAATTGGCGCGGTGATCAATGGACGCTGGCAGCGACTCCGCGTGGTAGGCATCGCCATCAGTCCCGAGTACGTGTACGAGATCGGTGAGGGCGGCCTCTTTCCCGACAACCGGCGGTTCGGTGTGCTGTGGCTCAGCCGGGAGGCCCTGGGCGCCGCGTTCGACATGGTCGGTGCGTTCAATGATGCGGCGTTTCAGCTCGCGCCCGGAACGGCACCGACGGACGTGATCGCGCGGATTGACGCCCTGCTGTCACCCTACGGCAGCCTCGGAGCCTACCCCCGGAAGGACCAGGTCTCGGCCCGTTTCATCGACGACGAGATCGCGCAGAACCGGGTCTCCGGAACCGTGATCCCGGCCATCTTCCTGGGCATCGCCGCGTTTCTCCTCAATGTGGTGCTGAGCCGCCTGGTGAATGTGGAGCGGGAGCAGATCGGAGCCCTCAAGGCCTTCGGGTTCACCGGCTGGGCCGTCGGGGGCCACTACCTCAAGCTCGCGTTGGTGGCCGTGCTGGCCGGGGCGCTGGCGGGACTCGCGACGGGGATCTGGCTGGCTGCCGGTGTCAACGACCGCTACGCCCAGTTCTACCGGTTTCCGGCTTTTCTCTTCCGGGTCGATGTCGTCGCGCTTTTGATTGCCTTGGGTACCACGACGTTGGCGGCGCTTGCGGGGGCCGCTGGGGCGGTGTGGCGGGTGATCCGGCTGCCCGCCGCGGTCGCGATGCAGCCCGAGCCGCCGGCCCGCTTCCGCGCCGGGCTGCTCGGGCGGATCGGCTTGGAGCGCCACTTGGGCATGGCCACGCGAATGATCGTCCGGAGCCTGGAACGGCGGCCGGTCAAGGCCGCGCTGTCGGTACTGGGCATCGCCTCGGCGGCGTCGATTCTGCTGGTGGGGCGCTTCTTCGTCGACGCCATCGGCTACCTCGGCGACGTGCAATTCCGGCACGTACAGCGCGAGAGCTTTACGGTGGTCTTCGCCGGTCCGCGGCCGATGGCGGTGCGCGGCGAGCTGGAACGGCTTCCCGGCGTAACGCGGGTCGAGCTCTTTCGCAGCATGCCGGCCCGGTTGCGCGCCGGCGCTCGGGTCCGCCGGACCGCGATTCTCGGACTCTCCCCTACCGGGGAGCTGCGGCGCTTGCTCGATCGGAGGCTGGGCCCAGTGGCCCTTCCGCCGGAAGGCGTGCTTCTCACCAGGAAGCTCGCCGACATTCTGAGTGTCGAGCCGGGCGAATCACTGACGGTGGAGGTCCTGGAAGGACGTCGCGCGGTTCGTCGAGTCGCCGTGGCGGGGACCGTCGACGAGTTGTTGGGCCTCTCGGTATACATGGATGCGCGCGCGATGGACCGGCTGGCCGGTGAAGGGCCATCGGCGTCCGGCGCCTTCCTCCGAGTCGATCCCGGCGCAGCGCCGTCGCTCAACGCCCGGCTCAAGCGGCTGCCCGGGGTGGCGGGGGTGGCGAGCCGGGATGCCGCGTTGGAGAGCTTCCAGGCGACTCTCGCCAAGAGCATCGGGATGGTCACCACCATTCTGATTGGGTTCGCGGGATCCTTGGCGGTCGCCATGGTGTACAATGCGGCCCGAATCGCGCTCTCGGAGCGTGCCCGGGAGCTGGCGAGCCTCAGGGTACTCGGATTCACTCGCAACGAGGTCGGACGGATCCTGTTCGGCGAGCAGGCCTTGCTTACCGGAGGCGGGATCGCGATCGGCCTGGCCCTCGGATATGCCTGTTGTGCGGTGTTGTCCGGACTCTATCAATGGGACCTGTTCCGGATTCCCCTCGTGGTCAGCACCGGCACCTACGTGTTTGCGGTGGCCGTGGTACTGACCGCCGCTCTTGCCTCGGGGCTGCTGGTGCGCCGGCGCCTCGACCGGCTCGACCTGGTTGCCGTGCTGAAGAGCAGAGAGTGAGGCATCATGACACGATTGCGCAGGCGCCTGATCGGGGTGGGAGTAGCGGCTGGCACCGTTATTACGGTCGCGGCGTTGCTGCGGCCGTCGCCCCTGGCGGTCGAGACCATCCTCGCGACCCGTGGTCCGCTGGTCGAAACGGTGGATCAGGAGGGCCAGACTCGGGTGCGGGACCGGTACACAGTGATGGCGCCCGTGGCCGGTCGGGTCGCCCGGATCACCCTCCGGGAAGGGGACTCGGTGGCGCTTGGGCAGACGATTGCCCTGGTCTACCCTGCGGCGCTGGATTCCCGGGCTCGTGAAGCGGCAAAGGCGCGGGTTGCTCAAACGGAGGATGCCGAGCGGGCGGGCGCGGCCGCGGTTCCCCGGGCCAAGGCGGCGCTGGAGCAGGCCCAACGGGCCCGCTCGCGAACCCAGGAACTGGCGGTCAAGGGTCTTATTGCGCCTGAAGAGCGGGAACGGGTGGAGCTGGAGGCTTCGATCCGGCAGCGGGAGCTGGAGTCGGCCGATTTTCAGGCTCAGGCCGCAGCCCACGACGTCGAGATCGCGCGGGCAGCACTCCTCGGCGACGGATCCCGTCCAGTGGCACTCCGCTCCCCCGTGCGGGGAAGGGTGCTGCGTATTTCGGAGGTCAGCGAGCGCGTGGTCCCCGCCGGGGCCTCGTTGGTCGAGATCGGCGATCCATCGCGGCTCGAGGTAGTAGTCGACCTCATCTCCTCTGACGCCGTCCGGGTCCACGCCGGAGATCCGATGTGGATCGAGGGCTGGGGAGGTGGCGGGTTGCGCGGGCGGGTCCGCCGGGTCGAACCATCCGGCTTTACCAAGGTATCGGCTCTGGGAGTGGAGGAGCAGCGGGTGAATGTCATCGGCGACTTCACCGAGCCCGCGATCGGCCTGGGTGATCGTTTCCGGGTCCAGATCCGGATCGCGGTGTGGCAATCCCCGTCGGTCCTGCGGGTGCCGGGAAGTGCGGTCTTCCGCCATGGCGAGGGATGGGCGGTGTATGTCGTTGAGGCGAGCCGGGCCCGACTTCGGGAAGTCGAGCTCGGTCACCGGACTCCGTTCGAGGCGGAGGTCCTGAAGGGGATCGCCGGTGAGACCGTCGTCATCCGGGATCCCAACGATCGGGTCCAGGACGGCGTGCGGGTGCGAACCGTCAAGTGAACGGAGGCCCGGTGCGGCTTTCTTCACGCGGCTTTCAGCACCGCTTCACGGGGGCCAGGGTATTTTGTTCGCGCCGATCGAAACGCTGCATCGTTTCTCTCGGCAGTGGTGAGACCCATCGCGCGTCTCATCCGGGCCGGACCGGCGTATCGGCTCGCAGTGCCGAGGACTGATCCGCGATTCAGTCGATCGGCAGCGCCCGCACCGGTGAACCACGTGACGGCAGATTGCGTGGGAATGGAAGCGGAGCTCCCGAGGCCACATCGCGGCCGTGGAACGGAAGCGGAGGCCAGGGGAAGAGGAACGGAGGAAGAATCCTCCGACTCCGGATGACCGGTGCGAATCGGGGCGGCTCCGCAAGGGGTCGCCCCGATTGTCGTGCCCGACGCCGGGGCGCGCCCGGCACGATCCTCGGATACCCGGCCTGCGTGTACGGATTCTTCATCCTACCGGCTTCGCCAGGCGGGCTCCAGGATGAGGTACCGGACGAACCACTGGGCCGCGTAGCGTCCGGCGGCCGCGAGAGTGGCGGTGCTCTCCCATCGGGGATCGCCGCCGGGGAGCGCGGTGACCCACCTGGAGCCGCCGAGCCGCTCCGACCCCGGGAATCGAAGCCGGAAGTACTCGTGGTCCGGCTCGGCCACAACCAGGAGTGTGGGCGCCCGCACGCCGGCCAGCCTCTCACCACTCATGCTGGGCGGCCCGCACACCACGACCGCCCCTACCCGGGCCGATTCGGCGGCGGCAAGAAGCGCCACCGTGGCGCCGCTGCGAATGCCGAGATAGCCCAACGGCAGCCCGCTGGCCTCCGGCTGACGGGCCAGCCATTCCGTCGCGTCCAGGAGCTCCCGGACCCGGTCCTCTCGTCCGTGCACCGGGAGGTCGGTGGGGTGGTCGAGCAGCAGGGTACCCAACCCGTCCGCTCGCAGGGCGAACCCGAGTCGAGCGGATTGGAAGTTGGACCGCTCGCCGCCCCGGCCCCGCACCAGGACCACGAACCCGGACGGATGGCAGGGCCAGGCGAGCGTTCCCTTGAGCCGGCTCTTCCCGGCCGGGATTTCAACCGTCCGGACTCCCGCCTCGAGGGAAGGAGCGAACCGGGCCGATTCGGGGCTGAAGCAGCGATGAGTAGGAGCAGCGCTCCGGTCAATGGTCCCGGTGGATTGTGTCATGACCACCTCCTGCTCGCCGTTCACGCGGCGCTAATCAGCATTCAACATTCGTCGTCACCCGCGAAGCCGCGGCCTCCGGCGGCCTGCAGGGCGTTCGCTTCGGCCGCCGCACGCCAGCGCCTCATTCCAGGCATGACCTGCGTGAGCAGGTCCCGGGCGGCCGCTTCCGGCATGATACCCCGCCCGGCCATGATCCCGACGCACTGGTCGATCATCTGCTCCAGCGTGATGTCCGGATTGGTGAAGGCGCCGTGCTGGTAGCAGTGCCGGCAATAGTCGTTGACGCGATAGCCGGCCGGGTCGGTGCCGAAATCCTCCGGCTGGTCGAGCGGCATGCTGCAACTCTGACAGAACGGACCGAGCGATTGGGTCGACATGATGGTCCTCCCTCTGGGGCCGGTGGCCGGCCGGCTCAGCGGCCGGCCGTCGCGAGTACCTGGCTCTGCTGTTTTCCGAGCAGGCGGCTGACCGCGCCGGCCTCATCGGCCAGTACATCGAGGATGTCGTCCAGGCTCAAGACACCGGCCAGCTGGCCCGACGCTCCGAGAACCACCAGACGGCGGGTGGCCACCCTGGCCATCTGCTGGAGCGCCTCCTCGATGGGGGTCTGCTCGTCGACCGAATGCAGCGGGCAGGTCATGATCCCCTCGACCCGCTGCTGATCGGGGTCGAGCCCGGGCGACACGCAACGGAGCACGATGTCCCGGTCGGTCACGATGCCGATGGGGCGGGCGTCCGAGGCTCCATCGAGGACCACCAGCGTGCCGACGTCGGTCGCCGCCATGCGTTGCGCAGCGGTCCGGATGGTCTCCCGCGACGAGGCGGTGGCCACCACACGATTGCAGATTCTTCCGACGATCATGGCATCCTCCTTGAAAAAGACCAGCGACGAGGCGCTATGCCCTTCCGGTTGCCAGCGCCCGGCTCACGTCACTGCGCGACACCACCCCGACCAGCTCTCCGTTGGCCTCCACGAACAGCCGGTGCACGTCGCCATACTCCATGGCGAGCGCCGCTTCGCGCAGCTCCGCCTCGGGACCGATGGTCAGGGCGGGCGCGGTCATCACGTCGCTCACCAGGGTGTCGTCGAGGAACTTCCCCCGGACGTCCTGGTCCTGGACCTCGGCCTCGGCCTCCATGATGTCGGACCGGGACACCACCCCCACCAGCCGCTGGCGGTGGTCGGTCACGGCGACACCCGAAATGTGCTGGGTGGCGAGATACACCAGCGCCTCGGCCAGGGTCGCGTCCTCGCGCACCGTGACGACGCTTCGGGTCATGACCTCTTCGACTCTTGACATGGGACCCCTGGCAGCGAGAGAGCCGCCGTCGGGGCGCTGCGAGCGCCCCGACGGCGTGTCCGCGTCACACGGTGACCGTCAGATGATCATGCACCGCGACGACGCCCGGCGCGCCCCACACCGCGCGCTCGGCCGCATCGCGTTCGGCCCAGCTGTGTACCATCCCGTCGAGCACCACCGTACCACCCTTGGTCGCGACCTGGATCGAGCCCGCTTCCACCTCGGCGCTCCGCTTGAGCGCGGCTTCGATGCGGTGCTTCAGGTCTTCCGGCGTGATCCGCGCCGCGAGGGTAATCAGGTTGCTGACGCCGCGGACGCCGTTCAGGTGGCGTACCGCCCGC
Organism: Gemmatimonadota bacterium; assembly: GCA_041486305.1. Lineage (GTDB taxonomy): Bacteria > Gemmatimonadota > Gemmatimonadetes > Gemmatimonadales > GWC2-71-9 > JABFSM01. Next base: position 33,464 of record JBGPLG010000022.1, read on the forward strand.
TCGGCCGCCTCGCGCTGGAACTGCCACTCCACCTCGCCTTCCAGCGTGATCCAGCCATGTCCGACGCGGAGGGAAACCCGGCGGTGGGGGACCTCGACGTCCCACTCGAGAGCCCGGAGGGCCGCCGTCGCGAGATCGGTGTCGGTACGGGTCGCGTCCACCGGGAGCCGCACCTCGAGGTCATTGGCGAGCGCCTTTACTCCGGCAACCTGCTTGACCACGCGCTCTGCCGCGAAATGGTTCGAGTAGCTCGCTACCTGGCCGGTCAGCGTGATGACCCCGCCGCTCGCCGCGACGCCGATCCCGCCGGCGTCCAGTCCCGGCTCCCAATCCAGCGCTTCCAGCACCCGCTTCTGCAGCTCAAGGTTGTTCAGCATGGTATCCTCCCGCTTGTTCAGGGCTCATCACAAGATGGCTCGGCTGCATGCTCATCGACGGTCCGAGTCAATCGGTAAGCTCGCGGAGCGGCCATGAAGCGGGGCTGAACGAGGCCCGAAGGATTCTTCACCGAGCGCGCTCCAGGCGCCGCGCCAGCGCCGCGAGCCGGATGAACGTCTGGGCGGTCGCCTGGGACCGGATAGCCCTGCGGGCCCGCCGGAAGGCGATGCCGGCCCGACGCGACAGCAGAGCGCGGAGCGCCACCATTGCGTACCGCGGGGCCCGACCGCCAGCGCCTCGTCGCGCGGCGCCGGCACGTATCCGGACGCTACGCGCCTTGAGCAGCCTGCGCTGGAGCACCTGGGCATCGTGGAGTTCGCCGAAACGGTGCTGCAACGCCGCGAGCTGTGGCAGGATACCGTTCGCGCTCCGCGCGGCGGGTCCGACCCCCTCGACGAGATAGCGCAAGCGCTTGACGGCAATCCGGGCCGCGTGGGCCTCCTCGACCTGGTCGGGGCGGACGACGCGCTGCAGGCTTCCGGCCGCGGCCCCGATGGCCCGGCGGAGTGCGTCCGCCATTGCGGTGGCCATCGGGTCCTGCACCGGCTCATCCAGCTCGACGTCCTGGTGATAGTGGCGGAGCTCCCCTGCGAGTCGCACGGCGGTCTCGGGCAGCTCGGCGACCAGGCCCGCCACGAGCATTCGCCGCGCGCGCGCCTGTTCGCCGGCCACCTCCTTCGCGAGCCACTGGGCCGCTTCCCGCGTGGGCCCGGTCCGCCGCGGACCCGGCCCCATCAGCCAGGCGAGCTGGACTTCGAGGTCCCGGGCCTTCCCGGCCAGCAGGGACAGTGCCCGCAGGCGCCGCTCGGCACCATGCCGAACCGTGTCCGCGAGGTAGGGGCGAAAGGCCCGCAGCCAGACCCGCAGGCGCCGGAGCGCAACCCGGAAATCATGAACGGCCTCCGGGTCGGCAGGGCTCGGATCCGGCTGGGGCCGGGGGCCGGCGCGGCGTTCTCCGCCGACCCGCACATCCACCCGCGCCGCTTCCTCCAGCACCTGTTGCAGCCGGCCCTGTGCGATCACGCGGACGCTCCGCTGGGCGGGGTCCCGCAGGAGCGCCGGACTCAGGAACGCGGTCGTCATCGGCTACTCGAAGGTCCCGGAGCGTGGGCCACCAGGATGCGGACTCCGGCGTCGATTCATGAATGGGTTCATGGGTCCAAGGTGCCGTGGCGTGGATGAGAAGAGCTCCTACCTGGAATGAACCGGCCTTCACCGGCGGTTGCCGGCATCGAGGCGCCGATCCCCCGCCACCGCGGAGCAAACGGGAGCGCAAGAGTCGGTAATCGAGATTTCAGCAGGACTTCACGGCCGTTTCAGGCCCTCTCATGCACATTGTCGGGCGCCGGCAGAACCTCGGTCCCTCAACGGCCGGCCACAGCCAAGGAGGAGTCATGAAGATCATGAACGCAACCCCAACCCTCCCGACCACGAGGCAGGAACTGGACCGGGTGTTCGGTCGGTTCTTTGAACCGACGTTCTGGCCGCTCGGCACTCCGCGCACCCTCGAGGCCATGTGGGAGCCCACCCTCGATCTCTCCGAGACCGAGAAGGAGTTCGTGGTCCGGCTCGAAGCGCCCGGCATGGCACGGGACGACTTCGATGTGGATCTCGACCGCAACCTGCTGTCGATCGCCGGCAAGCGGGAGCTGCGCAAGGAAGAGAAGGGCGAGGATTTCCTGTGGCAGGAGCGTCAGGAAGGCCGGTTCATGCGCACCATCCGGCTTCCCGCCTCCGTCCAGGAGAGCAAGATCGAAGCCGGCTACACCGACGGCGTGCTGACGATCCGGCTTCCCAAGGCGCAGGAGGCCAGCAAGACCAAGGTCACCATCAAGTAGAAAGGGGTGGGTTATGAGGAGCTTCCGTCGCCTGCTTGCGGTGCCGCTGGTTCTCTTCGGTGCAGCGACCGCGGTGGCCCAGGACAACGGCCGCGCGGTGGTGTTCCAGGTCTTCGGAGGTGGGACGGGTCACCTCCGCAACCTGAATACCGGCCCCGGCGTCGCGCATTTCACTCCTGGCTACAACCTCGGCGGCGCCGTCGGGATCCAGGCCAACAAGTACATCGCCGTGCACGCCGACCTCACCTACACCCGGACCGAGGCTCGCGGCGTCGCGTCCTTCGCCGGCACCAACATCGACCGGTTCTTCTATGGCGCGCACGTGGAGCTGACCTACCCGACCGAATCGCACTTCGCGCCCTTTGCGTTCGGCGGGGGTGGGGCGGTGACCGTGCACCAGCCCGGCTCCGGTACGCTCCCCAACTTCACCAAGCCGGCGGCGATGTTCGGCGGAGGGCTCCGGTATCAGTTCGCGAAGGCCCCGGTGGAGCTGCTGGTCGAGGGGAAGTCGCTGGTGTACAAATGGGACCGCGCGGGATTCTCCAGCACCCAGTGGGATCTCTCGTATTCCGTGGGCCTCGCCTATCGGCTGGGGTTCTAGCGGCGGGAAGCGCCATGGCGACAGGTTGCCAGGCGCGGGGGGAGAGGGCGTAGGACGGCAGGTCGGCTGGTCGGGGAAGGAAGGCCCGGCCGGCGGACCTGCCGGCTGTTATTGGGGCTGCGTGTCTAAGGTTTCCTTCAGGAGATACTCGGAGGGGATTCACCCGGGGTCCTCCAAGTTGAAGGTCCACCGGCGCGTTCACGACCGGCCCCTGCTGGAGGCTCCATGGCACTTCCCGCGTCGACCGTCTCCCACCCACCCAGTTCCCTGGCGCGGTTGCTGGAGACCGAGGCTCGCCTCGATGGGATGGTGGCCGATGCGCGGAAGCGGGCTGGCCAGCGCCTGCGCGATGCGGAGACCCAGGCCCAGGCGCGCCTCGCGGCCCTCGAGACGGAGCTGGCCGGGGCCGCGATCCAGGTGGACCGGGAGCGCGCCACTGCGTGTGACGAGCGCCTGGCCTTCCTGGCTGGCGAGCACGATCGGGCGCTGGAGCGCCTTCGGAGCATTGGACCGGAACGGATTGGTGGGCTCGCCCGGTGGGTCGCCGACCGGGTTCTGGATTCGGGCCTCGCGGAGGGCGGTCCGTGATCATTCGCATGAACCGCGTTCGCGTCCTCGGTCCCCGAGGGCTCCTCGATCCCGTTCTTGCGGCCCTTCAGGACAGCGGCGTGGTCCATCTGGCGGCCCCTGCGCTGGGCGACCAGGTGCAACGGGTTTCCCTGACCGAGAAGGAAGCCCGGCAGGCCCGATACCTTCGCGCGCTGGTGCATGATGTCGAGACCCTTCCGGTCCCCCCGCGAACCGAGCGGCCCGGCGAGGCCGATTATCCGGGAAGCGGACCGGCCGATCCGGGGGAATTCGCCCGCTGGGCCCGCGAGGCGGGACGAACCCGGCGTCGGCTGGCGGCGCTCGACAAGGAGGCCGGCGAGCTCGAGGCGGAGCGGTCCGACCTGGCCCGCTTCCAGCAATTCGTGACCGCCTTTCGGGGACTCCTTCCCCGAGGCGACGGGGGGATGCAGAGCTACCACCTGGTGCTGCGCGGCGAGGAAGTCCAGGCGGTGTCACGACTGCGGGCGGCGCTATCCGCCGTCCTGGGTGAGCAATTCGCGCTCGAGGTTGCCGACTTGCCGAGCGGTGAGCGGGCGGCCCTTCTGCTGGTGCCGACTTCCGAGGCATCGCGGGTCGAGGGGCTGCTGGCGCGGAGCGGGATTCATGAGCTGCCGCTGCCGGCCGGGCTCCCGGGCAACGTGCTGGGCGCCGGCTCGACCGCGCTGGCGGATCGCCGGGAGCGGCTGGACCAGGGCCTTGCCGAGCTCGCCCGGAGGCGCCAGGAGCTGCTCCAGGCGGCGGAACCGAATCTCGCGCGGGCCGGCGCCGCTGCCCAGTATCGGTTGCTCGAGCTCGGGGCGCGGGAGCAGGCCGGCGCGACGCCGAGGAGCTTCATCCTGGAGGGATGGGTGCCCGCCGCAGCGCGGGATCGGGTGACCCGGGCGCTCAGCCGGCGTTTCGGCGCGGACATCGCGGTGGAAGACGTCGGGAAGGAGGAATGGCACGGCGAGGAGGCGCCGGTGATCCTGACGAACCCGCGGCTGTTTCGTCCCTTCGAGACCCTGACACGGATGGTGCCGCTGCCCCGCTATGGCACCATCGATCCGACCCCGTTCATGGCGGTCTTCTTCCCGATGTTCTTCGGGCTGATCATGGGCGACATCGGCTACGGTGCGGTCCTCGCCGTCCTCGCCGGAGTGCTGCACGTCCGGAGCCGTCCCGGCACCACGGTCCGGGCCGTCGCCGAAATCCTGGGTCCCTGCGCGGCGTTCGCCATCGCCTTCGGCGTCGGATTCGGGGAGCTATTCGGCGATCTGGGCCGCCGGTGGATCGGGCTTCGGCCGCTGGTGCTGGACCGGGAGCGGGCCCTGCTGCCGTTTCTCGGCCTCACCGTGGCGATCGGGTTCGTGCACGTGACGCTGGGACTGGTCCTGGGGGTCATCAACGCGGGGCGGGGCCATCCCCGCCAGGCGGTGGGTCGAGGCGCGGCCCTCGCGATGGTGCTGTTCGTCGCGGTCGCGCTGCTGGCGGGAGTCCAGGTGCTGCCCCGGAGCTTCTTCACCCCCGCGATCGTCGCGCTGCTGCTGGCCTTTCCGATCATGGTGATCGCGGAGGGCATCATCGCGCCGATCGAATTCCTCTCGACCCTGAGCAACATGCTGTCCTACGGCCGCATCATGGCGCTGGGCACGGCTTCGGTGATGATGGCCGTCGTGGCCAACCGGATGGCGGGGACCTTCGGCGGGGTCTTCGTGGGCGTGCTGTTCGGCCTGCTGTTCCATCTGGTCAATTTCGCCCTCGCCATCTTCGCGCCCGCGATCCACGGGCTGCGGCTGCATTACGTGGAATTCTTCGGGAAGTTCTACAGTCCCGGAGGCCAGGAATACCATCCGCTCGGCCATTGGCGGCCGGCCTCGACCGAACCACCTCTTCCTGCAAAAGGAACCCGATGAACACCTTCTGGATCGCCGTGTCGGCTGCCGCCGCGATCGGCATTCCCGCGCTCGCCACCGGCTGGGCCCAGTCGCGGATCGGCCCGGCGGTCGCCGCGGCGCTCGCGGAAAAGCCGGAGCTCAGCACCACCGCCATCCTGCTGGTCGCCATCCCGGAGACCCTGGCGATCCTGGGCTTCGTGGTGGCGGTGATGATCCTGTCCCGGGGCGGGTGAGCGGTGAGCATCGACGCGCTGCTCGCGCTGCTCGAGCGCGACGCGTCGGCCGAGGCCGCGAAACTGATTTCCGAGGCCGAGCTGCGCGCGCAGGGGCTGCTCGCGCAGGCCGAGGCCGGAGCGCAGCGGCGCGGCGCGGAAGCCCTGGACCGTCTCCGGGAAGCGGGACGACGCACGGTCGCGTGCGAGACCGCGGCCGCCGCGCGAGGATACCGGGAGTCGCATCTGCGGGAGCGCGCCCTGCTGCTGGACCGGGTCTTCACCGACGCCGAGCGGGAGCTTCGGGCCGCGGCCATCGACCGGTACCAGGGGCAGCTTCCCGCGCTGGTGGACGCCACTCTGCGATTCCTCGAGGGCGGTCCCGCGGTGCTCCATTGCCGCCCCGACGTCGCGGGACCGGTGGAGCAATTACTGAAGGACCGGGCCGACGTGACGGTTCGCGCGGACGCCGACGCCGCGGCCGGGATCCTGGGCCAGTCGGCCGACGGGACGATCGTGGTGAACAACACGTTCGCCGCCTTGCTCCGCCGCCAGGAGGCCGACCTCGCCGTGGCGGTCGCGGCCCGGTTCGAGGCGGAGTGACCATCGCGTGGGGCGCGGTCAATGCCCGGGCCCGCGGCCTGGCGACCCACCTGCTGAATCGCGAAGACCTGCTCTCCGCGGCCGGCGCGGGCTCCTGGCACGCCGCCACGCGGGCGCTCATCGCGCGCGGATTCCCGGTGCCGGAAAGCGGACGCCAGCTCACCCCGTACGAATTCGATCACGCCGCCGGACGGGTTCTCGCGGGGCGGTTCGCGGTACTGGGCCGCTGGCTTGGCCCGGGGCACGCGGCCCTGTCGGTCCTCTATGAGGAAATCGAGTATCGCCTCCTTCGCCGGCTGCTGCGCGGTTCGGCGCAGGGCGCCCCGCCCGGCGCGCGGCTCCGTGGCGCGACGCCGACTCCGGGCCTGCCCGCGCGCACGCTCGAGCCGCTGGCCAAGGCCGAGTCGCCTCGGCGCCTGGCCGAGGCGCTGGTCCGGCTGGGCCATCCGGCGGGACGAGCCCTCCTGGTGGCCGGCACCGGTCTCGCGACTCCGGACCTCTGGCGCCTCGAGGCGGCATTGGCCCGGCTGTTCGCGCTCCGTGTCACCCGGGCGGCCCGGCGTGCCGGGCCGGACCTTCGCCGCTTTGCCGCTATGCTCATCGACCTGGCCAACGTCGAGTCCCTGCTCCTCCTCCGCGAGTGGGGTGCTCCGGTCTCGGCCGATGACGTCTTTCTTCCCGGCGGACTGGTGCTGAACCGCACCGGCTTCGCGGCCGCCGCCGGCCTCGGCGCCGACCGGCTCGGCGCGGTGCTGTCCGAGTGGTTTGCGGGCACGCCGCTCGAGGTGCTGGGCACCGAGCCGAACGGGCCGGGTGGCTTCGAGGCGCGCGCGCTGGGTGCCCTGCTGGCCTGGCAGCGCCGCGAGGCCCGCCGTAACCCGCTGGGACCCGGCGTCCTGCTCGAGGTCCTGGAACGCATGCGGGCCGAGGCCCACGATGTGCGCCTGGTTTCCGGCGCGGCGGACCTCGGCGCGCCCCCCGGACTGGTGGCCGCCGGCCTGGTCACGCCCGCGTGACCGACTCGGTGCGGATCGTCTGCCGCCCGGCGCTGGCTCCCGGGTTTGCCCTGGCGGGCGTCCCGCCGGTGCCCCTGGGTCTCGACGAGGCCATCGAACCGCTGCTGGCCGACTTCGCCCGGCATCCCGAGATCGGCGTGGTGCTCCTCCAGGAGGAGATCTACCGCGCCCTTCCCGACGATCTCCGCGCGCGGCTCGCCCGCTCGGCCCATCCGGTGGTGGTACCGTTTCCCGGGCCGGCGTGGGAAGCGGCCGCCTCGGCGGAAGAACGGGTGATCGAGCTCCTGCGCCGGGCGATCGGTTACCGGGTCCGCCTCCGATGACCTCCGGAGATGGCCGGATCATCCGGGCCGCGGGCGCGCTGGTGGAGGCGGCGCCCCTGCGCAACGTCGGTCTCTTCGAGATCGTGCGGGTCGGGCCCCGAAAGCTGCTTGGGGAGGTCATCCGGGTGGATGGAGAGGTGGCCACGATCCAGGTGTTCGAGGACTCCACCGGGCTCGCCCTGGACGATCCGGTGGTCGCGACCGGGGCCCCGCTCCAGGCCGAGCTGGGCCCCGGGCTGCTCGGATCGGTGCTCGACGGCATCGGGCGGCCGCTGGAGCAGCTCGCCGAGGCCGAGGGCGCGTTCATCGGGGCGGGAACCCAGGTCCCCACGCTGGACCGTGCGCGGCGCTGGCCCTTCGTGGCCCGGGCCGCCCGCGGGGAGCCAGTCGAGCCGGGGCGGATCCTCGGCACCGTGGAGGAGCGCCCGGGGGTTACCCACTTCATCATGGCGCCGCCCGGCTGCCACGGCGAGATCGAGTGGATCGAATCGGGCGACCGGACCGTGGAAGAAACGGTGTGCCGGCTCTCGGGAGGCCGGGAGCTCACACTGCTGCAACGCTGGCCGGTGCGGGTGCCCCGTCCGATCGCGGAGTGGCTTCCCGCCGACCGCCCCTTCATCACCGGTCAGCGGGTGTTCGACTTTCTGTTTCCCGTGGCGGAGGGCGGCGCCGTCGCCGTACCGGGAGGCTTCGGGACCGGAAAGACCGTGATCGAACAATCGCTGGCGCGCTTCGCCGACGCGGACATCGTCGTCTATGTCGGCTGCGGAGAGCGGGGAAACGAGATGGCCGAGGTGCTGGAAGAATTCCCGACGCTCACAGATCCCCGCACCGGCCGATCCCTCATGGACCGGACCACGCTGGTGGTGAACACGTCGAACATGCCCGTCGCGGCGCGGGAGGCGTCGGTGTATCTCGGTCTCACGATCGCCGAGTACTACCGCGACATGGGCTACCGGGTGGCGCTCATGGCCGACTCCTTGTCGCGCTGGGCGGAGGCGCTCCGGGAAATCGGCTCGCTGCTGCGCGAAATGCCGGGCGAGGAGGGATATCCCACCGCGCTGTCCAACCGGCTGGGCAAGGTGTGCGAGCGGGCCGGGCGGGCTCGCGCGCTGGGAACGCCCGAGCGCAGCGGCGCGGTCACCTTCATCAGCGCGATCTCTCCCCCCGGCGGCGATTTCTCGGAGCCGGTGACCCAGGCCGCGCTGCGCGCGGTGGGCGGGCTCTGGGCCCTCGACGCGAACCTCGCCCATCAGCGCCAGTTCCCCGCGGTGGATTGGGAAACCAGCTACAGCCTGCAGATCGACGAGGTGACCCCGTGGCTCGAACGGGAAGGCGGCGCCCGGTGGGGCGAGATGCGGCACGAGACCCTCGAGCTGCTGCAGCATGACCGGGAGCTTCGGGAAGTCGCGGGCCTGGTTGGGCCCGATGCGCTCGAGGATGCGGATCGCCTGACGCTGGAATCGGCCAAGCTGGTCCGCGAACTCCTGATCGGGCAGAGCGCCTACGATCCGAACGACGCCCGTTGCCCGATCGGCAAGACCCACACGATCGCGGACCTGATTCTCGGGTTCCGGCGGGCCGCCACCGAGGCGCTGAAGGCCGGCCGAAGCTTCGCTTCGATCGACGTGGCCCGGGCCCGGCGCGCGATCGCCGGCGTCCGGTCGCTGGCCGATGGAGGGGATGTCGACCGCCGCACCGCGGCGCGAGTCGAGGTTGCCCGCGCCGCCGGGGGGAGCGGCCCGGCATGAGCGGCACGGCGCGGACCTATCACGGGGCGCAGAGCGCCTCCGGGCCGCTGCTCACGGTGCGCGGCGCCCGGCGCGCCGCGCTGGGCGAGTGGGCCACCATCGAGGACCCGAGCGGCCAGCGCCGGGGCCAGGTGATCGAAGTGAGCCGGGAATCCACCGTGCTCCAGGTCTTCGAGGACACCGTGGGGCTCGCGCCGGCCGGCGCCCGGGTGACCCTCACCGGCCAGGTCTCGCGCGCCACCGTCGGGACCGAGCTCTTCGGCCGGGTACTGAGCGGGGCGGGGAACCCGCTCGACGGCCTGCCCCCCGCCGTGGGCGAGGCGCGCCGGCCGGTGTGGGCTGCGCCCATCAACCCGGTGCGTCGGCGCAAGCCGCACGATCTCATCGAAACCGGCGTATCCGCCATCGACGGGATGAACACGCTGGTGCGGGGACAGAAGCTGCCGATCTTCTCGGGGGCCGGATTGCCCGGCCTGGACCTCGCGGCCCATATCGTCGCCGGGGCGCGCACCCCGCGGGACGAGCCGTTCGCGGTCGTGTTCGTGGCGATCGGGATCACCCAGCGGGAAGCCCAACGCTTTATGGCCCGCTTCGAGGGGACCGAGGCACTGAGCCGCACGGTGTTCTACCTGAACCGCACCGGCGACCCGACCATCGAGCGGCTGCTCGCGCCGCGTCTGGCCCTGAGCCAGGCGGAGTTCCTCGCGTTCGACCGGGGAATGCATGTGCTGGTGATCCTGGCCGACTGCACCAACTACTGCGAGGCGCTGCGGGAGCTGGGCGCGGCCCGGGAAGAGATTCCCGGCCGGCGGGGATACCCCGGCTACATGTACACCGACCTCGCATCTCTCTTCGAGCGCGCCGGCGTCCTGCGCGATGCGGCCGGGTCGGTCACCCAGATTCCGATCCTGACCATGCCGGACGACGACATCACCCACCCCATCCCGGATCTCACCGGGTACATCACGGAGGGGCAGATCGTGCTGTCCCGGGAGCTCGACCGCAAGGGAGTGTTCCCGCCGATCGACGTACTGCCGTCGCTGTCGCGTCTGATGCATTCCGGCATCGGAGCCCAGACGGTTCCGGAGCACCGCGTGTGGGCCGATCAGCTCTACGCCAGCTACGCCTCGGGACGGGAAGCGCGATTCACCGCGGCGATCGTCGGGGAGAGCGGCTTGCCGGCGGCGGACCGGCGGGCTCTCGAGTTCGCCGAGCAATTCGAGCGGCGGTTCGTGCACCAGGGCGCCGGCCGTCGCACGATCCAGGAGACGATCGCCGCGGGCTGGGCCCTGCTCGACGGGTTGCCCCGGGAGGATCTCTTCCGGATTCCGGACCAGCTCCTGGCATCCCGGGGCGGTGCCGCGGGCGCGCCATGAGCGGAATGCGGCTCGCCCCTACGCGCTCCCAGCTGCTCCGCTCGCGGCAGCGGCTGGCACGGGTGGCGCGGGGGATCGATCTCCTGACCCGCAAGCGCAAGGCGCTCGCCGCCGAGCTCTTCCGCGTCGCGGCGCCCGCCATCGCGGCCCAGGCGCGTATCGTCGAGTGCGCGGCCGCGGCGTATCCCGCTCTGCTTTCGGCGCAGGCGGTGCACGGGCTCGCCGGGCTGGAGCCTCTGGGGTGGCCCTCCCGCCAGCTCGAGGTCGAAGTGGAGGTCAGCGAAACGTGGGGCGTGGTAACCGGGACGGTGCGGCGGCTGGTGGCGGCGCGGCGCAGCCTGTCGGTCCGGGGGGAGCACCCGGGCATGACCGGCCCGGCGGCCGGCGCCGCCAGCGCGGAATTCGAGCGCCTGGTCGAGCTGGTTCTGGATGCCGCGTCGATCGAGCTCCGGCTACGCCGGCTGGCGGAGGCGCTGGAGCGAACCTCCCGCCAGGTGAACACACTCGAGCGCCGGGTGGCCCCGGACCTCCAGCGCGAGGTGGCCCGGGTGCGCGGCCTGCTCGAGGAGCGGGAGCGTGAGGATCACACCCGGCTCAAACGGCTGAGCCTGCGCGCCTAGCCCCTTCCTGCACCGGCGACCCGGCGGGCCGCGCCTTCTCGGGCGCCAGCCGCGGCTCGGCCCCGAGCCAGTAGAGCCCGTTGGCCATGATGCAATACCCCGTGGCCGCGAACCACACCATGGCGGAGCCTACGAAACCCGTGAAGAGCAGGAACCACGGGCTGACCAGGAGCGACAACGCCGACGCAATCGAGATGTTGATGCCGACCGCCAGGTAGATGCGGCGTTCCAGGTACCAGCTGTCGGTCTTCATGATATACCGCTTGTCTTCCGGAGCGGTTCGTTCCAGCATGCCGGTGAAGCCGAGCCGCTTCAGGACATTCCCCACCACACAATACCCGGTGAATGCCACCACGATGGAGGAGATTCCGGTGGCGATGACCAGGAAGATGGCCAGGGGTGTGACCAGCGCGGCCAGGGCGGTTCCGGTCAGCAGGACGATGCCGGCCACCAGCCAGACGGTGCGCTCGATGTACCAGCGGTTGGTCGGAACGATGTAGACGCCGGAGCGTAGGGGCATTCGGGGACCGTCCTTGTCAGGATCTCGGGGAAGCCTTCGCGAGGTGCTTGGCAAATTCCGGTGGCCGCCGTTCGAAGAAGGCCGCCAGGCCTTCCGCGAACTCCGGTCCGTCGGCGATGCGGGTCAGGTGCTGCAGTTCCTGGTCGAGGTGGTAGTCGAGCCGGTCCACCCCGGCGGCCTGGTTGAGCAGGTTCTTGGCGACGGCGTAGGCGCCGACCGGTCCGTCCGCGAGGCGCCGGGCCAGCCCCATCGTATCGGCATCGAAGCTCTCCACCGGAAAGACCCGGGTCACCAGGCCCAGCTCCCGGGCCTCCTCAGCCGTGAGCCGGGGATTGAGCAGGACCAGTTCCATCGCCTTGCGGAAGCCGACCAGCCGGGGGAGGAAGAAGGTGGAGCTCTCCGCGCCGGAGAGGCCGGTCTTGTGGTAGGCCCACTCGAAGGCCGCGCGTTCCGATGCGACCACGAGGTCGCAGGCCATGGCGATGCCGAACCCGCCCGCCGCGGCGATGCCGTCCACCGCGGCGATGAAGGGTTTAGGTGCCCGGCGGATCTCGGAGATCGTGCTGTGGATGTACTCCAGGATCTGCTTGAAGCTCTCGCCGTAGCCCCGGGCGGGCTCCACCGCCTCGGGCTGGAGGTACCCGAAGTCGGCCGGCTCTCCCCGCTCCCGGATGTACTTGAGGTCAGCCCCGCTGCAGAACACGCCCCCCTCGCCGCGAATCACCACGCAGCGCACCGCGGTGTCCCGCGCCATTCGCAGGCCGGCGGCACGAAACTCCCGGGCGGTGGTCACATCCATGGAGTTGAAACGGTCCCGCCGGGCGATGGTGATCACGCCCACCGCGTCATCCAGGGATGTCAGAATCGCCGGCATCTCAGGACTCCGCCGCGCGCCGGATGGCGCCGACGTCGGGGCGGAGCTCGTCCGGCCCGATCCGACCGCCCATCGCGGCCCGCCCGCCGAGCACCCGCACCTGGCCGAGCGCAAAGCGGTGGACGATGCGGGCGAGCAGCGGCCCCCAGGCGGAACGCATCATCCACTCCCGCTGCGCGAAGGCATACGCCTTGAGAATCTCCCCCGCTTCCCACCGCCGGGCGTCCGCCACCATCGGATGGGCGGGAAACCCCCAGGAGCGCACCAGCGGCGGTCCGTGATCCACCTCCGCGGTAACCAGATGGACGGTGGACCGGGTTTCCAGCCGGCCCGACGCCAGGGCGTCGTAGGTGGCGTGGAGGCCCCGGAAGCACGGGCGCCCGGCGTCGTCGAGGAGAGTCAGGTCGGCATCGTGCACGCTGACGATCGCGGCCGGATAGGCGTCCAGGAGGGGTGCGGTGAGGATATGGAGATAGCCGCACAGCACCAGGAGCTGGGGGCGATAACCCGCCAGCAGGTCGACGGTCCGGCCGTCGTACTCGGTGCGGAGCGCGAGGTCACCGCGACGGCCCCCGCGTCCGGCGCAGAAGGCGCCGAGGTCGTGGCACAGGGCAGGAATGCCTGCCGCCTTCAGCTGGGGAATCGCCTCGCTCGCGGCGTCGCTGGCCAACCCGGCGACGATGTCGTAGAGCCGGCCACGCTCCGGGTCGTGCTCGAGCACATCCGAGAGCCCGGGTGCGCGTCGGGAGGTGAGCACCGCTACGCGGAGCCGTTCCCTGGGACGATCCGCCTGGCTCGAGACGGTCAGCATATGCGCGGCAGCGGCTCCCCGTCGGGCTCCGCCATCAGGCGGCGCCCGAGGCCGGTATCGAGAATGACGCGGCCGCCGTGCTCGGCGATGCACTCGCCCACCACCGCCGCGTCGCGGCCCTGGGGGTGGGCCCGCAGCGCGGCCAGTACCCGTTCCGCCGCCGCCGCCCGCACCCCCAGGATCGCCTTGCCCTCGTTCGCGATGTGAAACGGGTCGAGCCCGAGCATTTCGGCGGCGGCGCGTACCACCGCCGAGACCGCGACGTCGGGCTCATGAATCACGATCCCGACCCGGCTCTTGGCCGCCATCTCGTGGAGGGCGCTCGCCGCGCCGCCGCGGGTGGGATCCTTCATGGCGACGACATCGGCGCCTCCGGCGGCCAGCGCGGCGCGCACCAGGCCGTTGATGGGCGCCACGTCGGAGCGGAGATCCCCGTCGAAGCCGAGCTCGTGCCGCTTGGCCATGAGGGCGATGCCGTGATCGCCGATCGTCCCGGTGAACAGAAGGAGGTCGCCGGGCTTGAGTCCGGCGTCCGTTACGAGCTGCGCGGTGAGTCCGATCCCGGTGGTGTTGATCACGATCCCGTCGAGCTCGCCCCGGCCCATGACCTTGGTGTCTCCCGTGACCACCGAGGCGCCGGCCTCGAGGCAGGTCTCCCGCATCGAGCGCTGAATCTGCTCCAGCTGGTCGCGCCGGAAGCCCTCCTCGATGATGATGGCCGAGGTGAGCCCGAGCGGCTCGGTCGCTCCCATCATTGCGAGATCGTTGACGGTTCCGGCGATGGCCAGCCGGCCGATGTCTCCTCCCGGGAACACGATCGGGTGGACCACGTGGGAGTCGGTGGTAAGCACCAGCCACTGGTCCCCGATGGGGAACGCCGCGCCGTCGTCCATCGCCTGGAGCCCGATCGCCTCGCCGGGCGCCGGCGGGAACCCGGCGGCCAGGCATTCCTCGATCAGCAGGCGCATCGCCCGGCCCCCGGCGCCCTGGCGCAGGGTGATGAGCTGGTCGCGCCCCGCGAGCACGCAGGTCATAGGTCGGGATGCCCTCCGTATTGATGCCAGATCTTGCAAGTGCCCTCGCTGGACACCATGCAGGCTCCCACCGGGGTATCGGGAGTGCACGCCTTGCCGAAGAGCGGGCAGGCCGACGGGGAGGCGATGCCCGCCATGATGTCGCCGCAGATGCAGCTCTGCGTGAGGGTCGCGGGCGCGTGCTCCCACAGCGAGGCCAGGTCGATGGCGAAGCGCCGCCGGGTGTCCAGGTGCGCGAACTCGTCCCGCAACCGGAGATTGCCGTTGGGAATGTGGGCGATCCCGCGCCAGTTGCCCCCGACCGCGCGGAAGACCCGCCAGAGCTGGGCCTGCGCGTTGCGGTTGCCGTCGCGGGTTACGCAGCGGGGGAACATGTTCTCCACGGTCATGCGTCCGTCCCGGACCAGCTCGAGCAAACGGACCAGGCCGGCCAGGATATCGAGCGGCTCGAACCCGGCCACGACGATCGGGATGCGGTGGTGTTCGACGAATCGCTCGAAGATCCCCGAGCCGGTGATCGCGGCGGCGTGCCCGGCGGCCAGGAAGCCCTCGACCCGGTTGCCCGGCATCTCGGCGACGATCTCCATGACCGGCGGGATGTACTTGTGCGCCGACAGCACCGAGAAATTGGGGGGCGGATCGTCCAGCACCACGGCGGCGGTCGCCACCGCGGTGGTCTCGAATCCGCTGGCGAAGAACACCACTTCCTCCGTGGTGTCGCGCGCGAGCTCGACCGCCTCCACCGCGCTGTACAGCACCTCGATTCTGGCTCCCTGCGCCTGGGCGTCGGCCAGCGACCGGGAGGTGCCGGGCACCCGGAGCATGTCTCCGTAGGTCGCGATGATCTTGCCGTCCAGCGCGAGCGCCACGGCCTCATCCACCTCGGGGACATCGGTGACGCAGACCGGGCACCCGGGCCCCATGATGACGTTGAGCCCCCTGGGCAGCATGGTGCGCAGCCCGAACTTGGCGATGGACTGCTCGTGGCTCCCGCACACGTGCATGACCGATACCGACTCCCGGCCGATCTGGCGGCAGAGCTGGTCCAGCGCCCCCGCCAGCGCCCGGGCCCGGGCCGGGTCGCGGAAGCGGAGCGCGCCGGCTCCGGCGTCCCTGGCCAGCTCAGGCATCGGGCGGAAGCTCCCGGGACCGCGACCCGGCGATTTCCCCGCGCACGTCGGCCGCCATCATGTCGCTCTCCGATTCGCGAAGCAGCATGTCATAGAGGGCGAGGGTGTCCTGGATTTCCGATTCGGGAATCTTGCGGATGGCAAAGCCGACGTGGTTGAGGATGTAGTCGCCCGGGCCGACCGGCTCATCCACGACATCGAGCCGGGTTTCCCGGCGAATGCCCCAGA
Organism: Gemmatimonadota bacterium; assembly: GCA_041486305.1. Classification (GTDB taxonomy): domain Bacteria; phylum Gemmatimonadota; class Gemmatimonadetes; order Gemmatimonadales; family GWC2-71-9; genus JABFSM01. The sequence continues at coordinate 49,322 of JBGPLG010000022.1, forward strand.
AGTCCACCAGGGCGATCGATCCCCGTACCTCCACCACCCGTCCCGGCACTCCGAGGCACATGGTCAAGCCTCCTGTTCGGCGGCCAGGATCGCAGCCGCCACCGCGGCCTGGCCATAGCTGATGGCGCCGTCGTTCGGGGAGAGCCGGCGGGGGGTCAGGACCCGGAATCCCAGGGCCTCGAGCCCGTTCCACACCGTTTCCAGCAGCCTCGCGTTCTGGAACACGCCCCCGCACAGCACCACGGTGCCGAGCCCGGTTCGCCGGGCCAGCCGGCCGACCAGCTCGATGGTAGCGCCGGCGATTCCGGCGTGGAAGGCCGCGGCCAGATCGGCGGGTTCGGCGCCTCGCTCGAGACGGTCCCCCAGCTCGGCGAGGAGCGGAAGCGGATCCAGGACGATCCGGCCCTCGACCTCGCGGAAGTCGCAGGGGTATGCCCCTGCGTGGCGCCGGCCGGCCAGCGCCTCCAGCTCCATTGCGGCCTGCCCCTCGTAGAACGCCTGGCGGCGCAGGCCGATGACCGCCGCGGCGGCGTCGAACAGCCGCCCCATCGAGGAGGCCAGGGGCGCGTTGAGCCGCCGGGCCATCTGGATCTCCGCCAGGTCGCGCTCGCGCCGATCCAGCCCGCGGAAGGCGGCGGTGAAGCTCGCCGCGCACTCCGGCGCCGAGGACAGGTAGCCGAGCGCGGCGCGCCAGGGCATGCGGGCCGCGAGATCGCCCCCCGGCATCGGGACCGGCAGGAGGTGCCCGACCCGCCGGTATCCGGTCAGGTCCGCCGCCAGGACCTCGGCGCCCCAGGTCGTGCCGTCGTCCCCGTACCCGGTGCCGTCGTAGGCGACGCCGAGCACCGGCCGCGTCACGCCGTGCTCCGCCATGACCGCGGCGATGTGGGCGTGATGATGCTGCACCGTCACGACCCGGCTGAACTCCATCTCCTCGGCCAGCCGGCTCGAGAGGTACCCCGGATGCGCATCCCGGACCACGACCTCGGGATCGATGCCGAACAGCCGGCGTTGCATCGCCAGGGTGCCCTGAAAATGCTCCAATGTCTCGGGCGATTCGAGGTCCCCGATGTGCTGGCTGACCCAAGCCGTCGCGCCGTGCACCAGCGTCAGTGTGTTCTTGAGATGGGGCCCCACGGCGAGCAACGGGCGCGGGCTGGCCACGGGAAGCGAGAGCGGCAGCGGGGCGTATCCGCGAGCCCGGCGGAGCAGCACCTCCCCCCCGCGCACCACCCGCACGACCGAATCATCGTAGCGGGCCACGATGTCCCGGTCGTGCAGCAGGAAGCCGTCCGCGATGCCGCCCAGGCGGGCCAGCGCCTCCTGGTTGTCCGTGGCAATCGGCTCGTCGGCCTGGTTCCCGCTGGTCATCACCAGGGGACGCCCGACCAGATCGAGGAGCAGGTGATGCAGCGGCGTATACGCCAGCATGATGCCGATGTGGGCGAGGCCGGGCGCCACGTTCGGGGCGAGCCCGGAATCGGGGCGCACCTCGAGCAGCACGATGGGTCGCTCGGGGGATGCCAGCAGGGCGGCCTCGGCGGCGCCGATGCGAGCGAGTGCGCGGGCGTCGGCGACGGTGCGCACCATGATCGCCAGCGGCTTGGCAACCCGGCGCTTGCGGGCGCGCAGCGTGGCGACCGCGGCCGCGTTGGTGGCGTCGACGGCGAGGTGAAAGCCCCCGAGGCCCCGGATCGCGAGAATCCCGCCATGGAGAAGAATCCGGACGGCCTCTCCGAGCGAAGCCCCGGTGCCTGCACTCGCCGGATCGCTGGTGGTGAACCACAACCGGGGGCCGCAGTCGGGGCAGCTGTTGGTTTCAGAGTGATAGCGGCGATCGCCGGGATCATGGTACTCGGCCAGGCAGGCGGCGCACTGGTGGAACGGGGCCATGCTGGTGCGCTCGCGGTCGAACGGCATCGATTCAATCACCGTGTAGCGCGGGCCGCAGTCGGTGCAGGTGATGAAGGGATAGTGGAAGCGGCGGTCGGCGGGATCGAACAGCTCCGCCTCGCAGGCAGCGCAGGTGCCGATGTCCGGAGAAACCGGTTGCCGGCGGCCGCTCTCCCGGGCGCTCGGGAGGATGGTGAACTCCCGCAGCTCCTCGACCTCGGCGGGCTCCACCGCGACCTCCTCGATGCGGGCCCGGGCCGGGGCCTCGACCCGCAGGGTGGCGAGGAACGCGTCCAGGTCGGCGGGGGCGCCCTCGACTCCGATCTGCACGTCGCCGGTGGCGTTGAGCACCCATCCCCCCAGGTGGTGGCTCACCGCCAGCCGGTGGACGAAGGGCCGGAAGCCCACCCCCTGAACCAGGCCGCTCACCCGCAGCCGGTACGCCGCCCGCGATGGCTGGGGCGAGGCCGTCGTCATACCGCCGCCATGGCGACGCTGGACCGGAGGAAATCGAACCAGGCGTCGAGTCCGGCGCCGGTGCGGGCCGAGGTGCGGAAGAAGTGCAGGGCGGGGTTGACCTCGAGAGCGTTCTTCACCGCTTGCCCGGCGTCGAAATCGAGGTGCGGCAACAGGTCGATCTTGTTGAGGACCGCATGGGAGGCCATGCGGAACATCTTGGGATACTTGAGCGGCTTGTCCTCGCCCTCGGTCACCGAGAACACGACGATTTTGGCCGCCTCGCCCAGGTCCCATGCGGCCGGGCAGACCAGGTTGCCCACGTTCTCGATGAACAGCAGCCGGGTGCGCTCCAGGTCGATGTGATTGAGGGCCTCGGTGATCTGCATGGCGTCGAGGTGGCAGGCCCCGCCGGTGACCACCGCCTGCACCAGGCGCGGGGTGTGGCGGGCCAGGCGGTCCGCGTCGTTCTGGGTCTGCACGTCTCCCGTCACCACGGCGATGCCGAGCTCCTCACCCAGCGCCTCGAGGGTCCGCTCCAGCAAGAGCGTCTTGCCCGACCCCGGAGAGGAGACCAGGTTGAACGCCACCACACCCGCCCCCTCGAGTCGGCGGCGGACTCCGGCGGCCAGCTCGTCGTTGCGCGCCATGACGCGCTCCCGCACTTCAATGGTCCGGACGGCCATCATCCACCTCGACGTAGGTAAGCCGCAGGGCGTCACCGGGCACCGGCCGCAAGTCGGCACGGGCTCCGGTGAATGGCGGTTCGCGAAGCAGCGCATCCAGGCAGAACCGGAAATTTTCCAGCTCGATGCCGGAGTCGGAGCCCACCTCCACCCCGACCCCGTTGACCGCGACGCCCCGCTCCCGCACCAGTATGTCCTCGGCCAGCCGGCAGACCTCGAGGGCCAGGCTCAGCTCATGCACTGGCCGCGATCCTGCGCCGGCAGGAATGGCCGGCCTCCTCCAGCCGCTCCACCACGAGGTCGATCATCTTGGCCATGCCCGCGGAGACGCGGTGGCTCAGGCCGATCTCCATGTCCACCCGCTCGGGCTCGATGCCGACCGCCACCAGCCGCTCGGGCAGGAGGCCCCGCAGATCGGCCAGCGCGAGCACCTCCCGGAGATCGATCTGGTGGGGCGACAGTTTGAGCGAGAAGTAGCGGGGCAGCTCGCTGCG